>JAUILL010000043.1 GCA_030433335.1 Alphaproteobacteria bacterium | reverse complement strand
TGCTCGCCGATGAAGCGCCAGCCGAAGCCGGCGACAATCGCCCCCACTAGCGGGGCAAAGAGAATGATGGTTTCCATTGGCCCCTTAGCCTTTCATCACGTTGACGTCTTCCACGGCGATGGTGCCGCGGTTCCGGAAGAAGCAGACCAGAATGGCCAGACCAATCGCGGCCTCGGCTGCAGCAACCGTGAGAATGAAGAGAGTGAAGACCTGACCGACGAGATCGCCCAAGTGGCTGGAGAAAGCCACCATATTGATGTTCACGGCCAGCAGCATCAGTTCGATCGACATCAGCAGGATGATGACGTTCTTCCGGTTCAGGAAGAGGCCGAAGATGCCGATGACGAACAGCGTCGCCGCGACCACCAGGTAATGTTCCAAACCAATCATGTCGTCCCTCGGGTCTTTGTCCTTGGTGAACCCGCCGTACATTGCGGCGGGCGTTTACGTTTTGGTGGCGGCCGGCCTCAGCCGACGCGCCGTCTGTTTCTAAACCAGCGCACGCAAATCCAGGTCGCGCCCGCCTTCAGAGCCCATGGTGCTGTCAGTCCAACCAATCCGAACGTTGTCCAGAAGCGCTCGAGCAACAGCACAAGCTCGTGCATTTATCAGAGCCCCTGACCGGGCTTCACATCCTTGAGTTCCATCGCCTTTGCAGGATCGCGGTACATCTGGGCCAGAACGTTCTGGCGTTTGACATCCGGACGGTGACGCAGAGTCAGAACGATCGCACCGATCATCGCAACCAGCAGAATCAGGCCCGCGAGTTGGAACAGCAGGAAGTATTTATCGTAGATCAGACCACCCAGCTGCGCGGTGTTCTGAACATCCGCCGCGACAGGTGCTGCACGCTGCCCTTCGGCCAGTTCGCTGCTGTCCCAAGCGCCGAACGCCATGGCGAACTGCATCATCAGGATCACTGCGATCAGAAGCGCGACCGGCAGATACTTGGCCATGCCGGCCTTCAGCTCTGCGAAGTCGACGTCCAGCATCATAACTACGAAGAGGAAGAGCACGGCGACCGCGCCCACATAAACGATGACCAGCAGCATCGCCACGAATTCTGCGCCCATCAGCACAAACAGACCCGCCGACGAAATGAACGCCAGAATGAGCCAGAGCACCGAGTGAACAGGGTTGCGGCCAAGCACGGTCATCAGACCGCCGATCACGGTGCTTAGCGCGAAGAGGTAGAAGGAAAGTTCAGCTACGCTCATTTCGGTTCGTCCTTTGTCTCTGCCATGACCTCTTGGGCGATGGACGCCGCTTTGGACATGGCGGGAATACCCGCGAACATCGCCATCTGGCCAATAGCCTCGGCGATCTCCTGTTTGGTTGCGCCTGCCTCGAGCGCGTGGCGCACGGTCAGACGAATTTGGGGTTCGGCCACTGCCCCCTGACAGGTCAAACCTGCCAGCGTCAGAAGCAGCCGTGTCTTGCTGTCCAGACCTTCGGGGTTCATGGTTTTGCCAAAGGCAAATTCCATCATCTCCCGCGGAAGCGTTGGCCACATTGCCTCGAAGTCTTTGGGCGAGAAGTTCTCAAGCGCGGGGTTGATGGCCTTCGCCATTTCCAGCGATTGAGCCATCATCTGCTCGAAGATGTTCTTGGCGTCGGTCATCGGTAAGGTGCATCCAGCTCGAGGTTACGGGCGATCTCTGCTTCCCAGCGTGCACCGTTCTCAAGGAGCTTTTCCTTGTTGTAGAACAGTTCCTCGCGGGTTTCGGTCGCGAATTCGAAATTCGGGCCTTCGACGATGGCGTCCACGGGGCAAGCTTCCTGACAGAAGCCGCAGTAGATGCACTTGGTCATGTCGATGTCATAGCGCGTGGTGCGGCGGCTGCCGTCATCACGGGGCTCGGCGTCGATGGTGATGGCCTGAGCGGGGCAGATTGCTTCGCAGAGTTTGCAGGCGATGCAACGCTCTTCGCCATTGGGATAACGGCGCAGGGCATGTTCGCCACGGAAACGGGGCGACAGCGGGCCCTTTTCGTGGGGATAGTTCACGGTCGGCTTGGGCGCGAAGAAGTACTTCATGCCAAGCTTGAAGCCTTTGAAGAAGTCCGCGAGCAGGAAGTACTTGGCCGCGCGGGTATAGTCGATCTCAGCCATTAGCTCTCTCCGTGAGTTCCGGTCATCGCTGCCCACCGGAAGATGGCAGCGGCGAGTTCCGATTGCTGGGGAAGCGGATGTCCATCCGCATCCTCAGCCGGAAGGTTGCAATCTGTGACAATGAAATCGGCGAGCGAGATCATGTCTTTGTATTTCGCGTCCAGAATGGCGCCGCGCAGGTCCATCTTAGCCCCCTACCGTCCAGCGAGCATATGCGCCCCAGAACAGTTCGAATTTCGCAAAGAAGGAGACGATCACGACCCAACCCAGCGACAGCGGCAGGAACACTTTCCAACCCAGGCGCATCAGCTGGTCGTAGCGGTAACGCGGGGTGATCGCCTTGACCATTGCGAAGAGGAAGAAGAAGAACGCCATCTTCGCAACCATCCACAGAACGCCATCGGGCAGACCGGGGATCGGCGACAGCCAGCCACCGAAGAACAGCAGCGAAGTCAGCGCACACATCAGGAAGATCGCGATGTATTCACCCGCCATGAACAGCAGGAACGGGGTCGAGCTGTATTCCACCTGATAACCGGCAACCAGTTCCGATTCCGCTTCGGGAAGGTCGAACGGAGGGCGGTTTGTTTCCGCCAGTGCCGAGATGAAGAACAAGAAGACCATAGGCAGGTGCGGCAGCCAGTACCAGCTGAAGAAGCCAAAGCGACCATCTTGTGCTGCGACGATGTCACCGAAGTTCATCGAACCGGTCGAGATGATTACACCGATGATGATCAGGCCGATCGAGACCTCATACGAAATCATCTGAGCCGCCGAGCGCAGCGAGCCAAGGAAGGGGTACTTTGAGTTCGACGCCCAACCGCCCATAATCACGCCATAAACTTCAAGCGAGCTAACGGCGAAGACGTAAAGGATCGCGACGTTGATGTCCGAGATCACCCAGCCATCTGCAAACGGGATCACCGCCCAAGCGATTACCGCCAAAACGAAGCTGGTCAGCGGCGCCATCATAAAGACGACCTTGTCCGAGCCCGCCGGGATGACGATCTCTTTGGTGACGTATTTCAGTGCGTCAGCAACGGACTGCAGCAGGCCGAAGACGCCCACCACGTTGGGGCCACGGCGCATCTGGACCGCAGCCCAGATTTTACGGTCGCCGTAAACGAGAAAGAGCAGCGAAATCATCACGAAACCCAGCACGGCAAGGCACTGAGCGAAGATGATGACGAAGATGCCCAAAGGGGTGGTGAAAAAGTCTGCCATGGGTCCTCACACCGTCGGTATTCCGTTTTCTGCGCAGTTCTGCACGGTGACTTCGGCGTCAATCGTGCTAAGGCCGCGCGGCAGCGCCGGCGAGATGGTGTAAACCGCATCTGCTCGCCAAAGGCTACCCTGATTATCTACATTCGTCCGCACATGGCGGGCAAAACCGTATCCGCGGATCAACGCATATTGCGCGGCCGCACACTCTGCATAGGCTTCCAGATCCTCCGCGCCCCGTGCGCCCTTCATTTCGACCAAGAAATTCACCAGGTCGCCCTCAAGCAGCGCGGTGCGGACACCATTATACTCGGGGGTAAAGGGCACAGGTGCAGCCCCATCGGTAGAGGCACAGGCCGCAACCGACAGGGCCATCAGGCCGCAGGATATGGCAACCGCGCCGCGCATTACTCGGCGGCGATCTTCTGGTCGCGGCGCGCTTTGGCATTGGCCGACAGTTCGGCCATCAGTGCGCTTGCGCGGGCAATCGGGTTGGTCAGGTAGTGATCTTTGACCGCGTAGACGAAGGTCGCTTCGCCCTTGCCCAAGGGTTTGTCCTCGAGGCTCGGCGCTTCGTTTTCGATCACCTGATCCACCATCGCGAGGTGCGGGACGTCACCGACCAGCGCCTGACGCAACTGAACTAGCGTATCCCACGGCTGGGTTGCATCGAGATGTGCGGACAGCGCGCGCAGGATGGCCCAGTTTTCTTTGGCTTCACCCGGAGGGAAGGCTGCGCGCAGCGCAAGCTGCGGACGACCTTCGGTATTCACGAACAGGCCCTGCTCTTCGACATAGGCTGCGCCGGGCAGGATGATGTCCGCGCGGTGCGCCCCGCGGTCGCCATGGCTGCCCTGATAGATCACAGTCGCGCCCGCGTCGATTTCGACTTCGTCCGCGCCAAGGTTGTAGATCACGTCCGCGCCTTCCAGAGCTGCCTTCAGGCCGCCCTCGGTCACTGCGTTGACGTCCATCGCACCAACCCGCGATGCGGCGGTGTGCAGAATCAGAACCTTTGCACCCGATGCTGCGGCCATCTTGAAGACGGTCGACAGAACTGCTTCGCCGTCCAGTTCGTTCAAGGCGCCCTGCCCCACGATGATCACGCCGCCATTGACCGACGCGTTGGCCAGAGCCGAACGGTCCGTGCCAAGGTTGGTCACGTCGTAGGTCAGATCAACGGCATCGCCGATGACCGAAACGTTCGCGCCGCGCAGCCAAGCCTTGCGGATGCGTGCGTTCAAAACAGGTGCTTCAGAGCGGGGGTTGGTACCAACCAGCAGGATTTCAGACGCGTCGTCCAGATCCTCGATCGCTGCAGTGCCGGCATAGGCGCCGCGAACGCCTGCGGGCAGTTTCGCGCCGTCGGTGCGGCATTCCACTTTGCCACCCAGACCTTCGACCAGTTGCTTCAGAGCGTAGGCAGCTTCCACAGGAACCAGATCACCGATCAGACCGGCGACCTTCTTGCCCTTCATCGCGGCGGCTGCGGCACCCAGTGCTTCGTCCCAAGACGCGGGGCGCAGTTTGCCGTTTTCGCGGACATAGGGGCGATCCAGACGCTGGCGACGCAGGCCGTCCCAGACGAAACGCGATTTGTCCGACAGCCACTCTTCGTTCACGCCGTCGTTGTTGCGCGGGATAATCCGCATGACTTCGCGGCCTTTGGTGTCCACGCGGATATTCGAGCCCAGAGCGTCCATCACGTCGATGGTTTCCGTCTTGGTCAGTTCCCACGGACGCGCGGTAAAGGCGTAGGGCTTCGAGGTCAGTGCGCCAACGGGGCACAGGTCGATGATGTTGCCCTGCAGCTCGCTGTCCAGCGTCTCGTTCAAGTAGCTGGTGATCTCTGCATCTTCGCCGCGGCCGGTCTGGCCCATCTGGGTGATGCCAGCAACTTCGGTGGTGAAGCGAACGCAGCGGGTGCAGCTGATGCAGCGGGTCATCGCGGTACCAACAAGCGGGCCGAGGTTCAGGTTGTCCACAGCGCGCTTGGGCTCGCGGTAGCGCGAGAAGTCTACGCCATAGGCCATCGCTTGGTCCTGCAGGTCGCACTCACCGCCCTGGTCGCAGATCGGGCAATCCAGCGGGTGGTTGATCAGCAGAAATTCCATCACGCCTTCGCGGGCCTTTTTGACCATGGGCGAGTTGGTTTTCACGACAGGCGGCTGGCCTTCCGGGCCAGGGCGCAGGTCGCGGACCTGCATCGCGCAGCTTGCCGCGGGCTTCGGCGGACCGCCAACAACCTCGACAAGGCACATGCGGCAGTTGCCCGCAATGGTCAGGCGCTCGTGATAGCAGAAGCGCGGAATTTCGACCCCGGCCTCTTCACAGGCCTGAATCAAGGTCATGGCGGGATCGACCTCGATCTCTTTGTCGTCAATGATGATCTTGCGAAGTTCCGTCATCTTCTCACCTGCTTTCCAGAACAGCGCCCACGGGGCTGCCCTTCGTCATCTCTTCGGTCCCGAACGCGCAAAGGTCCTTGGCCTTTTGCGGGTCGAAGCCACGTTCCTTGATCTGGGCCACAGCGGCCTCTTCGATCTCTGCGTTGAAGGCCTCGTCCTGAAGGGGCGCGGCTTCTTCAACGGTGTAGTTCTCTGCTTCGATATGAGCGGTCACATCCAGCTGGAGCGCCAGCAGACCCTCTGTCGAAACAGAAATCTTTTTGCAGCCCTGCGCGACTTTGGCCGCCAGAACCGATGTTGTCACAAACCCGCGAACGGTCTCGTCCGCGGTGATATCGCGCGCCTGAGCAGCCAAGGGCATCAGAACGGCGGCGGAGATCAGGATCAGCTTGCGCATTCTCAATTCTCCCTCAAAAGCTGGCCAATGGGCGAGCTTGCGGCGATCTCGGCACGGCCGAGGGCACACAGGGTTTTCGCGTCTTTGGGCTGCGCATTGTGGGCGCGGATGTAGTCCGCTGCCAAACCAGCAACACGCTTCTTCTCGGACTTGTCGGTGACGAAATCCTCGATCTCTTCTTCCGAGTACCCCATCGCTTTGGCCTGATCCTCGAGCTGGCCGATATAGCGCCACGCAACCACGAGGCGGGCCGAAATATCGTCACAGTTCACACGGATATGGTCCGCGATTGCCACAGCGGTCAGCCCGTCATTGATCGGCTTCACATCGCTGAGGGGGACTTTGGCCTGAGCCGTCCCCGCCGCAAGGACCGCTATGAGGATGGCTGCTTTCACGCGGCACACTCCCCAGAGAAGGTCACGGTCTCTCCGTCGATCGGCAGTTGATCGTCGGGGGTTTCAGGACCAACCGTCCAGACAATGTCCGAGGTGCCAAAGTAATGGATGCAGTGACGGGTCGCTTCGAATTCAGCCGCCGCACGCGCGCCATCAAGCCCGTCGGACACATTCTTGGTCGGGATGACCATCACGGCACGATCCGCCCGAGCGGTCTTTACTTTGGCCCGATGGTTAGAGCCCGCGTATTCAAAGGCGCCTTTTCCGCAGGCCGAGAGGGCCAGCGCAGAAATCAGAAAGGTTGCTGTCAGACCACGCATTACATTCACTCCGCAGCAATGGCGCCGCAGCGCCCTGCCTTGTATAGTTTCGCTTGTTCGAGCCATGCCCAATCAAACGCAAAGTCGCTGGAGCCGTGCTTGCGAAGGTGGGCCAGCTTTTCCAGCCCCTCTTCGAGCGTCGGCTGGTGCCCCTCGGGCACCCACCACATCACGAAATGCAACTCCCCAAGAACCTCGAACCATTCGGTCCGACGCTCGTAGAATTGCCGATGCACGGTATTCCAGACAAAGTTTTCCAGCGTCTCGACATTTTCCCAGACGGTCAAGTTGCTGACGTGCTGGGGGTCGCCGCCGATCTTGGCTTCGGTGTTGCCGGTGCCGGGCTCGCCCGACCCTTCCATCATCCAGACAAAGCCGGGCATCCCCTTGCCAAGGCCATTGATGCGATCAAGCGCACCCATGAACTCGGCCACGCGCGGATCGTCGGTCGGCGCGACAAGGCGCCCGACGTTCAGCTCTGCCAGATGGTGGTTGAGGGGCTGCTGCACTGGATCTTACTCCGCCGCAACCGCTGCGCTGATTTTGCCAGCCTTCTGAGCCTTGATGCGATCCTCGATTTCCTCGCGGAAGTTGCGGATCAGACCCTGGATCGGCCACGCAGCCGCGTCACCCAGAGCACAGATGGTGTGGCCTTCGACCTGCTTGGTCACCTGGAACAGCATGTCAATTTCTTCCAATTCTGCCTCGCCGCGGACCAGACGGTCCATGACGCGCATCATCCAGCCAGTGCCTTCGCGGCAAGGGGTACACTGGCCACAGCTCTCGTGCTTGTAGAACTTCGACAGGCGCCAGATCGCTTTGACGATGTCGGTCTGCTTGTCCATGACGATGACCGCCGCGGTGCCAAGGCCCGAGCCCAGTTCGCCGCGCAGGTAATCAAAGTCCATGACCGCGTCGCGCATCTTTTCGCCGCGCACACAAGGCACGGACGAGCCGCCGGGGATAACCGCCAGCAGGTTGTCCCAGCCGCCACGGATGCCGCCGCAATGCTTTTCGATCAGCTCCTCAAAGGAGATCGACATCGCTTCTTCGACGACGCAAGGGTTGTTAACGTGACCCGAGATCGCGAAGAGCTTGGTGCCCGCGTTGTTGGGACGGCCAAAGCCTGCGAACCACTCGGGGCCGCGACGCAGAATGGTCGGCACAACCGCAATGGATTCAACGTTGTTCACAGTCGTCGGGCAACCATAGAGACCAGCCATCGCAGGGAATGGCGGCTTCATGCGGGGCATTCCCTTTTTGCCTTCAAGGCTTTCGATCAGAGCGGTCTCTTCGCCGCAGATGTAAGCGCCCGCGCCGTGGTGCAGGTAGAGGTCAAAGTCGTAGCCCGACTTCGCTGCATTCTTACCCAACAGGCCAGCGTCATAGCATTCGTCAATCGCGGCCTGCAGGGCCTCGCGCTCGCGGATATATTCGCCGCGGATGTAAATGTAGCAGGTGTTGGCGTTCATGGCGAACGACGCAATCAGCGCACCCTCGATCAGGGTATGCGGGTCGTGACGCATGATCTCGCGGTCTTTACAGGTGCCTGGCTCGGATTCATCCGCGTTGATGACCAGATAGGCAGGGCGGCCATCGCTCTGCTTGGGCATGAACGACCACTTTAGACCGGTGGGGAAGCCCGCACCACCGCGACCGCGCAGGCCGGATGCCTTCATGCGCTCGATGATCTCGTCGCGACCCAGCGCGATCAGATCAGCGGTTTTGTCCCAATGGCCGCGCTTCATTGCGCCCTTCAGGCTACGGTCTTGCATCCCGTAGATGTTGGTAAAGATGCGGTCCTGATCCTTCAGCATGAGAGATCACCTTTCATTGTCGTGACGGTTGGTACGCCAGATCCGGAATGCCACGACGATGGCCCAGACAAAGGCCGCCAACGCAGCGAAATCAAACAAGAAGACGTATCGCACGGGCAATCCCAACCGGGGACCAACCCACTGCGCCGCCAGCCAAACCAGCATGGTGCCGGCAACAACCAAGGCCAGAGTCCGGCCCTGACGGGCGGTATGTTGGTCCTGATGGCTGCTCATACGCCCATCTACTCCTTGCTCGGGGGCCCTACCCCCACACCTGTGCCGCAGACAGTCCTGCGACGCGACTTACCCCTCTGCGCCGGTCCCCTGCTCCGCGCCTTCGCGGAACGTGGAGCCAACCGGCGAGACGGGTGACATTTCGGATCCCAGCACAACCGACTGGGAGACATGGGACAACTCTGCGGCGCCAAAGCCCAGTTCCTCGGGGCAGAGCATCCACATCAAGTAGAGCCCCGCACTCAGGAACATGACGCCCGACCACGCCAGAGATACGATGACCGAGAACTCTGCCATTCCCAGCGACATGCCGAACACGATCACAGCCAACACGCCCGCAATGCCCCAGCATGCGGCGGTGTGGTCCATTTTGTGTGTTTCGGTGGTCATTGCGAAGGCTGTGTCCCGGTCAGTCGATTAGTTGTCGTAGATGCCGTCTTTCTTGGCACGTGCGGCGAACTCGGTTTCCTCGCCCGCTGCCAGTTGCTTGGCCTGAGCGACCCACTCGTCGCGGCTCGCGCGGCCCTTGAACCCTTCGAGGTTCTGGTCAACCCATGCCAGTTCCTTGTCGGTCCAAGCAGCGATTTGGTCGAAGTGGTAGAAGCCCATGCCGTTCAGCATTTCTTCGAGCTTGGGACCAACGCCTTTGATCATCTTCAGGTCATCGGCTTGACCGTCGCGGGCTGCTTCCAGAGTTGCGGGCTTGTCAGCTTCGGTTGCAACAGCCTCTTCGCCTTTGTTTTCCTCGGCGACCGGCTTGGTGGTGTCTGTCTCGGGCTTCGCGGCACTGTCGTCAGCAACCGGCTTCACCGCAGGCGCTTCGGCAGCGGCTTCGGCCTGAGTGGACGGGCCACCGGCCAGACGCGACCCGTGGTCAGCCGCTTTGTCCAACCAAGGCGCCGAGAACGGAACTTCGGTGCCGTCGATACGCTTCAGGGTGTCGCCGATGTCGTGGGCGCGCTGGACCGAGCCGTTGTACTCGTGCTCGCGCTCGCCCTCGGTCAGAGCGGTCAGACCGCCCTTGGGCTCCGACGTGTAGCGTCCGTTCGCGGGACCGGGCAGCGGCACCTCGCCTTTGGCCATATCGTCGATCATCTTTTCCAGACCCTCGGGGGTCAGGTCTTCGTAGTAGTCTTTGCCGATCTGGGCCATGGGCGCGTTGGTGCAGGCACCAAGACATTCGACCTCTTCCCAGCTGAACTTGCCGTCTTCGGACACCTGATGCGCCTTGGCCGCGATCTTCTTTTTGCAGACCGACACCAGATCTTCTGCGCCCATGATCATGCAGCTGGTGGTGCCGCAAATCTGGAAGTGTGCAACAGAACCAACGGGTTGCAGCTGGAACATAAAGTAGAAGGTCGCAACCTCAAGCGCGCGGATGTAGGCCATCCCCAGCATCTCGGCCACGTGTTCAATCGCAGGACGGCTTAGCCAGCCTTCTTGCTCCTGAGCACGCCACAGCAGAGGGATGATGGCACTGGCCGCACGGCCGTCGGGATACTTCTGGATCTGCGCTTCGGCCCACTTCTGGTTGTCAGGCGTGAACGCAAAGCTCTCGGGTTGTTCAGGATGCAGACGGCGAAGCATATCTTTACGGTCCTTACGGGTCTTGCGGCGCGCCAGCGCTGGGGCCGCGATGTAGCAGTATGTCGCCCGCCCCATCAGGGCAGGCGTTAAATCAGATCAGCGGTCGATTTCACCGAAAACGACGTCCATGGTCCCGATGATCGCCGCAACGTCAGCCAGCTGGTGGCCGCGGGTCAGGTGATCCATCGCCTGCAGGTGCAGGTACCCCGGTGCGCGCAGCTTGGCGCGGTAGGGTTTGTTGGAACCGTCGGACTTGATGTAAACGCCGAACTCGCCTTTGGGCGCCTCGACAGCCGCGTAAACCTCACCTTCGGGCACGTGGAAGCCTTCGGTGTAGAGTTTGAAGTGGTGGATCAGAGCCTCCATCGAGGTCTTCATCTCGCCACGCTTCGGCGGAGTCATCTTGCCGCGAGCCAGAACGTCACCCTGGTTTTCCGGCATGCGCAGTTTCTCAACCGCTTGCAGGATGATGTGGATCGACTGGCGCATCTCTTCCATACGGACAAGGTAGCGGTCGTAGCAGTCACCGTTTTTGCCGACAGGGATCTGAAAGTCGAATTCGTCGTAGCACTCGTAGGGCTGCGCGCGGCGCAGATCCCAAGCAAGGCCCGAACCGCGAACCATCACGCCCGAGAAACCCCATTCCTGGATGTCTTCTTCGGTCACAACACCGATGTCAGCGTTACGCTGTTTGAAGATACGGTTCTCGGTGAGCAGGCCGTCCAGATCCTCCATAAACTGGGGGAATTCGTTCTTGGCCCAATCCTCGATGTCGTCGATCAGCGCTGGCGGCAGATCCTGGTGAACACCACCGGGACGGAAGTACGCCGCGTGCAGACGGGCACCACAGGCGCGCTCGTAGAAGATCATGAGCTTTTCACGCTCTTCAAAGCCCCACAGCGGCGGCGTCAGCGCGCCCACGTCCATCGCCTGAGTGGTAACGTTCAAGAGGTGGTTCAGAATGCGGCCGATTTCCGAGAACAGAACGCGGATCAGGCTCGCACGGCGGGGCACCACGGTGCCGGTCAGCTTTTCGATCGCCAAACACCATGCGTGTTCCTGGTTCATGGGCGCCACGTAGTCGAGGCGGTCCAGATACGGCAGGTTCTGCAGGTAGGTGCGGCTTTCCATCAGCTTTTCGGTGCCACGGTGCAGCAGGCCGATGTGCGGGTCCACACGTTCCACAATCTCGCCGTCCAGTTCCAGAACCAGACGCAGAACGCCGTGCGCCGCAGGGTGCTGCGGGCCGAAGTTCAGGTTGAAGTTGCGGATTTTCTGTTCGCCGGTCAGGGCGTCGTCGAATTTTGCGCCATCCATCATGTCACAAGCCTTCCCTTAACCGTTCGCCTTGGACTTCTCGTCGCCGGGCAGGATGTATTCGGCACCCTCCCAAGGCGACATGAAGTCGAACTGGCGGTATTCCTGAACCAGCTTCACCGGCTCATAGACGACGCGCTTCTGCTCTTCGTCATAACGCACTTCGGTATAACCGGTGGTCGGGAAGTCCTTGCGCAGCGGGTGGCCACGGAAACCGTAGTCGGTCAGCAGGCGGCGCAGGTCGGGGTGACCCGAGAACAGGATCCCGAACATGTCGAAGACTTCACGCTCGAACCAGTTCGCGCTGGGGTGCACCGGCGTGATCGAAGGCACAACGTCGTCTTCACGGGTGGCGACACGCACGCGGACGCGGTGGTTCTGGTACATCGACAGGAAATGGTAAACCACATCGAAGCGCTTGGCGCGCTCGGGGTAGTCTACAGCCGTGATGTCGACCAGCGTGTTGAATTTGCAGGTCGCGTCAGTCTTCAGCCATTCAACGAAGGCGACGATGTTCGACAGCGCCACATCAACATTCAGCTCGCCATAAGCGACATCCCAACCGAGAACACAGTCGGGACGCTGCATTTCGATGTGCGCACCAAGTTCTTTCAAAGCGTCGGACATGGGGCCTTACCTTTCGATCGTACCGGTGCGGCGGATTTTGCGCTGCAGCTGCAGGATGCCATAAACCAGCGCCTCTGCGGTCGGGGGGCACCCGGGAACATAGACGTCCACAGGCACAACACGGTCACAGCCACGTACAACGGAATAGCTGTAGTGGTAGTAGCCGCCGCCGTTTGCACAGCTGCCCATCGAGATCACGTAACGCGGCTCGGGCATCTGGTCGTAAACCTTGCGAAGCGCGGGCGCCATTTTGTTGGTCAGGGTGCCTGCAACGATCATCAGGTCCGACTGGCGCGGGGACGCGCGGGGCGCGGTACCGAAACGCTCGAGGTCGTAGCGGGGCATCGAGGTGTGCATCATCTCGACCGCGCAGCACGCCAGACCAAAGGTCATCCAGTGCAGCGAACCGGTACGGGCCCAGTTGATGATATCTTCGGTCGAGGTCAGCAGGAAACCTTTGTCCTGCAGCTCTTTGTTCAACTGCTGGGTTGCGACCTCACGGTCGAAACCTGCGGTGTTGGCTCCGGTCATCACTCCCATTCGAGTGCTCCCTTCTTCCATTCATAGGCAAAGCCGACGGTCAGCACGCCAAGGAACAACATCATGGACCAGAAACCGACCATGCTGATGTCCTTGAACGCGACGGCCCAAGGGAACAGGAAGGCAATTTCGAGGTCGAAAATGATGAAAAGGATCGACACGAGGTAGAACCGGACGTCGAACTTCATACGCGCATCGTCAAAGGCGTTAAAGCCACACTCGTATGCGCTGACCTTTTCGGGGTCGGGGTTACGGACTGCGATAATGGCTGCTGCAAGGATCAGGACGATCCCGAGGCCGATTGCGACCGCTAGAAAGATGATAATGGGGAGGTATTCCCGTAGCATCTCTTCCACGCGTGGCTCCTTTCCTGCGATAAACGCATTCACTGGCTGCTATGCTTGGTCAGTTCTTACGCCTGACCCTACAAAGGGTCAACAGAGACAGCCACTTATTCACGAAGCGGAATGTAGGAAAAAGCCTTTGTGTACAGGTGTACACTGGAATTTATCTGCGCGCCGGCAGAGGTGGTCATTTTGTCCAGGCCGCCGGACGCTTGTCAAAGAAGGCCGCGATTCCCTCGGACGACTCAGTACCAGCCCAAACCTCAGCTAAAGCAGTCACCGATGCATCGACCTGCGCCTGATCCGCGCCGCCCCCCAATTCACGAACCAACGCCTTGGCCTTGGCCACTGCACCGGGGGCCGCCGCCAGATAGGGCGCGACCTCGGCTTCGACAGCGTCTTCCAGATTTTCAAGGGGAACTGCGCGAGCCAATAGGCCCAAGCGCACGGCCTCCTGCGCATCAAAGACCCGTCCTTGAAAGAAAACCTGACGTGCGCGCGCTGCCCCCATGCGGGCGATGACATAAGGACCGATGGTCGCGGGAATGAGTCCCAGCTTGACTTCTGTTAGCCCCATTTGAATGTGATCGGCGCCAATGGCGCAGTCACATACAGCAGCAAGACCGACCCCGCCCCCGAACGCATTCCCTTGCAACCGGCCAATAAGCGGTTTCGGGATCCGGTCCAACGCCATCAACATGTCTGCTAAACGTCGTGCTTCGCGAAGTCTTGTCGCAGCGTCCGCGTCGAATTGATCGCGCATCCAACCCAAATCCCCACCCGCGCAGAAGGTTTTGCCTTCGGCCGACAGAATCACGACGCGGACAGAATCATCGGACCCGAGTGTCACCGCTGCATGGTGCAATTCATCCATCATGAGCGCCGACATGGCATTGTGCTTTCCAGTACGGCTCAGCCAAATGGTCGCCACACCGCGGTCATCTTGGTCTATGCGGATCGTTTCAGGCATCTGCGGTTCCTCTGATCTGGCGGGCAAATTTGGCGGCGTCGTCGATAATTTCGGGATCAAGGCCGGTGCTTATCCCCAGTTCCGTCAGACGCCGATGCACGGCCTCGGTGGCGACATTCCCAGCCGCGCCAGGCGCGTAGGGGCAGCCCCCTAACCCGCCGGCAGCCGCGTCAAAGACCCGCAGACCTTTGTCCAGCGACACCTCGATATTCTGCAGCGCCCTACCCGCGGTGTCATGGTAGTGCCCCGCCAATTTGTCCGCAGGGATCGCAGCTAGAACGGCGTCCAACATCTGCCCCAAGCGCTCCGGTTGCGCCTGCCCGATTGTGTCACCTAGAGAGACCTCGTAGCAGCCCAGAGCCATCAACCTCTCGGCCACGCGGGCCACAGTTGCAGGGTCAATTTGTCCGTCATAGGGGCAATCGGTCACACAGCTGACATAGCCACGCACCGGCAAACCAGCATCCCGTGCCGCTTCGGCCACAGGTGCGAAGCGGTCAAAGCTTTCGTCGATCGAGCAATTCAGGTTGGCCGTGGAAAACCCTTCGGACGCAGAGGCGAAAATGGCGATCTCGTCTGCTTTGGCCGCGATAGCCGCTTCGAGACCACGCATGTTCGGGGTCAAAGCGGTATAGGAAATCCCCTGCCCTCTGGTAATCCCTGCCAAGACGTCGGCGCTGTCCGCCATCTGCGGAACCCATTTCGGGCTGACAAAGCTAGCGACCTCGATCCGTCGGAACCCAGCCGTGCTGAGAAGATCAACCAACGCAATCTTGTCCGCGGTCTGAATCAAACGTTTCTCGTTTTGCAGACCGTCGCGCGGACCGACCTCGAATATCTCTACCGTTTCCATTCTGCCCCTCCCCGAGCGGTCTGGATCGCCTTAATTGAACATACGTTCACTTAAATCCACAACCCCTTTTCGAACCGCCGAACGAATAAGCGCCTTTACCCTATCACATTCATATGTATTTATTTGTTTGGGAGGATTTCACATGACCAGATTTTTCACTGCGGCGCTGCTCTGCACCAGCGCATCCATGGCGTGGGCCAGCGAGGACATCGCCGACCAGTACCCGCAGTCAGAGCTCTATTCCAAGCCGGTGGAGGTCATCCCTCATGTCTTCTCCGCGATCGGCGCGACCGCCCCGCCGACCTACGAAAACTCGGGCCACAACAACAACCTGTCCTTCATCGTGACGGACGAAGGCGTCGTGGTCATAAACGGCGGCGCGTCCTACCGACTGGCCAAAGCGCTGCACGACGAGATCAAAGCCGTCACCGACCAACCCGTGGTTTTGGTGATCAACGAGAACGGTCAAGGGCACGCGATGCTCGGCAATTCCTATTGGGCGGAACAAGGCGTAGACATTCTGGCCCATGTGGACGCAATTGCTGCCTTCGAAGAGGAGTCAGATTTCATCCTTCAGGGCATGCAGCTCTATAATCAGGACAAAGCCGAAGGCACCACCATTGCCCTGCCCACGCGCAGCTTTACCGACCGCGAAGTCATTTCCCTTGGCGGCGTCGACCTCGAAGTCCTGCACCTCGGGCCCGCCCATGATCCGGGTGACACGCAGGTCTGGATTCCTCAATGGGGCATGATGATCGCAGGTGACATCGCGTTCCACGAACGGATGCTGCCGATTTTCCAAGGCACCTGTACCAAGTGCTGGATCGAGACCTGGGACGAAAAGCTGGAGCCGCTGGCCCCAACCTATGTGATCCCCGGCCATGGCCATCCGACAAACTTTGACCAAGTCCGCCGCTACACCCGCGACTATCTGGTCGACCTGCGGGAAAAGATCGGCGCACATATAGATGAGGGCGGCGATCTGGCAGGCGCCTATTATGTGGATCAAGAGCGGTGGAAGCACCTCGACACTTTCGAAGAGCTCGCCACCAAGAACGCGGGCCGCGTCTATGAGGAGATGGAGTGGGAATAACCCACTCCATTAGCCTTTGGCGATGACACCCGCGGCGGCGGCCACGGCCCCGCCGGTGTGGGGAATTTGCAGGGCCTGAAGCCCCGCCTCCATCACGCCAATCACACCCATCATCCCATGAGCATTCAGGTGCCCCATGTGACCGACGCGGAAGAACCCATGCCACGCCGGATCGCCCATCTCGACCATTCCGAGGCCGATCCCCAACGTCACACCTGCATTTGCCGACACCCAGTCACGCAGGGCCGTCGCGTTCGGGCTGCCTAGGCGCAAAGAGGTCACCGCACGGCTGCGGCAGGCGGGGTCAGCGATGTTCAGCTCCATCGGGCCGTCCTGCCCCCACACATCGACCGCCGCCCACAGGGCGCGGGCCAGCACGTCGTGGCGTTTCCAGATTGCCTCCAACCCCTCTTCCCGCATCATGTTCAGCGCCTCGCGCAGGGCGAACAGGTGGTGGGTCGGGGCAGTGCCGCCAAAGAATTCATAGAACATCTCGGGGAAGGCCCGCGCGCTCCAGTCCCAATGGGGTGAAACCATCTTCATCCCCTCGCGCGCGGCCTGTGCCTTGGGCGAGAAGAAGATGAAGGCCATGCCCGGCGGGGTCATCAGGCCCTTCTGGCTGGCGGTGATGGCCAAATCGACGCCCCATGCGTCCATCTCGAACCGATCACATCCCATCGAGGCCACGCAGTCGGCCCAGAGCATCGCCGGATGCCCCAAATCATCCATCAGCTTACGCAGCGCGGGAATGTCATTCAGCACCGAAGACGACGTATCCACATGGGTCGCCAGCACGGCTTTGATCTTGTGATCTCTGTCCGCCTCGAGCGCGCGGCCTACGACCTCAAGATCCATGGGCGCACGTTTGCCGAAATCGATCAACTCGACCTCGATCCCCATTCGCTTCGCAAATTCCGCCCAACCGTGGCCAAAACGACCGCAAGACGGGACGAGCACCTTCTCACCGGGCGCGACGGTGTTGGCGAGCGCCGCCTCCCAAACGCCGTGACCGTTACATATATACATAGCAACGTGGTGCTCGGTGCCTGCCACCCACTTCAGATCGGGGACAAGTCCGGCGGTCAGTTCGACCAACGCGCCCTCGTAAATGTTCGGAGCGGGCTGGTGCATCGCCTGCAACACACGGTCCGGCATGATCGAAGGACCGGGGATAGCTAGGTGGGAACGACCGTTCGCAAGACTCATGACAGGCTCCGTTTATATTGTCCCGCGACCTTAGTCTCAGTCGCGGCAACGTCAATTCCCCCCGCCCTCTTGCCTCGACACAGGTTAGGCGATAGGGCAACGTGGCTTGAAATTCAGGACGGTAAAGAATGTTGAAAAAGATCAAAGACTGGATCTTCGACCTCGAAGTGCGGTTCCGCAATTCCTTCGGGGATGACATCTCGACGCCGTACAAGCGGTTCACGGCGCACATGCACTTGCAGTTCATCGACCACATGTTCCTGCGCTATCTGTGGACCAACGAGTTCGAGATCGCCCCTGGTGTGTGGCGTTCGAACCAGCCGGACCCTTATCGCCTGAAGAAGTTCAAAAAGCGCGGCATCAATACGGTCCTGAATCTGCGCGGCGTGGACACCTATGCCCACTACCTGTTCGAAAAAGAGGCAACGGACAAGCTGGGGATGACCTTGATTGACCGCAAGCTCTATGCCCGCAAGGCCCCGCGCCCCGAGCGGATCATGGAAGTGCTGGAAACCTTTGACTCCATCCAGAAGCCCTTTGTCATGCACTGTAAATCCGGTGCGGACCGCGCGGGCTTTGCCAGTGCGATCTACCTCTTGGATCAGGAAAATGCGCCTGTGGCCGAGGCAAAGAAGATGTTGGCGTGGAAATACTTCCACCAGCGCTACACCAAGACCGGTGTTCTGGATCACGTGCTGGACGCCTACGAAGAGCGCCTGAACACGCAAGGCCAGATTTCCTTCCGCGACTGGGTGCAGACCGAGTACGACTACAAAGGCCTGCAAAAGAAGTTCAACGCGACGCCAATGTTCGACCGCTAGGGTCTTTTCCTCGGGACGCTTTGTGCCTACCTCTGGCGCAAAGGAGTTCCCATGCCAGAGCACGCCCGCAAGATTTACGAAATCACCGGCCCCGACGCCCGCGACTTTCTGCAGAACATCGTGACAAACGACATGGCCCGTCTCAAGGACGGCGCGATGTACGCGGCCATTTTGACCCCGCAGGGTAAGTATCTGGCGGATTTCCTGCTGGTCCCCCACGGCGATGCGATCCTGCTGGATGTGGCCGAACCCTTGGCCGCCGGTCTGGTGCAACGCCTGAACATGTACAAACTACGGGCCGACGCGCAGATCACCGAAAGCGCTCTCAAGCTACAGCGTGGCACGGGTGACGCTCCCGAAGGGGCTGTCGAGGATCCTCGTCACCCTGCTCTCGGCTGGCGTCTGTATGGCGAGACCGAAGGCGATGACGGCTCTGACTGGGACGCCATTCGCGTGGCGCATTGCATTCCAGAAAGCGGGATTGAGCTGACTGGCGACACTTTCATCCTCGAAGCCGGGTTCGAACGGCTGAACGGCGTCGACTTTAAAAAGGGTTGCTACGTGGGCCAAGAGGTCACCGCCCGCATGAAGCACAAGACCGAATTGCGCAAAGGTCTGGTCACCGTTGACGTCGACGGCGATGCCCCTACGGGTACCGACATCACCACCGAAGACGGCAAATCCGCAGGCACGCTCTTGACCCAATCAGGCGGCAAAGCCATCGCTTTTCTGCGGTTTGACCGTGCAAATGGCCCTTTGACCGCTCAAACAGCGCGGATTTCTATGCCACAGTCTGCGGGATAAATGTCGCGGCGGTTGTTCCTGTGTCTTAAGTCTCTATAACGCGCGGCAAGTGCCTTGGCCCGTTAGCGCCAATCAACTGCCACCGTTCTGGCCCCCGTTGCGGGGCCGGACCAGAACAATCGGACACGAGATGAACTTGACCGCCTATCGCCAGCAATGGTTCGGCAATGTGCGCGCCGACCTTTTGTCGGGCCTTGTCGTTGCCCTTGCGCTGATCCCCGAAGCCATCGCCTTTTCCATTATCGCCGGCGTGGACCCCAAAGTGGGTCTGTACGCATCTTTCTCGATCGCCCTGATCACTGCCATTGCGGGCGGGCGCCCCGGTATGATCAGCGCCGCCACCGCTGCGACTGCTGTTCTGATGGTCACGCTGGTGCGCGACCACGGGCTTGAATATCTGCTAGCCGCGACCGTGCTGGCCGGTGTGCTGCAGGTGATCGCCGGTTTCGCCCGTCTGGGCTTTGTCATGCGGTTCGTGTCGCGCTCGGTGATGACCGGCTTTGTGAACGCGCTGGCGATCCTGATCTTCCTCGCGCAGTTGCCGGAACTCGATCCGTCCAAAGTGCCGTTCCTGACCTTCCCGCTGGTGATTGCGGGGCTGGCGATCATTTACCTGTTCCCCTACGTGACCAAGGCGATCCCCTCGCCACTGGTGAACATCCTGCTGCTGTCTGCCGCGACCATCATGTTCGGCTGGGACGTGCGCACCGTGGCGGATATGGGCGAACTGCCCGACACCCTGCCGATGTTCTTGCTGCCTGATGTGCCGCTGAACCTCGAGACCTTGCAGATCATCTTCCCCTACGCCGCTGCTGTGGCTGCTGTGGGCCTGCTGGAATCGCTCATGACCCAGAACCTCGTGGATGACCTGACCGACACCACCTCGGACCGCAATCAAGAGTGCATCGGCCAAGGCCTTGCGAACTTCTGCACCGGTTTCATCGGCGGCATGGCAGGGTGTGCGATGATCGGTCAGTCGATGATCAACGTGAAATCCGGTGGCCGTGGCCGCCTGTCCTGCGGCTTTGCCGGTGTGATGCTGCTGATCTTCTGCGTTGTCCTTGGCGATTGGGTCGGCCTGATCCCGATGCCCGCACTGGTCGCGATCATGATCATGGTGTCGGTCGGCACATTCAGCTGGTCCTCGATCAAAGACCTGCGCGAACACCCTGTCTCGTCGTCCGTCGTTATGGTGGCAACCGTCGTGATGGTGGTCTGGACCCACAACCTCGCCATCGGCGTTCTTACTGGCGTTCTGCTGTCAGGCATCTTCTTTGCTTGGAAGATTTCGCAGTTGTTCCGCGTCCACTCCGAACTGTCCGAAGATGGCCGCGCCCGCACTTACCATGTCGAAGGTCAGCTGTTCTTTGCATCGGCCGAAGACTTCATGAAGTCCTTCGACTTCCGCGAAGCGCTGGAGAAAGTCACCATCGACGTCACCCACGCCCACATCTGGGACATTTCGTCGGTTGCGGTTCTGGACATGGCTGTGCTCAAATTCCGCCGTGAAGGGGCAGAAGTCGAAATCCTGGGCATGAACGACGCCTCGCAAACCATCGTTGACCGTCTGGCGCTGCACGACAAACCGGGCGGCATGGACAAACTGATGTCCCACTAAGGAGCGACCAAGATGACAACTTCCAACATCCTCGCCCTGATCGACGGCTCTGCCTATTCCGAGAGCCTGTGCCACTATGTCGGCTGGATCGCATCGCGCAGCAGCGCCGCGGTCGAGCTGACCCACGTGCTGGGACGCCGCGAGGGCGGCGCAGAGCAGGACCTGTCGGGCTCGATCCGCCTCGGGGCCCGCACCGCCCTGCTCGAGGAACTGAGCGCCCTTGACGCGCAGCGTAACAAGCTGGCGCAGGCCACAGGTCGCGCCATCCTTGAGGACGGCAAAGCCATCGTCGAGCAGCACGGCGAGATCGCAGTCAGCACGCGCCTGCGCAGCGGCGACCTGATCGACACTGTATCCGAGCGCGAAGCGAGCGCCTCAATGCTGGCAATCGGCAAACGCGGCGAAGCTGCGGATTTCGCGAAACTGCATCTGGGGTCAAACCTCGAACGGATCGTACGCGCGACGTCGAAGCCTGTCTTCGTCGCCAACCGCGCCTACAAAGAGCCCAAGAAGGTCCTGATCGCCTATGACGGTGGTGTGTCCTCGATGAAGGCGATTGATCACGTAGCCCGCGATCCGCTGTTCTCTGGGCTCGACTGCACCGTCGTGACAGTTGGACAGGAAACCGAGGCCCTGCGCGCCGATTTGGACAGCGCCGCGGCCACTCTGGCGGCTGGCGGCCATCAGGCGACCACCAAGGTCGTCAAAGGCAGCCCTGACCAAGTGCTTGGCGAGATGACCGACCACGAGGGCTATGATCTTCTGGTGATGGGCGCCTATGGGCACTCGCGCATTCGCAGCATGATCATTGGCTCGACCACCACTGAAATGATCCGCAGCTGCAAAGTGCCAATCGTCCTGATGAAATAAAATGACCCGCCACAAAGGGCGGGTCACATCAGATCAGAGCATCAGAGCGGCCCCGAAACGGGCCGCTTTTCTTATGCGCGTTCGACGTATTCAAAGGTTTCGGTGTTGACGATGATCTTTTCGTCCTGACCAACAAAGGGGGGCACCATCACCTTGACGCCATTGTCGAGGATCGCAGGCTTAAAGCTGTTCGCAGCGGTCTGACCTTTGACGACCGGCTCGGTCTCAACGATCTTGCACTGGACTTTCTGAGGTACAGTCGCGTTCAGCGCTTCTCTCTCGTAGAATTCCACAACGATGGTCATGCCATCCTGAAGGAAGGGACGACGGTCCCCCAGCAGGTCCGCAGGCAGCTCGATCTGGTCGTAGGTCTCGGTGTCCATGAACACCAGCATGCCGTCGGTCTCATAAAGGAACTGCTGGTCCTTCTGCTCCAGACGTACACGCTCGACTTTGTCGGCGCTGCGGAAGCGTTCGTTCAGCTTGGAGCCGTTGCGCAGGTTCTTCATCTCGACCTGAGCGAATGCGCCACCCTTGCCGGGTTTGACGTGATCGACCTTGACAGCGCCCCAAAGGCCGCCATTGTGTTCCAGTACATAGCCGGGACGGATTTCGTTACCGTTGATCTTGGGCATAAGACTACCTTGCAGGACGGTTGATATTAGGATTTTGATCCCTATATCTGGGGCTCAAGACCAAAGCAAGCGTAGTAGACGCGCCATATACATGTTGAAGCTATGCACAAAATGCATAGCAGGCATTCAAAAACAGGTTGCCAGAATCGACATAATTACGTCATAAAGCGCGCCACGCCCCAAGACGCAAGATCGAAACAACAAGGACGAATCATGAAAGATTTCGTTGACGGCACGGCCTACAGTAATGAACAGGGCAACCGTGCACGCAAACTTTTTGCCGCTGTTGTGTTGGCGGCTCTGGATGATGCCATCGCCGATGATAAAAAATATGGCAATGGGCCCGAGCAAATCGCACGTTGGGCACGTTCGCGTGATGGGCGCGAAGTGCTGTCCTGCGCTGGAATCGACCCCAGTGAGCGTGTTGTGTCCGGCCTGATGGACTTCGTTGCAAAGGGTGTTCGCACCTCTGTTGCGCTGTCGCGCGAAGAGAGCGAGCGTCGCAACGCTTCGATGCTGCATCTGGACGCCGCGTAAGACGGCTTTCGGAACCTCTGATTAAAAAAGGGTGCGCACCGGGCGCACCCTTTTTTGTTGTCCGGCCCCTGCCCTACTGCCCTGTCGGACAATAAAAAAGAGCGCCGGAGCGCTCTTGATCGTCGAAACCTTGGGGAGGTTCAGGCAAGATCCTGAATGGCCAGCGCGCGGTTGATTTCCCGCCGGATCAGTTTGCGAACGTTGCGAGTGATCCGTTCACCCATCTCACCCTGAAGCTCTTCACGCACGATCTGAACGACCATGGCACGCAGCATGTCTTCGTTGATCGCTGTCAGTCCCGTTTCTTCACCGGATTGATCATCCAGCATGTCATCGTCAAAAGCTCCACCATTCAAATATGCGTCCTCCGCATCGTCGGTGTCGCCCGACAAAGGGTCATTGGGATGACTTTCAGCCCAAGGCAGAGGCGTGCGACCAAGGCCAAACACATCCCCTTCTTCGGGCTCATAATCATCCACGCTGCGGTTCACAGCAGCGCTAATTTCTGAAATTTTCTGTTTGATCGGGCGTGCGAAAACCGAAGTACGCTTGAGAACCGGCGCATCAGCATCTTCATGCACAGAGACATCGTCCTCGACGGGCGCCGCATCCGCAGTGTCCGCGCCCTCCGTCCCTGTTACGCGCAATGCCGGAGTTAACACCAAGCGATCCGCAGACCGCGCAGGCGCTACTTGATCCAACACGGCATCGTGCGCCTCCTCGGAGACGAGGCGACGGATCGATGTCAGGACATCTTCAATATCAACACTGGTGGTTGGTTCAGACATTCAAACCCTCACGGACTAATAGGCCAAGGGTACCCGCTGGCAGGCGATCTCACAACCGTTCTGCCAGCAAAGATATTAATTTTTGCCGATTGCGCGCAGCACGTCATCCAGCTTCTCGCCACGGGTGTTGAGAATGGCAGGAGCAGATTTAACAGTGTTATAATAGGCTTCGGGGTCGTAGGTAGGTACGTTCAGCTTGAGGTACTCTACGTTCAGCAGGCCCATTGCAGAGAGCAAAGAGTAGGCAGCAATGTACTCATTGGCGGCCGCAGTGATGCTGGACGCGCGTGCATCAAGCAAATCTTGCTCTGCATCGAGAACATCCAGCGTGGTGCGAGCACCAAGCGACGCCTCTTCGCGGACACCGCTATAGGCGACGTTGTTTGCACGGATCGACTCTTCGGCGGCGCCACGGGCGGCACGTGCCTGAGTCAGAGCCGAATAGGCAACGCGAACGGCCTCTTCTACATCCAGCTTGGTCTGCAGCAACTCTGCGCGCGATGCATCACGGTTCGCCATCGCCTGACGAACCGCAGAGCTGATCGCACCACCATAATAGATCGGGCCATTTACTTCGATTCCGACAGTCGCGCCGTTGGTGTAGTTGCCCTCGGCCAGGCCGGTATCCTCGGCCAGATAACGGGTGTGTCCGAGCGAAGCGCCGACTGTCACTTCAGGCTTACGAGCTGCCTGAGCGATCTTTACACCCAGTTCTGCCTGAGACACTGCGTGCTGCGCTGCCAGCAATGCAGGGTGGCCCCGCATGGCGTAACGGAGCGCCTCCTCAACCGAATTCACAGCGACGGGAAGCGAACCGGGGGTCGACACGCTGCCTGCAGCCTCACCGACTGCCGTGATGTAGGCCGCGCGCGCATCCGCGAGATCACCCTGAGCGGCAACCAAGTCACTGTTCGAGCCTGCACGGGCCGCTTCGGACAGAGCCACATCGGTACGGGTGATTTCACCAACATCGAAACGTTCGCGGGCCGCACGCAACTGCTCGCTCAGAACCCGCAGGTTGTTTTGCTGAAGGCTGACGATCTGACCGGATGCCACAACGCTCATGTAGGCCGAAACTGCATTGAGAAGAACAGTCTGTTCCGCCGAACGCAGGGTCTGGCGCGTCGCTAGCACCGCTTCTTTCGCGACATCAATGCCCATACGCGAGGCACCGCCATCATAGAGCAGCATGCTCGCGGTCAGTTCCAATGTTCCGATGGTGGTTTCGTCAACACCGTCGATCCGGTTCAAAGCCGTGCCCGAAACCGAGTAGTTCCGGTTCATGGTCACACCGGCCGAATATCCTAGGATCGGGCGAAGTTCGGCAACGGCACCTGCGACGTCTTCGTCTGCAGCACGTAGCAAGGCCCGGTTTTGTTCGAGCAAGCCACTGTTCTTGTAAGCTTTCGCAAGTGCGTCACCAAGGGTGTCCGCGCCTGCAGGCAATACCGCCGCAACACTCAGAGCAACAGCGGCAACACCACTGCGCAGGTACTTTTTAAAATTTGCCATTTTCAAACTCCTTCGCCCCGAACGCATGGGACTTCTTCTTTAAAACCACCCATGCTTACGCGATCAGAGCGCAAAGCTTGGCTGTTTTGCAAATCCTTTCAGCACCGGCGCGCCTGCATTGAATGCGTAACGCCAGTTGATCAGGCCATCCAGCTTGTAACCGACCTTAACGGTGCCCAGAGCACCCTCTTGGAAGATACATGCGATTCGACCACCTTCTTTCAGCTGATCCGCGATTGCGGTCGGAAGCTCTTCGATGCCGCCTTCGATGACGATCACATCGTAGGGACCATGTTTTGCGGCGCCAGCCGTCAAATCACCTTCAATGATCGCGACGTTGTCGACGCCATGCTGCGCAAGGGTGGCCTCGGCCTCGCCTGCGAATTCAGCGGTATCAACTGCAATTACAGCTTCGGCCAGATGTGCGATCACGGCGGCCGAATAGCCATAGCCGCAGCCCAGATCCAGAACCAGCTCGTTGGGCTGGATATCCAGTGCGTCAAGCAATTTGCCAGTGGTCCGAGGCTCCAGAATGACGCGATTAGCAGAAAGCTCAACGTTTTCGCCCATATAGGCGGCTTCTTTGCGCGCTTCGGGGACAAATGCTTCGCGTGGCACGGCCAGCATCGCCTCGATCACATTAAACTTTGTTACGTCCGAGGGGCGGACCTGCGTATCCACCATCATTGTGCGGCGTTGTGCGAAATCAGTCATAGACTAAACTCTTTCGTTCAGTGCGGTCTTTGGCGTCATGCCACATTACCACAGACACGGCAACGGTTGTATCACCGTTTCGGGGTAGAAGAGGGCTTGCAGCCCCCGAAGGGATCAGCTAATCACCCTGCACCACACCACGGCGGCGAGTTGGCGGAGTGGTGACGCAGCGGATTGCAAATCCGTGTACACCGGTTCGATTCCGGTACTCGCCTCCAATAAAATCAATGACTTGTGTCATTCTTCTTCTCCTTCACCGCCATTTTTGAAACAACCGTTGAAACTTTCACGTTTCGGTCTTGCTTCGTTCCATTTGATTTCGTGCCTCTTGTGCGCGCTTAGCGAGCTCTCTTTGCCGGATCGGCCCACCGTACTTTTTCAGCATCTCGACGCCTGAATGGCCGGTGACCGCCTTGACCATCTCGTCATCACATCCAGCCAGATACAGCTCGATCGTCGCATTTTTCCTGAGCCCGTGCGTTTTGTAGTAGCTCGCCTTCTCGTGCTTCATCTTCTTCTTAATGGTGCGCATTTCCTCCGCAACGATCCGGTAGCTCACTGGTCGCCCCTTGGCGTCGGTAACAACGGTGCCCCCCGTTCGTGCGAGCCCGTCGAGATGAGCTTTCAGGCGGTTGGTAAGCGGGATCCAAAGCGGCTTGTCTGTTTTTCCGTGCGTGAAATCGAAACCTTCATCCGAAAAGTGTGCCCACTTCATCTTTACGACATCGCCAATGCGCTGTCCTGTGCCAACGCAAAGCTCGTAGACCAGCCGCGCCCGTTTTGAAGCCAGCGCTTCGAACTCGGCCCGAACATCATCTGGCCAAGGCTCCCAGCCGTCGCTCTGCTGCTTGAAAAGCGGAATACCCTTCGCCGGATTGCCGTGCTCTTTCTTGATGAAGCCGATCAACCGGGCGTGATTCATCAGGACGACCATGACCTGGACAAGATAGTTGGCTTGCCGCCAATGATCCGCATTGGCCCGGTGCAATTCCTAAATGTGATGGGTTTCGATCCTGGCCGGGTCTTTGTCGGCCCAGATCTCACGAATGTGGCTGATATACCGCCGGTAGTTGGATCCCGTACGGGGCTTCAGCTTCTTGTAGGCGTCGCTCTCGTAGTAGCTAAGGATCAACGCCTCAAAATTGCGCTTCACCGGCGCAGGCGCTGGTTTTCCGCTCAGCAGGCGATTGTAATGGTCCCAAAATTCCGGTGTGCCCGCTTCCTCATGCATCATGACCGAGATACCGCACGAACGCCGGATGAACCGGAGATACCCCCGGTCATTGTAGACGTATTTGGGCAAGCTCTTGCGAGTCATTCGCCCATTCTCAGGTCACTATTGAGAAAGTCGTCTGCCGCCTCTGGAGCGACCATGTTGGCATCGACGATGACACTGCCATCAGGCTTGATCTCAAATTTTGCCCGCTGCCAACCTGCCTCCCGCGCCTCGCGGATGAAGGCCGAGGCAGCCTGCCTCGCCTTTGTCTGCACACTTGCTTTGGTCATCTGATCGCGACCTCTCTTAATCGTTAACAACGCGCACCATCACCCTGATCCATATTGATATTTCCAACTGATCCGAGTGTGGACCGCCTGCCCTTCGCCGCGCGAATGGCGCGAATCACTTCTGAATTTTGAGAGTTTCCATTGCGATCTGACTCCGCCTTGATCCACTCTTTGAGCTCTTGCGGAAGCCGAAGCTGCATTGGTTTACGACTTTTCATGAAACGCCTCCAGGCTGAAACCACAACCCGCTAGTGGCACTTAGCCACTATTGCGTCAATTGCTTTTTATGGCACAGTGCCACCATGCCAGAACAAAGCTCTCAAAATCAGGATAAATTCATCGTGCGTCTGCCAGACGGCCTGCGCGATCGAATACGCCTCGCGGCTGAGGCTAACCATCGCAGCATGAATGCTGAGGTCGTTGCCCTCCTCGAAGAAAACTACCCGGCCCCTGTACCGGAAAACGTCACCGATCCTGCTGCAAGGCTTCTTTTTTGGCTTGCCAAAAGAATACGACGCAGAACACCTAAACCGGGCTCAGCGAGAGAGCGCCAAGCGGCGCTGTACGAGAGCATCGCGAGCGACATTACCGCTCGAATGGATACGATTAAAGATAGCAATCAATAGAATGCTCTCCCCTAAAGCGGTAAATGAGAAAGTGTAGATTTGATTGAATGGATTTTAGGCGCAGCAGTAATTGGTGGCATTGGATCTCTACTGGGAGATAACAAAAGTAGTTCAAGAACCAATGCTAAGCTAAAAACTTCGCACTCCAATAATAAACCTGCGCCACCACCCTCCATTGATGCAAACTCGGATTTTTCTGAGTGGCGATCGGACTGGGAGCCAGCAGTAGATTGGGACAATTGGCTACCCAAAGAAAGAGCCGCAGAGATCATTCGAGCTTTTCCGCCATATGAAAACGGCGCCTCCGCTGACGCCCCCATAGCAACACAAAAAACCGACATCTTACTCTCAGCATTGGCTCAGTCTCGTCTCAAAAGATGCGAGGAGTCCCTTCTGCTGGAATTTGCAACTCACAACGAAAAACTTCTCAAAGATAAAAAAGAAAAGTACGCGGAGTTTTTCGCTTTTGTTGAGCGGAATCCTCTCACCAATGAGCAAATGGATTGCTGCATCTGCATGGACAGCGCGCTCCAAATCGTTGCCGCTGCAGGATCCGGCAAAACATCAACTATCGTTGCACGTGTTGGGTATGCGCTAGGGTCAGGATTCATAACCAGAACATGACGACTGCCGCTAATGCGCATGCTGACAGGAAGACCTTCGGACACCTGTCGTAGCGTGTTGCGACCCGCCGCCAATCCTTGAGGCGAGCGAAAC
>JAUILL010000042.1 GCA_030433335.1 Alphaproteobacteria bacterium | reverse complement strand
TTGGCCGTCCAGCGCCGAACCGTTTCATAGGAGACGTCGATACCACGTTCGAGCAGCATCTCCTCGACCTCCCGCAGGCTCAGATTGAACCGGACGTACAGCCAGACCGCGTGGGCAATGATCGAAGGCGGGAACCGGTGCCGCTTGTAGCTGATGGAAGGTGTCTGCATCGCCGTGACCTACGTAGCAAACAGCGAGGAGGCAATCGCTACCCTATTAACGTGACAACTCCGCAAAAAGATTTAAATCACGAAAAAAACTCTTGCAAAACAGGAGCTGTCCACAATTGGCAATACCCAGAGCCCTGCGCCCCGTCACTGCGGCGCTTCGTTTTGCCAATCGTATGACGCTCTGAAAACATCATAGGCCTCGTTGAACAAACTGCGCAAGTCAGCCGTGGGCAGGATCGGCGCGGACAAAGTGGGCGGCGACATGATCTCAGCCGCTTCAGCTTTTTCGGCCGCAGCAATTCCGAGCCGCGCAGCCCCCAATGCGGCCCCGAATTCACCCGAACTAGGAAGGCGGAGGGGCGTGTTCAGCACCGTTGCAATCAAGGACAGCCAGTAGTCGGAGCGCGTGCCGCCTCCGATCGCGATCAGTTCGTCAAAACGAGCGTCTGTCGCGCGCAAGGCTTCGAAGCTGTCGCGAAGCCCATAGGTCACGCCTTCCAGAATGGCGCGTGTCATGTCGTTGCGGTTTGTGCCAGCTGCCAGCCCTGCGAAATTTCCGCGAATATTGGCGTCGTTGTGAGGGGTACGTTCTCCAGACAAATAGGGCAGGAACCGAACTGAGCCGGGGGCTGACAGGTTCGGCCCGAGCTCAGCGGTGAGGTCGGCAGGCTTCGTACCAGTGATGCGAGAGAACCAATTCAGGCTATCTGTCGCGGACAGCATCACACCCATCTGGTACCAACGGCCTGGGATTGCATGACAAAAGGTGTGCACAGCAGTTTCGGGCGCGGGGGAATAGCCATCTCGTGCGGCCAAGAGAACTCCCGAAGTGCCAAGGGAAACAAACCCTTGCCCTTCGTTCATCGCGCCGATCCCACAGGCCGCTGCTGCGTTGTCTCCTGCGCCACCTGCCACAATAATGCGTTCTGACACTCCCCAGCGTTTGGCAAGCTCTGGCCGCAATGTGCCAGCAGTTTCTGTGCCCTCGACCAATCGGGGCATCTGATCGCGGTTCATATTGCTCTTGGTTAGCAACTCGTCCGACCAACTGCGGCGTCCAACATCGAGCCAGGACGTGCCCGCGCTGTCCGACATATCCGCGACATGCTCGCCCGTCAGGTAGAGATTCAGGTAACCTGCAGGGAGCAGCACTTTGGCTATGCGTTCAAAGATTGCAGGCTCGTGCTTGCGCACCCATTCGAGCTTTGGCGCGGTGAAGCCCGGAAAGACGATATTGCCTGATAGCTCCCGTACGTTCGGGGTTTGGTCCAGCTCTGCTGCCTCAATGTGAGATCGGCTGTCGTTCCACAAAATGCAGGGGCGCAGAACCCTATCGTTTTTGTCCAGCAGCGTCGCGCCATGCATCTGGCCTGCGACGCCGATCCCGCGGAGCTCGGCAAAGGCTGGAAAACGTATGCGCAATTCCTCTACCGCTGAATCCAGCGCTGCGATCCAGTCTGCAGGCGCTTGCTCTGACCAGCCGGAGTGTGGGTGTGACAGTGGATAATGGCGTTCAGTTGCCCCGATTGGGGAACCGGTGTCGTCGATCAGCAGGGCGCGAAGCCCAGATGTCCCCAAATCCAGACCCAAATAACTCATAGCCGCTCCACTCGATTGCTTCTTGCGATACGCACTGAAAAATTTGTCATATAAGTCATAACATCAATCAAGCAGTATCGCAGCCAAAGTGTCTGGTATTGTCTCGCAGACCTGCTCGGCTCCTTTGGAAAGTAAGAGCTGTCGATGGGTCTCTCGCATCGGGTCCAAGTGCGTACCACCAACAAAGCCAATGGCCCGCATCCCCGCAGATTTTGCGCCCTGAATACCATGCGGAGAGTCTTCCATCACAACGCACGAGGCCGGATCCACCCCTAGTTCTTCCGCGGCTAGAAGGAAAAGATCGGGGGCTGGTTTCCCAAGTTTGACCTGATCTGCACTAAAAGCCGTGCCCTCGAAATAGCGCGCAAGCCCCGAAATTCGCAGCGTTTCACCCATGCGCCGAATGGACCCTCCGGTTGCAATTGCCACCGGAGTTCCCCGATCGTGCAGGACGTCCAGCATGGCTGCTGCCCCCTTGATCTGGCGCAGATCTGTGCGGTATCGGGCGAAGAGACGCTCCTCGACACGGTCAACGAAGTCACCTGCGCAGGTCTTGCCAGTTTGCTCGGCGACATGCTCGCAAATGACCTTCATCGAGACCCCTAAGAAGCGGTCACGAATGTAGTCATAGGTGACATCTGTGGCCCCCATGTCCTGTATTTCTTCGGCAATCGCGCTGATTGAGAGGGTTTCGCTGTCCACAAGGCAACCGTCCAGGTCAAAGATCACGGCTTGAGGCATTGGCATTCCTTTAGTCGTCGGGCGCTGGGAAGGCTGCCCTTAGTCAAGTCAGAGACGCTGCTCGGTTTCACGGTCGAACAGGTGTACATTCGCGGGGTCGATAGCAAAGCGAACCTCGGAATTCGGGGCGGCTTTGAAACGGTCCTTCACCATAGCGTCGATGAAATCTGTACCATGCTTTGCGAAAACCTGTGTCTCTGATCCGGTGGGCTCGACGACGACAACGCGCAAGGGGACGCCGTGATCTGCGATGGTTATATGCTCGGGCCGGATACCGTAGGTGACTTTGGTGCCGTCCGGGGCGCTTGTGTCGGGCAGGGGCAGCATCAAACCATTGTCCGAGCGAAATTGACGTACTCCGCCTTCGTTTACGATCTGACCGTGGACAAAGTTCATTGAAGGTGACCCGATAAAACCCGCTACAAAAATGTTCGCAGGGTTGTCATACAAATCAAGTGGCGCCCCGATCTGTTCCACCCGTCCATCGCGCATCACGACGATCTTGTCGGCCATGGTCATGGCCTCGATCTGGTCGTGGGTCACGTAGACAATGGTGGTGCCAAGGCGCTGGTGCAGTTCCTTGATCTCGACCCGCATGGTGACACGCAATTTTGCGTCGAGGTTCGAAAGCGGCTCGTCGAATAGGAAAACCTGCGGATCGCGGACGATAGCGCGGCCCATGGCGACGCGCTGGCGTTGGCCGCCGGACAGTTCCTTGGGGTAGCGTTTGAGGTACTTGGTCAGGTCCAGAATGTCGGCCGCGCCGGTGACCTTTCTGTCGATCTCGTCCTGCGGACGCTTCGCCATTTTCAGCGGGAAGCCGATATTGTCGTAGACCGTTTTGTGCGGATACAGAGCGTAGCTTTGGAAGACCATAGCGATGTCGCGTTCCTTGGGCGGGACGTCATTTACCACGCGCTCGCCGATGGAAATGGTGCCATCGCTGATCTCTTCCAGACCCGCGAGCATCCGCAGCAGGGTGGACTTGCCGCAACCCGAGGGGCCAACCAGAACCACAAATTCGCCGTCGTTGATGTCTACGTTCACGCCGTGCATCACTTGAAGCGAGCCGTAGCGCTTGATCACGTTGTCGATTTTTACCTGAGCCATTTGGGTCGTTCCTTATTGCGGCAGTTCGATCTGCATCTTCACGTCGGCCACGGGGGCGGACGCGGCGATCTCGAAGGCGCGCACAGAGTCGTTGAAGTCGAATTTGTGGGTGATCAGCGGTTTCACGTCGATGGCCCCACTGGCCAGCATTCCCACGCAGCGCGGGAAGACATGGGCGTAGCGAAAGATGTTCTCGACCCGCGCTTCGCGGACCATGGCCGCGCCCGCGTCATAGGCGATGGGGTCGGCCTGTCCGCCGATAAAGACCACGCAGCCACCGGGGGCCAGCGGCGGGAACACGCCAGCGGCGGCTTTTGGTGCGCCGGTGGCCTCGAACACGATGTCCGCGCCCCAGTTTTCGGTGGCGGCCATGACGGTGGCGGTCAGGTCGTCTTTGCCCGCATGGACGGGGGTGATGGCGGTTGAAAGGCTGGCTGCGATCTCCAGCTTTTTCTCGGCCAAGTCGGTCACGAAGACCCGCGCGCAGCCTGCGGCCAGAGCCGACAGCGCTGTGACCAGCCCGATGGGACCAGCGCCCAACACCACCGCCACATCGCCCGGTTTCACCCGCGCTTTGGTGGCCGCATGGACGCCCACGGCGAGAGGTTCGACCATTGCGCCCTCGGCAAAGCTGACGTTGTCGGGCAGCTTGAAGGTGAAATCGGCGGGATGCACGCAGGTCGGGCGCAGAACGCCGTGGACAGGGGGCGTTGCCCAGAAGCGGACGGCGGGGTCGATGTTGTACATCCCCAGACGCGCGGCCTTGGACGTGGGGTCGGGGATGCCCGGCTCCATGCAGACGCGATCACCAACGGCCAGATGCTGCACGTCTGAGCCGACTTCGATTACGGTTCCCGCAGCCTCGTGGCCGAGGATCATGGGTTCGGTGACCTCGAACGGGCCGACCTTGCCGTGTGTGTAGTAGTGCACGTCCGATCCACAGATGCCGACGGTGTGCAGCTTGATCCGGACATCGCGGGGGCCAAGGGTTTCCTCGGCCTTGGAGATTTCGGGGAAATCGCGCAAGGACAGCTCCATCTTGCGCTCCATTACGAGTGACTTCATGGAATTAGCCTTTCGAAATGATCAGCACGGCCAAGGCCAGCGCGATTGCGTTTGAAATCCAGATGCTCAGGCCCATCGGCTCGATGAACCGGAACCACAGCAGCGAGAGCGCGACCCAGATCACCACCGAAATGAACAGGCGGTCGAACCAGTTGGTCTCGATCGGCAGGAAACCGGCCTTGGGCGAGGACACCGCGGGGGTGTCCTCTTCTTCGTGATGGGCCGAGGACAGGGGCGTGTTGTCGTGATTGCTCATGGGGTTAGCCTTTCACTGCGCCAAAGGTCAGGCCCGCCACGATGTGCTTTTGCACAAGGCCAAAGACGATCAGGGCTGGGATCAGGGTAAAGACCGAAATGGTCGCCATGATGCCCCACTCGGTGCCCGTGGTGGTGACGTATTCCGACAGGCCCGTGGTCAGCGTGCGCGCGTTAAAGTTCGTTAGGGTCGCGGCCAGCAGGTATTCGTTCCACGCAAACACCCAGGTCAGGATCAGCGTGACGGCAAGGCCGGGACGGCACAGGGGGAAGACGATCTCGGTGATGACTTTCCAGCTGGAGGCACCGTCCACATAGGCGGCTTCATCCAGTTCCTTGGGGATGCCGTCCAGCGTGGGTCGCAGGGTCCAGATCGCGAAGGGCAGGTTAAAGGTACAGTAGACCAAAATCATGCCGATCCGCGTGTCGAGCAGGCGAAAATCACCGACCGCGTAGACTTGGGTCATGAGCAGAAACAGGGGCAGCAGGAACACCGCAGGTGGGGCCATCCGGTTGGTGATGGTCCAGAAAAACAGGCTTTCCTTGCCAGCCATTTTGAACCGCGACAGGGCGTAGCATGCAAAGAACCCGAGGATGGTACATAGCAGCGCGTTTCCCGTGGAAATCACCAGCGAGTTCACCATGTAGCTGCGCAGCAGGCGGTCGCCCCAGACCTTGGCGTAGTTACCCCAATAGGGGTCCGACAGGATCACATCGGGGGTCGAGAACAGCTGCACCGCCGGTTTCACCGAGATGACAAATAGCCAGTAAATCGGGAACAGGGTCAGAAAGCTGACAAGGCTCCAGAAGACGATGGCAATGATCGGATTGTTCTTTTTCATCGTGCTCAGTCCTTCTTGCTACGGGGGGCCAGCATGGTGACATAGAGCAGCCAGCACGCGACGATGGTGAGGTAGAGAACGATGACCGAGATCGTCGATCCGTAGCCGTAGTTTGTCTTGGGGAAGACCTCTTTGAAGATGTGCACGCCCACAAAACGGGTGGCCGATCCGGGGCCGCCGCCCGTCAGCATCCAGACCTCATCCACGGTGCGCAGGGCGTCCATCAGGCGGATAAAGACGGTGGCCACAACGGCGGGGGCGATCATCGGCACGGTGATGTGAAAGAAGATCTGCCGTTTGTTAGCGCCGTCGATCTGTGCCTGTTCGAACGGGTCAGGGGGCAGAGACACGAGCGCGGCGATGAGCGTCAGCGTGACCAGTGGGGTCCAGTGCCAGATGTCCATGATGATGATGGTGGCAAAGGCCGCCACGGGCGAGGTCCCGATGTTCACGGTGATCCCGAACCATTCGTTCAGGTAGTGGGGGATGATCCCGATGGACGGCGTCATCATCAGCTTCCAGACCGAGCCCACAATGATCGGGGCCATGATCAGGGGCAGGGTGTGGATAGTGCGGAAAATCGCCTTGCCGGGAAATTCCTTCATGAAAGCTTGGGCAAGGATGTAGCCCACGACCAGCTCGGAAATCACGGCGAACAGAACGAACAGCACCGTCACGCCGACCGAGTTCAGGAACTCGGCATCAAAGACGATTTTGCGGAAGTTGTCCGCCCCGTTGAAAATCATGGTCGGGTCGGCGGCAAACGGGTTCCATTGGTGGAACGACACGTAAACCACGTAAATAAAGGGCAAAACGCCGAAGAAGAACAGAATGGCTAGTGTTGGGGCTAGCAGGATCCATCCCAGTCTATTGGATTGCATCGTCATGCTCCCTTTATGGTCGATGCGCGGAAAGAGCCCGGTGCAGAGGTGCGCCGGAAAAGAGGGCCGCCACAGATAGGGACGGCGGCGGCCCATGGGCTATGCGATTGGGAGGATCGCTTACTTCCGGTAGCCCAGTTCGGTCAGTGTGGCTTCGGCGATCTCGGCCATCTTGTCCAAACCATCGCTGACAGAGGAGTCACCGGTCAGGATGCTGTAGAATGTCGGCGCCATCGCCTCGCGCAGCTGCGCGTGGAAGGGGTACGCCGGCGCGCCAGCAAAGAGGTAACCCTTGTCGCGGAGCATGTCGTAGTAGCCGCCGAGTTCCTCATTCATGTCCTGAACTTTGGGATCATCATAGGTCGCGGTGTTGGTCACGCGCGGGGCTGCAACGGCCCAATCGGGCTGGACTTCGTTCTGTCCGATGTACTCCAGAAACAGGGCTGCCGCCTCTTTGTTTTTCGAGGTCGAGGGCAGACCAAACGCGCCACCGTCGTAGTAACCGATATAGCCTTCGCCGCCTTCGACTTCGGCCATTACGCCATCTGCCAGCGGGGGCAGAGCTACGCCAACTTTGCCAACGACCAGCGATTTAGTGTCATCTGCCGCAATCCAGCCGGCGTTCTCGCCGTAGACCAGACCTTGGGCCGCGCGGCCTGCGCCAAACGTGGTGCCCACTTCGGTCCAGGTCGACTGGTTCGATTCAGGAGCCGCGTATTGGCGCAAATCGAGCCACCACTGAAGCGCCTCTTTGGCGGTGTCGGAGTTCATCTCGCCGCCGTTCGCAACGGTTGCGGCATAGTTGTTGTCGGCGTCGATGCCCCAGTTGTAAATACCGAACGTCGGAGCGACGGTTTCAACGTATTCATACCACGAAGCGGGGTGCCCAGTGTGACCCTGAACGGTCGCGCCCCACAACTGTAGGTCGTTTTCCTGTCCATACTCGTAGAAGAATTTTGCGATCTCGGTGTATTCCGCATGGGTGGTCGCAGGAGCCAGATCACGGCCGGTTTTCTCTTTGAACGATGCTTGGATTTCAGGGTCTTCGAACAGATCGGTGCGGTAGAGATAGATCTTGATAAAGGCTTCCATCGGGATGCCATAGAGGTGCCCGTTTTCACCGCGGAAGTAGTCCGCAAAGGTGGTGAAATTCCCCTCGTCATAGGTGGGCGCCTTGAGCGCGGGGTTGTCGGCCAGCAGCTGGGTGGTGTCGGTCAGGAAGTCACGGGCCAGATACGAGTAGACGATGTCTTGCTCGATATAGACCATGTCGTAAATACCTGTTCCGGCTTCCATATCTTTGATCGCCTTGTCGAACATCTGATCCCACGAGGTGGTCTCGATATCGACGCGAATGCCGGTCAGTTCTTCGAATTGGGGCGCCAGAACTTCGCGAATATAGAGCGACGGCGGCGACGATTCCGTCACGCCGCGCAGGGTCACGCCCTGATAGGGGGCGGCGGCCTCTTTCCAGAATGCATCATCGGCGTTCGCCATGCCTGCCGCAAAGGACAGAGCCAGCGCGGACGCGGCAAGCTTGAATACGGTGTTCATGATTTTCCTCCCTTGGAATTCGGGCTTCCAGCGCGTCCCAAGCACACCAATGCGTTGAGTCGCTCTGCCTCCCTGACGCAAGTCATGCATTTGTAAACTGATTCATGCAAGTGTTAAAATTTCAAATGTTGGGATTGCCATACATATGTTTTGTATGTCATCGTGTGCTTCGATGCAGTAAGCGGCAACGCACCGCATCAAGGAGGGAAGTCGAACCATGGCACGCGAGCTGATCGAGGACAGCGAAGCCTTCATCACGGAGGTTTGCTGGCACTACTACGTAAACGAGATGACCCAGGCCGAAGTCGCGCGCCTGATGGATGTCACCCGTTTGCGGGTAAATCAGGCGATCCAGCGGGCGCGTCAGTTGGGCATGGTGAAGATCCAGATCGAATCCCCCTTCACCACGCGGATCGAGATGCAGGAAAGCCTGAAAAGCGCCCTTGGCATTGACCGCGCGGTGGTTACGCCTGCGAACCGCGATGCCTATGACTACCACCAGCCTACGGGGGCGGCGCTGGCCGCTCTGCTGACAGAACGCCTTCGGGCGGGGGGATGGTCGTCCTTCGGGGTGTCGTGGGGGCTGACGCTGGATGCGGCGATTGCCCGTCTGACCAAACAGAACCACCCCGACCTGGAGGTCGTCTCGATCCTCGGGGGGACGGCGCAGGGGTCGTCGTTCAATTCCTTCGGGATCGCGTCGGGGTTCGCGCGGGCTTTGGGCGCGCATTATTCGATCCTGACCGCCCCGATCTACCTGTCCGAGGGGCTCGACCGCGATCTGTTCCTGTCCCAGTTCGCTCTACGTGAACATTTCCAGAAGTTCGACAATCTGGATGCGGTGCTGCTGACTTGCTCGAACGTGTCGAACAAATCGTTCCTTGTTAGCCACGGGCTGCCCAACGAACTGACCCCCGCGAGCCTGATTGAACAGGGCGCCATTGGCGACGTTCTGGGGCAGTTCTTGGATAAAGACGGCAACTCGGTGTCCAAAGCGGTCGATGACCGCGCCGTCGGGATGCTGCTGGAAAAGGTCCAGCGCGTGCCCGAAAAAATCATGGCCGCCGCTGGCCCCCACAAAGTCGAAATCATCCGCGCCGCTTGCAAACGCGGGCTGGTGGATACCTTGGTCACCGACGATGTGACCGCCGAATTACTGATGAACGCTGAATTAACTGACGCACCACCGACCGCCAAATAGCGGTCGTTTCGGGAGGAAATATTGGAATGAAACGCCTTGGAATACACTCCTTCGTCTGGACGGGAGGCCAGACGCAAGAGGGTCTCGAGATGGCGCTCGAGAAATCGGCCGAGCATGGCTATCGCTGTATCGAGTTCGCCTATCTGCGCCCCGAACTGTTCGATCTGGACCGGCTGGCGAAGAAGAGCCAGGAACTGGACGTGCAAATCGGCGTGACCATGGGTCTGCCCTTGGACAAGGACGTTTCGTCCGAGGACCCAGATGCCGTCGCCGCGGGCAAGGCCATGTTGGCCGATGCGGTGCGTGCGGTTCGCGATGTGGGCGGCGATAAACTGGGGGGCATCCTCTATTCCGCGCATACCAAGTACAATCGTCAGCCCACCGCGGATGGCTGGAAGAACTCGGTCCAAGCGATTGCCGAGACGGCTGAAATCGCGCAAGCCGCTGGCGTCGATCTCGTTCTGGAACTGGTGAACCGCTTTGAAACCAACCTGCTGAACACCACCGCGCAGGGAATGAAGTTCATCGCTGAAACCGGGAATGACCACGTTCGCCTGCATATGGACACCTTCCACATGCAGATGGAAGAGGCCAACTTGGCCGCCGCGATCCGCATGGCGGGGGACAAGATCGGCTATTTCCACATCGGGGAATCCAACCGAGGTTACCTTGGCGATGGCACCATCGATTGGGATCCGGTCTTCGATGCGCTGGTTGAGATCGGGTACAACCGCGACGTGGTCTTTGAAAGCTTCTCGACCGCGATTGTAGATGAAGGCCTGTCGCTGGCCTGCGCCATCTGGCGCGACACATGGACTGAAAATGACCCTCTGGCCGCCCACGCCAAGCAGTTCATTGAACAGAAATGGGCCGAGGCCGAACGCCGCCGCGCCACCAACATCCGCGCCTGATCCGCAGGACCATCCGACATGACTGACCAAACCAACCTAGCGCCTGACGCGCTGGGACCGACCTTGTGCATCGGCGAGATATTGGCCGAGATCGTGGCAACCACCACCGGAGAGGGGTTCTTGGACCCCGTTCCGATGGTGGGGCCGTATCCCAGCGGCGCGCCCGCAATCTTTATAGATCAAGCAGGGCGCATCGGGGGGTCGGCTGCCATGGTGGGGTCCGTGGGCAATGACGACTTCGGCCGCGCGAACATCGCGCGGCTGGAGCGGGACGGCGTTGACGTGAGTGGCATTCGCACGGACCCGGTCTTGCCCACCGGCACCGCCTTTGTCCGCTATCGTCATGATGGGGCGCGGGATTTCGTGTTCAACATGTGGACCTCGGCGGCGGGGGCTTTGGGCTGGACCGATCAGGTGCAGGCTGTCTGCGCCCGCGCTGGACACCTTCATGTCATGGGCACCCTGCTCGGCCACCAGTCGATCTGGGAGATCACCGAACGCGCCGCGACGATGATCAAGGCGCGGGGCGGCACGATTTCCCTGGACCCCAACATGCGCAAGGAACTGCGCGGGGATGGCGAAACCGGCCGCCGGTTCGCGCAGATGGTGGGGATGGCGGACCTGCTGCTGCCTTCGGGGGATGAGCTTTATCTGGCCGCTGATCTGCCGGTTGATGCTGGCGAAGAGGCTGCTTTGGTGCGCCTTTTCCAATTAGGCGTCAAAGAGGTGGCGATCAAACGCGGGGTGCAGGGGTCAACCTGTGCTCTGCCGGATGGAACCCGCACCCACGCGCCTGCCTTTGATGTCACGGAAATCGATCCGACCGGTGCGGGTGACTGCTTTGGCGGAGCATATGTGGCGTGCCGCCGCCTCGGGATGCTGCCCGAGCAGGCGCTGACCTATGCCAACGCCGCAGGGGCGCGGAACGTCACCTTCCGTGGCCCCATGGAGGGCGCAGGCACCCGCGCCGAACTGGACCAATTCATTTCAGAAACAAAGCGATTGACCTGATGCCCCTAGCTCTGACCGACCTCGCGCCGCGGTATCACAGCGGCCAGCCTGCCGGAATAACTTCGGTCTGTTCTGCCCATCCCTTGGTGTTGCGCGCGGCCCTCAGGCATGGGCGCGACACCGGCGCGACCGTCCTGATCGAGGCGACCTGCAATCAGGTGAACCACCTTGGCGGCTATACCGGCATGACCCCCGTGGATTTCGCCGCGATGGTCTATGATCTGGCCGAAACCGAAGGCTGCCCCCGCGATCTGATCGTACTGGGGGGGGATCATCTGGGGCCGAACCCGTGGCGCCATTTGCCTGCGAATGAGGCGATGGAACAGGCCGAACAGATGGTCGCCGCCTACGTCGCGTCGGGGTTCGGCAAGATCCATCTGGACGCCTCGATGGGCTGCGCGGGCGAGCCTGAGGCGCTGGATGATACCGCCACCGCCCACCGCGCCGCCCGTCTGGCCCGCGTGGCCGAGGACACCGCGCAGGCGCAAAACCTGCCCGCGCCCCACTACATCATCGGCACCGAGGTTCCGCCCCCCGGCGGTGCGGACCACGAGCTGACCACAATCGCCCCTACCGCCCCCGAAGCGGCCCGCCAAACACTGGCCATCCACCGGCAAGTGTTCACCGAACAGGGGCTCGAAGCCGCATTCGCCCGCGTTCTGGGGTTGGTCGTCCAACCGGGTGTCGAGTTCGGGAACAAGAACACGATCCTCTACCGCCCCGAGGCTGCCACTGGCCTGACCGCCGTGTTGGACGACACGCCTCAGGTCATCTTCGAGGCGCATTCCACCGACTACCAAGGCACCGCGCCCTTGGCTCAACTGGTCCGCGACGGCTTCCCCATTCTGAAGGTCGGGCCGGAACTGACGTTTGTGCTGCGTGAGGCGCTCTATGCCCTCGACCTGATCGCCAGTGATATGCTGCCGGACTACGGCGCACGGCCGCTCTTTTCCGCGATGGAGGCGCTGATGACCAGCCAGCCCGCCAACTGGGCCCGCCACTACCACGGGTCCGAGGCCGAGCAGCGCGTCCTGCGCCATTATTCCTTGTCCGACCGCATCCGGTATTACTGGACCACGCCCGAGGCACAGTCGGCGGTCCAAACTCTGCTCGATACCTTGCGCGGCCAATCCGTGCCGCTGCCCCTGATGTGGCAGCACCTGCCCGCCGCTGCCCGCTTTGCCGGAGCGCCGCTGGACCCCGAAGACCTGCTGATCTGGCGCGTCACCCAAAGCCTTCAGACTTATCACGCCGCCTGCACCGGCGCGGCCCATCGTTAAAGGATTTCCCGAATGTCCCAAGATTTCCAGGGCAAACGCATCATTGTCACCGGCGCGGGCAAAGGCATCGGCCGCGCCTGCGTTCAGGAACTGTACCGCCGAGGTGCCACTTCCATCGCCATTGCCCGCACCCAATCCGATCTGGTTAGCCTCTCAGACGAAACGGGATGCGAGACCATTTCCGCTGATCTGATGGACAATGCCGCTGCCCGCGCCGCGATGGGGCAGGCGGGCCTCTGCGATGGCTTGATCAACTGCGCCGGAACCAACGTGCTGGAAACCGTTCTGGAGATGACCGACAAAGGCTACGAGACCGTCATGGGCATCAACCTGCGGGCGGCTCTGATCTGCGCTCAGGAATTCGCCCGCGCCCGCGTGGCCGCTGGCGGCGGCGGGGTGATCCTGAACGTCACCTCGATCGCGGGGCACAGGGGCTTCGACAGCCACATGGTCTACGCCGCCTCCAAAGCGGGGCTAGAGGGCGCGACCCGCGTCATGGCCCGCGAGCTTGGCCCCCACGGCATCCGCGTGAATGCTGTAGCACCGACCGTCACCATGACTGAACTGGCCGCCGCCGCGTGGTCCGACCCCGCTGCTAAAGACCCTATGATGGTCCGTCATCCCATTGGCCGCTTTGCCGAGGTCGAGGATGTCGCCCGCTCCATCCTGATGCTGATGGGGGACGATGCGCCCATGGTGACTGGCGCGGTCCTGCCGATTGATGGCGGCTTCCTCGCTGTCTGAACCCGACTTTATTTACGGAGAACTGAAATGGCTGAACGCCTGAACGGAAAAATCGCCGCCATCACCGGTGCGGCCTCTGGCATTGGTCTGGCGACCACCCGCGCCCTGCTGGCCGAAGGGGCCACGGTCATCATGGTCGACCGCGACACCGCCGCACTGGACAAACTGGTCGTCGAACTGGGGCCGAACGCGATCGCCCAAGTTACCGACCTGCTGGACACTGCCAGCTGTGACGCGATGGTCCCAGAAATTCTGGAAAAGGTGCCGCATATCGACATCCTTTACCTGAACGCAGGCACCTATATCGGCGGTGATCTGGACGAAACCAACCCCGCCACCATCGACCGGATGCTGAACCTGAACGTCAACGCTGTGATGAAGAACACCTTGGCCGTGATTCCGCACATGAAACACCGCGGCGTCGGCGATATCTGGGTCACCTGCTCGGTCGCGGGTCATAGCGCCATCGCGTGGGAGCCGGTGTATTCCGGCTCGAAATGGGCGATCACCTGTTTTGTGCAGACCATGCGCCGCCAGTTGCGGACCCACGGTATTCGTGTGGGTCAGGTCTCGCCCGGTCCGGTGATTTCAGCCCTTCTGGCGGATTGGCCGGAGAAAAACCTGCGCAAAGCCAAGGAAAGCGGTTCGTTGATCGATCCCGAAGAGGTCGCGGACGCTATCGTCTTTGCGCTGACCCGCAAGCGGACCGTGACGATCCGCGATCAGGTGATCCTACCCACGAACTTTGACATCTGAGGGGGTTGTGATGACCGATTTCACCGGAAAATCCGTTCTGCTGACCGGCGCGGCCGGTGGGATCGGGCAGGCGATGGCCGAGGCGTTTGCCCAATCAGGCGCCCGCGTCGCGCTGGTCGATCGTGCTGATTGTACCGAGAGGGCGAAGCGATTGGTAGGACAGGGGCACACGAGTTGGCAGTGTGACCTGTCCGACCCCGCCGCCATTTCCGCGACCATCCCGAAAATTGGCAAGGCTCTCGGCATTGATATCCTGATCAACAATGCAGGGTTGGGCGTGGTTGCCCCCGCCGAGGAGCAGACTGTTGATTTGTGGGACATAACCCACGCGATCAACCTGCGAGCGCCGTGGCTCGTGGCACGCGCGGCTTTGCCTTATCTAAAATCGAGTGGTGCCGGCCGTATCGTCAATATGGCGAGCCAAGCTGCATTGGTCGCGATCCCAGAGCATGCTGCGTATGGGGCGAGCAAGGCGGGGTTGATTGCCCTGACCAAGGTGCTCGCTGTCGAATGGGCGCAGTATGGGATCACCGTAAACGCCATTTCACCGACGGTTGTCGAAACACCAATGGCGTTGGTCGGCTGGAGCGGCGAAAAAGGTGAGCAAGCCAAGCGCGACATCCCCGTGGGCCGGTTCGCTCGCCCTTCGGAAATATCGGCGGCCGCGATGTATCTGTGCTCGGGTCAGGCGGGGATAATAAACGGTGAAAATTTGGTGGCGGACGGAGGCTATACGATCCGCTAGTGCACCCAGATCTGTACAACCAAATCGAACTAGCAACGAAAGCTCCGGCAGTCGGCTTGTCCACCCTTAATCGCTCCTACCCTGAGTCCTGTCAGTAGTTTTGCCACAAACTCCGCTACTTAATATTTTTGGGCTCGTTGAACCCGCGGCGCAGGAGAAGGCAATTCTGCAGCCAAGCTTTCACCGCCGGCTTGGGACCTCTTCCGTCACAGGCTAGGTGTGGAACATCGGATAGGAATTATTATGAATTGGCCAGGATCTGACAAACCATAGCCGAAGGCTGCTCCGGGTTGGGCGGCTTGATCTGGTCTTTGACCAAGCCACCGAATCCTAAATGCGCCGCGCGTTCGACTGTGCTCTATGGATTTGGGCCTGCTGACAACAAATGTCGTGGACATGCCATTCAGATTCTACTCTATTCTGTCGGACAAAACCAAATTGCGCCTTCAGCCGATTTTAGCTGCTTCATAGGAGATTTCGAGCGTCTCAACCACTTTATCAAGCGCTGCAAGCATATCTAGGGTTGCGTCCAAGGGCCGAAAGGTAGTCTCACTCCGCCCCGCAGCGATGCATCGCGCCACTTCGGCGGCCTCGTAAAAGAGCCCTTCAAAATGACGTCCAACAGGTTCGCTATAGCGCAGCAGGACTGAGCCATCAGCCGAAGCTAAAGTGAATGGCCCTGGCAGGTTGAACTCGCTCCCAAAACGGATGCTGCCCTTGGTGCCGACGACAACGGCGTTGGTTGGCGTGAAACCATAGAGCGTGGTGGCCATATTCGACAGATTGCCTTTTGCATCTGACAGGACCACTGAGAGCTGCCCATGCACTCCGCTTTCGTCCATCTGTTTGGCGCCCGTAACCTGCACTGGCACGCCCATTAGCTTCGTGATGAATGAGAGAGGGTAGGTCCCCAGATCGAGAAGAGGTCCGCCCGCCAACGTGGGATCAAAGATCCGGTGATCGCGAGAGAAAAATTCGCCGTATTCGGTGTGGATCGACTTGATGTCCCCGATGGCTCCGCTGTCCAGTACCTGCTGCAACACATCGAATTTAGGTAGGAAGTAGGTCCAGAGCGCCTCGGCAAGAAAGAGGCCTTTTTCCTTCGCCAAGGCGACCAATTCAGCGCCCTCGGCATGGCTCATTGCCATAGGTTTTTCGATAAACACATGCTTTCCGGCCTCCAACGCGAGTTTAGCGTGTGCATGGTGGAGGTTGTGGGGTGTGGCGACGTAAATCACATCAATGTCTGGATCGGCGACGAGTGCCTCGTAGCTGCTGTGAGCCTTGGCGATATCCCACTCTGCGGCGAATGTGTCTGCCTTGGCCTGACTGCGCGAGCCAACCGCTTGAAAGATCTGCCGCGTGTGCGCACGGGCGCTGCGAATGAACTGCTCAGCGATCCAGCCGGAGCCAAGGATCCCCCAGCGCAGGGCAGGGGCTTCCATCGGGTCGGGGATGCGGGACACAGGCAAAGCGTCAGGAAAGGACATCAGACAGCCTCCCATGTGCGGGTGGACAGCGATCGTTCCATGGCATCAATGATACGCTGGTTTTCAAGACCGAAGGCGAAGTTGGGATAGCAGTCTTCGTCACCATAGAGGCCGGTGATCAGATCGCGCACCTCAATCACTTTGACATCGAAATATCCCAAGCCACCGCCCGCGAAATCAAATGGAAAGAAGGCCGCAAACTGCGGAACTTGCGAGCCAGCGAGCAAGGTTTTGAACCCTCGATCCTGCTTGTCGTCAGTGAAACGCGAAACCTTGAGTTCGTTGAACCGTTCGCCGTCCATCAGGATGGTACCTTCGGTGCCTGACACTTCCCAGTACACGCCAAAGACTTTGCCAGCGGACACGCGACTGGCCTCGATTGTTCCGCCAGCGCCGCCGGCAAAGCGGACCATGGTCTGGATTTGGTCCTCGTTTTCGACCGCGCGGCGTTCGGCGTTGGCGTCGGCCTTGGCGCTGTAATTGGCGGCGCCAGAGATGACGGGTCGCGTGGGGAAGTACGTCTGGGTTTGTGCGACAGTCTCGGCGACCGGCCCCATCAGATACTGCGCGACCGAGATCACATGGCTGCCAAGATCGCCCAAGGCACCCGATCCTGCCTCTTTGCGTGTGCATCGCCAAGAGAATGGGAGGTCGGGGTCGTTGAAGAAGCCCTGATCAAACCAACCACGGAACCGCATTGGAGTACCGATCTGGCCGCTGTCGATGATTTGCTTCGCCAGCATCGCAGCGGGGGTTTTGACGTTGTTGAAGGCCACCATGGTTTTAACGCCTTTGGCCTGCGCAGCGGCAGTCATTTGCCCGGCTTCGTCTACGGTGACAGCGAGAGGCTTTTCGCAGTAGACATGCTTGCCAGCGGCAATCGCAGCCATCGCCATGTCAAAGTGCATCATGTTGGGTGAGGTGATATCGACCACATCTACGTTTGGATCGCTCACTAACGCGCGCCAGTCACCCGTGGACTTCTCAAAACCGAAGCGCGAGGCGGCGTCAGCGGCCAACTCTTCCGTGGCGTCTGCCAGCATATATAGATGCGGGATCGCGGGTAGGTCTTTGTACAACATAGCCGCCCGTCGGAAGGCGTCGGCATGTGCCTGACCCATAAAGCCCGAGCCAATCAGGCCAATATTCATACGTTGAGTCATGGGTGGGTTCCTTTAATAGCCCTGAAACAGGGTCCGAAGTGTCTGATGAGCACGGGTGACGGCGGGGAGGGGCGGGGCGATCTGCGGGTCTTGTTCTGCCTCGACGATCAGCCAGCCTTGATAGCTGCCTGACTGGACGAAATCTCTGATGGGCTTGAAGTCTACGCAGCCATCACCAGGGACGGTAAACATGCCCGCACGAACGCCCTCGTTGAAACTCGCATCTCGCCGCCGAACATCAGCCATCACATCGGCCCGCATGTCTTTCAGGTGGACGTGATTGATCCGGTCGCCAAAGCGGTCGATCAGGCGGGCATAGTCAAAGCCTCCTGCCGCCGCATGACCGGTATCCAGAAGCAGCCCAAGCCGTCGACCTGCGCGGTCGATCAAGCGGCTGACCTCATCAAACGTCTCACAAACCATCATGAGGTGGTGGTGGTAGGCCAACTTCAGCCCGAATTCGCCCGCAAGCCAAGCGCCGTACTCACTCAGGCGGTCGGCATAATCGCGGGCCTCGTCCTCCTTCATGGTCAGGCGGGTGGACATTGGGGCGTCCAAAGGCGCTTCGCCAGCCATCATCGCGACTTCGCCGTAGACCATCACGCTACAGCCCATCGCCGAAAGCAGAGCAGCGTGGTCGCGGGTCGCGGCGCATTCGGCCTGTAGATCACGGGTTGCCAATTCGCCCGAGTACCAGCCAGATGCCAGTTGCAGCCAACGCGATGACAACATCGGCTGCAGGAGTGTGGCGTCTCGCGGGAACAAGCGGCCGAGTTCTATGCCATCGTATCCCGCACGCGCCGCCTCGCTCAAGCAAGCCGATAGCGGTGTGTCGCCGCCAAGATCGTGGAGAACGTCGTTGGTCCATGACAAGGGGCTGACCCCGAGACGGACTCCGTAGGGTAGAAAATCATTAACGGCCACGGGTCAGGGTCTCCAATCTTTTCCGTATTGTATTGGCTGTCCGGTTCGAGCCGAGACGATGGCCGCCTCGACCAGCCGCTGCGCCTCATACCCGTCACGGATGCCCGCAAGCGGCGGTGTTCCGTCGCGGATCATGGCCACAAATGCCGCCATCTCGTCACGGTAGGCTTGGGTGAAGCGCTCAATAAAGTAGTTCTCGGGCGGGGATTGCAGACCACCAGTTGGGCTGGCGACCGACAGCATAGACTGGGACTGGTTGCCGATTGTCAGGACCTCTTTCGCGCAAAGGGCTTCAAGTCTTTGGTCATACCCCATGGGACCGCGGCGGCAGGCGGTGATCTGGCCCTGACGACCTGAAACGGTCGTAACGGTGACCATCAGGCTGTCGATATCCCCTGCGGCGCCGATATCGGAGCTGATAAGGCAGGCGCCGACAGCGTAGACCGAGGCGATCTCTTCGCGCAGGAAAAACCGCAGCATATCCGCGTCGTGAATGGTGCTGTCGCGAAACATCCCTCCCGATGTTTCGACATAACTTCGTGGCGGCGGGCTGGGGTCGCGGGACCACATGCTAAGCTGCTCAATCGGACCGCTGATCCCGCTATCGATCCGCTGGCGCGCGGCCAGAAAGCTGGTGTCGTAGCGGCGCTGAAAACCCATCATGCAGGGAATGCCGCTAGCCTCGACCTTGTCGACAACTTCTGCGGTCAGGGTGAAATCGAGACTGATCGGCTTTTCGCAGAAGACCGCCTTGCCGCTCGCTGCGGCCTGCTCCAACAGGCCCGCGTGGGAATTGGTGCTGCTGGCTATGATGATCCCGTCAATGCTGTCGTCTGCGAACACATCTTCGGCCGCGGAAATTTTTGCACCGGTTTGTTCCGCCAACGCCGCGCGTTGGGGCGCGTCGATCGGATCAACCAATGCGGCTAAGGTCACGTCGGGGTGCGCTGCCGCATTGCGCGCATGAACACCACCGATCCGGCCCGCGCCAAAACAAGCTAACTTCATCTCAATCTTCCTCCCTTGGCAAAGCCGCGGCCTTGCTTCCCCTTGGAATAGGGTTGCCAAAGGCCTCACAACATCCCCATATTTGATGAAATTTCATCAAGCGGTGGGTCCATGGGCAAGAAGGTGACGGCTGCAGACGTGGCGCGGGTTGCGGGAGTCTCTCCGGCAACGGTAGACCGCGTTCTCAATGCCCGTGGCGGTGTCGCAAAAGACAAAGAAGTTCGTGTTTTGACCGCAGCACGCCAGTTGAAGTTGGATCGCGCCCTAGATGTTCGCGCGGCACGGACACTGCGCATCGCGGCGTTTTTGCAGCCGCCCGAGAACCCATTCCATGCCACGCTCGCAAAAGCGTTTTCTGACCAGAATAAGGGGCCAAATCCCTATAATCTGCAGACCAAGGTGTTCTTTGTCGGCGTAGATGACGCGCCGGCTGCAATGATTGCCAACCATGCCTCAAAATATGATGCGGTGATAGTCAGCCAACCTCAGGACCCTGCGCTGGTCGAAAAGCTCGAGGATCTTGCAGAGGCAGGCACGCCGGTCATCACACTTGCCACGCGGATCGTCGCCAAAGGCGTGACCCATGTAGGGCCTGACGATTACCGAACGGGGCGCGTGGCCGGAGAATTGGTGGGCCGTTGCATGGGGCGTGCAGGCGGGACGGTGCTGGCCATCGTGGGGCACCTGTCGATGGCTGGCCAGGCCGCGCGTTTTCAAGGATTTCGCGATGTCTTGGCAGAGCGGTTTCCCGAGTGCCAGTTGTTGCCCTTGGGTGAAAGCCGAGACTCTGGCACCCGCGCGGCAGCCCTGGTCGATACCGCGTTGCAAACCCGTCCCGACTTGCGGGCGATCTATAATGCCTCGGCGGGTACAGTTCCGATTGCCGATCTGCTGAAACGTCGCGGTCTTGCAGGGCAGATGATGTTCTTCACCCATGAACTGATGTCAGAGCGGCGCGCTTTGTTGAGCGAGGGCGTTCTGGACGCAGTGCTGGACCAAGATCCAGTCAAGGAGGTGGCGATCGCTCTGCATGTTGTCGCCGATGCTTTCGGCCGAAGCCCCTTGAAAGTAGAAACAACTGCGCCCCCGGTACGCATCTATTTTCGAGAAAGCCTCTAGGCAAATCGTCCACGACCCCTTGATGACGCAATTTGAGGTCGTCATGATTACATCACATCATGGCTTCAGTTGAGGGTGCATCATGGCAGGACGACCGACAATCAAAGACCTCGCCCTCGCAGCAGGGGTTGGGACCGCGACGGTCGACCGCGCGTTGAACGGACGAGGGACTGTGCGCGAGGAGACCGTGCGCAAGATTGCAGAGGCCGCGCATCGCATTGGCTACCACGCCGCCGCCTTGATCGATCAGCAGATCGACGCCTCGCTGCCCGAAATGACCTTCGGGTTTGTCCTTCATAAAGGGCGGCAGGAATTCTACCAAAACTTTGCCAAAGAAATTGAAACCGCCGTCGCTGCCCGCACCGATATTCGCGGTCGCGTCATCATTCGATTTTCTGCCTCTCAGTCGCCAGAAGACTTCCTGAAAGAGATCCGTAAGATCGCCCCCAAGATTGATGTCCTCGGCAGTTCTGCAGTGAACCACCAAAGCATCACCCAAGAAATTCGCCAATTGAAAGACGCCGGCACACCTGCCTTTGCCTTGCTTAATGACTTTGCCCAAGGCATCCGAGAGGCCTATTTGGGCCTTAATAACATGCAGGTGGGCCGCATGGCAGGTTGGATGGCGACCACAGCGGCCAAGGCTCCGGGCAAGCTCGCGGTGTTTGTGGGGGGGAACCGCTGGCATGGGCACGAACTGCGCGAAACGGGCTTTCGCAGCTATGTGCGTGACAGTGCGCCAGGCTTCACGGTGCTTGATAGTCTCGTGAACCTTGAGACACGGCAACTGACCTACGAATCCACATTGGATCTTCTGGATCGGCACGACGATCTCAGGGGGCTCTACGTCGCGGGCGGCGGGATGGAAGGCGCGATCACAGCCCTGCGGGAGGTGACGAAACCCAATCAGGTCGCGCTCGTGGTCAATGAACTCACCGTCGACAGCCGGGCCGCCTTGACGGACGGATTTGCGACGATGGTGATCTCGACCCCCCTCCAAGAGCTCTGCGCAGAGATGATCGACATGATGGTGCACGCCGTAAAACATGGGGCTTCCGACACACCAGGGCAAAGCTTTATTCAGCCTAGGGTGTATCTGCCTGAATCCTTCGGTTGATGTAATCACATCATAGGAGCCTGATTTTTCACATCATCAATGATGTGATCTGACGCGGTCGGATTGACGCACCCGTTATCTTTCGATCATGGTCCGGCTACCGGCAGGGACCTGCGCCTTGCCCGTCTGGGAGGACAACCGAAAATGCGAAGACCCTGATCTCTGCACACGCAGAGTTAGGTGATCCACTCCGCACCCTAGGTGCGGAAACGGCTGTCTCTTGCCCAATGGAAATTCGTTTAAACGCCGCTGGGGCGTTTGGGCAAAGCGGCCGGAATGCACACGCATCGGAGGGGGCCGTTCCGGTTTTAAATGGTTCGCTGGTCCGCCGGAGCCAGCTTGGGAGGAAAGACATGAAAAAGACAATTCTGGCCGCTGGCCTCAGCACCTTGATGGCAACCACCGCATCCGCCGAAACTATCGGCGTGTCGATGGCGCTGTTCGACGACAACTTCCTGACTGTTCTGCGCAACGGCATGATCGAGATGGCAGAAGGCATGGACAACGTCGACATTCAGGTCGAGGACGCGCAGAATGATGTGGCCAAGCAGCTGGACCAGATCAACAACTTCATCGCATCGGGCGTCGATGCTGTGATCGTGAACCCCGTGGATACCTCTGCGACCCAAGCGATGACTGCAGCTGCGGAATCCGCCGGTGTGCCGCTGGTCTACGTGAACCGTCAGCCCATCAACGTGGACTCGCTGCCCGACAATCAGGCTTTCGTCGCCTCGAATGAAATCGAGTCCGGCACGCTGGAAACCTTTGAAATCTGCAAGAATCTTCGCGCAGCAGGCAAGGGCGGCGGCGCGCGCGCCTACGTCATGATGGGCGAGTTGTCGAACCAGGCGGCCGTTCAGCGCTCCAAGGACATTGAAGACGTGCTGAGCATGGACATGTGCAACTTTATTCAGGTCGTGGACCAGCAGACTGCTAACTGGTCGCGCGATGAGGCACAGGATCTGATGACCAACTGGCTGTCCTCGGGCGAACCCTTTGACGCACTAATCGCCAACAACGACGAAATGGCCATCGGTGCCATTCAGGCGATGAAAGCGGCGGGCATCGACATGGCATCGGTCGAAGTGGGCGGTGTTGACGCGACTGCGGACGCTCTGGCTGCGATGGCAGCGGGTGATCTGGACGTGACTGTTTTCCAGAACGCAGCAGGTCAGGGTGCAGGCGCGCTGGACGCGGCTCTGAAACTCGCAGCAGGCGAGGACGTGGACCAGAAAGTCTACATCCCCTTTGAACTGGTGACCCCCGCGAACCTGTCCGAGTACACCAAGTAATCGTCTCGGGGCTGGTCCCCAAGCACCCCTTGTGAAGCGGCCACGCCGCCGCTTCACACCCTGCGCTCGTCTGGAGGCGCAGCAAAAATCTGGGAGTAAGTAATGTCGCAAAGTTCGCATGGCATCGGGGGGCTCACCTTTGATGACAAGAAGAAAGCACGCGCACCCGAGTGGAATGTTTTCTTCGCTCTTGTACTGATCGTCGCCATTTTCGAAGGTCTCGGAGCGGCCTTGATGGGGCAGAGCCTGCTGTTTGACAGCGCCGATCGCTTTGACAGCATTTTCAACGAGGCCCGCCTGAAGATCATTATCTTGCAGGTTGCGATCATTGGCATCATCGCCATCGGATCGACGCAAGTGATTATCCTTGGTGGCATCGACCTGTCGCCGGGATCGATTGTCGGTGTGACCGCTATGATTGCGATGACCTTTGCCCAGGTTGCCGAGATCAGCGCCGGCGTGCCGAACCCCAAACTGATGTTCCCAGCGCTGGCGGATTTGCCGGTGATTGTGCCAGTCATCGTGGGTCTGATCATCGGGATCATTGCCGGTGCGATTAATGGTCTCTTGATCGCCTACACCAAGATCCCACCCTTTATTGCGACCCTTGGCATGATGGTTTTTGCCCGCGGTGCCGCAAAGTGGTGGTCCAAAGGCCAACCGATCTCTTTCCCCTCGGACAGCTATGCCGCCATCGGCGCTGGCATGATGCCCGTCTTTATCTTCATCGCTCTGGCGATCCTGTTTCACCTGATCCTGAAATACACCGTCTACGGCAAGCACACCTATGCCATCGGCTCGAACGAACAAGCCAGCCGCATGTCGGGCATCAAGGTCGAGAACCATAAGGTTCTGGTCTACACCATCGCCGGCGCTCTGGCTGCACTGGCTGCCGTGGTCCTGTCCTCCAAGAACCTGACCGCTCAGGCTGGCATGGGGATGATGTACGAGCTCGACGCGATTGCGATGACTGTGATCGGCGGTGTGTCTCTGTCTGGTGGCCGTGGGTCGATCCTTGGGACCGTGCTTGGCGCCTTGATCTTTGGTGTGATCATCTCTGGTTTCACCTTCCTCAAGCTCGACGCCTACTACCAAGAAATGGTCAAGGGCATCATCATCGTCGGCGCCGTGGTCTTGGACCAGTACCGCCAGAAACGTAACGCAGCGCGGATGTAAGGGGACCAAGATGCTCGATTACACCAATGCAGAAGTCGTCCTCGAGACGCGCGATCTGACCAAGCACTACGGCGGCGTTCACGCTCTGGAAGGTGCGAACTTCAAAATCCACAAGGGCGAGCATGTCGCCATCATGGGGGACAACGGCGCAGGGAAATCTACCTTTGTCCGCCAGATCACAGCGGTCGAACAGCGCACCCGTGGCGACATCATCCTGAACGGCAGCAAAACCCAGTTTGACAGCCCGATCGAAGCTCGCGAGGCCGGGATCGAGACGGTGTTCCAGAACTTGGCCCTGGCGGATGATCTGGATGTCCCTTCGAACCTCTTTCTGGGGCGCGAAAAAGTAAAGTTCAAACTCGGGCCGTTCTCGATCCTTGATAACAAGGCGATGCGCGAAGCGACGATGGCGGGTCTGGTGAAGACGGGTGTTAAAATCCCGAACATCCTGAACTCGATCCAGAATATGTCGGGCGGTCAGCGCCAATGTGTGGCCATCGCCCGCACCGCTGCCTTCCACTCGAAACTGACGATCATGGACGAGCCCACCGCTGCGCTGGGTGTTCAGGAGACTGCGCAGGTCGAGAACATCATCCGCACGCTGAAAGAGCAGCAAGAACCGGTGATTCTGATCAGCCACAACATGCGTCAGGTCTTTGATCTGATGGACAGGATTGTCGTGTTCCGTCGTGGTCGCATCTGCGCGAACTTGACCATCGATGGCTCGCTCCAGCCCGAAGACGTGGTGGCCTATATCACTGGCGCAAAGACCGGCAGTGAGTTCCCCGAGGCGATGTAATCGCCCACCGAACTCCAGTCGGTCACAGGGACCGCCCACGCTCTCTTCCCCATGCGGGCGGTCCCTGAATTTCTCAATGTCCTTGGGGTCTGATCCCCGATTTCTGCCCGCACTGCGTGGGCGGACGTGTCCAACTCAACCTGACGAAAGGGTCCGCCCCATGAAAATCGCACTCGACCCGTTTATGCACCGCCATCTGTCGCTCGAGGAGCTGCCCGGCAAGGTCAAAGAACTGGGATATGACCACATCGAACTGTCCCCCCGTGGCGACTTTCTGGAGTGGTTCAAGGCCCCCCGCGTATTTCCTGACCGTCTGAAATCATTCAAGAAAGCCTTGAAAGAAGCAGAGGTCGAAGTCGCCTCGCTGCTGCCCATGTACCGTTGGGCCAGCAACGACGAAGAGGAGCGCCAAGCAGCCGTCAAGCACTGGAAACGCGCAATCGAGATCGCCGTCGAGATGGGCGTGGACACCATGAACTCTGAATTCGGTCGCGGCCCGCATCCCGACAAGGGCACCTGCTACTGCTGCCACACCGGCTCAATGATCGAAGCCTGCGAAGACGCGTGGTGGCGGTCAATGGAAGAACTGGTCCCGATCCTCGAGCGTGAGGGCATCCAGCTGAACATCGAGCCGCACCCCGAAGACTGGGTCGAGACCCTGCAGCCATCTGTCGATCTGATCCGCACCGTGAACTCGAAAAACGTGCGCTTCCTCTACTGCACACCGCACACCTTCTACTTTGGTGACGACACCGTCGCGATGCTGAAGGAATGCGCCGACGTGCTGGCCCACGTCCACATCGCGGACACCTTCAATCACAAGGCAAGCTCTGGCCTGCGCTACATCCTGAACCCTCCGGGCACTCAGGCGCGCGTCCACCAACACCTGAACATCGGGCAGGGCGAAGTGCCTTGGGACGACTTCTATCGCACCCTCGCCGAGATCGGTTTTGACGGCATCATGACCGCTTGCGTCTTTGCTTGGGAAGAGCGCGCAGACGAGTCCGGCATCTTCATGCGCGCGGAAATGCAGCGCTACGTCGACAAATATTTCAAATAAGGAACGCACCAAATGACACTTAAAATCGGTGTAATCGGAACCGGCATGATTGGCCGCGACCACACCCGCCGCATCCAACAGGTGCTGGCCGGTGCCGAAGTCACAGCCCTGTCGGACGTCAATCTGGACAGCGCCCGCGCCGTCCAAGCGGACCTTTGCCCTGACGCGCAGGTATTCGAGACCGGACAGGGCCTGATCGCCAGCGACACGGTGGACGCGGTGCTGGTTTGTTCGTGGGGCGCCACGCACGAGGAATATGTGCTGGCCGCGATCGCAGCAGGCAAGCCTGTTTTCTGCGAAAAACCTTTGGCCACCACGGCGGAAGGCGCAAAGCGCATCGTCGATGCCGAGGTTGCCCATGGCAGCCGACTGGTGCAGGTCGGATTTATGCGCCGCTATGATGCGGGCTATGTCGCGCTGAAAAACGTTGTCGATACCCAGATTGGCGCGCCGATCATGGTTCATGCCGCCCATCGCAACCCCACCGTGCCAGAGCAATATGTGACCCCCATGGCCATCCACGACACCCTGATCCACGAGATCGACGTGTTCCGCTGGCTCTTGGACGATGACTACGTTTCGGCTCGCGTCACCTTCCCGCGCACCTGCGCCGCCAGCCATGCCAAGCTCCGCGACCCCCAGATCGTGACCCTGAAAACCGCCAAAGGCACGGTGATCAACACCGAGATCTACGTGAACTGCAAATACGGCTACGACATCCAGTGTCAGGTTGTCGGAGAAGAGGGCATCGCGTCCTTGCCCGAGCCCATGGCCATCACCAAGCGCCTGAACGCGACGCTCCAGAACGAAATCCTGACCGACTGGAAGGACCGATTTGTCGACAGCTACGACGTTGAGTTGAACGACTTCATCAAGGCAGCAACCGCTGGCACCGCGTCGGGGCCGTCCTCGTGGGACGGCTATATGGCGGCCGTGACCTCGGACGCCTGTGTCGCTGCACAAGACGACGAAGGCACCTTGGTCCAGATCACCTATCCGGACCGTCCGGCGCTCTATAACTGAGGTTTCTCCATGGAATTCGCAATCAACCACATTTGCACGCCGAAGAAGTCGCTCGAAGAATTCTTTGAGATGACCAAAGCGTTGGGCTGCAAAAAGGTCGAAATCCGCAACGATCTTCCCGACGTTCTCGGCACCCGCTCTCCCGAAGAGGTCAAAGCTGCAGCAGACGCTGTAGGGATCGAAATCCTATCAATCAACGCGCTGTACCCGTTCAATGTGTGGTCCGGCGACCTGCCCGAGCGCGCTGTGGCCATGGCCGACTACGCGGCTGCCTGTGGTGCCAAAGCGCTAGTGATGTGTCCGCTGAATGACGGGAGCGACGTCGCCTTTGACGATATTGTCGAGGCGCTAAAGGCGATGAAGCCCATGCTGGACGCGCGCAGCCTGACCGGTCTGGTGGAACCTTTGGGTTTTCCGATTTCGTCCATGCGTAAAAAAGCAACCGCGATTGAAGCGATCAAAGCAGCGGGCGGCGAAGGCACCTACAAGCTGATGCATGATACCTTCCACCATCACCTCGCCAGCGATGAAGAGTTCTTCCCTGAATGGACGGGTCTGGTTCACATCTCCGGCGTCGTAGATCCTGAGATTGCCGTGGATGACATGCTGGATGATCACCGTGTCCTAGTGGACGGGGCCGACCGTCTGGAGAACATTTCCCAGATCAAAGCACTGACCGCCGCGGGCTACACCGGTCCCTTTAGCTTCGAGCCCTTTGCTGCCGAAGTGCATGATCTGGCGGATGGGCAGGCGGCGCTGGCCGAGAGCATCGCGTATATCAAAGGCCAGCTTTGACGGCAGGCCTATGCAGCAGGGGGCTCTGCCCCCTCTGGAGCCTTCGGGCTCCATTCACCCCCGGAGTATTTATGCCAAAGTGAAGGGGCAGGGAGGGTTAGATGACCAAAGCATTGGACGTAATTACGATTGGGCGCGCTGGCGTTGATTTGTACGGGGCGCAGATTGGTGGGCGTCTTGAGGACATGGGGTCTTTCGAGAAGTACATCGGCGGGTCTCCGACGAACATTGCGTGCGGAACGGCGCGTCTGGGTCTGAAGACCGCTCTGATTTCCCGTGTGGGCGACGAGCACATGGGGCGGTTCATTCTGGAACAATTGGCGCGTGAGGGCGTGTGCACCGATGGTGTTGTGACCGACCCCGAGCGTCTGACGGCTTTGGTGATCCTCGGGATTCGCGACGAAGAGCAATTCCCCCTCATCTTCTACCGCGAGAACTGCGCTGACATGGCGCTGTGCGAAGACGATATTGACGAGGATTTCATAAAGGGGGCGCGGGCGGTTGTGGTGACGGGCACGCACCTGAGCCACCCGCGCACCGAAGCGGCTGTGATCAAGGCGCTGGAACTGGCCAAGAAGCATGGGCTGCGGACGGCTCTGGACATCGACTACCGCCCGAACCTTTGGGGCGTTGCGGGTCACGGGGACGGCGAGAGCCGCTTTGTGGAAAGCGCCAAGGTCACTGAGAAGCTGCTGTCGACCCTGCATTACTTTGACCTGATCGTGGGCACCGAAGAGGAGTTCCACATCGCAGGCGGCTCGACCGACACGGTCAAGGCCCTGCGCTCGGTGCGCGAGAACTCTG
>JAUILL010000041.1 GCA_030433335.1 Alphaproteobacteria bacterium | reverse complement strand
CCGCGCTATCGCAACCGGCACGAGGCCGGAGCGACGATGCAGACGGATTACGCCGGGCAGACGGTTCCGATCGTCGATCCGGCCACGGGCGCCGAGTACCGTGCGCAAATCTTCGTCGCGGTGCTTGGCGCGTCGAACTACACCTTCGCTTGGGCGAGCCTCAGCCAGAAGCTGCCCGACTGGATCGAGGCGCAGGCGCGCGCGCTGAAGTTTTTCCACGGGGTCCCCAAGGCAATTGTCTGCGACAATCTCCGGGCGGCCGTAGCCAAGCCGCTCTGGTTCGAGCCGTCGCTCACCCGAACCTTTTCCGACATGGCCACGCATTACGACACCACGGTGCTGCCCACCCGCCCGGCCAAGCCCCGCGACAAGGGCAAAGTGGAAGGGGCCGTGCTGATCGTGGAGCGCTGGATCCTGGCCCGTCTGCGCAACCGGCAGTTCTTTTCCATCGAGGCGCTGAACGTCGCCATCGCGGAGCTGGTCGATGATCTGAACGCCCGGACCATGCGGCGTGTCGGACGATCCCGCCGGGAGTTGTTCGAGGAGATCGAGCGCCCCGCGCTGCAGCCCTTGCCCGACGCCCCTTTCGAATACGCCGAATGGAAGCGCGCTAAGGTGCATCCCGACTATCACATCGAGGTGCTGCACAGCTTCTATTCCGTGCCGCACCGGTTGATCGGCCGGCAGGTCGATGTCCGGCTCACCCACCGCACCCTCGAGATTTTCTATAATCATGAAAGGGTTGCGGTCCACCATCGCCGGGGGCCGCGCGGCGGTCACACGACGATCAGGGAACACATGCCCAAGGCGCATCAGCGGTACGGCGGCATGACACCGGAAAGCCTGATCGAACGCGCCGCCAGAACCGGCTATCACACCGCCGCCCTCGTGGAGCGGCTGATGCGCGACCGGCCCCATCCCGAACAGGGCTACCGCTCCGCCCTCGGCGTCCTGAACCTCCGGCGGCAATTCACCCCGGACAGGCTGGAAGCCGCCTGCGAACGCGCGCTGACCACCGGCACCATCAGCTACGGATCGGTGCGCTCCATTCTTATCACCGGCCTCGACCGGGCCCCGGGTCCGCCGGAGCCCGTCACCGCCCCGCCGCGCCACGACAATATCCGTGGCCCCGGATACTACCAATAACCCCGGAAAGGAGAGAGACACGTGCTCACACATCCCACCCTCGATCAGATGGCCGCGCTCGGGCTCACCGGCATGGCCGATGCCTGGAAAGCGCTCAACGACCAGGACGCCGACCAGGGCCTCGACCGCAATGAATGGCTCGGGCTCATGCTCGACCGCGAGGCCACCTATCGGGCCGACAAGCGCTTTGCCAACCGGCTGAGAAACGCCAAGATGCGCTTCCCCAATGCCTGCATCGAAGATATCGACTTCCGCGCCAGCCGCGGCCTCGACCGGCGCCAGGTCCTGTCGCTCGCCCAGGGCGACTGGATCAAGGCCCACGAACAGATCGTTCTCACCGGCCAAACCGGCACCGGAAAGACATGGCTGTCCTGTGCCTTCGCGCACCAGGCCGCGCGCCTTGATCACTCCGTCTCCTATGTCCGCGTGCCCCGGCTGTTCGAGGACATGGCCATGGCCCGCCTGGACGGCCGGTTTCCCCGTCTGGTCGATAAGCTCGCCCGCGTCCAGCTGCTGGTCCTCGATGACTGGGGCACGCACGGGCTGAGCGACCAGCAACGCCTCGACCTGCTGGAGCTCTTCGAAGAACGCTACCAGCGCCGATCCACCATCATCACCGCCCAGCTTCCCGTGTCCGGGTGGCACGCCATGATCGGGGAACCCACCATCGCCGACGCGATCCTCGACCGGATCGTGCACAACGCCCATCGCATCGAACTCAAGGGAGACAGCATGCGCAGAAAAGACCGCACACCAGACTTGACCGAAAATCAAAAGACCGAAACCATGGCTTCCTGAACATGATTGCAGGCAGCTGACCAGTCGTGCCCGAACTGTCCGGGATTTACTGAAACGGCTGTCCGGGAATTAGCGGAATCGCTGTCCGGTATTTCTGAAATCCGCAGCCGATCACAAGATCAACCGCATCGACGAACTCGCACCCTGGCACTGGCACCAACGCTGAAAGTCAACGCCCGGTCACACCGGACGCATACGCAAGGGCACAGCAAGTCCCGGAAAAAAAGAGAAAAATCTGACACTATTCTCTTTAATTGGGGCATAAGGACAACGCTGTATCATACCAATTTCACACGATGCTCAGCTTGTCCGACTACGGCCACAGGCAGGCTAAGAACACGACCATCAGCGTCATTCGCTTCGGACAGGCTTTCTGTTGCCGATGTGACATAGAGATTGGTAAGGTCTTGGCCACCAAAGGCAGGACAGCTTGGTTGCGAAGCCGCTAAATTCACAGTGCTATCTACACGTCCTTCGGGCGCATATCGGGTCACGCGATGAGCCCCCCATTGCGCGTTCCAAAGGTAGCCCTCAGAATCCACAACGGCACCATCCGGGTTCAACCCTTCAGCGTTCAGATCAACAAACACCGTCGCTGGCCCCGTGGGCCACCCCTCGCTGTCCAGCGTCTGCCGCATGATCTGGCGCGTTGGAGTATCAGCATAATAGGCAAAATTGCGATCTGGAGAGAAACAGATGGCATTCGATATGGTAATGTCGTGATAGAGTGGCTCAAGCTTACCCTGATAGAAGCGATAAATCGCTCCTGCGCAATCTTCAGCCTGTTTCCCCATCGTCCCGATCCAGAACCCGCCCCAAGGGTCCGCACGGCCGTCGTTTGAGCGTGTGACCGGATTGTCAGCTTCCAAATCGATGACGTGTTCACTGGTACCCGTAGCAATATCGAACCTGAAGAGCGCCGTTTCAGAGGCGATCAAAAGCGTATCGTGATCCAGCCAGCCAGCGGCAGAGACGTGCTCGTCGAATTGCCACATCAACGGGCCCGATGCCTCGCGGGTCAGCAATTGTTTGGCGTTAATATCAAACCAGAAGAGCTGACCCCGCTCTGGATGCCAAAGTGGCCCCTCGCCCAGATGACAAACGCGCTCATCAATAATTTGAACGGCACCGCTCATATTTGGAATGCCTCGTCATAGGCTACGACGATCGCGTCAGCTTTGGCCCTAACGGCCGTGGCATCATCACCCGGCTTGTAAAGCGCTGACCCGATGCCAAACCCGTCAACGCCTGCCTGCTTCCATGCTGCAAAGTTGTCCGGTCCGGCTCCGCCCACCGCAAGCACCTTGGTTACCTTTGGCAAGACTGCCCGAATGGCTTTCAACCCGTCCGGTCCGATCGACAATCCCGGGAAAAGCTTCAGCCCGTCCGCGCCTGCTCGTAATGCAGCAAAACATTCAGTCGGCGTCATGACACCGGGATAGGATGCCATCCCCAACCGTTTCGTTTCCGAAATAACTTCGGGGTTGCAGTCTGGAGAAACGATCAAAGCGCCACCAGCAGCTTTGACGGCTTGCACGTCTTCTGTGGTCAAAACTGTCCCTGCTCCGATCAGCGCTTGCAGCCCAAGCGCCTTGGCCAAAACAGCAATGCTCTCAAGTGGATCGGGTGAGTTCAGCGGGACCTCGATCTTTGTGATACCGGCTGCAACAAGCGCTTCACCGATACCCTCAACCTCGTTCGGGGTCACGCCTCTAAGGATCGCGACTAAATTCCGGCTCATTCTGTGCCCCCTGTTTGGTATTTGTATGCTGCGCCCAATCCGGCCAGTGTCATAGCCGTTGCGTCTGCAAGCGTGGCTGCCATGCCCTGAGCTCCCAACCCTTTTTGGTAAAGCGCGCTTAGACGTGCATCGCCAATCAAGACAACCTGTTGGCCAAGCCAATAGGCTTTGGCGGACGCCAGCTCCAATCCGATCAGCATTCCCGAAAGTCGCGCTTTTGCGTCCGCTGCGGCCTGCCCCTGCAACAGGTCGGCTGCTCGCAATTCGAAAAGCCGCGCACCAAAAGATGCCGGGCGTGTCAGGCACTCTGACAAGGCGGCGTCGAAAGCATCGTCGCTCCAGCCGTCACCGCTCAAGCTATGACGCAGGACCGATTGCTTTGACAGCAGCGCGAAGAGTTCTCCGGTCATGCAGGTTTGAAAGCTGTCGACCTTTCCCGCGCTCACATTCACCCATTTGGTATGCGTTCCCGGCATGCAGATCACCCCGTCAAAACGGGGATTGGCAGCAAGGTAGCCTGCGATCTGCGTTTCCTCGCCACGCATGACATTTGCACTTGGGGTGATTTGGCTCAGCCCCGGCAGAATAGTGACCGACAGCCTTGGATCGGTGACAGGGGCTTGCACCCCATCGGTCTGTTCCGGTTTGCACGGCACCGCCGCATAAGGCGCCTCGATCCAGCCTTTTCGTGCTCCCACCATGCCACAAGCCACCGCTTGTGTGACCTCGCCTTCGCTAAGCCAGTCGTCGATCAGCGCGATGAGCGCAGGCTCAAAACCCGCAGGTTCAAGCTGTCCCATGCCCTTGTCGGACAGGCGATGATCCCGGACCTCTCCGCTCTCGCTGACAAGCCAAACCCGCAGGTTGCTGGTACCCCAGTCTATCGCGATCCAGTCAGACATTGACTACCCCGTCACCACGACGCCGCCATCAATGACCATCGTCTGACCCGTCATCATACGACTGACATCCGAGGCCAGAAACAGGACGCCCCCGACGATATCTTCCGGCACCAGATGTTCTTTAAGGCACAGACGCTCAAGATGCGATGCTAAGGAAATCGGGTCTGCCCAAAGGTCCAGTTGCTTTTGCGTCAGAACCCATCCCGGCGCCAAGGCGTTGACGCGGATGTTCGACGCGCCCAAGTCGCGCGCAAGGCTTCGGGTCATGCCGTTCAGTCCGGCGTTGGCCGTCGTGTATAGCGGATAGCCTGCGTTCCCCATCATATAGCTGATCGAGGTGAAGTTAATGATCGTACCTTTACCGGCCGCCTTCATTGCCGGAACAACCGCCTGCGCCGCAAAGAAGTAGGCTTTCAGGTTGATCGCCTGCATCCAGTCCCAGAACTCTTCGGTGACGTCCTCGACTGCGTGGCGTTTGTCATTGGCGGCGTTGTTGACCAACACCTCAATCGCGCCATGCGTCTCAGCCGCATGGTCAATAGCAGACTTCAAAGCCGCCATATCGGTAATGTCACACGGTATGAACAAGGGTCGGACACCATGCTTGGCTTCCATCTCGTCGCAGAACTCTGATGCGTCCGAGCGCTGCACAAAGGCAACCTTCGCACCTTGCGCCAGGAATCCGTCTGTCAAAGACGCACCGATCCCCGAGCCGCCGCCGGTGATAAAAACGCTCTTGCCGTTCAGGTCGTGGAATGTTGCTGGAATACTCATCAGTGGCTTTCTCGTGTCACGGGGCGGGTGTCTTTGCCGACAAGGAAATCAAGGTCTGCGCCTTGATCCGCTTGCAGCACATGGTCGATATACATCTTGGCATAGCCACGTGTGTAATGCGGTGGCTCAGGCTGCCAGTTGGCGCGACGCGCCTCCAGCTCTTTGTCCGACACCAACAATTCCAACACACCGTTTGACGCAGAAACCTTGATCCGATCCCCCGTTTTGACCAGAGCTAAGGTGCCGCCATCATTGGCCTCGGGGCTGACATGCAGGATCACGGTCCCGAAGGCCGTGCCCGACATACGCGCGTCGCTGACGCGGATCATGTCGCGCACGCCCTCTTTCACCAACTTTGCAGGGATCGGCATGTTGCCCACTTCCGGCATGCCGGGATAGCCCTTGGGACCGCAGCCCTTGAGAACCAGAATGGTGTCCGGGGTTACGGGCAGATCATCGCGGTCAATATTGGCTTTCAGGTCTTCGATGCTTTCGAACACATAGGCCTCTGCCTCATGCTCAAGCAGCGCATCGGTTGCGGCCGACGGCTTCACGATGGCGCCACGTGGTGCAAGATTGCCCCGTAAAACGCGCAACCCTGCGGCCGGCTTGAGCGGTTCGTCGAATGAGCGGATCACGTCGCGGTTCCAGCACTCGGCCCCTTCGGCATAGGCTGAGATATCTCCGCCCAACACCGTTTTAGCCGCGCGCAGCTTGGCCGAAAGTTCTTTCAGCACCACCGGCATACCGCCCGCGTAGCAGAAGTCTTCCATGAGATATTTGCCGGATGGCATACAGTTCACCAGCAAAGGCACATCTGATCCGATCTCGAAATCACTGAGCGTCAGGTCCACCCCGACCCGTCCGGCCAAAGCCAGCAGGTGCACCACCGCGTTCGTCGATCCTCCAACCGCAGCATTGGCCAGAATGGCGTTCTCGAACGCTTCTTTGGTAAGGATATCGGACGGCTTCAGGTCTTCCTCGACCATTTCGACAATTCGTTTGCCGGTTAGATGCGCCAAGGCCATGCGGCGGGCATCTACAGCAGGCAAAGCCGCGTTTGTTGGCAAGCTCATCCCCATCGCTTCGACAAGCGAGGCCATGGTCGAGGCCGTGCCCATCGTCATGCAAACGCCCTTAGACCTGCTCATGCCGGATTCAGCCGCCATGAAGTCGTGAAGCGTCATTTCGCCCGCGCGCACGGCTTCCGAGAACTTCCACACATCCGTGCCAGAACCAATATCTTTGCCCTGCCATTTGCCGTTGAGCATCGGGCCAGAACTGACGACGATTGTCGGCAGGTCAACTGAAGCCGCGCCCATCAATTGCCCCGGCGTGGTCTTGTCGCAGCCACCCAGCAGGACGACTCCGTCCATTCCGTAAGCACGGATTGACTCTTCGACGTCCATTGCCAGCAGGTTGCGAAACAACATGGCGGTCGGCTTCATCTGTGTCTCGCCAAGCGACATCACAGGGAACTCAACCGGAAAGCCACCCGCCTCCCAAACGCCGCGCTTCACACCCTCGGCCAGTTCGCGCAGGCCCGAATTGCATGGGGTCAATTCGGACCATGTATTACAAATCCCGATCACCGGTCTCCCGTCAAAGGCGTGATCCGGGAACCCCTGGTTTTTCATCCAACTGCGATGGATAAAGCCGTCCTTGTCCAACTTGCCATACCAGGCCCGATTGCGTCTGTCGTTCGCCATGTCTTTGTTTCCAGTGCCGAAAGTGGTATAAATGTTAATCCGCTAAGTGGCTGCAAGCTCTTCTAGCCACTCGCGATGCGGCAGCGCTTTTGAGGCCACCTTGCGCGTCTGCCTTAACTATCGCTTTCAATCTCCGATGATCGCTGGACGAAGCGGCAAAACGGATGCCACTTCGCGTGATCGCAGATACATGCGACGGCGGGAACCCCGAAGCGGACGTGTCCGTTGCACTCAATTCAACCAGGCCGCAGTTGAAAACACGATTGCGCGTGGGCCAAACTCACGATTTTCCGGCAGCAGACCCAGTCCCCCGCATCTCATCGAAGACGAACTCCGTTGTCGTCAAACAGGAGCGCCGACGCCGTCGAGAAACTGGCGCTGCGGCGCTGTCCCTGTGCAAAGCTGCGGTCGTCGGATTTGATCGTCACCAGCGGACCCCCGTTGCTGCGACCATAGACGAAAACCTCGCCGCCAAGGTTTTCGACCATCTCGACGTCGACCTGCAGTTCGGCGTCGCCGTCGGCCGCGAAATGCTCCGGCCTCAGGCCGACCGTCACTCCGGTTCCGACTTCGGGCGAGGCAGCAAGCCGCGGCAGCGGAATGACCTGATCGCCGTGTTCGGTCAGTTTCACGCCGTCGGCGGTGACCTCGCCGGTGAGAAAGTTCATCTTCGGGGATCCGATGAACCCGGCGACGAAGACGTTGTCAGGGTCGTCGTAGAGCGCCAGCGGACTGCCGACCTGCTCCACCAGACCTGCGCGCAGCACGACGATCTTGTCGGCAAGGGTCATCGCCTCGACCTGGTCATGGGTGACATAGATCATTGTCGACGCCAGTGATTTGTGCAGGCCCGCGATCTCGAGCCGGGTCTGGACACGCAGCTCCGCGTCCAGGTTGGACAGCGGCTCGTCGAACAGGAAGACCTCGGGATGGCGGACGATCGCGCGACCGATCGCCACCCGCTGGCGCTGGCCGCCCGACAGCTGGCCGGGCTTGCGGTCGAGCAACCGATCGAGCTCGAGGATGCGCGCGGCCTCCTTGACCTGGCTGTCGATCTCCGCCTTCGACGTTCCCGAATACTTGAGCGCGAAACCCATGTTCTCGGCGACCGTGAGATGCGGGTAAAGCGCATAGGTCTGGAAGACCATCGCGATTCCGCGTTGCGCCGGATCGAGTTTCTCGACCCGCCTGTTTCCGATCTCGATCATGCCGTCGCTGATGTCTTCCAGCCCGGCGATCAGGCGCAGCAAGGTGGATTTGCCGCAACCCGACGGGCCGACGAAGACCACGAATTCCCCGGGCTCGATGTCGAGATCGATCCCCTTGATCACATTCGCAACGCCAAAAGACTTCTTGACGCCGCGCAGTTTGAGCCCACTCATCCCGCATCCTCCTTCGAAAGCAGCCCGACCGATTGCCGGCCGAAACGCTGGCTGGTGATCTGAAGTTCGACCGGTCCCTCCCGGCCGCTTGATTCGATCCAGAACCCGACGCTGCCGCCCTGCATGGCAAGCAGGGCCGGCCCGAGACGGCGTGCCGCGCCCGAGACCTCGACCTCGATCGGTTCGGAGAAATACGGCAGTTTCCGCCCGGCCTGATCCAGGGCGCGGACCATGACGCGCAGGCAGTCGCCTTTCGGCGCCATGGCGGTCCGGTCGGGGGCGATCTCCAGCGCGCTGGGGATCTTCCTCTCCGGCAGCAGACACTCCGCAACCGCAGCGCCGTCCAGATACCCGGTCAGCGCGGTCGTCTCCCAGCGTTCGCCCCATTCGCCGAGTTCCGCGTCGGTGAAATGTTTGCGATCGATGATCACCGGCGGGTGCGGCAGATGCGGGAAGGCTTCCCGGTCCGGCTTGATCCGCCGCGGCGCGGTGCCGGCATAGCGGATCTCGACCTCGTCGCAATTGGTCAGGACGATCAGGGGAAAGATCCCGCCGATATTGCGTTCGCCCCGGGCGTAGTGGGTCACCGGTTCCATGACCACCCGTTCCGACGGCTCCGTCTGGCTGGCATAGGCATAGGCCGCGAATTTCGGTTCGCGGTACATGTCCATCACGCCGTGATAGCAGATGCCGTCGCCCGAGCCGAAATCCGCATGTGTGTTGTAGTCGAAGGCGCACCATCCGATGCAGCCCGCGACCGCGCTGTCGCCATAGGCCGCGTCCATGACCTCGAGATGGCGCAGGACATGTTCGTTCTGGCGCAATTCGTTGTCGGTGCTCTTGGTCGGGAACATGTGGCCGTTGTATTCCGTCACCAGATAGGGGACGTCGTGCCCCAGCCCGGTCACTTCCCGTTGCGGCCGCAACGGCGTCCGGCCGCGGTTGCCACCGAGTTCATGCGACCCCAGGACGAAGTCGTTCATCGTATAGACGTCTTCCAGAAACTCGCTTTCGGCGATGCAGCGGATCCCGCCGGTGGGCCGGGTGGTGTCGAGAGCGCGCGCCACGCGGTTTGTTTTGGCGTAGAACGCGTGATCGTCCGGGCTTTCATTGATCCGCACACCCCACATGATGACCGAGGGATGGTTCCAGTCGCGACGGATCATGCGTTCGACATTGCGCACCGATTCCGCCTTCCATACGCTGCCGCCGATGTGTTGCCAGCCAGGGATCTCCTCGAGCACCAGCAAGCCGATGCGATCGCAATGGTCGAGAAACCAGGGCGACGGCGGATAGTGCGAGCTGCGCACGGTATTGCAGCCGAGCTCGTACCTGACGATCTCCGCGTCGCGCTCCTGGGCGGCGCGGGGCAGCGCATAGCCGACATGGGGAAAGGACTGGTGCCGGTTCAATCCACGAATTTTCAGGGGCTTGCCGTTCAACCGGAAGCCGTCGGTGGTGAAATCGACGCTGCGAAACCCGAACTGCGTCGACCAGCCATCCCGGCCATGCGCCGTTTCAAGGACCAGGGACAGCGTGTAGAGCGCGGGGTCCTTGACATCCCACAGCGCGATGTCCTTCAGGCCGGCAAGGTCGATGGCAACCCGGGCCTCGGACACCGGCACCGTGGCGGTTGCGACGGTCCTGCCGCCGCGGTCGATCAGCTCCGCGGTGATCCGCCCCTCGATCTCCTGGTCGCAAGCATTGGCCAGCGTGACGACGGCATGTACAGTTTTTTCCGCCGCCAGGACATCGGGCGTTTCGACCTTGGCGCCCGCGATCGAGAGGGCCGGCGCGACCTCGATCCAGGCGTCCCGGTAGATGCCGGCATAGGTCAGATAGTCGATCTGCCCTCCGAAGGGCGGGATTTCGGGGTTTTCCGTCCCGTCCAGAACGACCGTCAACAGGTTGTCACCGGGGCGGAGCCGGTCGGTCAGCCGGGCGTGGATCGGCGTATATCCGTCCTTGTGGGCGGCAATTTCCGTGCCGTTCAGGTAGATCCGGGCATCCGCCATCACCGCGTCGAACCGCAGCGTCACCTCCTGGCCGTCCCAGGCGGGATCGGGGCGGATCAGCTTCTGATAGGTGTACCGGCGCTGGTAGGCCGTTTGATCCGCATGGTTGTAGGGCAGATCGACCGCGTTATGGGGCAGAGTGACCGCCCGCCCGCGGCGGGCCTGCTGCCTCAGTTCGGGCGCATCGCCCTCGTGGAACTGCCAGTCGGTATTGATGTTCGTTGTGTGCGGCATCGTGCTTTCCTATTTGACTGCACCCAGCATGCCCTGGACGAATTGGCGCTGGAGGACGAAGAAGATGAGAAGCGTGGGCAGGGTGGCCAGGATCGTCGCGACCATCAGAGCGCCATAGTCGGGCAATTGCTGCGTCCCCAGAGACGAGATGGCGAGCGTGATGGTTTTCTTGTCGTTGGTCTGCAAGACGATCAACGGCCAGAGGTAGCTGTTCCATTGCGCCATGAACACGATGATCGTCGCGGCGGCATAGGTTGATTTCATCACCGGCATGTAGATGAACGCGAAGATCTGCCATTCTTTCAGCCCGTCGACGCGGGCGGCATCGCGCAGCTCGCTCGGAAAAGCGATGGTCGCCTGGCGAAAATAGAACATGATGAACAACAGCGAGAGCGCGGCGACCGAGGGAAGGATGACGCCGATATGGGTGTTGATCAGCCCGATCTTGCCGGTCAGGACGAAGAGCGGAACCATCAGCGCGGCGAAGGGGATCGACATCAGAAGCAGCAGGCCGCCGAATACCCTGTCCTTGAACCTGGACTTGAAGACCTCGAAACCGTAGCCCGCCATCGACGCCACCAGCAGCGTCAGGGCCGTGCCGATGATCGCGACCTTGAAGGAATTGTAGAGGATCTCCGGGACATTGTTCGTGGTGACGAGGGTCGAGAGGTTCTCGGCCAGGGCCGATCCCGGCCAGCTTCTGCCCTTGATGATATCGGCGGACGTATTGGTGGCACCGATGATCATCCAGGCGAAGGGGAAGACGGAGACGAAGGCCATGACTCCGAGGAAGCCATAGGTCGCCAGGGTTCTGAACGATCTCATTTCCGGTCCCTCGCAACGTAGAATTGGATGAAGCTGAGGATCGCCACGAGAACCACGATGACGTAGGACACCGTCGCGGCGTATCCGAAGCTCGGCATGAACTTGAAGGTCAGATTGTAGATGTACATGGACAGCGTGAGCGTCGCATCGCCCGGCCCGCCTTCGGTCAGGTTCACCACCTCGTCGAACAGTTGCAGCGTGCCGATCGTCGACATGACGCAGGTGAACAGGATCACCGGTTTCAGCATCGGAATGGTCAGTCGGAAGAAGACCGCTCTGGGTGGCACCCCGTCCACGCGCGCGGCCTCGTAGATCGAGCGGTCGATGTTCTGCAGGGCCGCAAGGTAGAAGATCATGTTATACCCGGTCCAACGCCAGGTGATCCCGATGATGACAAGAACCTTGGCCCAGAACGGATCGCTCAGCCAGGGGATCGGCTGGTCGATCAGGTAGAGCCCGATGAGCGTCTGGTTCACCACCCCGTCGAGTGCGAACATCGACTTGAAGAGAATGGCATATGCGACAAGCGACGTGACGCAGGGCAGGAAGATCGCGGTTCGCAGCAAGCCGCGAAATTTCAGATCGGGATTGTTCAGCAAAGTGGCCATGAGCAGAGCCAGAACGATCATGATCGGCACCTGCACCACCAGAAAGGTGCCGGTGTTCAGCAGGGCTTGCAGGAAGACAGGATCCTCCGTCAAGCGCAGGAGGTTGTCGAAGCCGCCGAAGGACAGATTCATCCCCCTGCCGGTCTGAAAGCTCATCCACAAGGAGGACAGGATCGGGTAGATCATGAAGAGCCCGATCATGACCATCGCGGGCATGATGAATGCCCAGCCGTTCGATTTCATAGATTTCACCGCATGACCTCCTTCGATTCAGCCGCGGCCAAGGCAGGGCAGCCGCCGCGGCCGCCGCCCCGTCTCGGGATTACCGGATGGCCTGGGTCAGGCGCCGCTCGTAGGTTTCGAGCGCGTCGTCAAGCGCGGCATCGCCGCGGATCACGTCTGGCACATAGGCGAGGAAGGCCGCTTCCGCCTCGAAGGTAAAAACGCCGAAATTGACCTCCGGAACCACGCCGAGCCAATCCGCGAAGTCGGCCCAGATCTTCTGGTCGGCAAAAAACGGATCCGGCGCGTCGTAGGCGGCGGTGTGACGCGCCGCCAGCAGCGAACCGACCGCGCCCTTGTCGGCGAGGATATCGGCGTAGAAGTCGCTGTCGCCGGCCCAGACATCGTTCAGGAAATCCAGCGCCACTTCGGTGTTCGGCCCCTCGGCCATGACGTACCAGCTGGAACCGCCGACGTTCGAGGCATGCACCGCACCTTCGATACCGTCGATGCGCGGGATCGGCGCCACGGCCCATTCCCCGGCCTGATCGGCGTTGGCCTTGATGGCGGCGGTGATCCATGCGCCGGTGGCGACGCCGCTCACGTCATGCGAGGTGAAGGCCCCGACATATTCGGTCCAACCCGCGGCATCCTGCACAATGCCGGATGTCATGACCTTGATGTATTCCTCGACAACCTTGCGGAACCGCGGATCGGCCCCCAGCGATACCGCACCGTCCGGCGTGGTGTACCAGGTGCCCGCCGATTGCAGCATGAGCCGGAGCAGGTCGGTGCGGTTGAACGGCTGAACCAGGAAATCCTTGCCGGTCACGGCCTCCACCGACTGGCCGATCTCGATGAACCTGTCCCAGGTGATACCCACCAGGTCATCCTGCGCGAATCCCGCCGCTTCCAGATCGGCGCGATGATAGAATACGCCGGTGACACCGGAATCGAAGGGCATCGAATAGGCCGTCCCGTCCACCGTTGCCAAGGCGACCTTGTAGGGCGCCATGCCGGACAGGTCGACATGCTCGCCCACCGGTTCGAATGCCTGCGGGAAGGTGAGCAGAAATCGTTGGGCGGCATAATCCTCGATCAGCACGATGTCCGGCAGGCCCTGGTTGCTGCCCGAGGCAAGCTGCGATTGCAGTTTCTGCTCCAGCGCATCCTTGCCGAAATCGGCAACCACCAGGCTCACGTCGGGATGTTCGGCCTGATAGCGCGCCATGGCCCTTTGCATCGAGTCACCGTTGAAATTCGGATCCCAGCTCCAGACCGTGAGCATGGTCTCGGCCGATGCCGTTCCGGCAGCAAGGCTCAGGGCGCCGGCGGTGAGCATGGCGCCAAGGCTGCCGGTCGATTTCAGTGAATTTAGTCTCATTCTCTCTCCTCCTTGAGATCGGACAACGCTGCCCGAGATCGGACATAGCACGATTCGGAAAAAAATTTAGTAAAAATTTATTTCAACAATCAGACGGTCTGTCTGCAGTTGCGCGGTATCAGTCTCTAGCAACGCCGACGCGAGATGGAGTCTGTTGCTTGCTGTGTCGAGTTCTGAAATGACCTGGCCCGGTGGCTGCCAATCGGGCGGCATGCTTCCACTCAGCCTGTTGAGCAAACTCTACGTGCGCACAAGCGCCGCCACCGCAACAAGCTTCGGCTTCAATGAGGGGCCCAAATGCTCGGTAGAGCCAAATGAAGCTTGCTTTGCGCGACCGCCCAAGACATCGCTGCCACAGATGTGAGCCCGGCAACGACCGTTGCCGCCTCCGGGCCGATTTTACAGACCGGTTGAACGTCGGCTACTTTCACGCCAGACGATGTCCGTCTCCAGCGTAACATGCTTGGTCACACGCCGTCCGCGAAGACGTTCCACAAGAAGATCAACAGCAGTTTCACCAATCGTTTCCACGGGGATGCGGACCGTCGAAAGCGGTGGTGTCAAAAATTGAGCGACCGAAACGTCGTTGAAGCTGACCACTGATACATCTTGCGGAATCGAACGACCGGTTTCCTGAAGGGCACGGTATACCCCTACGGCCACGCCATCATTGAAGGCCACGATTGCATCCGGCTGCACGACGTTGTCCAGCAAATCCACCGTCAAACCGTAGCCGAGCCGCTCCCAATGCCGGTCACCGCCGTCATTTGAGACCTTGCACATAGAGGCGTCGAACCGGTTGGCCTCCCGCATCCACTCGCAGTATGCCGCATAGCGGACTTCGTCGCGGTGTTCGGAATTCAGTTCCTTGCCCAGACCGACAAAGGCAATCCGCTTTGCGCCATTTGAGTCCAGGCAAGTCAGCGTTTCACGCATCGCATCGCGCAGATTTGTTTCCACGGTATCAAATTTCCTGTTGGGCGCGGTGCAATCTGCAAACACGATATTTTGGCCGAAGGGTGCCATCCAGGAGCTGTCGTCCGAGGGTTCTGCGGCTATGGCAATCGCTGCCCGCACGGATGGTCCCGGCGAGTTCTGATCCCCGATCTGATCGCGACGCACAGTAACCGCGTTGATACGCTGTTCCTTGCACCGCCTTTCAATCCCGAGACGCAGGCCAACGTAATACGGATCGCCCAGTTCTTCTGCCGGGTCCAAAAAGTGCACGATGGCGATCGCTCCAAGTCTCTTGCCAAGCCGGTTTCTAGGGGTTTGATAGTTCAGCGATTCCGCTGTCTCAATAATGAGTTTGCGCTTCACGTCACCCACGGAAAGGGTTGGGTCCCCGTTAAGAACCCGCGAAACTGTCGCCGCAGAGACGCCAGCACGATCGGCAATATCTTTTATCGTGACCAAACCATCGCCCCAAGTTTAGAGTGTTTCGGGAAAGCCTTGAATCACCAAAACCCTGCCACGCCTTCGGCGCTCTCGGGCTTTTGGTGATGCTTGATGGCTCAAGTATCCCCCGAAACGTTTTAGTAAATAATTTATCATACCGCGATGCCCGTCATACATCAACGCCCCTGCAGCAGCATTTGGTGCGCGAGTTGAACCAAAGCGGCCCTGCCGGAGGCTCCGGGTTCTCGAGAGCTTGAGGAGCCATTCACAAGAACAGGGATGATGACAAGACTTTTGCGCCCTGATCCGTCATCCCGCCGGTGGCCGATTGGGGACGATTTGCGACTGCCGCAATTCAACGCCGGTCCAGCTCTTGCAGCCAGAGGAAAATGACCGGATAGTGTCGGCACGATGGCATGTCGCGCGATGATGTCCGGGGAACGACTTGGATGGGATGCGCCCGATCGTGAAGCGGCTCAGCCGATTTAGGGGTGCAACAAAGGGACACGTGAGCAAACCTTGGGCGAAGCAAAAACAATTGTCTCCAACGACTGGTTGTCGGTCTACGCAATGGCGGTAAATGAGGAAAACGCCGCCGGTGGACGGGTCGTTACATCGCCCACGAACGGCGCGGCGGGCGTCGTACCTTCGGTCATCCGCTACTATCGGGACCACTGCATCGGTGCGACAGAACAGGGTGTCGAGACACTCCTTCTGACCGCTTCTGCCATCGGCGGCCTTATCAAGCACCGCGCGTCGATCTCGGGGGCGGAATGTGGCTGTCAAGCCGAAGTCGGTAGCGCATCGGCGATGGCCTCGGCAGGCTTGTGTGCCGCATTGGGCGGCACCAACGAGCAGATCGAGAACGCCGCCGAAATCGCGCTGGAACATCACCTTGGCATGACCTGTGATCCTGCGGCTGGGCTGGTACAGGTGCCCTGCATCGAGCGCAACGGATTGGGGGCCATCAAGGCCGTCAGCGCCGCAAGCCTCGCTCTGCGAGGTGATGGCACGCATTTCATGCCGCTGGATAATTGTATCGAGACCATGCGGCAGACCGGCGAAGACATGAACACCAAATACAAGGAGACGAGCCTTGGAGGCCTTGCTGTCAACTTGCCCGAGTGCTGAACCCAAGTCAGGTCCTGGAACGAAGTCAGAGCCGCAGTACATCTTGAAACTGTCCTGCGCTGCGGCGCCGGGGATCGTGGCAGCTGTCACCACTGCGCTTGCGGAGCAGGGCGCTAATCTTGTCGAAACCACACAGTTCTGGGATCGCCAGAGTAACCGCTTTTTCCTTCGCGTGGCGTTTCTGGCAAGCGCAGACGATGAGGGGCGAATCTTCGATGCGCTTGCTCCGATCAAAGCGCGGTTCGAGATGGAGATGATCCTGAGTCACACCGGACGTAAGCCGCGCATTCTCATAATGGTGTCGCGCTTCGATCACGCATTGCTGCACCTTCTTTACCAGGTGCGTGTCGGCTGGCTCGACGCGGAGGTGGTCGGCATTGTGTCGAACCATCCGGATGCTCAGCGTGTCGCCGAACAGGAGGGTTTGCCTTTTCACCACATTCCGGTCAACCGAGACACCAAGCCGGAGGCCGAGGCGAGACTGCTAGCGCTGGTTGAAGATGTGGATGCGGATCTCGTGGTGTTGGCGCGCTATATGCAAGTTCTGTCCGACGAGATGTCGCGCGCGCTCTCCGGGCGGGTGATCAACATCCACCATTCCTTCCTGCCCAGCTTCAAGGGGGCCAAGCCCTATCACCAGGCCCATGAACGAGGGGTGAAGCTCATCGGGGCCACTGCCCATTATGTGACCGCCGATCTGGACGAGGGCCCGATCATCGAACAGGAGGCCGAACGCGTGGTCCATTCCATGACGCCCGACGATCTTGTTGCCGTGGGTCGTGACATCGAATCCCGCGTGCTGGCCCGCGCGGTCAAGATGCACCTTGAGGGTCGCGTCATGCTGAACGGGCAAAGGACGGTCGTCTTCAACTAGTGCACACTATCACTCGGTGAAATCGTTACGTCATCATCATTGCTCGAGACAATGGCGGCGGACGGCGCGGGCCAAAACTGGATCGCCACTTCACCGCTCTCAAGCGTATCAAGGGCGGGACGGTGCGTGGAATGCAACGGCAATGTCGGCGGCCAGCCGTGCATTGTTCTTCACCAGCGCGATATTTGCCTTGAGGCTCCGCCCCTCTGACAGCTCGAATATGCGTTGTAGCAGAAAGGGCGTTACCGCCTTGCCGGAAATGCCTTGCGCCGCCATCTCGGATTGCGCCGTTTCGATATAGCCGTCGATGATATTGGATGGGATTTCGTCATCCGCCGGGATCGGGTTCGCAACAAGGAGCCCTGCCTCGAGGCGAAGGTCGTCGCGGACCTTCTGAAATTCGGCGATCTCGTTTGCACTGTCGAGCCGCAGCGGTATCTCGAGGTCAGACTCCGCAGTCCAAAACGCCGGAAGCGTGTCCGTCCGATACCCCACGACCGCGACGCCTTGGGTTTCCAGAACTTCCAGTGTCTTCGGCACGTCCAGAATAGCCTTCGCTCCAGCGGCGACGACCATAACATCGGTTTTTCCCAATTCCGTTAGATCCGCTGAGATGTCGAAGCTTGTTTCGGCCCCGGCATGCACACCGCCAATACCGCCCGTGGCGAACACCCGGATGCCGGCCATTCGCGCAACGATCATCGTGGCTGCAACGGTTGTTCCGGCTGATTTCTTCTGAGAGATCGCAAACGCAATGTCCGCACGTGAGATCTTTAGGGCGTCCGTTACTTTCGCCAGGCGACTCAGCTCTTCGGCATCGAGGCCGATTTTCAGGCGTCCATCCAGAACGGCAATGGTGGCGGGAACAGCACCGCGCTGTCGGATTTCCTCTTCGACGGATGTCGCCATGTCCACATTGTCAGGGAACGGCATGCCATGCGTGATGATCGTGCTCTCAAGAGCAACGACCGGTTTTTGGTTGTTCAAAGCGTCCAGTACATCCGCGTGGACATCAACAAAATGGGGCAGGGCGTTCATGGCAGTCTGTCGTCCTTGAAAAATTTAGAAGCGGCTTCATTCCTGTTCTCTTCAAGCATTCTCTATTTCAATTTTCGCCCGAACTCGAGAGGTTTACTAACGCAAAATCAAACTCTTATGGTGTGTGCTTCAGTGCGCTAGACTGCTCGCATGTCTGATTCATACCTCTCCGTTCTTCCCACCCCCTGCTTGCTGGTCGACGAGGCCCGCATGAAACGCAACGTTGACCGATTATCGCGCCATGCAACGTCTCTTGGGGTAACGTTGCGGCCCCATCTGAAGACGATCAAAAGCGTCGATGCAGCGCGTTATGTGCTGGAAAACGGCAATGGGCCTGCCACGGTTTCGACGCTGGCAGAGGCTGAGGTTTTTGCGAGGGCAGGGATCACGGATATTCTCTATGCTGTGGGGATCAGCCCGGACAAACTGGACCGTGTCGTAGCGCTGCACCGGCAAGGGTGCAGGCTGACGGTGCTGCTCGATTGTGCAGCGCAAGCCAAGGCGGTAGCCGCAGCTTCCAAAACCTCTGGAATAACTATCCCGGCAATGATCGAGATCGATAGCGACGGGCATCGCAGCGGATTAACGGCAGACGATCCCGCTTTGATCGAAGTTGGGCGGATCCTGCACGAAGGCGGCGCAGAGTTGAGTGGCGTCTTGTGCCATGCAGGCGAAAGCTATGGCGCTGTCGGCCGAACGCAGCAGGCGATATGCGCAGAAGAGGAACGGCTTGCCGTGGTCAATTCTGCGGCCATGTTGCGAAAATCTGGTTTGCCCTGTCCCGTAGTCAGCGTTGGATCCACCCCAACCGCCCACGCCGCGCAAGACCTGACGGACGTGACCGAACTTCGCGCGGGCGTCTATGTCTTTTTCGATCTGGTGATGGCAGGGATCGACGTGTGTGACATAGGCGATATCGCGTTGAGTGTTCTGACAACGGTCATCGGACACCAGGCGGCCAAGGGTTGGACCATTTGCGACGCAGGCTGGATGGCTATGTCGCGGGACCGAGGCACAGCCAATCAGCGCGTCGATCAGGGTTATGGGATTGTCTGCGATGTAGCCGGCACGGTGATACCTGGTTTGATCATGATCCAAGCCAATCAGGAACACGGCGTGATCGCCCGTCGGCCTGATTTTGGTGGTGCGGTCCCTGAGCTTCCAGTGGGCACCCGCTTGCGCATCTTGCCTAACCACGCGTGTGCAACAGCTGCGCAACATCAGCGGTACCATGTCATTCCTGAAACCGCTGGCGCAGATCTTATGACATGGGCGCGGTTTGGTGGCTGGTAGCCAACGCTTCCACGCTTCTCGCTCCATCCGGCCTCGCCAGCGTCGGAGTCTTTCAGATTGCGTATCAGCGGAAGTAATTAGAATAAGATAGAGTCTCGGAAACTAGGCGGAGTGCAACATTATTTAACATAAACTTAATTATGCGTCTTTGTACTTAGTGTTGCGATAGTATATTATCGTATGTATGCTGAGCCTTGTCACAGAGGGTTCTCAGCATGCGCCATCTATTCAATAAGCTCCCCGCCTCGGTCGCAGTTGCCCTAACTGTGACAGGTCTTTCGCTGCCGATGCCCGCCCGCGCGCAGACCTACTCTATCGATTGCGCGATCCTCTTGTGTCTGTCGGGCGGCTGGCCCGCTTCCGTCCCTTGCGCCCGGGCGCGCGCCGAATTCATCCGGCGGATTACGCCCTGGCCGGTGGAACCGCCGCTGCAGATCTGGCGGTGTCCCATGGGCGCTTCCTATGAGAGCGATCGGCCATTAAACAGCGCTGGCCGCATCTTTGAAGCCTTTTACCAGACGGACAGCCGTCGACCGCTCCAATCCTTGCAAGTCCATGATCTCGTTCCCACCGACCAGGCACTCCGGCTTGTTCAGGATCGCGCGGACATCGATATCAGCGGTCCCGAGTTCAATTTCGTGCGGTCCATCCGTGTCTTTGATGTTCGCTATGCACGGCAGCATGAATCCGGTCGTGACGGTGACTGCAATCGCAGCGCGACCGTGGTCCTCGGCACTTACGGGACCCAAGGCGATTTCTCTTGGCAGAGGTCTGCCGTCACTGACCTTCCTTCGGCTCACGTAGGCCTTGAACGCTGGGGCGAGCATTGCCCCGGCATTTATCACCGTTCCGTGTTCGTCGATTGGCGCGACTATGAGGGCAATTACGGCTTTGAACAGGTGAACTACTGACCTGCCGCTGCATTGGCTTGCCTCGGAACCCCGTTTCTCTGGCTTGTACGACGACACCGCATATCCGTCGCGGTCCATAGGCTATTAGGCATTTCGGCAAACATTGCGGGTTCTCACCTCACCCGCCCTCGTCTCTACCGATCCGGGTGAGCGCGTCGAAGTCGATTTCCTGTTTCTGTTCCGCGGTGAAATCCGGCCGGATTTCCGACACCGGCTGGGGCCCGTGGACGTCCCACATCACCGCATGCGCGCCCGTCGTCCATCGATACACCCAACCAACAATGCTGCACCCATCGGTCCCGATCAGATTGGCGATCGCGACGCCCTCACCTTTATCATCGTTCACTGTTTACTGACTTCCTGCACATTGGCGCTGCAGTTACGGCATCGTGTCACTGAGTGCGCGCTCGGATCGCATGCCGTACTTGGTGGATGTTGGATGACTACTCTTCCTGGAGGAGCTCAATTCACATGGGGACGTCCAATTCGGTACGTTTGAAAATTTCTTTGCTTTCAAATTCTGTGGTCGGGCTCCGTGGCGGCATCGACGGTCGCCAAAACCTCGAAGGGGTCAAAGCCGATGGCCCGCGCAAGAACGACCAGCTCGACGACGTCGACCCGGCGCTGGCCGCTTTCAATGCGCGCCACGAGGGATTGATGGCACTTGAGCTTGATCGCCAAGTCCTCCTGACCGAGGCCCGCCTTGATGCGGGCGTCGACCAATGCTTGGCAGAGTGCCACCTGTCCCGTGCTTCTGATTGTTTTTGCCACGCGTCACATACCTTTTGTGACGTCGCTAGCGGATGAAATCTGTTATCTAAAAAGTAGATATATGAGGGTGTTATCGGCGTCTGGTTTCCATGGGCTACAAGTCTGATGCTCCCGAGGTTGCCCATCAATCCCCTACCAATTGCAGAAATCGGCCATAGTCCTCGCTGACTTCGCGCGCTTCTTCGAAAGCGCGGGCGCGTTCGCTGTCGAGGCAACGGAAGTAGCTCTGGATATCCTGGATGTAGTCTTCGAAATCGCCACGGATGATGTCCGCATAGTCCCGCGCCGCCTGCGAATCGCTTGGCAGGAAAGGACGGGCCGGGGCGAAGCAGGATTCCGCCAAAACCGGCCCGGAAACGCAGATTAGAAGGACCAGAGCTTGCAATGGGAGCAGGCATATCAACCTCGGGTTTCTCAAACCTGTTATCTCCTTGATTGCGGACACTGCCCGAGACTAGTGTTTGCGTGACCAAACTACAGCTAAAGCATGATATTACATCTTGCGGTTGATAATATACTATCGTAACTCTGGGCTTCAAGTGGGAATGCCTGGGGTCGCGCCATTGGAGAAAGCGTGAGCCGGGCCATGAACTGGGACATCGAAGCACCAAATGTGGTTACGGAAGCCAGGTTCCGCGAGCTCGTGGAAAGCGGCTATAGCGCAGAAATCCTGTGCCAGGAGTCGGCACATAAGAAAGGCCCCAGCTATTACGGGGTCTGGATCATGCGCATTGTCTCTGATGATGGCGAGGAAAAGCTCCTGGTCACCGCCCGCACGCGGACGACCTACAACGATATCAAGATCCGCGAGTTCAAGACGATCTCCGGCGTGGTGTCTTTCTTCATTGGCCTTGGTTTTGCGCATGTCGACCTGCCGCTTGAGGCGGGGACAAGCCGTACGCACAAACTTGCGCCGCCAGACAAAGCCCCATCAGACAAGGGCGCTGGCAGCTAACCTCGTCTGTCTCTGGCTGGTCGCAGCACCTGCCTCAGCTCAAATGGTCCTGGTCATGGAGAGCGACGGCTCCCTGATCCCGTCACGCTCCCAAAGCAGCTTTGCTCGAAACTACAATGACGGCATTGGTCAGGGATCGGCGTCCGATGGTTTGGCCATTCTTGGCGAGACTGAAGCAGCTTCCGAACCTGACGCGCTGAGGTTTGCGGCACTCGCCCAGCCAGCACCCCTGCCCCGCGCAGACGTTCTCTTAGGCATCGAGGCAACGGCCCTGCGCTATGCCGGCCATCCGGGCCTGCGGCGCGCAGAGCTCTCCATGAGGGATTGGCTGGCTCTCTACCGCGCCAATATCGAGGTTGAGAGCGCCTACCGGCAGGATGCGATTTCAAGTGCGGGTGCCATTGGCCTTGGTCAATTGATGCCAGCAACTGCGCGTGATCTGGGCGTCGACCCGCGTGATCCGCTGCAGAACCTCGACGGCTCCGCCCGCTACCTCGCGATGATGCTGGAAACCTTCGGCGATCCGCATCTGGCGCTGGCGGCCTACAACGCGGGGCCGGACGCCGTGCGCCAACACGGTGGCATTCCCCCTTACCGAGAAACCCAGAACCACGTGGCCCGCGTCATGGCTGTCGTGGCCCGATTGGAAGGATCAAATTCATGAGACAGATTTCAAACCTCTTTGTCGCCTCGCTGGCGCTATTCCTGTTCATTGCCGAGCCCGCCCTTGCACAAAGCATCGATCTCTCCCCGATCCAGAGCTTGTTGCAGGGCATTGTCGACGCGCTGACCGGCCCCCTTGGTGTGGTCATCGCGACGCTTGCCGTTCTCGGGGTCTTTCTCAGCTGGTTCTTCAACATCATCGATCTGCGCCAAGCGCTTTGGGTGCTTGTCGGCATCGCCGGTGTTGCCGCCGCCCCCACCATCGTTGCCGCGGTTTTTGCCGGTGGCTGAGCGCGCGCCTCTCTTTCTCGGCCTCGTGCGCCCGCCGAAGCTTCTGGGCCTGCCCATCATGTACGCGATGGTCTGGCTCTTCGGTTCGGTGCTCCTGTTCGTCTGGGTCCAGCACATCGGGGCGCTGGGCGTGGCCGCCCTTCTTTATCCGGTGCTGTGGAAGGCCGCAGATTGGGACCCGCGTTTCATCGACGTGATGATGACGGCGCTGCAGGAAACGCCACCCACGCGGAACCGCTCCATCCATGGCGGGGACAGCTATGCGCCCTAATACTGCCATGGACGAAAGGCTCGATCCCCGCACCATGACGCCGGACTGGTATGCGCGCGAGACCCGCCTTGCGCATATGCTTCCTTACGTCAGCGTGGTCGATGACCGCACCGTTCGGACGCGGGTGAACGAGCTTTTCCAGTGCATCCGACTCGATGGGGTCAACAGCTACACGACGGATGATGCCTATCTCGACAAGGTGACCGCGCTCTTTGCCCGGATCATCGCGCAGCTCGGGCCGGAGTTCAGCTACTACGTCCACAAGGTCTCGAAGGCGATCACGCCAGACCTCGAGCCGGTGCGCGAGGACAGTTTTGCGGGAGAGGTGGATCGGCTTTGGCGGACAAAGCTCGAGACCAGCGGCCTGCGCGACAAAACCTTGACGCTTACGGTCATCCACCGCCCGCCCCCGAAAAGCGTCCTGCACTTCCTGAACCGAAGCGCGCCGGACCGTCTCAAGGAGGCTACCGAGAGGCGTCTGCGCCGTCTGGGCGAGGCCGTGAATGTCTTCCTGTCGGGCCTGACCGAGCTGAACCCGCGCGTCCTGTCAGCCAAGAGTGGCGAGTTGATCGGGTTTCTGGGCGCCCTCAACACCGGCCAGGAACTGCCGCTCTATCCGGCGAACACCTATGGCTTTCTGTCTTTCAACGTCGCCAATACCCGGGTGACGTTCCAAGGCGATCACTTCGAGCTCACCGAAGGCGTCGTGGGACATCGCTATGGCAAGAGCTTTACCATCGGGGAATATTCCGAGGCCACCTCCTGCACCATGTTCGACATGCTGAACCTGCCGGTCGACATGATCGTCACGCATTCCTTCACGCCGATCAATTCGAACCTCATGGCGGGCCGCATCAAGCGGCAAAAGCGCCAGATGCAAGCCAGCCAGGATGCGGCCCTGTCACTCATGGAAGCCCTCGATATCGCCGCCGATGATCTCGAAGCCAAACGCCAGAGCTTCGGCGAGCACCACATGGTCGTGACGATCTTCTGTGATACGCTCGACGAGTTGCAGACCCTTAGCGCCGAGATCGTCAACGCCGCCGCCGCCGAAGGCGTGAAGATGATTGGCGAGCGGGTCGCGGCCAAGGCGCATTACCTCAGCCAGCATCCCGGCAACCAGCCCAAGCGCGTCCGTGCCAGTGCAATCACCAATCGCAACTTCGCGGATTTCGCGGCGTTTCATCGGACCCAGCTCGGCAAGCCTGCTCAGAAAACGCCCTGGGGCAAAGTCATCACCTATCTTCCCACGCCCGAGCAGAGCGCCTATCGGTTTTCCTATCACGAGCAGGGTAGCCCCGAGAAAGAACCGACCAGCGGGCATACGCTGATCATGGGGCGGCCCGGGTCTGGCAAGTCGGTGCTGTCGGCCTTTCTCATGACACAGGCCCGTCGAGCAGGGGCGCGGATCTTCGTCTTCGATTACCGGCTCGGTATGGAGATGGCGGTCCGCGCCAATGGCGGGCGCTATGCGTCTTTGAAAGCGGGACAGCCTACTGGGCTCAACCCGCTTTGGACCGAAACCGATAGTCGTGGCACGGCCTGGCTGTCGGACTGGCTCGCCACGCTTCTTTACCGCGCTGACAAGCCCCTGACGCCCGCGCAGACCAACCGCATTCAGGAAGTCGTCCGCCAGAACGCGCAAGCCACAAACCCCGCCCTGCGCAACTGGCGGGATTTTGCATCGCTCTTTGTGTCCACCGATGATGGCGGCGATCTTCACCAGCGCCTGCTCGAATGGACGGAAGAAGGCCGCTACGGCTGGATATTCGGCCAGACGTTGGAAGACACCTTCTCGCTCGAAGGCGATGTGGTGGGTTTCGATCTCACCGGCATTCTCGACAGCGAAGCCGAGAAGGAACGCATGGCCGTCCTCTCCTATCTCTTCCGCCGTGTCGAGCGCGAGATCGAGGATCGCCGCCCCACCATCATCGTGATCGACGAGGCCTGGAAGGCGCTCGACAATGCGTATTTCGCCGAGCGGCTGTCGAACTGGCTGGTGACCGCGCGCAAGCAGAACACCGTCGCGGTGATGATGACGCAATACGCGAGCCAGCTCGAACGCACCCGGACCGGCAAGACCATCGTCGAGGCGGTGCCGACGCAGATCCTGCTCCCGAACATACGCGCCCATGCCGCCGACTACGCGATGCTGAACCTCTATGAGAAGGAACTCGATGTGCTTCTCAACACCGGCAGCGACAGCCGCCTTGCGCTCATCCGCGACGACCAGGGATCCATCGTCGTCGATGCCGATCTGAGCGCCCTCGGGCCAAATCTCACCATCCTCGGCGGCATGGAAAAAGGTGAAGCGCTCGTCGGCGCCGATTACCGCGACCGCCCTGATTTCTGGAGGCTTTCATGACCCGTATCTTCTTGTTCTTTTCTGCGCTTGGTGTGTTGGCCTCCTGCGCCCAGTACCAGGAGCCACAGGCCAACTGCTTTACCTTCCTCGCCTCGACGGCACCCACAGCACCTGATTGCACCTTCACGCCCCTTGGCGCGCCGGAGGGCGGCATTGAAGTCTAAACTGCCCCATATCCTCGTGCTTTGCCTGCTGCCCGGCATCGCCCTTTCCCAAGGCGTGCCGACCAATGACAGCGGGCTGACCGCGCGCGATATCGTCGAGACCGGAGATCGCGAGACCGACCTTGCGATCCAGGCGGACAAGCTGTCCGTGCGCGAGCTCATTGCCGAGATCGAACGCGAGCAACTCGCAACCCTGCAGCGCATCCTCGATGCCCAGACCAGCTTCGGCGGTCAGGGCCTGCCGGCAATGGTCTCCGGGCTGGAAAGCGGCAGCGGCGATCCAGCCCGTTCCGTCGAAACGGTCTACGGCAATGCCGAGATCGACCCCAATCCCGGCGGCGCACAGATGTTCGGGGATGCCGCCGAAAACATTGAGCAACTCATCATCCGCGTCGCCCAGGAAACCAGCGGTTTCGCGGGCGTGGGCCGCGCGGGTCTCTCGCCGGTTCAATGGCGCGCACTCCTACAGGCGCTCATCTGGCAGGAAAGCCGTTTCACCATCGGCGCCCGCTCGCCGGTCGGCGCCTTCGGCCTAACTCAGATCATGCCCGGTACGGCCAGCGATCTCGGCATCAACCCGGAATACTACGACAGCCCCTACCTGCAGGTGCATGGCGGCGCGCGCTATCTCGCCACCCAACTCAACACCTTCGATGGCAACATCATCAACGCGCTCGCGGCCTATAACGCCGGACCCGGCCGGGTGTTCGAGTATGGCGGCGTGCCGCCTTTCCGCGAGACCCAGCACTACGTCCAGGTCATCCCCGAACGCTACAATCTCTACCTGGGCCGCATCGGCGGGATCGAAGCGCTCGGTACGATCGATCCCGCGCTTCTGGCAAATGCAAACCTCTCCCTCACGGGTCATGGGGCGACCTTTTATGGCAACAACTCACCCGCTGCGATCAGGCAGGCCGCCCTGCGCATTGCGGATATCGTCGAGCGGATTTCGACGACCGAAGACGTTCAGGAGAGCATCGCGCTCAACACCTATGCTCGCGCCGAACTCGTGCGCCTCGTCGCCGCCCGCATTCGGCTGCAAGCGGCGCGCACACGCGTTCTCTCCGCCGAAGAACTGGCGCAGGCCAGCGCCCGCATGGCCGAGGGCGCGTTCATGGAATTCACGATCAGGGAGATAGACTGATGAGAGATTTACTCTTGAGAACGGCCTTAGCCACGACACTTGGGATTGGCCTACACTTGGGAACCCTCTCCCTTGCCCTGGCGCAAGGTGTGCCCGTCGTCGACACCCAGAACATCGCGCAAAACATCCAGCAGCTCCGGCAGATGATCGAAGACGAGATCCTACAAAACGAACAGCTGACGCAGCTCCGCGAACAGCTTGCGACACTCACGGACCAACTCGCGGAGCTGCAAAGAACCTACGAGGCCCTCACCCGCCTCGCCGAGCTTCCAGAAATCATCCGCACCGAGATGGAGGACGAGCTGAACGGCCTGCTCGACCAAGAGTTCGGCGATATCCTCGCCACGATTGAGGCGATCAAGACAGGTGACTTCTCCGGCCTCTCTGGCTCAGGCGCAGGCGAGATCGAAACCCAGATGGACCGGGTGCTGGCCGATCTTGGCTTTGATGACGACACCCTCTCGGAAATGGCCACCAGCGGCAATCCCGGGGCCAACCGTGTGGCCACACAAGCCACCACCGGCGCGCTCGTCTCGGCCGCTGCCCAGAACAGCTACGAGGACGCGGGCCAATCGCTGGAACGCGTCGACCGGCTGGTCGGGCTCATCGACGACATGGACGAACTCAAGGAAAGCATCGATCTCAACACGCGCGTCACAGCGGAGCTCGCCATTGCGCTCGTCGCCATGTGGCAGCTCGAGGCGGTGCAAACCGTGGGCGACGGCACAGGCGGCGTGATCGATGCCGCCACCATCGCCGAGGAGCAGCGGTTTATGGACTTCACGCTGCCCGAGTTGCGGGCAGACTGATCAAGGGTTGTGACAGGTGGCGAGTGAACAGGAAATCATCGAAGAGGAGCTGGTCTACGGTGCCTTGCGCCGCGAACGGCTCTGGCAACGCCTTGGCCTGACGGGCCTTGTCTTCGGTGTCATCGGCTGTCTGAGCGCCGCGGCGGTCTCGATCCTCGATGTCGACCCGCCCCCCGTCGTTGTTCCCTATGATCCCGCCACCGGCTTTGCACTCCCCGAAGCCTCGGTCGGCGCCTCCTCGGTGACCGCCAACCAGGCGATCATCGAGGCGGAGGTGTTCCGCTATGTGACCGACCGGGAGGTCTACAACCAGCTCGACAACGATCTGCGCATCCGCAACGTCCTGCGCCGCTCGGACGGAGCTGCCGAGAGCGGGCTGCGCCAGATCTGGAACAGCGCCAATGAGAACTACCCGCCGACGGTCTATGGCCCCAATGCGCGGCTCGACGTGGAGATCCTCAGCATAAACCGGATCGGAACCAACCGCGCGACGGTCCGCCTGCGCAAGCGCCTGACATCTATCAACGGCGTCCAAACCGGGCTTTTCACCGCCACGCTTCTCTTCGAGTTCCGCCCCGAGACCCGCCGCTCCATCGATGAGGTCTGGACCAACCCCTTCGGCTTCACGGTCCTCGAATATTCCATCCGCTCCGACAGATTGGAGAATTGAATTTGTTCCCTGCTCGACTTTTCATATTGCTGATTGCCCTGTTGCCCGGCCTTGCTTTCGCCGAAGCCATCCCGCGTGGCGGGCCCAATGACAATCGGGTGCGGCTGGCAACATATCAAGAAGGTCAGGTCTACCGCCTCAGCGTGTCGCTCACCCATGTGACCACGGTCGAGTTCGGGGAAGGCGAGAGCATCCGCTCGATCATTGCGGGCGACACGGAAGGCTTCGAGATCGACGGCGTACCCGGCGGTCAGGCCTTCGCGATCAAGCCGGTGGCGCGCGGGGTGCATACCAATGTGACCGTCTACACGAACAGGCGCAGTTATTACTTCAACGTCCAAGAGACCCGCAGTCCGACCTTTTACGTGGTCCAGTTCCGCTACCCCGAAGACAATACGCGGCCCACACGTGCCATCGCGGCCCAAGCGCCGAACTATAATTACGGTGCCAGCGCGCGGACCGAGTTCACCCCCACCCGTGTCTGGGATGACGGGACGTTTACGTATTTCGAATTTCCGCGGAACGCGCCGGTGCCTGCGATCTTCCGCTACGCGAATGGCCGAGAACGGACGGTCAACACACAAGCCACCGAGGACGGCGTGATCCGGGTTTCAGGCGTGAACCGACAATGGGTGCTGCGGATCGGGGAGGAGGTGGTCTGCATCGAGGCCACACCACCTGCGGGGGTAGGCTCATGAGCGATACTGGAAACGCAGACCTCGAGAAACGCCTCGCTGCTCTAGAACAAGGCAAGGGCGCAGGGTCACCCCCTGCCCCACGGCGCTCACCGCTGCTCGCTTTGGTCGTCGTCCTCGTGATCGGCGCGGGCGGTGCGTTGCTCTATCTCATGTCCCAACCCGAGGAAGAGGAAGCCCTGCCCACGGCCACGCCGGACGTGTTCCAGAACGAAGGCGACGGGTTTGGCGCGATCGAAACCCTCCCCCCACCCGAGCCCGAAGTCGTTCTGGTCGCACCGGAACCGGTGGAACCGAACGCCGAGCTTTTGGCGCAACTCGCCGCCCTTCAGGCCCAGATCGAGGAATTGCGCAACGCCCCCGAACCGGTGGTCGAGGAAGACACGGCTGCCGCCGAAGCGATCGATGCGCTGACCACGCAGATCGCGGCGCTGCAAGCCGCCTCGGAAGCCGCACAGCAGCAATTCCGAGACGAACTCACTGCCCGCGATCGGGAGTTGGAGCAACTCCGCATGGACCTTGAGCTCGCGCAGCTTGAGGCCAACCGGCCCCTTCCGGCACCCATCGGGCCCACCGAGGACGAATTGCGCGCGCGGGAGGAAGAACGGCTCCGCCGCGAGGAAGAGGCACGGCGGCTGGCAGAACTTGAACGCCGCGCGGCGGAGGAACGCGCCTTCCAGGAGCGGCGCATCGCCTCGCCCACTATCGCCTTTGGTGGTGCCTCGGGTGCGAATGAGACGGCTCTGA
>JAUILL010000005.1 GCA_030433335.1 Alphaproteobacteria bacterium | reverse complement strand
CAGAGTTCTCGCGCACCGAGCGCAGGGCCTTGACCGTGTCGGTCGAGCCGCCTGCGATGTGGAACTCCTCTTCGGTGCCCACGATCAGGTCAAAGTAATGCAGGGTCGACAGCAGCTTCTCAGTGACTTTGGCGCTTTCCACAAAGCGGCTCTCGCCGTCCCCATGACCCGCCACGCCCCAAAGGTTCGGGCGGTAGTCGATGTCCAGAGCGGTGCGCAGGCCATGCTTCTTGGCCAGTTCCAGCGCCTTGATCACAGCCGCTTCGGTGCGCGGGTGGCTCAGGTGCGTGCCCGTCACCACAACCGCCCGCGCCCGCTTGATGAAGTCCTCGTCAATGTCGTCTTCGCACAGCGCCATGTCAGCGCAGTTCTCGCGGTAGAAGATGAGGGGGAATTGCTCTTCGTCGCGAATGCCGAGGATCACCAAAGCCGTCAGACGTTCGGGATCGGTCACGACACCATCGGTGCACACGCCCTCGCGCCCCAGTTGTTCCAGAATAAAGCGCCCCATGTGCTCGTCGCCCACACGGGAAATCAGAGCGGTCTTCAGACCCAGACGCGCGGTCCCGCACGCAATGTTCGTCGGACTGCCGCCGATGTACTTCTCGAAAGACCCCATGTCCTCAAGACGCCCACCAATCTGCGCCCCGTACAAATCAACGCCCGCGCGTCCAATCGTGATTACGTCCAAATCGCTCATTCTTCATCCTCCCTACGCGCGCCGACAGGTGCTGCGCGGTCGTTTTCGTCTCTGGGTGTTGCGGCGAAAAGGTCAGATCGCCAAAGCGCCGCATTTCATCTCATTTTGTCTCACCGGAGCGCTCAATTGCTCCAAATCGTCTCAGGCTTCAGGACGCGATATTGATCGTCTCGAAGACCAGCTTTTCGTGAAATTGTTCGTGGAACGCGATGAAGTCCTTGGTGTGCTGCTGCTCCATGTGGAAATCATGGGCGGCCTGATCGACCCAAGTCTCGACAAACACAAGGCGGTCCGGATTGTCGGTGCAAGTATAAAAATCATAGGCGATGCAACCGGCCTCGGCGCGGGTTGCGGCCTGAGCCTCGGGAGCACGAGAGAGAATTTTCTCGCGGGTGCCGGGCTGACAATCGATGGTAATGATGAACTTGTACATGATGTGTGATGCGGTGGCCATGTGCTGACCACCGCGACTCCTTAGCGGATGATGGTGGCTTTGAGAGCGTCGATCGACGACTGGATGCCCGCATTAGTGGACATGGTGAAATCTTCCATTTCCAGCGAGACCCAGCCGTTGTAGCCGCACATGCCCACAACCGAAAAGAACTCCTTCCACCACTGCAGGTCACGACCTGCACCGACGGCAACGTAGTTCCACGAGCGGTTGGCCACGTCGGTCACGTCCTTCAGTTCCAGAAGGCCGTTGACGTCGCACAGACCGCGCTCGATGCGGGTGTCTTTGCCGTGGCAGTGGTGGATTGCCTTACCCAGCGCACGGGCAGATGCGATCGGCTCTGCGCCCATCCACATCAGGTGCGAGGGGTCGAGGTTCATGCCGACCATCTCGCCCACTTCGTTGCGCAGACGGAACAGGGTCTCGGGGTTCCAAACCAGCATCGCGCTGAAGTTTTCCAGAGCGTAACGCTTGATGCCGGCCTTCTGACCGAACTCGACCAGATCGTGCCAGAGGGGGAACGCACGGTCTTCCCACTGGTAACGGTCGCGCTCGGGCATCTCGTCGGGCCAGGATTTGGTGTAGACCAGCCAGTTCGGCACCGTGTCGCCGGGGGCGGCTTCGGGCAGACCGGACATGGTGACGATGGTTTCAACGCCGATTTCGCCTGCCAGAGTGATGGTTTCCTTCATCTCTTTCAGGTGGCGTTCGCCCATCGCGCCGGGATCCAGCGGGTTGGCCGAGCAGTTCAGCGCGGCGATTTCCAGCCCGCGGGCTTTGATCTCTGCTAGCTTCTGCTTCAGCAGACCTTTGTCTGCCAGCAGTTCGTCCGCACGGAAGTGGGGGCCCTTGGACCAGCCGCCGCCGGTCATCTCGATGCCTTCGACACCGAGATCAACACATTTGTCGAGCATGTCCGTAAAGGACATATCGCCCATGACATCGGTGCAAATGGAGAGTTTCATTAGGAGCTCCGGATCACTCTGCAGCCATGGCTTGCGGCTCGCTGTAGAGCGCAGGCTTTTCGATCATGGCGATTTCTTCGTATTTGCCACTGTCTGCTGCGCGCAGGGCCGCGTCGGCAGTCAGGGTCGAGGCATAGCCATCCCAAGCGCTGGGACCGGTTGCGGTGCCCTGCCCTGCGGCAATGATCCACTCGCGGAATTCCTGGTCGTAGGCTTCGATGAAGCGCTCGCGCCAGTCTTCAGGCATGGCCTGACGGATGCCATTCATGTCAGTGACCACGGTCGCGGGACGGTTCGGTAGCGAAGCAACACCGGTTTCGCCGGACACTTCTCCACGGATGTCGTAGCCGTACTGGATTGCGACCGAAATCTCGACGTCAACAATCGCACCGCCCTCCATGTGCAAGAGCACAATCACAGGGTTCTTCAGATCGTTGCCGCCGACATTGGAACGACGGGGATAGCGCACTTCGACACCGACGATCTCGTCCGACAGGAGCCAGCGCGAGATATCCGCGTCGTGAACGAGCGTGTCGTTCAGACACATGTCCGAGATGTAGTGCGAAGGCACCGAGGCATTGCGGTGAACCGATTTGTAGATCAGCGGGGTGCCAACAACGCCGCTGTCGATCACGCGCTTCAACTGGCGGTAATCGCTGTCAAAGCGGCGCATGAAGCCGACCTGAACCAGACGCTTGCCGAAAGCAACTTCTGCTTCGATAACCTTCAGGGCGCTCTCTTCCGAGGTCACCATCGGCTTTTCGCAGAAGACGGGCTTGCCCGCTGCAATACAGGCCAGCAGCTGCTCTTCGTGGGCAGGACCCCACGAGCAGATGACGATCGCATCGACAGTGTCGGACTCGATCAGCGCCTGAGGGGTGTCGAACACCTCTGCGCCATAAGGAGCGGCCTCACGGGCACGCTCCACATCAATGTCGTTCACGGCGGTGATTTCGACGCCGGACAGGACTTTGGTCAGACGACGGATATGATCTTGACCGATCATACCAGTGCCAATGACACCAACTTTCAAAGCCATCTTGTAGCCCCTTATTTGAAATATTTGTCGACGTAGCGCTGGATTTCTTTGCGCATGAAGTGGCCGGACTCGTCCGCCTTGTCTTCCCAGGCAAAGACGCAGGAAGTCATGATGCCGTCAAAGCCGATTTCGGCGAGTGTGCCAAAGAAGTCGTCCCACGGAACCTCGCCCTGACCGATGTTCAGGTGCTGGTGGACGCGGGCATTGGTGCCCGGAGGGTTCAGGATGTAGCGAAGGCCGCTCGATGCCTTGTGGTTAAAGGTGTCACCGACGTGCACGTGTGCGATGATGTCCTTGGACTCGCGCAGCATTTCTTTGGTGTCATCGCCAAAGTAGAAGGTGTGCGGCGCGCAATACAGGAACTTCACGTTTTTGGAGTTCACGGTGCGGATGATGTCCAGCGAGGGCTGCAGGGTCTCGCACCAGTCTTCGGGGTGGGGTTCCACGTGCAGGTTGATGCCTTCGCGCTCGAAGATCGGCACCAGTTCTTCCATCGAACGCCACCATGCGTCCTCACAGGCTTCGATCATCGAGCCGGTGTGGCAGCAGTAGCACGAGCCCTTGTCGGGGTGCGGGCCGCGGCCGAATTCGGAGTTCATGGTGTCGATTTCCATCTCGACTGCGATCTCGATCGCGCGCTTCCAATGCTTGACGGCAGCCTGACGCTCGGTCTCGTCATTCGAGGCCCAACGGTACATGGGCAGCAGGGACGCGATACCAACATCGGCATCCTTCAGCGCTTTTTTGAAGCTCTTGATGCGGTCAGGGTAGACGCGGGGCGCCTTGAACCACTCAAGGAAGTCGCCACGGGGGCTCATTTCGATCCAGTCAAAGCCCAATTCTTTGACCTTGTGGGGCAATTCCTCGAGCGAGAGGTGGCGGTGCATAAACGGGTCGAGCGCGATTTTCATGCGTCTATCCTCCAAAGGGTAATTTCGAGCGCGCGCCGCCTCCTCTGCGGCGCGCGAAGTCTTTAGTCAGCGGTGGCGACTTTGGGCGGGTGGCCTTCGTGGGTCTCCATGTACCCTTCGATCGACGCTTCCAGATCGGCCATGGTCTCGCCGCCGGCCATCAGGTCGGTGATCTCTTCGCGGGTCTTCTCGCCTTTGCGGAAGTCCGCTGCGATCGCGCCGCGGATGAGAACCGCGAAGTGGTCGCCGACAGTCATTGCGTGCATCACCTGGTGGGTGATGAAGATCACCGCCAGACCGCGCTTCTTGGCCTCGTTGACGATGCGCAGAACGTGGGCCGCCTGCTTCACACCCAGAGCCGCAGTCGGCTCATCGAGGATCAGGACGCGGGCGCCGAAGTACACCGCGCGGGCGATTGCCAGCGACTGACGCTCACCGCCCGACAGGCCACCGACCAGACGGTCGCCGTCGGTGATGCGGGTGATGCCCATCTTCTGGACTTCTTCCACCGCGATCTGGTTGGCCTTTTTGCGGTCAAAGACCTTGAAGGGGCCGAAACCTTTGGTGGGCTCCATACCGAGGAAGAAGTTGCGACCGATCGACATCAGCGGATAGGTGCCGCCGAACTGGTGCACGGTGGCGATACCGCGATCCTGCGCGTCACGAGGACCGTCGAAGGTGGTCGGTTTGCCATCCACCAAGATCTCGCCACGGGTGGGGGCGTGAACGCCCGCCAGTGTTTTGATCAGGGTCGATTTGCCGGCGCCGTTGTCGCCAAGCAGGCAGAGCACTTCGCCAGCGCGGACCTTCAGGCTGATTTCGTGCAGGACGTCGATGGGGCCGAAGCTTTTGTCGACATTACGGAGTTCGATAACAGGCGTATTTGCAGACATAGTTTCAGCCTTTCTTCTTTTTGGTGACGGCAGTGAGGGCTTTCTTGCGGAATGTTTCGTTCATTCCGACGGCGATCAGGAGCATGACGCCGATGATCAGGTTGGCCCAGTTTCGGTCGATGGCGGTGAAGTCGATGCCCTTGATGACGATGGCGAAGGTGATGGTTCCGACGAAAACGCCAAGGATCGATCCAAAGCCACCGGTCAGGAGCACGCCACCTACGACGACGCTGACGATGATGTTGAAGATGTCGTTCATCCCGCCAGAAACCTGGGCCGAGTTGAACAGGATTGCGTGGCACATGCCGACAAAGGACGCGGAGGTTGCGGTGCCGATGAAGAGCAGGATGGTGATCTTGTCGACGGGGATACCTGCGTTCTTGGCCGATACCTTGTCGCCGCCGATGGCGAAGATCCAGTTGCCGTACTTGCTCTGGTGGGCAAAGAACCAGAAGACCGCGGTCAGGATAATCCACCAGATGATGACAACCTGATGGCTGCCGCCAAAGAGGAAATCACCAAAGACGGTCTTGGCCCAGGCCGGCGAGGTCAGCGGAACAGACGCGGCGCCAGTCAGCAGCTTCGAGCCCGCCAGAACGATGCCCTGCATCCCCACCAGCGTGCCGAGGGTGATGATCAGCGTAGGCACCGAGGTGCGGGTGGCCAAAAGGCCGTTGAAGAGCCCAACCAAAACACCGACGGCCAGAGCGGCGATAATCGCGACGATCATGGGCAATTCGTAGTGGCCTGCGACGATCGCGGTGGTCATGGCCCCTGCGGGGATCATGGCGCCGATTGAAATGTCGATCTCGCCCGAGATCATCAGAAGTGCGACAGGCAGGGCAACGATGCCGATGCGTGCTGCGTAGTTCACCCAGCTGGCCGCGCCAGAGAGCTTGTCAAGATCGACGCCGCCAAAGATGACGTAGAAGAACAGGACGCCGATGAGGCTGATAACCGAAGCTGCAGCGGGACGGCGGAAGAGGCTTGAAATCATATCCATGTGTCCGTCCTCACTTCTTCTTGGTTGCGTAGTTCATGGCGAGGGCGCGGAAGGTGTCGTTCGACAGAACAGCTGTCAGCAGCAGAGCACCGATGATGATCGAGCCGATGTTCGGATCCAGCGCGGCAAAAAAGATGCCCTGGTTCACGACCGCAAAGGTCATAGTGCCCAGAACGATGCCGATGATGGACCCTGCCCCGCCAGTCAGCAGCACGCCGCCGATGACCACACACATGATCGAGTTGAAGATAAAGGACTGACCGCCAGCAACCTGCGCTGCTTGATAGGTCATAACCTGTGCGATGCCGACAAAGGCGGCGCCGAAACCCGAAGCCATAAACAGGCCGATGGTCAGTTTGTCAGTGGGGATGCCAGCGTTGCGGGCGCTTTCGCGGTCGCCGCCCATCGCAAAGACCCAGTTCCCGATGGGGGCGACGTGGACGAGGAAGTAATAGACCGCCACAAAGCCGATCCACCAGAAGATCGAAACGTTGAACATACCGTTGATAAAGGTGCCAAGCAGGCCTTTGGTGACCGGATCAGGCACGTAGGACACGCTGGTCGAACCCTTGATCAAAACCGCCAGACCCAGTGTCAGACCCATCACAGCAAACATCGAGCCGATGGTGGCGATGAGCGAAGGGATGGTGGTGCGGGTGACGATCAGACCGTTGATAAAGCCAACAAACAGGCCGACGCTCAGGCCGCCGATAATACCGACAAGAGCGGGCAATTCGTAGTGACCGGACAGAATAGCTGCGGTCATGGAGGACGCCGGAATGATAGATCCGACGGACAAATCAAATTCACCTGAAATCATCAAAAGCCCGACGGGCAGAGCGATAATTCCGACTTCGGCTGCGATGTTCAGCCAGCTCGACCAACCCGGGGCACCCATGAAAACAGCGCCGCCGAGGCTGGCGAAAAATACATACACCACGATAAACCCGATCAGGGACCCGGTCTCGGGCCGCCGAATGAGATCACCGATCGAAAATCCACCCGCATCGGATGAGGATTGCGTAGACATCTAAGCGATTCCTGTTTGGTCGGTCTCTGCCGATCCCGCCTCGTGCGGCAGATCAGCCTTGACGAAGAGGGCCAGCCGGGAAACCCGGCGGCCTTCTTCAGGTGTGCCGGACCGAAGTCCGGCACGTGGGGAGAGGATTAGCGGACGCCAGCCTTCACGCCTTCGATGACCTGCTCGACGTTCGACGCATCGATGACGCCGGGGCCGGTCAGGATTTCACGGGTGGGGATGGTCACGCCGTAGTTAACGAAGTTGTTCAGGATCGACACGGCAAAGAAGCCCTGCTGGTAACCCTGCTGGTCGATGGCACATGCCTGCGAGCCGGACTGGATGTTTGCCAGGATCGACTCGTTGAAGTTGATGCCGCAAACTTCGACCTGACCGGCTTTGCCAGCCTGCTGGATGCCCGAAACGGTTGCGTTGGTGTCTGCGTCGCCGATGGCGAACAGCGCGTCAACGTCGGGGTTCTGCAGCAGGTGTGCACGGACCGCCTGAGCAACTGCGGTTGCGTCACCGAATGCGGTTGCGGGCAGCTGCAGGGTCGAGCCTTCGCCGCCAGCTGCTGCGATACCTTCGCTGAAGCCGGTGCAGAATGCTTCGATGTTTGCCGCGCCAGGCAGAGTGTTAACGCATGCGCCGTTTTTCTTGCCGGCTTTACCCAGGTATTCACCTGCTGCGTAGCCCGACTTCGCGTCTACTGCGCCAACGTAGTTCATGGCACCCAGCTTGTCGGCTGCGTCCAGACCACCAGCGTTGTAGATGACCAGCGGGATGCCCGCGTCAACAACAGCTTCGAATGCGGGATCCATTGCTTCGGGGACCCAGTCGGGGCCAACGATTGCGTCTGCACCCTGGTCGATCGCCTGACGGATCAGTTCCGCGGCATCGGGGCCCAGGTTGTCGTAGTTCTGCGGACCAAGCCAAGTGACCGAGCCACCCTGTGCTTGTGCAACGATGCCAGCGTCTTCCGCGCCTTTTTTAACGCGCGACCAGAACGGATCGTCGGGCTTGCCGCCGATAACAAAGATGTCTGCAGCCATTGCGGTGCCAGCTACCATGGTGAAAGCAGCGGTCGCCAAAAGGCCGCGCGCGACGCGGGTTGTGATAGACATTGAGTTCTCCTCCCATTGGAAAAACCTGGTCACGTCCCTCTGTGACCGGTCTGCGACAAGTTAACTCAACTCCGTCACCCGTGAAATATCTCTTGCACTAAAATGGCTTTTTTGTTTCATTTTGTGTCACATCAAAATGATATGAAGATTTGCCAGTATGAAAAATCGTCCTACCATCGCGGACTTAGCCCAAGAGGCTGGCGTCAGCGTCTCGACCGTGAACCGCATCCTTGCCGGGACATCCAAGGTGCGGGCCTCCACAATCCAGAGCGTTCAGGCCGCCGCCGAAAGAATCGGATACTACGGCTTGGGTGTGATCGAGGCGCGTCGGGACGAACAATTGCCCTCCTACCGCTTCGGATTCTTGCTTCAGCAGTCCAGCCGAGAGGTCTACCGGATCTTTGCCCGAGGCATCCAAGAGGCTGCCGCGCAGCGTCGGGACGAGAAAGTGACGCCGCTGATCGACTTTGTGGACCTACTGGAGCCTTCGAATATCGCCGCGCGTCTGACCGCCTTGGGCGAAGAATGCGATGCGGTCGCTGTTATTGCCGCTGACCACCCCCTGATCGGGCAGGCCATTCGCGACCTCAAGATCAAGGGCAAGCCGACCGTTGCCTATATCACCGACCAGAGCGCGCCGGATCGCGCGGCCTTTGTGGGACTGGATAACTGGAAACTCGGGCGCACCGCCGCGTGGTTTGTGTCAGAGATGTCACCCGAGCCGGGTCGGATTGCCTTGTTCCTCGGGAACCACCGCTATCAATGTCAGGACATGGCCGACGCGGCCTTCCGATCCTATATCCGCGAAAACGCGCCGCATCTGACGGTTGAGGACTCGCGACCCACCAACGAAGACAACGACGTCTCCTATCAGATGATGAAAGAACTCCTGTCCACCGGTGAAAAGCTGGCAGGCGTCATGATCGCGGGCGGCGGTATTTCCGGTGTGCTACAAGCGCTACGCGAAGCACCCGAAGAGCAACGCAAAGGCGTTCGTCTGATCTGCCGTGACATTGGCCCCGAAGCCCGCAAGGGTCTGTCGGAACGCCTGATCACAGCTGCTCTGTGCCATCCATTGGCCGACACCTCGAAAACGCTGGTCGAGACCATGATCGACGTGGCCAAAGACAAAACGAGCGGGACGACGCTTCAGCGCACTGTCCCGCTGGAAATTATCACACCAGAGAATATTTGACCCCTGCCCCGCGCCAAAGCGGCGTGGGGCAGTCAGTTTACTCTTCGACCTTCTTCAAGAAGACGTCAAATTCGTCATCCTTGATCGGCACGGTATGGCAGGCCTCGGGATATCCGCCGGTGTCGACGTCCGCTTTGAAGTCTTTGAAGGCCTGAATGCGGGCGTCCTGCAGTTCCTTCATCTTGGCGCCGAGATCCGCGTAGACTTTGCCGTGGCGTGGCTTGTGGTTCACGCCATAGCCGCAAACATCCTCGGTAAAGAGGTACTGCGCGTCTGCGTATTTTCCCGCACCCATCCCCAACATGATGAGGTTCGAGTTCTCGGTCAGATGCTTGGCCACGCGGTCAGGCACGACTTCGAGTTCCGCGCCAAAGACGCCGATCTCTTCCATCTTCTTGGCGTGAGCGAACAGGGCCGCCGCTTCGTCGCCGGTTTTGCCCACAGCGCGCCAGCCAGTCCACGTGATGTAGGACGGGATCAGGCCGATATGACCGACGACCGCGAGATGGTTGTCCACCATGGCTTTCTGAATGTCATAGGAGGCCGCGCAGTAATAGCAGTCCGCGCCGATCGCTCCGGCCTCGAAGGCCGCGCGCAAGTAATCCTCGGCGGTGACCAATTTGGCGCCTGCAGGACCGTGGGGTCCATAGGGCAGTCCGACCTGAACGAAGCAGCTGCCCGCCGCTTCGCGCATCTCGGGCGTCCAGTATTTGCGCTCGATCGACAACATGTGAATGCCTGCCTCATTCGCGGCGGCGGCCTCTTCCAGCGTGGTGACATAGAGCATCGAGATTTTCTCGCCGCGCTTTTTCATGGCGCGGATGTCTTCGACGTGGGGGCGGTTGTGATACATTAGATCGCTTTCTTTCAGAGGGTAAAGGCCGCGACGAACGCGTCCAGCGCCGCGTCGGAATCGTCAGCGGCAAAGGCTTCCATCGCGACGGGGCCGGAATAGCCCATGGCGTGCAGCGCTTTGGCGACGGCGGCGTAGTTGATCTCTCCGGTGCCGGGCTCGCAGCGACCGGGGTTGTCGGCGACCTGCACTTCGCCGATCCAAGGCAGGCAGGCTTCGCACCAGCGGATCAGATCGCCCTCGCCGATTTGTGTGTGATAAAGATCCAGATTGATGCGCAGTTGGGGGCGGTTAACTGCAGACACCAGCGACAGCACATCCGCCGTGGACCCGAACGGGCAACCGGGGTGGTCGAGCGGGTTCAGGTTTTCCAGCGTAAAAGTCACGCCTTCTTCTTCGGCCATATCGCAGATGCGGTTCAGGGTGTCGCGGGCACGCAGCTCCATCCCGGGGGCAAAGGTGCCGTGCTGCGGGATCGGAATGCCGCCATCGCCAAGGCCGGTGCCATGCAAGTTCAGGCGATCCACGCCCAACCGTTTTCCGACCTTAGCCGTTTCTCGCGCCGAGGCCAGCAGCATGTCCGCGCCTTCGGCATCGGTCAGGCGACCGACCAGATAGCCGTTCATGATGGTGTAGTTGGCGCCGACCTTCTCGAGCTTGTCAAGATCGTGTGCGGGCCAGTTCCACAGACCCACGCCAAGACCGCGTTCGGTCAGGCGCGCGGCGCGCCATTCAATCGGCTGGTCCTGCCAGAGCATTTCGGCGCATGCCGCCAGTTGGAAATGTTTTGTCATCAGATGCCTCAAAGACATGGGGGATCAGGCGCCCTGCCCGATCAGATTTCGACGTAGACGCGGCCGTCTTCGACTTTGGTCGGGTAGGTGCACAGGTTTTCGCAGGCGGGCGGTGTTTCGACCTCGCCGGTGGTGCAGTCAAAGATCGACGAGTGCTTGGGGCATTCGATGGTCGCCTCGACCACCAGCCCGTCTTCAAGGTGCACATCCTCGTGGGTGCACATGCCGTCGGTGCAGTAGTAGTTATCCTCGTGATCGCGGATGATCACAAAGGTCCGGTCGCCGTGGTCAAAGCGGATCACATCCTCTTCGTCGACGTCATTGATCGCGCATGCGTTTACCCATTCAGCCATGGGAGGTCTCCTCTTTCTTGTGCCGATCAGGCAGCAGGTGTGTCTTGGTAGGGGTTCGCCGTCGCAGGCAGAGGCCGGCGCAGGTGGAAATCGGGGTCTTTGCGCTGGCGCCAGAGCGCGGGCAGCATCTCGGCGTAGCCTTCGGCAAAGGAATGGCAGGGCTCAGGGAAGTCCCATGCGCAGACTCGGTGCAATTCGGGTAGCCGGTAGAATGGAACCAGCGGGAACATGTGATGCTCTACGTGGTAGTTCATGTTCCAGTAGATGAAGCGGCTGACGGGGTTCATATAGACCGTCCGGCAGTTCAGGCGGTGGTCGGTGACGTTATCCGCCAGCCCACCATGCTGAAGCCATCCGCAGATCACCATGTGCCAGCAGCCAAAAAGACGGGGCAAACCGATCAGGAGCACGGGAACCCACGACTGGAACCACATCGCCGCGCCGAGGGTCAGCGCATAGATCGCGACCCAGATTCGAGCGGTGCGGATAGTTTTGGCATGGAACATCGGCGGCAGATATTCGGCCTCTTCGGGGTCGATCCTGCCCGCTGCATGCAGCAGCATCAGGCGAAATCCGCTGATCATGTCAGGCACGCCAATCAGGTTCGCCGCGACTTTTAGCGCCACCACAGGCCGCATGATCGCGACCTCGGGATCACGGCCCACGATAATGGTGTCCGAATGGTGCCGTGCGTGGCTAAACTTCCAGCAATAGGGATCGCGGATCATGCAGAAGGATGCGACTTGATAGACCGCTTGGTTCATCCAGCGGGTCTTGAACGCCGTGCCGTGCCCGCACTCGTGCCAACGGCTGTCCATGGCCGACCCGTAGAGCACGCCATAGGCCAGCCAAAAAGGCAGCGACCACCACGACGGCATCAGCGCAATACCCACGCCCGCAAAGACCGCCATCAACCCAAACAAGATGCTCGTGTCGCGGATCGCGGGCTGGTCCGCGCGGCGCATCAGGGCCTTCATCTGTTTGCGGTCGATGGGGGTGCGATACCAATCCTCGGTCACCAGTCCTGCGTCGACAGCGCGTTGGGCATCAGGCCCGATCAGGCTGTAATCGCGAGGCATGTCAGATGTCCTGCGGCTTGTAGTCGGACACCGCCACAGGCATCACCCGCTGCAGCAGTTCGACCGATTTCTCCAGCCCTTCGAGACTGTTGAGCAGCACATCCTCATGTTCGATGGAGAGCCAACCGTCATAGCCGCCCATCTTCAGGCGATAGCAGAATTGGCGCCACCATTCCTCGCCGTGACCGAAGCCAAGAGTGATGTAGCTCCATGACCGCGCGGGGATATCCATGAGCGAGCCGTTTTCCAGCAGCGACGTGGTGGCCTGCTTGGGCGCGTTCAAAAACGTGTCTTTGGCGTGCACGTGATAGATCGCCTCGCCGAGCGTTTCTGCCGCGATCAAGGGATCTGCCCCCATCCAGAACAGGTGCGACGGATCAAGGTTTGCGCCTACGGTCGGCCCGACCATCTCGCGCAGTTTAAACAGCGAAGGTACGTTGTAGACACATTGGTTGCCGTGCAGTTCGAGCGCGATACGCTCGACGCCATTTTCTCGGCAAAGGTCCACGATCTCGGTCCAGAACGGGGCGAGGACGTCTTCCCATTGGTAGCGCAGAATGTCTTGGGTTTCCGGCGGCCAAGAGGACACGACCCAATTCGGCAGTGTATCGTTCGCCGACCCGGCGGGCAGACCGGACATGGTGCAGACGGTGTTGATCCCTAACTCGCCTGCAACGCGGATGGTGTCTTTCAGCCCCTGCCCTTGCTCGGGCTGGGTCGGGTGTACAGGGTTGCCATTGGCATTCAGCGAGATGACTTCGAGACCGCGGTCGGCAAACGCCTTTTGGAATTCTCTGCGCGCGCCAGCGTCGTGCAGCATGGCCGCCAGATCGAAATGCGATGCGGCGGACCAGCCGCAGGTGTTCACCTCCACGCCGGAGACGCCCATGCGGACCGCGTGATCCAGCATTTCGTCACGGGTCATCCCGCCTAGGCTGTCGGACACAAAGCCAAGCTTCATCTTGCACCTCGATAAAAGGTCTTGCTGAAAAGTGAGAAAATCTGGGGTGAAAGGCGGCCTGCCCTAGAACAGGCCACCCTTCTGGAGGAAGGTCTTATTCCGCAGCTTGGGCCTGCGGATAGTGACCGTCATGGGACTCGACAAAGCCGTCAATCGAGGCTTCCAGATCGGCCATGGTCTCGCCACCGGCCATCAGGTCGGTGATCTCTTCGCGGGTCTTCTCGCCTTTGCGGAAGTCCGCTGCGATCGCGCCGCGGATCAGAACCGCGAAGTGGTCGCCCACAGTCATCGCGTGCATCACCTGGTGGGTGATGAAGATCACCGCCAGACCACGCTTCTTGGCCTCATTGACGATGCGCAGAACGTGGGCCGCCTGCTTCACACCCAGAGCCGCAGTCGGCTCGTCGAGGATCAGAACGCGGGCACCGAAGTACACAGCGCGCGCGATTGCCAGCGACTGACGTTCACCGCCCGACAGGCCACCGACCAGACGGTCGCCGTCGGTGATGCGGGTGATGCCCATCTTCTGGACTTCTTCGACCGCGATCTGATTGGCCTTCTTGCGGTCAAAGACCTTGAAGGGGCCAAAGCCTTTGGTGGGCTCCATTCCGAGGAAGAAGTTACGACCGATCGACATCAGCGGATAGGTGCCGCCGAATTGGTGCACGGTAGCAATACCGCGGTCTTGGGCGTCACGAGGGCCGTCAAAGGTGGTCGGTTTGCCGTCAACCAGGATCTCGCCACGGGTGGGGGCGTGAACGCCCGCCAGTGTTTTGATCAGGGTCGATTTGCCGGCGCCGTTGTCGCCAAGCAGGCAGAGCACTTCGCCAGCGCGGACCTTCAGGCTGATTTCGTGCAGGACGTCGATGGGACCGAAGCTTTTGTCGACATTACGGAGTTCGATAACAGGCGTATTTGCAGACATAGCAGGCCTCATTCCTTCTTCTTGCTGGCCCAGTTGGTGGCCATGGAGCGGAAGCTGTCGTTCATGAGAACTGCGATCAGAAGCATTACACCGATGATCAGCGAGGACAGGTTGCGGTCAAACGGGGTGTAGCCGATGCCCTGCTGGACGATGGCCAGCGTTGCGGTGCCAAAGAAGATGCCAGCCACGGTGCCAAATCCGCCGGTCAGCAGCACGCCGCCCACAACGACCGCGATGATGGTGTTGAAGATCAGCGCAAAGTTGGTGGTGGTGGTGGCAGAGTTCGACAGGACGGTTTCACACACGCCGGACAGGGCCGCTGCCATCGAGGCCAGCATGAAGAGGCCGATTTTCAGCTTCTCGGTCGGGATGCCCGCGTTGCGCGCGCTTTCCTGATCGCCACCCAGTGCGAACAGCCAGTTGCCCCAGGGCGAGTAGTGCAGGACGTAGTACAGCAGACCTGCCAGTCCGATCCACCAGAAGACCGAGCTCTGGAAGCCCCAGATGTGGTAGTCACCGAAGATGAACTTGGCAAACGCGGGCGACTGCAGCGCCTGGCTGGTGGTGTCGGTCAAGAGCAGCGACAAGAACAGGGTGCCGCCGGACACAGCGAACAGGGTCGCGAGGGTCACGATCAGTGAAGGCACCTTGGTGCGGGTGACCAGCATCCCGTTGATCCAGCCGATCAGGCCTGCGATCGCAAAAGTGATGAGAAGGCCAGCGACGAAAGGCAGGCCGTAGAAGCCGCAAGCAATCGCCATGGTCATTTTGGCAGCGGGCACAACCGCGCCGATGGAAATGTCGAGTTCACCCGCGATCATCAAGAAGCCGATCGGGATCGCGATGATGCCGATGGTCGACGCGGCGTTCACCCAGCTGGATGTGCCGAACGGGGTCAGGAAGTTCCGGTCAAAGCCAAAATACGAAAAGAAAATAAAGACCAGCATCATGCCGGCAAAGGCTCCGACTTCAGGCCGGCGGAACAGGCTGCCGAGCGAGAAGCCGCCCGATTTCTGGGTTGAGTTTGCGGTCGAGTCGGTCATTCAAAAGATCTCCCAAGCGCGTCGAAACGGTCGCGCACGTCACAGAAAAGCCCCCGGCCGGCACCGGCCGGGGACAAAGCGATTGGATTAGCGAGCACCCAGTGCCACACCAGCCAGTGCGCTCTCGACGTTCGAAGCGTCGATGATTGCGGGGCCGGTCAGGACGGGGTCAGTTGCCAGCTCGGTGCCGAAGTCGAGGTGCGCGGCCAGCATCGAGGTCGCCAGGAAGCCCTGGAGGTAGGGCTGCTGGTCGATCGCCATGGTCTGGGTGCCTGCCTGAATGCGGTCCAGAACGGCGGGGTTCATGTCGAACGAGCCGATTTTGACTTTGTCGGTGCCACCGATCTGAGCCACAGCGTTGGTTGCTGCGTCTGCCGACCATGCGGCCAGAGTGATCACAGCGTTGATCGACTGGTCAGCAACCAGCTCGGACTTGATCGCTTCGGCGGTACCGGTGATGTCACCGTCGAGGTTTGCAGGAACGCGGAGGATCACAGCTTCTGCACCGGCTTCGGCTGCGCCTTCGGCAACACCCTTACAACGGGTTTCGAGGTTGATCGCGCCGGGGGTCTGGATGTGGCACAGGATCTTGGTTGCGCCGTTCTCGACCATGTACTTGCCGCCTTCAAAGCCAGCGACGTACTCGTCCGAACCAAAGTAGTTCACGCCGTTCACGTCTTCTTTGACGCTCTGACCCGAGTTGTACATCATGATGGTGACGCCCTTCTCTGCAGCTGCCTGCAGCGCGGGAACCTGCGCTTCGGGAACCCAGACGGGGATCGCGATACCATCAACACCCTGAGCGACGGCCTGGTTGATCAGGGTAACCAGATCGGGACCGAAGTTGTCGTAGTTGGGGGTACGCAGGTAGTTCACCGAACCACCGTTGTCTTCAACCATCAGAGTTGCGTCATCGACGCCCTTTTTGATCAGGTTAAAGAAGCCGTCTTCGATCGAACCTGCGATCACAGCAATGTCGGCAGCCATTGCGTTGGTTGCCATCAGAGCCGCGGTCGATGCAGCAGCAAAAAGGTTCTTCAGTTTCATGTTCGTTTCCTCCCTATAGTCACCGCGGTTTTGCGGCGCGAACATTCTTTGATCCTCTGGAAACTCCTCTTTCCGGAGGCGCGAGAGCCGCTATTTGGCGGACCCTCCCGTTCTTTGGGCCCTAGCCTCGCGCTTGGCGCGGAAGCGGGCTTTCATTCTTTCGTCGGCCTCTTTCGTGCCGTCATGCCAGGTGCCAAACCACTGATCCCACGGCAGAACGCCGTCGTCGCAGTAATTCACCTCGAAATACTTGTGATGCAGGTAGTGGGCGTAGGCGTGGCTGGTCACAGAGCGCTCTTGCCCCAGCTCGAGGCGGTCAAATCCGATGTGTCCGACGATGGCGCCAAAGGTGGCGAGCACGAAAAGCCAGAGCACGACAAAGGGATTTGAAAAGAGCGCGAGCTGCAAAACAAGCGCACCATAATACAGGGTTGACTCGACCGGATGCATCGACAGGGACGCCCAGGGGCTGGGATTGATCGAATTGTGATGGACCGAATGCACCCGTTTGTAGAGCGGTTCCCAATGGATCGCGCGGTGCACAAAGAAGAAGTAGCCTTCGTGCAGGATGGGCGCGAACAGAACCAGCGCGATGACCCAGACCGGATTGGACGCGAAATCACTGGTCGGCACAGCGCCAGAGGCCATCAGCCACATGACCAGCACCATGATCGCGGTGCCAATCGGCACGGTCACGAACAGCGAGCGCAGCGCGTTGTCCCATGCTTGCGAGCGGAACCAGAACACGTCCGAGGGCTTCTCGGCAGGAAAGGTGCCGTTGTATTTGAACCGGCGCTCTTGGGCGCGCTGCCTGTAGAGACGCAGTTCGAACGCGCCAAAGAAAAGCGCCGCGCCCGCGATGTTCAGAGCCAGCAGTCGCAGGGTCCATCCCCACTCGAGCGAGGCCATGACCTCGGTCTCGGGCAGCACCCATGCCCAGTAGGCCAGCGCGATCCCCATGTAGAGGGTATTCCAGCCAATAAGATACCCCGCCACAAAGCCGGGCAGCTTCTTCAGCGCCCCCGTAGACAAGGGCGACAGGCCGATTGGCGCGTCGGGGCGCCAATTGCCGCGCTTGTCACGCGTGCCATATGACAGGTCGTTGACCATCAGCCGCGCGTCTCGGCAGCCGCCGCTTTGGCTTTCAGGCGGTCTTTCTTGGCCTTGAAACGGGCCTTCATCTGTTCCTCGGCTTCTTTCGAGCCGTCGTGCCAGAAGCCGAACCACTTATCGAGCGGGATCAGACCTTCGCCGCCATAGTTTACCTCAAAGTACTTGTGGTGCAGATAGTGGGCGTAGGCGTGGCTATCGACAGCCGTATCCTCGGTGATCTCGAGCTTATCAAAGCCGATGTGACCATTCAGGGCACCAAAACCGATCATCTGCGATTGGAATAGCGCCACGATGGGGTTCGACGGGATCAGCAGATGCCAGAAAATCTCGACAAAGTAGGCAAAGCTTTCGACCGGATGCATGGACAGGGATGACCACGGGCTCGGGTTGATCGAGTTGTGGTGGACCGAGTGGATCCATTTGTACAGCGGCTGCTGATGGATCAGCCAATGGATGCAGAAGAAGTGGACTTCATGCAGGGCCGGTCCCAGCAGGGTCAGAACAACGAGCCAAACCCAGTGCTGCTCCCATCCCAGCCAGCCAAAGGCGTGAATGCCGTTGGTAAAGCAGTACAGAAACACCACTTCCATGATCGTCCACATGGGGATCGACAGGCAGAAGCTGCGCAGGAAGTTGTCGAGGTTCTGGGATTTGAACCAGAACACGTCAGAGGGGTGCTCGGACGGAAACTTGGCGTTGTACTTGAAGCGGTTCTCTTGCTTGCGGCGGATGTAGTAGAACACCTCAACCCCGCCGAAGTAGGCAAAGATCAGGCCCGCATTCGCAGCGAAGAGCAGACCGAAGCCCGCGAATGAGAGTGATTGGTAGAGCGCGAGGTTCGGTTCAATCAGCAGGAACCAATAGGCCAGCGCCATTACCATGTAAAAGATGTTCCAGGGCCACAGGTAGCTGACGACAAAGCTGCCAAGCTTGCTGAACTTGCCCGTCCAGAACGGAGCGATCTCCAGCGTTTTGCTGGGTGCCCAATTGCCGCGCTTGTCGCGCGTGCCGAACTGCAAATCGTCCATGATACCCTCCCGGATCAGCCCGCCAATGCTCCCCATGAGCGGCGCTGAATGAGTGAGTGGTTGACAGATTGACGCATGAGCGATCAAGACTAGTTCAAATCAGTGCATGATTTTGTTTCAAAATAACTCAAGGGAGGAGCCAAATGAAACAAAATGAGGGGATGGGCCGATGGTAGGACGGCCCACCATTCGTGATCTGGCCGATGCGGCTGGGGTTTCTGTCTCGACCGTCAATCGCGTCATCAACCAACCAGATTCGGTGCGCCAGCCCACTCGGGATCGCGTTTTATACGCGGCCGAAGATATCGGATTTTATGGTCTGGGATCGATCGAAAGCTCGGTCCTGAGGGCCCGTGAAACCCACACGGTTGGCGTGTTGCTTCAGCAAGGGGATCGCGCGTTTTATAGCGGTTTGGGCAGAGCCCTGAGCCGTGCCGCGCAGACCTATCACGCTGCAAACATTGATCTGAAGCTCGAATACCTGAGCGATCTGAGCCCTGAAAACGTCGCGGCCCGCGTGCGCGCATTGGGGGCACAAGCGGAGTCCATCGGGATCGTTGCGGCAGAGCACCCCTATGTTTCCGAAGCAATCGACACCGTGATCCGCAACGGTGTGCCCGTCACTGCTCTGATCGGCGGGTTATCCGCGCAGAACGACGTCGGCTTCGTCGGCCTCGACAGTTGGAAAGTGGGCCGAACAGCGGCTTGGGCCTTCCACAAGCTGTGCCACGAACCCGGCGAGATCGCGATTCTCTTGGGCAACCCGCGCTACCGCAATCAGGAATTGAACGAGACCGGATTTCGCTCGTACTTCCGCGAGCATTGCGCGGGCTTCACCCTGCTGGAACCGCGATCGACCCTGGAAAGTTTGGCGATCGCGAAAGAACTGACGCTCGATATTCTGGACACGCACCCCAATCTGAAGGGGCTGTTCATCTCGGGCGGCGGTGTCACAGGTGTGCTGGAGGCACTGCGTCAGCGGCCTCAAGGGCCCAATTTCGTGACGGTGGGGTATGAGCTATTCGCCGCGACCCGCACGGGACTGATTGACGGGAACTTAACGATGGCGATCTGCCATCCGCTGGAGACGTTTGCGCGTCAGATCATTTCACAGCTCGTCGATGCCAAGAAGAACGAGGTGAAGTCAGGGGCGAACACGAACTACTTGAACTTCGAAATCTACACGTCTGAAAATGTCTGATCTCGTGCAACGCCCCTGCCCGCCCCACACTGTCCAGAGGACTTGATCCCATGGCCAATCGCCCCACCGTCAAAGACGTCGCCCGAGAGGCTGGTGTCAGCGTCACGACCGTAGATCGCGCTTTGAACGGACGCATGACCGTGCGCGCCGACACCCTAAAGCGGATCGCGGACGCGGCCCATCGGGTTGGTTATCACAACAAAACCGGACTGGCCGAGCGCCTGTCTTCGGGCGCTCCGCGCCGGCGGCTCGGCATCGTTCTGGTTAAGCGCCAGCAGGAGTTCTACCGCAACTTTGCCCGCGAGCTCGAAGCCGCAATGGCCTTGCGTCAGGATATGCGCGGAGAGGTCGTCATCCGGTACGCCGCCTCCCAATCCCCAGACGATTTCGCAAAAGAAATCATGGCGTTGTCACATGAGGTTGACGCGATTGCGTGCGTTGCAGTCAACCATCGCAAGATCGATGACGTCGCCCGCGATCTGCAAGCACGGGGCATCCCTTTGTTCGCTTTGCTCAACGATACCGCGCGTGGGATCAGGACCTCTTATCTGGGGCTGAACAACATGAAGGTCGGCCGTTCGGCGGCATGGATGCTCAGCCGCACAGTCCACAAGCCGGGGAAGTTGGCGGTCTTTGTCGGGGGCAACCGTTGGCACGGACATGATCTGCGCGAGGTCGGCTTCCGGTCCTTTATCCGAGCCGAAGCACCGGAGTTCACCGTACTCGATACGTTGGTCAATCTGGAAACCAGGCAGGTCACCTATGAGGCCACGCTCGATCTGCTGAACCGCCACACCGATCTGGTCGGGATCTATGTCGCGGGTGGCGGAATGGAAGGCGCCATTGCCGCCCTGCGCGAGTCGCGCCCGCCGAACAAGGTTTGCATGGTCGTGAACGAATTGACCGAAGAAAGCCGCACTGCCCTTGCCGAAGGATATGTGCACATGGTCAACGCGACGCCCTTGCGTACGCTTTGCACCGATTTGATCGGTTTGATGGCACAAAGCCTCGATGCAGAGGGCCCCACCCTGCCCGGCCAGCACTTTCTGGCGCCGACAGTGTACCTGCCGGAAATGCTGTGAGTGACGTAAAAACGTCATTTAGCAGGTGCAGCAAACGTCAAGAATGACGTCAAATGTTGTCACGGTCTTTGACGTGCTGCGCCAGATGCCCTCAAGGTCCGCCAAAGCTGGCCGAACGCGGCCACGGATCAGGAGGAGGTCCCCATGAAAAAAGCGCTCAACCAAATGACAGTTCCGCACCTGACCTTCGAGGCCTTCCTCGATCTGGCTGCTGATCTGGGCTGTGTCGGCGTCGAGGCTCGCAATGACATGGACGGTCTGGGACGCCCCCTGTTCGATGGGATGACACCCGAAGCGGCCGGCGAGATGGTCCGCGCCAAGGGGCTGCGCATGGTCGGTCTGAGTCAGGTTTATCCGTTCAATTCATGGGATGATGAGCGCGCCACCGAAGTCGCGAACTTAATCGCGATTGCCAAAGCGTCGGGCGCCGAGACCATCAGCCTGATCCCGCGCAATGACGGCACAGGCGTCGGAAATGGCGAACGGCAGGCGAATGCACGGATCGCGCTCAAAGCGATCTACCCGATGCTGGTCGAAGCAGACATGGTGGCATTGGTTGAGCCGTTGGGCTTCAACCGCTCCTCCCTGCGCTTCAAAGAAGAGTTGGTCGGCATCATCAATGATCTTGAGGCGTCGGATCGGTTCAAGCTGGTCCACGACACCTTCCACCATATTCTGGCGGATGGGGGTGCGCTCTACCCTGAACACACGGGCATCATCCACATTTCGGCCGTTGTGGACCCAGCGCTCTCTGTGGGTGCGATGGAAGATGAGCACCGCGTGCTGGTCGATGCAAACGACCGGCTCGAGAATGTTGCGCAGATCAAAGCGCTGATGGATGCAGGCTATGACGGACCGATCAGCTACGAGTGTTTCTCGCCAGAGACACAGGCGCTGAGCGATCCCAAGACCGAGATTGCCGCGTCGTTTGCCTATATCGAAGAGCAGCTCGCAAAAGCCTGAGCCGGCGAGATTTTCATTGGTCTGCACTCCGTTTGCGGACCAGAGATGCAAAGGAATTTCAGATGAAACTTGGATTGGTTGGATACGGCTTTGGCGGCCGTGTGTTCCACGCACCCTTTATTCAGGCCGCCGAAGGCGTTGAGATCGCGGGCGTTGTGGCCCGCTCTGCAGACAAGATCGCGCAACTGGCCGAAGATCTGCCCGGCGTTCCTGTATACAGCAGCCTGGCCGAAATGGCGGCTGCGGGCGAAGTCGAGATGGTGACCATCACCACCCCGCCGGAAACCCACAAAGCGCTGACCCTCGAAGCGATCGAACTGGGGTTGCACGTAGTTTGCGACAAACCCTTTGCCCCGACCTACCCTGATGCAGCCGAGATGGTCGAAGCGGCCAAGACAAAGAGTGTCTTGCTGAACGTATTTCACAATCGCCGGTGGGACACGGACTTCCGCACCCTCAAGTCGGTTGTGGAAAGCGGTCGCCTTGGTGACATTCGCGCGATCCACAATCGTCTGGATGCAGATGACTGGGCAACGCTCGAAGCGGGTCCCGGCGGCGGATTACTGCGCGACCATGGCAGCCATTTCATCGACCAGATGCTGTTCCTGCTGGGACCGGCTGCGGCAGTTGATGCAAAACTCGACTATATGGACCTGCCCCAAGGCACTACGGACGTGAGCTATGCTGTCCACGTCCGCCACCAGAGCGGCCAGCATTCCTACATCACAGGCTCCAAAGTGAACTACTACAACGAGCGTGAATTCCGTGCCTACGGATCGCTCGGCACCTATGTCGGCCATGGCACAGACGTGCAGGCGCGCATGGTGATGGCGGGCCAAATGCCCGCTGACGATCCCGAAGGTTGGGGCATCGAACCCGAAGAGGCGTGGGGCACCCTGCACACCGAAGGCAAGGCCGAGGTCATCCCCTCGGTCCAGTCCAAGATTCAGGACCTCTACACCCAATTCGCGCAGGCCGCGCAGACCGGCGGCCCCGGCCCCGTTCCTGCGACAGGCGCCTTGCACACCATGCGCATTCTGGATGCGGCGCGCGAAGCGTCCCGCACCGGCCAAACCGTTCTTATCGACTAACACCACGGCCCGAGCGGCCTTATTCCGGAGACTACAATGACCGTTCGTTTCGCAATTCTCGGCGCAGGCCGTATCGGGCAGGTCCATGCCCGCGCAGTATCCTCGATCCCAGCAGCAACGCTGGTGGCCGTGGCGGAACCCTTTGCCGACGCGGCAAAGCGCATCCAAGACACCTATGGCTGCGACATCCGCGAGATCGACGAGATCGCAACCTCGGACGACGTGGATGCGGTTGTCATCTGCACGCCCACAGACACCCACGCCGACCTGATCGAGAAATTCGCCAAGGCGGGCAAAGCTGTCTTCTGCGAAAAGCCTGTCGACCTAAGCGTGCCCCGCGTCAAAGAAGCGCTGAAGACTGTCGAAGCCGAAGGCGCGACCCTGATGGTTGGTTTCAACCGCCGCTTCGATCCCGATTTCATGGCGCTGAAAGCCGCTATCGACAGCGGCAAGATCGGCGACGTGGAGATGGTGACCATCACCTCGCGCGATCCCGGCGCTCCGCCCGCGTCCTACATCAAGGTGTCTGGCGGCATCTTCCGCGACATGACCATTCATGACTTCGACGTGGCCCGCTGGCTGCTTGGAGAAGAAGTCACCACCGTCATGGCGCAAGGCAGCGTTCTGACCGATCCCGCAATTGGTGAACTTGGCGATTATGACAGCGTCAACGTGATCCTGACCACCGCGTCGGGCAAGCAGTGCACCATCACCAACTCGCGCCGCGCCACATATGGCTACGATCAGCGCATGGAAGTTCTGGGCTCACTCGGCATGGCGCACGCGCAGAACACCCATGAAAACACCGTCGAAGTCGCAGTTGAAGATGGCTACCACAAAGCGCCTCTGCTGAACTTCTTCATGGACCGCTACACCATGGCGTATGCCAATGAAATCGCGGCATTTGTTGATGCGATCCAGAACGGCACCCCCACCCCGACCACCGGCCTTGACGGCCTGAAGGCGCTGGAACTGGCGGATGCCGCGCTGGAAAGCGCGCAGACCGGCAAAGCGGTGACACTGGCCTGATCGGCCGGACCGGAGGAGACACCATGATCCAATTCGGCACCAACCCGATTGCGTGGGCCAACGACGACGACCAGTCGATCGGCGCGGACATCCCGACCGAACGCATTCTGGATGAGGCCGGTCGTCAGATCGGCTTTGACGGGATCGAGAACGGCCATCGCTGGCCCAAAGACCCCGTGGAACTGCGCGAAACGCTCGAAGAATACGGCCTGAAGTTCATTTCAGGCTGGTATTCGACCGAGCTTCTGACCCGCTCTGTCGAGGATGAGATCGCGGCTTTCCAGCCGCATCTCGCCAAGCTCAAAGAGAATGGCTGCAAGGTCTGCGTAACTTGCGAAACCTCGAACGCGATCCATTCTGATGCGGAAAAGCCGGTGAACGACAAAGCATCTCTCTCGGCCGCTGAAATGCTCGCATTCGGCGAAAAGATCGAGGAATTCGCGGCCTATATGGCGGACCAAGGCATCCACCTGGCCTATCACCACCACATGGGCACCATCGTGGAGACGCCGGAAGAAATCGACGCTTTCATGGCGGCGACCGGTCCCGCGACCAAGCTGCTGTTCGATGCGGGTCACTGCTTCTTTGGCGGCGGAAACCCCGAAGAGGTTCTGGCCAAACATATCGACCGCGTGGTGCATTTCCACGCCAAGAATGTCCGCCCTGACGTTGCGAAGCGCGTTCGGGATGAACGTCTGTCGTTCATTCAAGGCGTTCTGGCCGGAGCCTTCACCGTCCCTGGAGATCAGGACGGAGCCGTGGACTTTGCGCCTTTGCTCGAGCAGCTCGCAGCCAAAGGCTATGACGGCTGGATCGTGATCGAGGCCGAACAGGACCCGAAGGTGCGCAATCCCCTTCTCTATCAGACCTTGGGGTTGGCGACGTTGAAACGGTTGTCAAAAGATGCGGGCCTCATCTGAGGCGACCCTGACACGAATAGAACCCCCGCTGTGGCGCAATCAACGCTTCAGCGGGGGTTCAAACATTCCACAATATCAAGCGTGCATCTTCAGATGTTGGGCGATGGTGACCGTTCCTTTGCTCTGACGGGTGGGCAGTACGCGGTAGACTGTCTCCATCCAACAGTAGATGCCAAAGGCGAACATCCCGGCCGCAAGGATCCCGAGCAGGTAGCGCCCATAGGCTTGGCTGCGCACCAGATCAAAGGCTTGCGACAGTCCGCCTGCCTCTTGTGCATCAGCTTGCAACGCCGCGAACAAGAAGAACCCGCCGATCATGGCAACTACGATGCCCCGCGAGAGCAGCCCTAGACGGATCGCGCCGGAGAGCTTTTCCAGTACCGGAGACCAGCGCAGGTTCTCGCGGTACTTCTCGGCCCATCCTTTGTAGAGATAGGCCAAACCGGCCCCGATAACACCAAGGCCAATGATCCCCACGAGGATCTGACCGAAAGGCATGGCCAACAGTTTCGATGTCAGCGCCTCTTTTCCATCGCCCCCGCTACCAAGCCCCAAGGCGAACCGCCCCACCGAGAGGCCTAGGCCGATATTCACCAGACCACTCAGACCCTGCCCGACGCGGGCGACAATTCCTTTGGCTTCGGTCCCATTGTCTTCCAAACCCATGTAACCGCACACCAAACGCCATATGCCGTAACACACCAGTCCGACGGCAATCGCCAGCACTAACAGCTGACCGAATTGCTGGCCGAACAAAGACGCCAACGCGCCCTTTTTGTCCTCGGCCGCGCCGCCTTGCCAAGCTGCCAGTAGAGCGAGCCCTCCGGTCAAAAGATAAACGAAACCACGCGCGGCGTAGCCGGTGCGCATCAAGTATTCGACCCAAACTGGTGCCCGCTCTGCCATAGAACCATCCTCTTTCGGTGTAAAAACCCAAGAGGAAACCACCCACCATTGTTCCCTGAAAACCTAGATTGTGCCTTGTTTTATTGGTTCCAGCCAATGCGCAACGTTTGGGGCGACAAAAACCGGTGGCCAAATCGCATCGGGATGGGGCACAAGGGTCCAAATCCCTTTAGTTTATTCCAAGCAAGTGGCCTCGTTCCACCGAGAGGCGAAGATATGCGCACCAGCACCCTTCTCATCCTGTCTGCTTTTTTATTCGCTGCAAGCTGTGGCAGCGTCGGCTATGACCGCACGATTGTCCGAGGCGCAGGGCCCGACGAGTTGCTGAAGCTGCGCGCTGGTCCGGGACTAGGATTCAAAGTGATCTTGGGACTACCGGACGGAACCGTCCTGAACCGCAAGGATTGCGTGACCGAGATTGGTCAACTGTGGTGCCGTGTGTCTCTGGCCGAGGCCCCGCGCATTACTGGCTACGTCTCTGCAGACTACTTGGTAATGCGGTAAGCCGAGAGCGCCAACCAAAGGCGGCGCAAACCCTGCGCCGCCGTTAAGCCATCAGGCTGCCGTTTTATGCGCCCCACGGCGCGGACCATCCACAATGCCCTTGTCAAAGAGAGCGCCGATATTGCCGCTCCCGAGACCGACAATGTCAGCGAGGATTTCCTCGGTATGCGCCCCCAAAAGCGGAGCAGCTTTAGGGGCCTCGCGCTTGGTTTTGTGGAAGGTCGCCGGATGCGCCGGTGTCAGATAAGCCCCTGTTGCGGGATGCGACACCATCCCGAACATCGGATTATCTGCGCTAAGGTCAGAGTCATGTGACATCGCCTCGCGTACCGACCGGAACTCGGACCACGTGAGCCCTGCCCCGTTAAAACTGCGTTCAAAGTCTGGAACACGCCGCGCCGCGAACCAAGGCTGGAAGAGTGCGGTGATCGCGTCGCGATGCCGCCAACGGTTGCCTTCGTCGCTGAGGGACACGCCAAGTCGCGCTTCGAGCGATTTGATCTCGTCTTCCAACGCCATGGTTTTCACCAATCCGCGCCATTGGCGGTGGGTCAGACCGATGACCATCACCCGGCGCCCGTCTGCACACAAGAAATCCTGACCATAAGCGCCGTAAAGTGCGTTCCCAGCCTTCTCGCGATCCGAGGTATTGACCGAGACGTCCCCGATCATTCCCAAATGTCCGATGGCCGCCGCAGCAACATCCTTCAGCGCGATTTCAACCTCTTGTCCTCCGTGACCCCGCAGCCTGTGCCGTTCGGCTGCGAGCAGCGCAGAGACACACATATTGCCTGCGATCAGATCCCAAGCCGGCAGCGCATGGGCGACGGGATCAGAGCTACCTGCTGGCCCCGTCATCATCGGAATACCCAAGGCCGGATTGACCGTGTAATCCACCTGTGGGCGACCGTGCCGATCCCCGGTCAGAGTGACCATCACCAAATCGTCCCGACGCTGGCTCAGGGTTTCGTAGTCCATCCACCCGCGCACCCGCAGGTTTGTCAGAAACATCCCCGCGTCGTCACCGGGGGCGGTGACAATCTCGGTGATGATCTCTTTGCCCTCTTCGGACTTCATATCCACGGCGATGGACTTCTTGCCTTTGTTCATACCATCCCAGAACAGGCTCTGACCGTTCGGCGCCAAAGGCCAGCGTCCTGCGTCCAATCCTCCACCAATGCGGTCGAAGCGGATCACTTCGGCCCCCATTTGTGCCAGCGTCATCCCCGCGAGCGGCACCGCCACAAAGGCCGAGCCTTCGACCACGCGCATCCCTTTGAGAATGGTCATTGGGTTTCCTCCCAGACGGCGCGGGCCTGCATACACTGATGCCCGTCCTGACCGGTCCAAAGGGCGAGACCCTCGTCATCCTCTGCCATCGCGATGTCACAAGCGGTTCCCGCAAACATGGGGTGCACGCCGCGGAAGTTGAAATACAGCGGCGTCCGCGCCTTTTCCCGCACAGCCGCGCGCATCAGAAGCGTTGCTTGCAGGGGTCCATGCACCACGAGCGCAGGGTATTTTTCGACCTCTTGGGTGTAGGGCAAATCGTAGTGAATGCGGTGCCCGTTGAAGGTGATTGCCGAATAGCGGAACAACAGGGTTTCCGGCGTTTCAACACTTTCTTGGGGTGCGGCAGGCAAGTCCTGCTTTGCGGGCGGCGTGTAGCTTTGGGGAATTTCCAGATAGACGATGTCCTGACTTTCCTCGATGGCCAAGCCGCGGCTACCGTAGATCAGATGATCAAGGGTCAGCAAAAACATGGGACCGGTTTTGCCCTGCTTTTCCACCAGTGACCGGATGCGCGTCGACCGTTCGAGCGGCTCGCCCACGTGGATCGGGCGATGGAACGTCAGACTGCCCCCCGCCCACATCCGGCGCGGCAGATAGACCGGCGGCATCAGATCAGAGCGCTTGACGTGGCCGTCCGGCCCCAGTGCCTCCATGCCCGCATCCGGTGTAAAGGCACACCAGTGCCAAAGCGGAGGAAGCGGTTCACCGTGCTTGGGGGCTGCGCCCTCGCCGAGCGTGGCGTGGATCTTCCGGGCTTGAAAATCGGTGATGCAACCACCTTCACGGACCTCACGACCGACCCAGGCCTCAACGTTTATCTTGTCCATAGCTTTTCTCCTCCGCTGTGCAGAAGCTGGAAGAGATTCCAAAAAAAATCAAACAAAAAGAATGACTTAACGGGATGCCACGGTATACAAATGGAAAATGCTGCATCTGCTACATTTGAATTCACAGCGAATTTCGCTCGAAATCTCGCAGGTGCAGCATGGCAATTTTTTTCATCAAATGGGCCAGATCCAGGTGCGCGTAGAGTGCCTACGAATATGGAATCTCGCGCAGTTGCGACATCCCGCCGCACAACCATTGGATGTGTTCATCCGTTTGCCGTCCGCTGCATCAGACAGAAAAAAGCAGCGCTCCAGACCACCAGAACGCTGCCAAAATGTCGTTTTCAGAGGGCCGAGCCCCCACCCTATCAGATGGTCCGCAGACGCTCTGTCAGGTTGGTGATTGCCGCATCCATTGTCTTGGATGCGGTGTCCACTTCGCCCACCCCAGACAGCAGTTGCTCTGCTGCTGACGCTGCGCGGCCCGAGGCGTCGTGTACCACGCCAAGGCTGCCATTGGACTCTTCGACGTTGGTCAGCGCTCGGCGCATCCGTGTCGAAATGCTGGCAGTTGCCTCTTTCTGCTGATGGGCCGAGACCGAGATATTTTGCGCCTGCTGGTTCACCTGCGTGATCATGTCCGCAATTTCCGACATGGCAGAGGCACTCATGGCCACCGAGGCAAGAACCACTTCGATCTGGTCACTGATTTCGGAGGTCGACTGGCTCGTGCGCGCCGCCAGTTTTCCGATCTCGCCGGCCAAAACCTTGAACCCGCGCCCTTCGGCGCCCGCATTTGCAGCCTCGATCCCAGCATTGATCGACAAGAGTTTGGTCTGTTTTGCGATGTCATCGATCAGGGTCACAACCCCTGCGATGTCAGAGGCCGCCTGCTGAAGCTGTCGCGAGGCATCTGCCGCTACGCCCGCCTTGGCCACCGACTGGTCGGTCAGTTGCGACGTCATCTCGACAGAGCGGGACACACTCTCCAAAGCAGCGGACAGTTCTTCGATAGAGGCCGCCACATCCGTGACATCCGCGCCGACGGTGACAGATCTTTCACTGACTTTATCGATCTGCGTTTGCGTCTCGTGGGCAATACTGGCCATATCGACCGACGCCTGCCGCGCCTCGCCCGACGTTTTCGACAGTTTCTCCAGCGCCCGTCCCGCCTCTTCGGTCACAAAGCTCGCGACCTTGCGGATTGGTCCAAGAAGCCAGCTGGTCAGGAAAAAGCCGCAGAACAGGATGCCCGCAACCGCAAAGCCCATCATTTTGACAGACCGATCGCGGATTTCGTTGGTCGCGGCCATCACGACGTCCATGTTGATTTCCGACACAATGGTCCAATCCAGCCCCTTCAATCCGGCGGGTCGCCAAGACGCCAGCATCAACTCCCCGCGCTCGTCGGTCAGAGCCTGAGTGCCCTGAGGCGTAGCGGTGACTGCCTCGGCAATAGGACCGGACAGTTTGTTCCCAATCGAGAGGTCTTCATTGAAGGCATAGTTCGACCGCAAACGGCCGTTCGGCGAGATCAAGAAGGAGTGGTTTTTATCGCCCTTCGACTCCGCTTGGGTGAGAATTCGCGCAATGAGTTCGGCCGGAAGCTGGACCGCAAGAATGCCGCCGAACGTATCACCGCTGCCGACCGGGAAAAGCGCAAAAGCCGCCTGAGCGTCATAGGATGGCGCGTAGGTATCAAAATCCGCGATCACAAACGGCTCTGCGCCACGGTTCGCAATCATCTCTTGCGCGACGAGGCCAAAATTGGTCTTCGCATACGGGCCGTTGATCAGACGCGTGCCGAAATCCACCTCTTTGAAAACCGAATAAACGATACGGCCTTCGGTGGGTTCGATCAGAAAGATGTCGTAGAACCCATAGCCTTCGAGCTGGCTCCGATACATCGGGTGAATTTTGCCGTGCAGCCGCGAATATGTACTGGGCACGACGGCCTGATCCAAACGCTCTTTCTGGCCGATCGGGTTCGGGTTCCGAGCGATAAAAACCTCCTGCATGGTGATCGCCTGAGCGTCCAGACCGGAAATCCATTTCTGCGCCACTTCTTTCGTGGTGTCAGGCGTGTTCTGCTGTTGGTACTCGTACCGCTTCTGCAGGAGGGCGCTCGGGGTGACCTCCTCGTCGCGTTTCAGCAAATATTGGGATTGGCGCTGCAGGTTTGCGATGTCATTGGCCAAGCCATCCATCGAAGACACCACGGCCCCATAGTCAATGACACTGTCAAAGTAAGCCGAGATCAACTGAGACTTGAGTTCAAGCCCGGCTTCAGCGGACTGCACCGCCTCGCGCTGCGCAAAGCTTGCCAGTTCGTCCATGTTGATCTTGGAAACAACGGTCAGAGGAATGATGCCCGCCGCAAGAAGCGCGAGCCCAAGTTTGTACTTAAAACGCAAATCGATCCTCCGTGAATCTGGCCAAAGCCTACAGCCGCCGCTGCACGGGAATTAGCACGCGAGAGGATCGCAAATTACGCTGGGAAATCGATAAACCACTGGGTGAAAGGGATGCGATTACGTTCGTTAGAGATTCATCTTTCATCCGGCGTGGGAGTGGTCCCGCGTAAATTGCATGGGTTTTCTCCGCAACCGCCGCACGGAACCTGAACCAGTCTGAGGGCAGAGAGTATGGCGTACGCGCGGCCCGGTCGATCTGGAGGCGTGCGATCTCGTCATAGGTCCAAGCCAATCAAACGTCATTTACATTATACGCATCCGTATTATATGTATCCGTATGAAATCGAACACACCCATGAGAGACCTTGCGGTTTTGCTCCACGAAACCTCTAGCCTGATGAAACGCAGGTTCGAGCATGTGGCCCGCCCTTGCGGTCTCACCCTTTTGCAGTGGCGCGCACTGCGCTGGCTCAATGACAACGGGCCGGTGCGCCAACGCGCATTGGTCGAAGCTCTCGAAGCGACGCCCATGACGATCAGCGATATGGCGGATCGGATGGAGAAAGCCGATTTGATCACCCGCGGCACGGATCCCAAGGACAGCCGCGCCAAGCTGCTGCAGATCACGCCGACCGGTCTGGAGAAGCTCGAAGAGATGCGGCTGACCGCGAACGTCGTTTTCGAAGAAATCACCGCTGGCCTGAGCGCCGAAGATGTGGCGGCCGTGCGTCATGGGTTGTCGAGAATAAAAGAAAACCTCGGTGGCAACTGACACCGATGTGAGGATCAAACTGATGAATGCTCAAAGTAAAGAGTTCAAAGCGCAGACAACCGGCGCCCCCTCTGCTGTCGAAACGCCCGAACCACGTAAAGGCAAACGGCGTGCGCTGATGCTGTCTGTTCCAGTCGCACTCGCCGCCGGAGCAACCGCGTTCTGGCTGTTTGGCGGGCGCTATATCGAGACGGACAACGCCTATGTACACCAGACCATGGTGACGGTGTCCCCAGAGGTCAGCGGCCGTGTGACCGAAGTCCTGGTCTCGGAGAACCAGTCTGTCACGGCTGGCATGCCGCTCTTCCTTCTTGATCCGACGGACTACCGGATCGCTCTGGACACCGCCGAAGCCAACCTTGCGCAAGCCCGCCTCGCGATCGAGGAAAAGCAAGCCGCCTACCGGACGGCTCAGGCCCAACTCGAGGCAGCGCAAGAGATCGAAACGATCAAGGCACGTGAACTCAAGCGCCAGGCCTCCCTCGCGGGCAAGGGTCTGGGATCGCAATCCACGCTCGACACCGCTGAGATCGCTGAACAATCCGCGACGAACGAAGTCGAGCTGGCGCAACGCCAGCTTGCCGCCAGCCTCGTGGCCTTGGGCGGCAATCCTAATGGCGAGATCGACAGCATGCCCTCGGTCCGCGCGGCCTTGGCCCAGCGGGACGCCGCCGCTCGCCATCTGGAGCAGACCGAAGTCCACGCCCCCGGCAATGGCATCGTCGCTCAGGTCGAGAGCTTGAACGTCGGTCAGTACATCGGCGCGGGCACAGGTATTGCGACTCTCGTGCGGCAGGACGCCAGCTGGATCGAGGCGAACTTCAAGGAAACGCAGCTCGATATGATCCATCCCGGCCTGCCGGTCGAGATCGAGGTCGACGCCTATCCCGGCCTTGAACTGGCTGGCACCGTTGATAGCTTCGGACCCGCGACGGGATCGCAGTTTTCCCTGATCCCCGCCCAGAACGCGACCGGCAACTGGGTCAAGGTTGTCCAGCGCGTGCCGGTCCGCGTGCGTCTGGATCAAAACCCCGAACGGCCCCTGCTGGATGGCATGAGCGTCGCCGTCTCTGTCGACACAGGCGCGAGCCGATTGCAGCGCCTGCAATGACCGACGCAGCCCTCTCCAAACCGGCCCTCGAAGTCGCGTCCAAGGGCTTGCTGACCGCCTCGATCATGCTGGCGACGATCATGCAGGTTCTGGACACGACAATCGCTAACGTCGCCCTGCCCCACATGGCCTCTAGCCTGAACGCCACGCAGGAAGAGATCACGTGGGTTCTGACCTCTTATATCGTTGCCTCGGCTATAGCGACGCCCGTCACCGGATGGGCTGCCGTTCGTCTGGGGCGGCGCAGCGTCTTGCTCGGGTGTATCGGCGGGTTCGTCCTGTTCTCGATGCTCTGCGGGATCGCCACGGGCCTGCCAGAAATGGTCATATTCCGCATTTTCCAAGGCATCTTTGGCGCCGCGATCATCCCGCTGGCGCAGTCGATCATGCTGGACATCAACCCGCGCGAACAGTTTGGGCAAGCTATGGCGATCTACGGCGCGGGCATCATGGTCGGCCCCATCGCGGGCCCCACGCTAGGTGGCTACCTGACCGAGATTTTCAACTGGCGCTACGTCTTTCTGATCAACATTCCCATCGGCATTCTAGCGTTCTTTGGTGTCGCCGCGTTCCTACCTGCCGAGGGTCGGAAACCCCGCCGCTTTGACTTTGCGGGCTTTGCCTATCTCGCGGTCGCGATCGGATCGCTGCAGATGATGCTCGACCGAGGGCAAAGCGCTGGTTGGTTCACCTCGCCCGAAATCCTGCTCTATGCGGGGCTGGTGATCTCTGGCCTCTGGGCCTTTGTGATCCACTGCTGGGGCGCGGATGATCCGTTTGTCGATCTGGGCATGTTCCGCGACCGCAACTTTGTCATGGGTCTGATCTTTATCTTCATCATTGGCCTGACGCTCTTTTCCGGCCTTGCGTTGCTGCCCCCGCTGCTCCAGCGCCTGATCGGGTATCCGGTGATCGAGACTGGTCTGGTCATGGCCCCGCGCGGCGTGGGCACCATGGTGTCGATGCTGCTGGTGGGCAAGCTGGTCGCGCGCTTTGACGCCCGAGGGCTCGTCCTCTTTGGCCTGCTGCTTACCGCATGGTCGCTGCACCTGATGACAGGCATGAACACCGCGATGGACTCGCATCTGATCATCATCACCGGTGTGATGCAGGGGTTCGGCCTTGGCTTTGTCTTTGTGCCGCTGTCGACGCTCACCTTTGCCACGATTGCCACCCGCTTCCGCAGCGATGCGACAGCGATGTATAGCCTTGTGCGGAACGTCGGCTCTGGCGTTGGGATTTCGCTGGTGACGGTCGTTCTGGCCCGCATGTCTTCGGTGAACCACGAGGAACTGGCCTCGACCCTCACCGCGCAATCGCAAGCCGTCCGCGCTGATGTACCGGGTCTGATCCAAGGCTCGCCACAACTGGCGGCCATCATTGACCAGCTGGCCAGCCAACAAGCAGCCATGATCGCCTATCTGGACAATTTCTTCCTGATGATGCTGCTGACCTGCGCGGCCGTTCCAATCGTCTTCTTGCTACGCAGCGCGAAGTAAAGCCGCGGTGCGCCCCAATTCGGGCGCGCCGTTTGCGGAAGCCCTGTGTTGCGCGACGCACAGGGCTTCCGCATTGACAGACCAAGCCGGCCTTGGCTTGGTTACAGGACCGCAGGCCAGCGCCTGCGGTTAGGGGGGTGAATGGTTAATCCAGTATCAAACCGCGCGTGGTGGCTTTTGACACCTGCGATGGGGCTCATGGGCTTTGTCGCCGTGATACCGCTGCTGGCGGTGTTCAACTATTCCTTCCACGACATCTTTACCGTGAACGAGGCTTACTGGATCGGCGCCGAGTGGTATGCCGAGATCACGCGCGATCCGATGTTCTGGGCCAGTTTGGGGCGCAGTGCGCTCTTCTCAGTCATCGCGTTGGGCATCCAAGTGCCCCTCGGGATTTGGCTCGCGCTTCTGATGCTCCGGATGGAGAGGTTTGCCGTGCCGGTCCTGATGCTAGTCGCTCTGCCGCTTGTGGTGCCGTGGAACATGATCGCGGGCATGTGGATCCAGCTGATCCACCCGGACAGCGGCCTTGCAGGGCAAGCCATGACGGCCCTTGGGATCGGGTTTGACTACAAATTCACGGCCCTTCACACGTGGATCCTGATCGTTCTGGCGGACACGTGGCACTGGATCGGCCTTGTGGTCATTCTGGCCTATGCGGGCCTGTCAGCGATCCCTCACGCGTACCGCCAAGCGGCCGCCATTGACGGGGCCAGTCGCTTTGCCGTCTTCCGCTATATCGAGCTGCCGCGCATCACCGGAGCCCTATCAATTGTCCTACTCCTGCGCTTCATCGACAGCTTCATGATCTACACCGAGGCCTTTGCGATCAACGCTGGCGGGCCGCACAACGCGACCACCTTTCTATCGCTGGAGCTTGCCGCAGACATCGGCAGCTACACTTATGGCCGCGCCGCCGCCCGCGCGATGCTCGACGTCCTGATTGTCCTGACCGTGGCTTGGGCCTTTGTCCGCATCCGGTCGTCAGAGGCGAACCAATGACAGCGCGTGGCATCACCCTTCGTCTTGTCATCTTTGGGCTGCTGGCGCTGTTCATCTTGCTGCCCTTTGCCCAGACGGTGGTCCTCAGCTTCACGCTCACCCTGCCCCGCGAAGGCCACGAGACAGGTGCCTTCACATGGCTGAACTACGCCGAAGTTTTCGCCCGGCCCGAACTGCGCGCCGCCGTCGTGAACTCGCTGACCTATGTCACGTTGAACGTCGCACTCTGCCTGATTGCGGGGCTGCCCGCCGCCTATGCCTTTGCCCGCTACCGGTTTGTGGGCGACCGCCATGTGCTGTTTGCGCTTCTGGCGTTCCGACTGACCCCACCTGTGGTCCTGTCCCTGCCCGTCTTCTTCCTGTTCGCGCAGGTTGGTCTGGTGAACAACCCCGTCGGGATCGCGCTCGTGCACTGCGCGTTCAACCTGCCCGTGGCGATCTGGATCCTCGAAAGCTTCATCTCGGCAGTCCCCCACGAATATGACGAGACCTGCTTTATCGACGGCCATTCCCTGCCCAACTTTTTCTTCCGCCGCCTGATCCCCGCGATTGCACCCGGTATAGGGGTCACGGTCTTCTTCTGCTTTATCTTTTCGTGGGTCGAGGTCGTCTTGGCCCGCATCCTGACAGTCACCGCGGGCAAGCCGATCACCATGGCGATCAACGCGCTCTATGGGTTCAGAACCGACATCGGTCTGGTCATGGCACTGACCGTTGTTTCCCTGATCCCCGGCGTGGCGATGATCTGGTTCGTCCGCAACTACATCGCGCGGGGCTTTGTCATCCGGACGTGAAGGCCTGTTCGAGCCTGCTGAATTGTCCAGACGTTTAGAGTTCCTATGCGCTGAAGATGCTGATCAAGGTTTTATTAGCATGCTAAGGATAACCATCTGCAGCCGGCTAAGAGGCATTGGGATCGATGCTCGTCAATTCCAGAATTGATGCGTGAACTTCAGGGCCAAAGAACCATCCGGTAATCTGATCGTATAGCGCCGTGATCTCGGCAACCTGCGGGTCGAATTTGCTGGTGTACTTCAGCAGCCGTCGCAGGGCGCCACATTGATCCGCCGTCTGCACAAGAGCCGGTATCAGCGTTCGCCACGTGCGGCGTTTGGCATAAGGTTCGAGTTCGGTCGGCCAATAGGCCACGACTTGACGGAACATCTCGACCAGAAGATCGATACTTTCATCTTCCTCGAGCCTCCGTAGCGCATAGATCGTCGGCGGATAGAGGTCCGGGTTCAAGCCACGTCGCATCCGATGCCAAACCTTGTTCTCTTTAGCTGTCAGACTTGCTGGGAAGTGAATGCTACCTTGTCCCCGCAGTTTTTCGTATCCAAGCTGAAAATCCGTTAGCCGACTAGGCCCACTAGCGCGCAGGAGGTAGAGCGTGATAGAGCTGCGGCCTTTAAAGTCGGTAAGTAGCCACTTGCCGCGATCGAGGCTCGGCTGTTGGGCAAAGGCGCAGAGAGCTTCTGCGTAGGGGGGGACGACGGGATCTGCCCTCAGTGACTGCGCCCGCAAGACATCGACCACGTGCGGCTCGCGACGCTCGAGCAGCGCTTTGCGCATGCCTGAGGGATTGATGTCCAATCGCCCATCATCCCAAGCCGTAGCCTGTAGCGCCCATGGCAGCTCTTCGGACCGCTTCAAAACATCATCCATCACATCGGCGAGCGGCTCTGCCGGATAGGGCAAGTCCGCACCCGCAACGAGCAGTCCTTGCCAGAAAGGCTCTTCCCATAGCGCCCTGCGCCGCTCGATGTCGCCGCTTGTCGCCTGAATGTACTGGGGCATAAGCGACGCAACCTCTTCGAACTCCATTTCCGCGAACGCCGTTGAAATTTCGGTCTCAATCGCGGTTACTGAGCGAGCGTCCGACCGCTTGCTGCGCCGCTCTTTCGGTGGGGTAGACTTTTCGCGGTCGTCGAAGCGCTCTCCCGACGAGCCGAGTCCAAAAGCGCGCTTCTGATCTGCGATTAGTTCCTCGCCGATGGCCCGCAATGCGGCAGGCAGCGCATCGAATTCGACATCGGTCGGAACGCGGCCCTGTAGCACCGCAAGGCTCGCCCGCCACGGCAACGGCATGGTTTCCACGTCGCTCCCCAGAAAATCCTCAAGCGAGCGGGCGGTTTCAGTGGTCAATGTCGGCACATCATCCGGCGACACAAAGCTCTCGTAGTAGAGGGCCGCGAGTTCGCGTTTTTCTGCGGGATAGGCTGCCCACTCTTGCTGCGCCTCGACATCGGCGGCTTCGGGCGGCCCGTTCCGGAGATAGGCCGCCATGGTCACACACACCTCGTTGGCCTTGCGTGCGAGCTCGTTTTTCTTGTCCCGCGTGACGTCATTGTCGCGCGCCCTTGGTCCAGCAAACAGCCCCGGCACCATCATGCGCCGAAGCTCCGGCAAATGTCGCATTGCGAATGGCGGTTCGCCTTGCTCCACGAGCCAATATTCATCGGCAAGACGCTGCGCGAGGTCCTTGGCTTCGGCATCGGTCAGGGGGGCGGTGCTGTCAGGTCCGCGACCCAAGCACGGTCCGGCCAGCACATATCGGATAATGCTGTCAGAGAGTTGCCTGAGAACGAGCCCCGGATGAGCGAGGCTGCGGAGCGCCGGGTCGGATATCCGATCTAGGATGCGTTCATACAGAAAAATCTGCGCAAATTCGGCCTGAAACTCTGTATCGTGCTCCAACTCCCGCACTAGGGCATCAATATCGCCGCGATGTTCCGCCGCGTATTGCATAAAGACGATCAGAGCCAGCGGATGCCCCCTAAGCAACGCGCTGACCTGTTCGCGCTGCGCCTTGTCAGGAAGGATCAGGGTCCCATTGCTCATCCGCTTGTCATGTTCGGACAACAGCGCTGCTCCGGCAGCCGGACTGAGGCCGGTCAACGACAGAACACGGCCACCAAAGAAGTTCTCAATATCGGCATCGTCTAGCGGCTTGGCCCGACCCGAAACGACAGTTCGAAGGTGCGGAAACAAGGTCCGCAAAACGCGTTCAACTTCGAGAATTGCGCGCACCACGTCGCCACCACGCCTGTCCACCGCTTCGAAACTGTCCAGCACAAGAGCGATGCGCGCCTCGCGCAGAGGACCGATCCAATCGCTCTCCATGGACGAAACCAGCGAACTCTCGAAATAGCCGAGCAGGAAATCTATCCCCTCGCCGCCACCTGAAACTGCCGAGAAAATGTCGCTGTTGCGCAGGGTGTTGAGTTCGCGCGCCACCATATTCTCGACGTCACTCTCACGAAGCTTGCCGGTGATCGCGGTTTCGAGTTGCCGGAACAGCTCTCGCAGGATTGCGCCGGGGTCACCACCATTGAGTTGCCGCCTGTCGAAGTCGAGGATCACCGTAATGGGCTTGTCCGCGCGCGTCTGCCAATGGCTAAGAATACGAGCGATCAGCGCGGATTTCCCTGCGCCACCGATACCCGTCATCAACATCGGGCGATCGTCTTCATCCTTGCCACGCAGGAACGATGACAGGCGCCGCCGCTGGGTTTCGTAACCAATATGGCGATATGGGATCACGATCGCCATGTCCTGACGGCGCTGCAAAATCTGGATCTGGCGCTTCGCCTCGCTCACCAGCTCTCTCAGCTTCTCAGGGTCGAGGGCCGGTATCACCTGGGCAAACTGGACCGCGTCAAACGCCGCTGCCGCGTTTCGTTGAAGCTCTGTCAGTTCACGCCAACTCAGTTTCAGGTGCTCTGGGCCTTTCGGTTTGAAGGTATCTTGAAGCACTTTCCGCAACACCCGGCCAAACACGTCGATCGGCTCCGGAGCCCGTTTCAGCGCATCTTCGAGCTGCCAAGCGAGACGGAAACCTCGCAGATGGTCGCGGCGGCTTTCTGGCTTCAGGAACCAGCAGTAGTACGGCTCAGAGTCGAGGAAAACCTCGGTGACCTGAAGGCTCAGGCCGAGCCAGACTGCATCGCGGTCGGTAGCGTCAAGCTTCAACGCCTCGGCGAGCGCTTCGGGTGTGAAAACTCCGGAGACAGCCGCCAATTCGAAAGCGTCATCCAGAAGCGACACTATCCGTCTTCCCCACCGGATTTTGCGAGTGATCCGCTGACGTGTTCATGTAAAAACCGCCCTAGTCCTGCAAGGGGCGCCTCTTCGCCCGCGGCTGACAGCAAAATCTGCGACAACATCCCAAGGCTCGTTTTGTCCATAGCGCCGCGACCGGCCGTATGTTCAAGAAGCCAGATCTCCAGCTTTTTATCGAGCCCTTCAAGTTCACCGATACTGAGGGTCTCCTCAATCATGTCTTCCGGATTCAGGCCCCCGATCTGGGTCTTCGGTGGCAACCCGATCAGGACGATGCGTAAGCTCGGGCGCTGCGCGACCTCGCTGTAGAGGGTCGCGAGAAACTCCCTGCCAGAGGCGTCCGACAGTCTGTGCACATCAAGATTGTCGAGCGTGATCCAGACGAGCTTGTTGGACAGACGTTGGTCCACCAGCCCCATGATCGACCGCACCAAGCGTTGCACATAGCCGCTGGTCGATGTGTCCGGCTCTTTGGGCAGCTGTCGAAGGTCTTCGGCGGTGGCAAAACTCGCGACCGTCGCACAGGCCTGCGTATAGGCATCCACAGCAATCTCGCCCGCACGAAAAAGGATGTGGTGGTGTTCCGGAGGCTTGAAGACCGTGCGCAAGATTTCATGTGTGAACGACTTGCCGATTCCGCTCGGTGGCAACTGGCCATCAGGGCTTTCGACGTTAACCATCAGGATCCGCTTGTCACCTCTCCAAAGCGTCATCAGAGCTTCGAGAAGCGTTTGCCGTCCGAGCAGCGGGTGGCCATCTTCGAGGCAACCCCCAAGCGGCCGCAGCACACCAGTCTCGGCCATCCGCTCTGTCGCTTGTTTTTTCGCGATATCCTCTGCAATCCGGCAAAGCGGCACCGCAACGTTTAAGTTTTTGAAATGGCCCTCGCTCGCATCGGCCTTGCCCTCGAGCGCGAGGTGATGCTGCGCCACGATCTGTCCTTTGTCAGAGATCAACAATCCACCCGATGATCCCCCCGCGGTCGAGGCGAGATGGAAAAGTCGTACCATCTTCGAGGGCTTCGTCAGAACCACGCCACCCGGCGTCAGGATCTGCGGCTCAGTCCCCGGATGATGCAGGGCCCAGATCGCATCAGGCCTTTCGTCCCGCGCCTTTGTCAGATCGAACCAGCCGCGCTGCGGCCCCGGGGCCCCTTTGACCCGGATCACTGCGTAATCCAGAGCGTTTGCCACAGACTCTAGCCATTGATTGCGCTTACCCGAATTATGCCACCAATAGTCAGCTTCTAACCCCGTTGTCCCCTTTTCGCTCGATGCGAGGCACCAATCCGCTTCTGCTTCGTATTCTGTGGGGATCACATCGCTCAGACCCGTCTCCGAGGCGTAGTTGAATGTGATACGCAAACGACTTGTGTCGGGGATGTTGAAGGGGAGCTTCTCCACCACATGGAAATTCGTCAGCACACAAGACGGGCCGACTAGAAAGCCTGTCCCGTAGTGCTCATTTTCATCGTCATCTCGCGCCGTCACACGACAGAGCCTGCGACGAACAAGCCCCAAAACCGGAAGGATCGGCCCCAGCTTGCCCCAGACGATGTTATCATCGGTCAGGCCTTCGAAACTGCCAGACTGAAACGTGCCGACCGGATCGGATTGCGGCAGCGCCTCGCGCAAAAGACGGGTCGCCTCTTCCGCGTTCAGCCCCCTCGGCATGATAATCCCAAAGGACAAAGCCGAGGCAACAAATTCCAAGATTTCGTTTTGATCGCCGAGCATGGCAAGCGCGAGCGCAGCAGCATCGGCATGGGTCTGCGGGGAGGTGTCGAGGCCACCTTCGCGCGCCGCGATGTGCCCGGAGATGACCGCATGAACGAAAGACGCAGGCCCTTGCGGGTTCGACCGCACGCGAAGGTGGCTATCGTACATGGTTTGAAACCGAACCCGCGCGACGTCTGTCTTTCGCAAGACACCCAGCAAGGATTTCGCAATTCCGATATCCAATGCTGCACCCCACTCAGGTCGGAAGCCGGAAGACACCATCACCCTCGGCAAAAACGCTCATGGCGTCGTGGGCGAGGTTCCGCGTCAGTGTTTGGCCGCCGAAATGGACTCCGCAGAACTGCCGTGGCGATTCAATCGAGACAACTGCCGAGCCTGAATTGCCCGGTAGAGTGGTTGCGTCATGTTCAAAGGTCCACCCCTTGGGGTCATCCGCCACCATCCCTGGCCGCGCCGTGATAAGACCGGGGCTCGCGTATTTTCGCCCGTACTCCTGACCAAAGAGCGCGTCGATCCGTGTCCAGAACTGTCGCGCCAGAGCCGCATCATCCTCAGGATCTGGGCCTTGGCTCTCTGCGGGTTTTGCAGGGTATCCGATTAGCATGACTGTGTTGGCCTCTTTGGCCGAGATCCAGCCACTCAGATGGTCCCCAAGCCGCGGCATATCAGCCCCACCTTCGTTCTGAGGCGCGACCTCCAGAACTGCCATGTCCAGCAGCGCCAAGTTCACCCGTCGCCCGATCCGCCGAGCCCCGGCCGTCAGCACCGATTTGATCGCAAAGCGCTGCGCATCGCCGATACCGTCCGATGCAAAGTTGATTGAGACCGGAAATCTCAGGTGAAAGACTTGCTCTCCTGTTTCTGCGGGCATCGGCACGGCAAAGGCATCAATCACGTGGCGGTTGGTCATCACCCGCCCGTCCTCGTAGAGGAAGCCGGTTCCTGCGTGAACCCAAGCACCATTGTAAAAAACATCGATCCGCCCGACCTGCCGCGCCAAAGCAAGCCAGTCGTGGCGGATGGGGAAAAGCGTGTCCTGCCAGCTTTCCATCGCTGCACGACTTGGCATGTCCTCATCGCCCGGAACCGCGATCACCGGGCGCCCCTGCAAACGGACAAGCGCCTCAAAGGCAGCGCGGCTCGGCTCCGCCTGCGCAGCCTCCGATTGACCTGACGCTACCGTCGACAAAGCCATTTCCATTTGTCGCAGCGCCTCGGCTTGCACATCCGGATCAGCCGTTTCCGGTGCGGATTGAGCAACCTGCTTGAACCGCTCCTGCGCTGCAGCAAGGATGGAGTCGTGGTCCGCCTGCTGAAGTGACTCCACCGCCCGACCAAGAGAAATTGCCTCGGCGGATTCGTGGCCACCGCCTTGGGACACCGACAACCTACGGAGCGCTATGTCGGTGGAAACCGGCGCGACCTCTGGCGTCGTGACCACATTTGGCGCAGACGGCGCAGAGGTGTTCACGAGCTGGCGCGCCAATCGCGCACTCGGGATCAGTGGTACCGGGCTTTCGACCTGCGCAGCAGTTGCGCCGTTGCGACGCAACATCCAGTCCATCGCGACAACGTTCGCTTCAGCCCCTAATCCGCCTTCGAAATCCTGCCCGAACAATTCCATTGCAGGGCTTTCACTGATCGCACCGGATCCAACGACGGCCTGCGCCGGATCAAAGGCCAGAAGCGCCTCGGCATCGACAATGCCTGCGCCCATAGTCGTCGCAGGCCAATTGATCGGCACATGCGCGGTTTGCTTCAACGCGGCTCGGAACAACTCTTGGACATGTGTGCCCTTGGCACGGGCTATATTTTTCAGGTCCGAATGGCCGAACTTCTCGACCCAAAGCGCCGCGACCCCCGCCGTCAGCGCAACCGCATAAGACGTCCCTTGCCCACGCGGATCGACCTCGTGCCGGTCATCGTGTTCGTCGACCCGGCGGCGCGCGACGTAGACATTCTCGCCCGGAGCCGAGATGTCGACCGCTCTGCCCCTGCAAGAGCCTCTCCATCGATTGCCTTTGTGGTCGATCGCCGCCACCGCAATCACATTGCTATCAGATGCAGGATAGGTGACGATGCCCACGCAATTTCCAGCAGCGGCGAGCACAATCATATCGGCGTCTACCGCCCGCTTCACCGCGCGCCGAAACGCGGAACTTCCGAAGGGTCCGCCAAGGCTCATCGTTACGACGTTGCAGCCAATTTCTCTTGCGTGATCGATCGATTTCGCGACACCCAGCGCGGCCCCGACCACCACCGAGTTGACCGCACGAAATGGCACCAAGGTCACACCCGGCGCCGAGCCCACAATTTTCCCCGCCAACCGACTGGCCACCACCGAGGACGTTCCCGTCCCATGGCCCGGCGAGCGCATGTCACTGGACAAGGGATCGGTTGGATCGGATGTGTTTTCGACGTAGTTATGCCCCAGGGCTTTGTCGATGCCGCCCTCCAGTTCGACATGATCGGCAACCCCGGTATCCGGTTGCGCGACACGCACCCCCCGCCCGATCACGTTGAAACGACTGGAGGATTGCGGTGCGCGCAGCAACTGAGGCGCCCAATGCGCGTTGTCTGGAGATGCGGCATCAGATCTGCACGTCGCCCATATGACATCGCCGACGCCCTCGGACTGAGTGCGATCGCCGTCAGACAGAAGATCGCTGTAAGGAGGATCGATTTCCGGCTCGACATCGACGCGGTGGACCTCGTCAGACAGAGCTTCAGAGAGTTCCGCTGCAACCTCGAACAAGAAATCTGCAGGTTGCTGGATCGATATCCCGGGAAATGCCAGCACGAATAGATCCGGATCGTTCTCTGAAAACAAGAACACGTCGAACCCATCGCCTTCGAGCAAGATTTCCAGCCGTTGCCGCAGTTCTCCTTCTGTTTCTCGGGGCGCCGTCGTCAGAAGAAAAGAGAGAACTTGTGGAGCATAGGACGGTGTTTCCAATGGCCGCGCGTGGCGCGCCGCTGCCTTGAGAAAGTCGAGCATACCGCCCTCCTAAAAGTGTTTTGATACCAAACCTTGCCCGAAAAGCAGAAAATCGCCTTATACGTGTAATTGATTCAATTTGATCAACCTGATACTGTGATGGTGCGTTTCCACATCGTTTTCTGTCAATATTTTTTGTCTCGACCCTGATTTAAGGGAGACCCCAATGCGTATCCGCAAATCCGTCTACGCTCTGGACACTGATGACGACACGCTTGAATGGTATCGTCAGGCCGTCGATGCCATGTCGCAAAAACCTGTCGAAGACCCAACGAGCTGGTATTACATGGGGGCCGTACACGGCAATCCATTCAACGGCGTGCCAACCGGCGCACAGGGGTTCTGGGATCAATGCGCACACGCCTCTTGGTTTTTCCTGTCATGGCACAGGATGTACCTCGGTGCGTTCGAGGCGATGGTGGCCAAGACCGTCGAAGAGCTTGGCGGTCCGTCCGAGTGGGCCTTGCCGTACTGGAACTATTCTCAAGACCCGACCGAAGAGCCTCGTGCCCGCTTTCTTCCAGAGGCATTCCGTGACAGCACTCTCGCCGATGGCACGCCCAACGCTCTCTTTTCCCAGCGTTTTGCTGTGACGAACGGAGATTTCGGTCTCGATGATTCAATCGTTACGCTGGACGCCTTGAACGCCGACAGCTTTAGCGACCCGAACGATCCGACGGAAAATTTTGGCGGTCTGCCTCCGGCCCTCAATCCATTCAGCAACTCCAGCGGTCGTCTGGAAATGCGGCCTCACAATGTGATCCATACCTCGATCGGTGGGTTTATGCAGGACCCCCGCACCGCAGCATTCGATCCCATCTTCTGGCTGCATCACTGCAACATCGACCGCTTGTGGGAGGTGTGGCGCAGAGCCGATCCGACCCACGTGGAACCGGTTGAACCCGTATGGAGGACTGGAACACAGTTTGCGATGCACGATGCGGATGGCCTACCGTTTACCTTCAACAGCGAACAAACGCTCGACACGACCAAGGTGCTGCACGGATATGTCTACGATGAGCCCCCAGCCACGCCACCGCTCCCGCCAACGATCATCACGCCAGAGGCTGTCTTTGTGAGCGATCCGGAACTGGTTGGTCGCAGTTCGGAGCCTGTTCGTTTGGTCGACGCTGTGACCGAGGCGACTGTTGAGCTTGCTGCTCCGACAGAGAGCAGCTTCCTTCAGGCCAGCTTGCCTGACCCGGTCAAAGTCATGCTCGTCCTCGAGAATGTCCGTGCGGCTGGCGTCGCCGCAGATTTTCGAGTGCTTGTTTCGCGCGCTTCGAGCGATGAGACCGTTGAAGCCGGGGTCTTGGCGACCTTTGGCATCGCCCGCGCCTCGGACCCTGACCGCGATCACGGTGGCACGGGCCTGACACAGGCGTATGACATCACCTTCGCTGCGGAGACGCTTGGTCTAAAGCAGGAGGCGGCGCCAATGATCTCCGTCCGGTTCGAGCGGATCACGCGACCAACCGAAGCTTTGACAGAAGCACCCGCCGCGATGGCGGAAATCCTAGGCGCAACTTCATCGCCGCAAGATGCCGAAGTCGAGGTCGAACGCATCGCGCTCTATTTCCGATGAGACAGGGCGCGCTGCGCTTCAATTCGGTAAGGGCACTGGCGCATATTCTGTTGGGAGCCTGCGCCATTGCTTGGTGCATTTTGTGGCTCGCGCCCCCAATGACAGATGTTGGCCATTGGATTGCGATGCTGCCTGCCATGATGGCGCCGCTCATCTTGCCTTTGGCACGGAAAGCGATCGCCAGAGTCTATGCCCGTGAACGCGGTCCGGTTCTGCAGGGTTTTCTCTTCGGATATGTGTTATGCTGGCTGCTGGCCGGAGTGCCCGCGATCCTGATCATAAAGCTCTTGCACGCGCTCGCAGGTCCTTTTGCTGCGCCGCTTGCCTTCGCGCTTGCAGCTCTTTGGCACGTTACCCCTGCACGCGCCCGAGCCGCGAAGATGTCACACGGGTTGGCCCGCTTGCCCCGCGGGGACGCAGCCGATGCGACACGGCTTGGCCTGCGTCAGGGCATGTTGTGCATCCAGTCTTGCGGTCCGCTGATGGTCGCCTCCATGACCACCCATTCACTTGCCCCCATGCTTCTTGTGACGCTTCTGCTTCTGGCCGAGTCAAACAGTCACCGCCTGCCCCCGGCCCAGCGCATCGCAACTCTGATTTTAGTGATCGGCCTTTTGCCCGCCCCGCACCCTCACAAGATGGAGCACGCCTATGACCCGCCCCACCAAACAGATCGATCATTTGCGCAGCAAAAGTCCGCAGTTTCTCCAGGCGCTTGACCGTGCAAAACACCGATTGGAGATGATGCGCGACAGTGGCCCCCGCGTCGAAAGCTTGCTGCCACCGCTCGACATCGAAGAAACCGCTGCTTTTGAGGCCGTCGCCGAGGGGACAACGGAAAGCCTCTTGATACCCGAGGACTTCTCCACTGGCATGGCTCTCGAGGCGATCATACTTGCCGACCTCCGTCCGCCTTTTCTCATCACGAATGACCTGATCGAGCCTGCGGGAAACTATGATCGGCCGGATCTTTTGCAGACCCACAAAGCGGCATTGGAGGCCGCGTGCCTCAAAGTTTCGCGTGTGGACCTGTTCAATCATCGCCTACCCTATGCTGGCACGGGATGGCTGATCGCCGACGACATTGTGGTCACAAACCGCCACGTGGCAGATGTCTTTGCCCAAGGCACGCCGTCCGGCCTTTATGAAATGCGCTTCGACCGGTTTGGCGAGCGCCTGCGCATAGAAGCCAACCGGTACCATCAGCACGACACGGCCCAGCCAGACGACTACAACCCACTGCGCATTCGAGAGGTCCTGTACATCGCCAGCGCGCATGAACCCGACTTCGCCTTCCTGCGTGTATCGCCAGATCACGGCCTGACACCGGTAGAGCTATCAGAGATCCCAGCCAGTGCCGACCAGCCTATCGCCGCAATTGGCTATCCAGCTTCAGACGGGCGCCGCAATGATGCCGATCTCATGGATGATCTTTTTGGCGAGATCTACAACGTCAAACGGTTCAGCCCCGGGCTATGCACAGGGCTTAGTTCCGATGGCCTCCACCTTTATGCGGACTATACGACCCTAGGAGGAAACTCCGGATCGCTTGTCCTGGACATGGAAACTCAGAAGGCCGTCGGCCTGCACTTTGCCGGCACGTTCGAAGAGACCAACTATGCCGTGCCCGCCGACATCGTCTGGGCTGCGCTGCGCGACTTAAACAGGCCCGTTGCGGGGACCGCGATCCCGGAGCCAACACTGGTTACCGCCGCGGAGAGCCTTGAGGGTCGCGCTGGATATGATCCCGCATTCCTTGGCGATGGCCCTCTACGGGTCGACCTGCCCGGTCTGCAGTCATTTGACGGCAACATCGCACCTGTCTCCGATGATCCTGACGGCGTGCTGCGGTACACACACTTCTCGGTTCTCCAATCACAATCGCGGCGTCTGCCGCTTCTGACCGCTGTCAACATCGATGGTGCCAAATCCTTTCGGCTGAAACGCCAAGGGACATGGCGACTCGACGGCCGCATCGACCGCAGCTTCCAGATGGGAAATGAACTCTATCAGAACAATCCGCTCGACAGGGGTCATATGGTGCGCCGGATGGATCCCGGCTGGGGCGACACCCGCGAAGAAGCCCAACAGGGCGAAGTCGACACGTTTCACTACACCAACGCTGTTCCGCAGCACGCACGCCTCAACCAGCGCGATTGGGTCGGGCTAGAGGACTACATTCTCGACGCAGCCCAAACACGTGATTTCAAGCTCTCGGTCATGACTGGTCCAGTATTCCGCGACAGCGACAGGACACTGCGCGACCAACCCGGAGCCGAAGATGTGCAAATCCCTGAGCACTTTTGGAAAATCGCGGTGATGGTCCACGCGGACACCGGTGCACTGAGTGCGACCGGTTACCTGCTGACCCATGGCGAATTGATCCGGGACCTGACCGAGGCAGCTTTCGTGCTCGGCGAATACAAGACCTATCAGGTACAGATTGCCCGGATTTCAGAGATCACTCGGCTGGACTTCAGCTTTCTGGAAAGCGCCGACCCGCTGCGGATGCCGCCTGAAAGCGTCCTTGGACGCGCGGCATTCGAAATCACCGGACCGTCGACGCTTCTGTTGTGACTGAATTGGCCGGTTGAGCAAGGATTGTATCGGCGGCTTTCTCAGCGATCATGAATACCGCCGAGACCAGAAAATACCCGGGTATCCGTGGAAAAACCGAGGCATCGACGATCCGTAGTCCTTTTACGCCATGCACGCGGAACGCACTATCGACCACGCCCTCGGGACCCATAGCGCATGTGCCGCAGGCATGGTGCCCCCAAGCATTGTCTTGGACATATTCCCGCAAGGCATCATCACTGCTGCGGCCCAGCCCCGGTTCTTCTTCGGCCGCGATGTGATCGTTGAGCGAGGCGCTAACCTCGCGGCAGAATTTCAACCCTGCGACCATCGCAGCAACGTCAGCGTCACCGCCCTCTTTGAAGTTGCGCATGCGGATCTCGGGGGGCGTTTCTGGATCGGAAGAGCGCAGCGTGACCGAACCTGCGCGGTTTTGCGTCCACCCCTTGAGAACGCAGAGCGACAGGTAATTGTCGCGGCGAATACGCTCTGAATAGCCAGTGTAGTAGCCTCGAAAATCGCTCAGAAGAGCAAAGCAACAAAGGTCGGGATGCGCAAGCGCCGGGGTCGAGCGCATCTCCATTGCGAACAACGCACCGTTGCTGGAGTACAATCCCTTGCCAAACAGCTTCCATTTCAGAAAAGCGCGGTCCGATGTCTTGAACTTCAGGCCCCGCATCGCTTTCCAAGGCTCCTGCATTCGGCAAACCACGCTCGCCTCATACCGGTCTTGCAGGTTGCGGCCCACAGCAGGCAAATCGTGCCGGCAGGAAATTCCGTGCGGCTCCAGAGCCTCGCGTGGGCCAATACCAGAGAGCATCAACAACTTTGGCGTCCAGAAGGTGCCGCCGCAAAGCACAATTTCGGGCGCGGTGATGCGGTGCTCCTGACCGTCCTGAACGTAGTGCACCGCACGCGCATGACCGTCCTCGACCTCAATCCGGACGACGCGGGCATGCAGCCGGATATCGAGCCGTTCCGGATGCATCGCCTGCACTTCGCGCAGCCTTTCGCGTGGACCATGGCGCGTATGGCGGCGACTGCTCATCGGCAGTAGGCGAATGCCGGCGCTGTCCCTATTCCACATCTTACGCGCATTTATGTCTAACCGCGCGCCATCCCAGTCCCCGATCCGGCGGTGACAAGCATCCCCAGCAGCCTTGATCGCGCGAAACAGTTGCCGACGCAGTGGTCGGTCAAAGACCGCGCTGAGCGGCAGCGCTATCTCTGTGGTCAGCCAACCGCTCCAACCATGGCCCAGCGGGTTCCACCGCGTAAGTTTCGCCAACCAGCGCCAAAAAACGGCACGGTGACGGCACCGTTCGATGCGCTCCCAATAGCGATGCATGTTGGACGCCGACCAAGAGGCGTCGCCGGTCAATTCGGCGATATGGTTCCAGTCACGATCAGTTGGTCGCACCACGATCAGCGCGTTGTGCTGTGCACAACCGCCGAGCCCTTTGGCGCGTGGGTAGAGCGTCCCGCCTTTCTCTGGTTCGAAGCGCCAGTCGCGGGCGTTTTGTACATCGTCGTCGTGATGCTTGACCCACACATCATCAGTCATCCCCGAGTTTTCCGAGGCGAAGGGATGGAAAGCTGGCACTTTTACATCAATGTCCAGCGGTCGGTCCCCCTGCGAGGGCCCTTCGAGTGGATCGCCGCCTGCTTCGAGCAAGAGCACCCGCTTGCCGCCCTCGGCCAGCCGCGCGGCAAGCACCGCCCCTGCGGCCCCTGCACCAACGATGATGACATCTGGCTCCATCAGAACCTCTTCAGGTACGCGGTCAGCGCAGCGCGATCCTCGGCCGAGAGGTCTTTGCCGAACTCGTGCCCGCGGTTCACGACGTAGTCAGGGCATTTCGAGAGGCCGACCAATGTGTCAATCGTCCCACGCTCCCGCAGAGTTTCGGCGGCGCGCGCCATGATGCCGGGATCGGCCAGTTCTTCGGGCGAGCATTGCCCGCCCAATTCCTTGAACGCCCCGAGAAGGCCCGGCCCCGCCTTGGCCAGCCCCCAAAGCGTACCCAGCATGTCCGGATCGTCGTTGTCCGGTAGCAACTTTGTGTTGACCAATGCGTTGACAGGGAAACCCTCAGGAAATGGGCCGAGCGCGATGCCCCCTGCCTCGTCGATGGCCCAAGGCGCAAGCCTATGCGCCAACCCAGACCAATTTTGCAGGGCATCTGGCAGGAATTTGGGCGGAACCGTAAGACAGGAGGGCGCCGAAGTTCTGTAGATATATCCCGGCACGGGCTCTGTCGTCAGTGTATCGCGACGGCGCAGCGAGGGGTCCAGCAGCTTGGCCATGGCCGCCTCGAAGGCATAAACGCGGTTCTCGACACAGGGCATGTTCGGGTCATAGGGATCTGCGGCAGGACAGGTCTTGGCATATTGGCCGCCGCCATAGTCATCGCGCCCGTAGTATTGCGGCTCGTATCCGAGCGAATTGTTCGACAGGTACGGCGCACTAGACCAGACACTGACCAGTGAAGCGGGTCGCAAGTACCCTCGTCCGTTCCCCAACGCTTGCCAGCCAAAGGCCGCGCCCGAGACTGGGTGATTTAATGTAACCTCGCCAACCGGGGGCAGGCTCTTGTAGGTATCAGACGTGAAATTGTCCCAGATATCGCCACGCAATCCGTTGGTCGCGGTCGGCGTGCAGGCATTGGTCCCCAGTAGGTCCATTGGCACCCGTCTCTCGGTCGACAGATAATTCCCGTCGAGAAAGCCATCCTGTTTCACTAGGTCCAGCATCTGCGATTTGAAGCTGTCCGACTGGGCCCACTCCCAATAGCGTGCCCAGCATTCCAGATACTGCGGCCCTGCCCCGCCGCCCTCGCAGACACCCATGTCGACTTGATATTCAGGGTCGGGGGCGGGCTGCTTGCTGGAATGGCAGGCGGCGCAGGTCTCGGCAAAAACCTCCATGCCGCGCGTGACCTCTTCGGGGTCATCCTGCGCTAAAATTTCTGTTCCGCCGGGCGCGTCCTCGAGTCGATCGGCACGCCCCGTCACGAGGAAGAAAGCCGCCATGTTGATCGATTCCTGCTCTGTCGCCTGCCAATAGACGGAATTCTTCTGTGCCGTGGCGATCTCGATTGGCGAAATCTTTTGGCCCCCGAGGAAGGGACGAAAATGTAGCAACCATTCTTCAGAGAACAGGCCGATATTCAGATAGACCCGGTTCAGCGCGCCCAATGTACCCACACTGTCCGCACCGTCCTTCAAGACTCGCATCGAAGCACTCTTGCCGGTCTCGGGATCGAAAAAGGCGGCCAGCTCGGCGCCTGCCGCGAAGTCCTGAAACTGCTTGTTGTCGAGCTCGCCGCCCGACAGCGTTTCGATCCCTGAATGCAGTGATTGCAGCAAGCGCGCACGCGTTTCGTAGACGGCATTCATCGTGCGCGGATTGTTCATGTAATCCGTCGACACCAGCGAGGTATCGAGCGCCCCCGGAGGGTTGGTATGGAACAACTGGAATAGGAAGCTACCCTCATTCGGAGCTGGCTGTCCCTCGGCCTCGCGGGCACGTGTGTTCCAATAAAAGATGCGGTCGACCCAGTAATACTGTGCCCCCGGGTTCGAGGTCATCTCGGAGTATTGCGGGGCTTCGACATCGGCAGGCGGATTGATCGGGTTCGGCCCGACATGGCAAAAAGCACAGGACATGCCGACCCTGTAAGGACGCACCAGCTTGCCATCGTTGTAATAGTCGGGATCGGTGTAGAAACGCTCCGGGTCCCAGTGCGCAGCGGCGTCTTCGTCGAAATCAGGGTTCGGAAAGAGGCGCAATCCCATGATGCCGCTGGGCTCTCCGTAATGCGACCCAACCGGCAGCCTGCCTTCGTCGAGCGAGGCCGCGTATTCTTTGGCGAAGTCTTCTGGCATCGGCTGACCACGCTGACCAAGCTCTGCACCGGGGTATTTCTCGGGATTGGCAAAGGGATCGGCGGCGCAATCGTCACCGCGGCTATCGAGCCAAAGACCGAAACGTTCGGGGTTCGGCGCGGTCGCTTTTTCAAAGCAGGGCTCGTTCATTAGGCCCAGATAGCGAAATCGCGTGTCGTGGGAGTACCCCTGATCCGGATGAGACGAGAGAATTTTGAGAAGATCAAACGAGCCGTAAGCGATCTGCGCCGCGGTATCCCAAAACTTGTCATTTCCGCCGGTCCAGACATTCCACATGTTCTGACCGCGAATGGCAGCCTGCCGCACGGCTTCGGGAGGAAGGTTCAGATCTTCTGCGACCTCTCGAATTTCCCTGGGGAAATCACCCTGCGGTTCTTGAAGCAGGCCTTTGTCCATCGCGGTATAATAGGGTTCATCCGCGCCGGGAAAGTTGGCGGCCGTCATGCCGGCACGTTTGGCCTCGTCCTCGAGTGTGCCGAACTCCTCTTCAGGCGCTGAAATAAAAGCGCGCACCCCGAGAAAGGCAATCAGAGCCAGAACCAATACCAGTACGGCGGCAAGACCAAGCAGCCATTTGAAGAGTCGCAGGGCGGTTTGCATGGCAGTCTCCGTCAGAAAGTCTTGAGAAAGGCAAGAAGCGCCGCCTTGTCGGGGCTGGGCAGATCAGTTCCGTAGGCATGGCCCTGATTGCCATTTCCGGGCAGCGAGGTGTCGTAGAGCGTGGTTTGGCGGTAGGGGTCCGCCCCTTGGGTGCTGACAAAACCGCCGGCCTCGGTATCGACCAGATCCGAGCCGCGCCAGAACTTCTTTGTCCGATCCTCGGGTCGGACAAGCATCGCGGCGAGGCTGGGAACAGAACCGTTGTGCAGATACGGTCCACGCAACCACAGACCGGTCAATTCGGTAGCGACATAGCCATCGGTCTTCTGGAAGCTGTCGAAGCCCCAGTCGTGGCGGTCTTCATAGGCGGTGTATCGCGCAGTCGCCTCTGCCGTCCACATATCGAGACGGTGGCGGTCCGTACCGACTTCGTCCACAGGAATGACCGTGCGCAGTCGCGCTCCGCCACGGGCATGGCATTCGGCGCAGGTCTCGGCAAAAAGCGCCTTGCCGCGTGCGATCTCGGCCGCATCCAGCGCGAAGGGGTCGTCCGTCGGCAGCCCTACTCGGAAAGGTGAAGGTGGCGGCGCATTGTGGCGGATGAAGTCTTCCATCTGCGCGATGGCGCCTTCCGCAAGCGGCCAGCTTTGGTAGCTCATACCGTCACCGATCGCGCCTGCGACAACAGTTTCATGAATATCGGTGAGCAGCCCGTCCCAGTGAACGGCGTACTCGCCCATCGCCTCGACGTCGTTCAGTGACCACAGCGGCATCATATCGGAATTGCCGATGGTTCCATCGTCGGGAAGCCCCAGATTTGCAAACTTCACCGGATTGAAGGGATCAATCCGACCCGGTCCCCAATCAGGCCGCGGCTCGGTCCATGCAAAGCGGACTGCTTGCTCGTGCAGGGCTCTGCGCGTCGCGGGAATGAGAAGATAGCGATAGAGCAGACGCTCCCAAAGGGGCAGATCGGCAATGCGGTTTATCACTGGCATCATATGCGATGCGGTAAAGCGGGCATCATCTCCTGCGGCAGCGAGAAAACGCACATACGCTTGCACGTTCACCCGCGTCCCTGCACCTGCGCTGACCAGCTGTGCAGGGTCTTCGGGCGCCAGCCTGTAACTGCCCTGATGGCAAAAAGCACAATTGGGAGAGACGCGCGGGATGACCCCCAACGTTTTTTGAGCAAAGCCGACTGGCACTGGCGCGCCCCGTTCCCACATCATACCGAACTCGGCGTAACCGCGTCCCTTGCCGGGCAAAAGGTCGGCAAACACGACCGGCATCACCCGCCAAATCCAGTAGGGCAGCCCCTGTGCTGCCTCGTTTCCGATGGAGCCGTGGTTGAACACCCAAGCGGGATCATTGCTGGCGCGCTGGGGAACCTGACGGAGGAGCACCGCCCATGCCCCAAGGCCCAGCACGAGCACCGCAATCAGCCCGTAAAGCGTCGCCCGGAGCAGGTGTAACTTCATGTCTCCTCTCCGAAGAGGAGTTCCTGCTCGAGCTTTGTGATGCGAATAAGGCAGTTGAGCAGCGCGATCGACACGATCCCATCAAGCAGAGCTCCAGCGAGAAAGCCTGCAGGTGCGCCAAAGCCGAGCACGGCGATCAGGAAGAACAGCACCCCGAACAGCCGCGACGGAAAGATCTGCAACCACGCGAGCACGCGAAACCGGTCTAGATCCACCACCATCGGCGCATAAAAGCATGACAAGAGGATCAGAAGTCCGCCCGCGAAACGCGGCCAGAGAAGCTCGTAGGCAGGGATTCCGAAAAGTTGCAGGATCGCCTCAGGCGTGACAAGCAACGGGATCGCAAAGACCAGATTGGCCCCAATTCCCAAGGCAGTGACGGCGCCGTGACGGAACTTCCATATAGCAAGGGATCGAGCAGGATGTGTCATCACAGCGTCTTCATGTATTCGACCAGCGCATCCTTTTCAGGTGCGCTCAGTTCGGTGCCATAGGAATGCCCGCCGTTGCCGTTGCCGGGCAACGCGGTGTCATAACGAAAGAGCCCTTCGGCCTCGTCAGATCGATAGCCAACGCGCAAGGGGTCAATCTCTAGATGCCCGCGCCACCAGACCTTGGGTCGCATTTCGGCGGGCTCAAGCAGATCGCGTAGCGTCGGAACGGAGCCATTGTGCAGATAAGGCGACCGCGCCCAAATCCCGTCGAGCGGCTGGTTGGCATAGCCGTTCGTCTTGCGGAAATGCCGGAAGGCGTAGTCAGTCCCTGCGTAGAGCATATTCTGAGCAGCGGCAAAATCGGCGTCGTAACTGGCCCATCGCCCGACATCTGTTCCGATCTCTGACAACGGCTCGACAGTCCCAAGCTTCTGATAGCGTCCTCGATCGTAATCATAACCTGTTGCACCCGCGCCGCCGTGGCACTCGGCGCAATATTCGGCATAGACAGGGGCGCCTTCGGCCGCCAGATCGGCGTCAATGTCCAGTGGCCAGCGCGGGCTCGGAAGCTCCAACAACCAGTCGCGCACGCGCTCAATGGCAGCATGATCCGCAGTGACAGGGGTAACTCCAGCGCCAAGCGCAGCCGAAAGATTGCGCTCGTCCACGCTGTCGTTGTTGCCATCCCAATGGAGCTGCATCCCTTCGCGGGGGGCTTGCATCCAGATCGCCGGATAATCCGCTGCACCGTTCAGTGCGACCTCGTCGATGCTATCCGGTCCCATGGGGAAGTTGAATTGGATCGCCTTGTAGGGATTGAAGGTGTCGACCCTTCCTGGCCCCCAATCATGTTGCCGCTCAACAAACGACAATTGGCGACCAAGGTCCAAGAGTCCTTCCTTGACCGCTGGCACTGCAATGTACCGATAGATCGGGCGTTCGATGAAATTCGTGTCGTCCATCACCGCCAGCAGCGCATCGGCATTCAGACCCGGATCGCGCCCGACGTCGATGAAGAAGCGGATCAACTCTTGTAGCCTGAGCTGGTTCGAAGGGGCGCCTGGAATGAACTGCACCTCCTCCTCGCCTGGCAAGGTATACGTCCCCATGTGGCATACCGAACAGTTCAGCCAGACCCGCTCGATCCCATCGACCTTGCGGCGGGAAAAGCCAACGGGCAGCGCAGCGCCCTCCTCTTGGACAAGACCGAAATACTGCCAACCCTGCCCCTGCATATGGTCCGCATAAAGCTCCGGGATCGCGTCAAACACCTTGCGCGGCAGCCCACTTGCGCCCTCACTGCCGATGGAGCCATATTTGAAGTGATCCAAAGGGTCGTCCTGTGCGACCACCCATTCAGTAAAGAACGTTCGCCAGACCAGCACCGCGATCAGAAGAAGCGCCAGCACAGCCCAGAAGATGCGCCGCCGCTTGCGCTCCGCGACCTCGATTGGCGTCAGACGTTCGTAATCGATAGCCATGCGCACCCCTATGGAAAGGTCGGCGGAGAGAAGACGGACATTACCTCTTCGATCATCGCCGCGTGTTTGGCCTCGAACGTTTCTCCCGGAAACCGGCTCATTTCGTAGCAACCGAGCGGGTTCTCGAGATCATTGATCAGACACTTGTTGCAGTAGGTGCATTCTCGCCCCGGGTCGGGACCGTTCTGGGTTTGCAATATCTGCGGAAGATCGTTGTTAGCGATCAGAGGACGTCCAATCGAAACCCCGTCGCACGCCCCAGCCCGGATCGCGCCAGCAATGGCATCGGCATGCTGGAAACCGCCCGTCACCAGAACCTTGACCGAGGGGTCCACCGCGCGGATCGCCTTGGTCACCTCCGCGGCATACTCGGCGTTGATCCCTTCGATGATCTTGCCGCGTCGCCAGATCCAGTAGCGCCGGAAAAGCGCCGCCGTCACCGGATTGCGGAAGATTGCATAGTTCAGACGCGTGCGCGTGCCTTGGCTCAGCATCCCGTCGTACCAACGCACCAATTCGCGCATTGGCAGATCGCCCGGAGGATTGCGCGGGTGCGGAAAGGTGGATCCGGAAGAGATGTGAAACGCGTCTACCCCCTTCCCGTCATCCAGCAGCATCCGGCAAATGCGCAGGCTTTCCTCGAGAGAATTCCCCTTTTTCTGCCATGGATAGAGCCAGTCATTATGATCAACCGCGTTGATCTTCATTTGAAGATGGAAATCGTATCCAACTTCGCGGCGAATTCCCCGGATAATGTCGAGCACGAACCGCACTCTGTTTTCCAGACTGCCGCCATATTCGTCCTCTCTGTCATTAATTCCAGAACTGAGAAATTGCGTGAGAAGATAGCCATTGGCGCCGTGCAATTCGACACCGTCCAGCCCTGCCTCACGCGCCCGCCGCGCACCTTGGGCGAACTGCTCGACCACCGTACGGATATCCTCAAGCGACATCTTCTGCGCGAGAATGCCATGGAAGTAATCCGACCGGTCCGTCGAACTCAAAGCCTTTTTGTAGACATTTTCGACGCCGCCAAGATCCTGCTGCCGACCAGAATGGCTCAATTGCATCATGAACAGAGCGCCATGCTCATGCGCGGTCTCGCCAATGCGGCGCCAGAACGGGATCTTGTCGTCGTTGTCGATCATCGCGTAACGGGTCAAGATGCGGCCACGCACAGAAACTGGCGCATAGCTCGAGATAATCCCCCCGACGCCACCTTTGGCAAATTTACGTTCCCAGTTGACGCGCGCATTCGAGCCATGCCCGTTATAATCGTCAAACATGCCAGACAGGTTCGACCGGAACAGCCGGTTCTTCGCCTCGAGGTTTCGGAACCTCAACGGGGAAAATATCAGTGCGGCGTTGTCGTTATGAAGATGCTCAATAGTCGCCGCAGCTGTCGATGATCCACCCATGGATCGCCCTCCAGCTAAATGCTGCACAGTTCAATCTTGCAATCGGGATAAAGTCCCCAAAGTCTATCAAATTACAAAAATGCTAAAACAACCTATGCGATTCTTTCAAGGTGTTTGTTTTTACCTGACCACAGTTGGCGTTGTTGCAGAAAGGCGGCCTGAAGCGTGAGTGCTTCTTTCCCGTTCAGGCTCAGGCCACGCGGATGACCTCAGCGGTGCCGAGCGCGCTGAAGCGATTGATAAGAGCGGCCCGGATGTGGATTTCGGCGGTTTGCCGATCGGGATTTCGCCCGGCGATGCGCTCACCGAAGGCCTTCAGGCATCGCATCTTGGCTTCCACGCGGCTGCGGGCGTGGTATCCGGTCCACCGCTTCCAGAATGCCCGACCGTAGTGACGCGTGGCGCGTAAGGTTTCGTTGCGCGCCTTGGCAGCCGGGCAGTCTTCTTTCCAAGCCCGACTGTTCCTTCGGATCGGTATGATTGCCGTGGCATCGGCGGGTATCGTAGGCACCATCCGCGGTCACGGTGCCGATGTCGTCGCCCTCGGGGATCTGGTCCAGCAGGTCTGGCAGGACGGGGCTGTCGACGTCCCGACTGGGGGTGAACTCGACGGCCCGGATATCCGAGGTGCCCGTGTCCATTGCCAGATGCACCTTGCGCCATTGGCGACGACCCTGCGGCCCATGCTTGCGGGCCTGCCATTCGCCGTCACCGAGAATCTTGATGCCGGTGCTGTCCACTAGAAGATTCAGAGGCCTGTCGGCACGACGATAGGGGATCTGCACCTTGAGGGTCTTCTGTCTGCGGCACAGCGTCGAGTAGTCCGGAACGGGCCAGTCCAGCCCTGCCAAGCGCAGGTGGCTCGCGACCATCCCGGCTGTCTGCCTGAGCGGCAACTTGAACAGAACCTTGATCGATAGGCAGAACTGGATCGCGGCTTTCGAAACGACCGGCGGGCGCCCCGGGCGTCCCTCAAGAGGCGCGTGCCAGGTCACCTCCTTGTCCAGCCAGATCAGCAGCGCCCCGCGCTTCCTGAGCACATCGTTGTAGGTGGACCAGTTCGTCGTGCGGTAGCGGGTGGGCTTGGGATTGCTCATGCAGCTCGTCTAACCGCATGGATTCCCGATGTGAATCCTTCACCGGCTGAGTACTCCAACAACGCCATTGCGGACCGCACTCCTTTGGCGCATCCCGCCAACGCAAAAGCCATTGCGATTGATGAAGATCATACCGCTCAAGACGCGTTTATCATCAACCTGTGGCTCCCCGTGAGGCTTAAGAGAGAAAGGCGCCAGACGTGCCATCTGCACTTCGGTCAGCCAGAAAAGATCGCTCATGTCACCGCTCCGTTTTCCGAACAGTGAATCATGCGGCGCGACCGAAATCACTGAGTCCTAACCCTTCTGTATCCCGGATCTGGTAGCGTGGTCCCGTCGCGTGTCCCGGCCAGGACGCGCGACGGGGTGGTGCGCGACGTCTGACCCTTGTCGCATGACCACGCTTCTTAGCCTGTCGGCACCGCCACTCCTTCATTGTCTCGAACAGTTGCCAGCGGCCCGCGTGGGACCGCCTATCTGAGCGAGGGCGTGCCGCCATCGGTTCGAGGTACGTCCGAGCGAGAGCATGGAGAAGGGAACACACGGTCGGATCATCGGGACAGATGTGACCCGAGGCTGGCTCGATATTCACTGCCTTCCGGACGATCAGCGTCATCGCATCCCCAATACCGATGATGGCCATGTCGCGGTGTCCGATCTCGCTCACGACCAGAGAGCCGTCGTCTGTTTCGAAGCGATATGGGCAGGCAGGAATGGCGGCTCTGGTTCCATCTGGAGGAAGCAGGCGTCGAAACCCGCCAAGTGCCGCCAGCCCAAATTAAGGCCTTCGCGCGCAGCCTTGGAACCCGCGCCAAGACCGACAGGATCGATGCCGAACTTATAGCGCGCTTCCCGGTCTTCAGGCCCGAGGCGGGACGAACACTCCCCGCGGAACATCTACGCCTTCTCAGGGGTTTGACCACCAGGCGGGCACAGGTGGTAGGATGCGAGAGCGGCTTCTGGCTCAGATCCGGGCGCATCAGAAATCGGGACTGCGGAGCTGTTCGAGGATATCGATGTGGAGCTGAAAGAGCGGTTGGATGTCGTGATCGCCGAGCTGGAAAGCCGAATTTCAGGGCTTCTCGGTCGCGAAAGGCGTCTTGCGGACACCGCGCGGATCCTTCGTTCCGTTCCCGGAATCGGGCCGGTCGCCAGTTCGATGCTGATCGCCGACCCTCTCGGGCCATTGCGTGCCGCAATGCCCTGCCGGGCAATGACTTCCCGAACTCGGCGCGATCACCGGCGAACAAGCTGCAGCGCTGACCGGTCTGGCGCCTGTGGCGCAGGACAGCGGAACGCTGCGCGGCAAGCACGCCATCGCCGGTGGCAGGCGTGCTCTGCGGCACGTTCTGTTCCAGGCGGCACTGGTTGCCTCACATCACAACCCGACGCTCAAAGCTTTCGCCGATCGACTCCGCAAAGCCGGCAAGCCGCACAAGGTCATCGTCACGGCCGTCGCGCGCAAGCTCGTCATCATCGCCAATGCTCTTTGCAAAAAACGGCGAAAATGGGAGCCCCGCCATCCCTAATGAATACAGATGGGATAGTTGCCGCCCTCCCCAACGGCATCGCGATGTGCCAGCTTGGTGGTGAGTATTCGCCACAAAACAGAGAGGACGGCTGGATGAAGAATACGATAATCGGAGTTGATCTGGCGAAAGCTGTTTTCGAACTCCACGGTGCGGCGCCTGACGGCAGACCGGTTTTTCGGAAGAAGTTGTCTCGCAATCAATTCCTCCGGTTCATGTCGCAGTATCCCGATGCTGTGGTAGCGATGGAGGCCTGCGGTAGGCCCATTGCTGGGCTCGTGAACTGGTGCAGCTCGGTCACTAAGTTCTGTTGATCCCCCCGCAGTATGTGCGTCCATTCGTGAAGCGGCAGAAAACCATGCAGCTGATGCGGAGGCGATCGTCATTGCGGCACGACAGCCGGAGATGCGGTTCGTTTTGCCCAAGACCGAAGAGCAGCAATCGCGCGCTGCGTTGTTCCGAGCCAAGGAACGCTTGGTGCATCAACGAACCGAGTTGGTAAACGCCTTGCGCGCACTTCTCTATGAATTCGGCCATGTCCTCCCGGCAGGCATAAGGCAACTCAGCCGCATTGATGCCCTTCTCGATACCGAAGATGGCGCGCTTCCCTTGTGCGGGACGAATGTAGAGATCTGCTGGAGCAGATCGCGCTAGCGAACAAGATAGCGAGCCGTCTGGGCCATGATGACGAAACAGGAGGATTACAGGATCCCGACGCCGACTGCCGCCGCATAGGATGCGCAGCCTGGAACAAGCGGCATCGGGGAAGGAGGTGTGAGAGGTCGACGACCTAGTGGGCAAAAGATCGAAATGATCCGGATCGGGAAAACCAGATAGCAACTGTGAGCGCACAAGCTCGAGATACAGATGTGGACCCGTTCCGCAGATCACCATCCCGGCCAGCGGCTTCTGGAAATGCCGCACGAACAGACCTGACAAAAGACCGCACCCGATCACCTTGCTCAGAAGTCAAAGGCACTTGCACAAACGGCGGCAACCACAGAAGTTGCTCGCAATCAAACCGAACCGGTCGATGGGGGCAGGCCAGAAACGGTGCTCCGCGGAAGGATTGTATTATTCCAACCTGAGATTAAGCTCACCCAAAATTCAATTACTACGTGGTAAATTCAATATAGGTCAGGACTTAAAGTGGCTCAGCCGTATTTTGAAACAAACGCGTCAATTCAAACTTACAGGAACGAGGATGCTTTTGCTGTTCTAAAGGAAGACGGGTCAGTAGTGACTTGGGGCTATGGAGGCAGTGATGATTCTTCATCAGTTTCTACGCCTCTTTCTGAAGGTGTCATTGCGGTATACAGTACCACATATGCCTTTGCTGCGTTGAAGAACAATGGATCAGTAGTGACATGGGGCTATGACGTTTCCGGCGGGGATTCTTCGTCGGTCGCTGAATCTCTTTCTGGAGGTGTAACTGCTGTTTACAGTACAGCTTACGCCTTCGCCGCTTTGAAGAATGACGGGTCTGTCGTCACTTGGGGCTATGGAGGCAGCGGGGGGTATTCGACGTATGTCTCTTCATTTCTTTCTGACGGTGTGGTCTCGATTTCCAGCACAGACGAAGCTTTTGCCGCATTGAAAGACGATGGATCAGTCGTGACATGGGGATGGTTGCTCGCCAACTACTATAACGACACTTTCACACCAGCTTCCTCCTCCTCTCTCTCGGAAGGAGTGGTGGCGATCTATAGCGCTTCACGCGCCTTTGCCGCACTGAAAAGCGATGGATCGGTGGTGTCTTGGGGGTATCAGGGCGCGGGGGATTCTTCGGCAGTTTCTGAATATCTTTCGGAAGGGGTGGTGGCGATCTATAGCTCTGGAAACGCCTTTGCCGCAGTGAAAGAGAATGGCTCGGTCGTGACTTGGGGTGGGGGCGGAGAGATGCCAATCTCCGAGTCTCTCGCTGATGGCGTAGTCGAGGTTTTCGGCAAAGGCGGAGCCTTTGCTGCATTAAAAGACGATGGATCGGTTGTGACTTGGGGATATGCCACACGCGGAGGCGATTCTTCTTCTGTCTCAACGTTACTCACAGGTGGTGTAACTGCTGTTTATAGCAATGGACACTCTTTTGCCGCAGTGAAAGACGATGGATCGGTGGTGACTTGGGGAGATGCCACATACGGTGGCGATTCTTCTTCTGTCTCGACGCTATTAACAGGTGGTGTAACTGCTGTTTATAGCAATCCATACGCTTTTGCCGCAGTGAAAGAAGATGGGTCGGTCGTGACTTGGGGAGATGCCACATACGGAGGCGATTCTTCTTCTGTCTCGGCGCAACTAACAGGTGGTGTAACTGCTGTTTATAACAATTCATACTCTTTTGCCGCATTGAAAGAAGATGGATCGGTCGTGACTTGGGGAGATGCCACACAAGGAGGCGATTCTTCTGCCGTAGCAGACGAATTAGCAAGCGGAGTTGTCGCATTTGCAGACCCAGATGTTTGGGAAATCGGTTTTGAAGCTGGTCAGAATTTCGTTCCAAGTGGTGAGATTCTGGTCACCCAAGAACACGGGGATTTAGAAGTACTTGTTTCAGACATTTCTGGTATCACGGACTCAAATGGAATGGGCGAGGTACACTACCAGTGGTACCGCCAAGAGGATGTGATTTCAGGTGCGTCAGGCTCGACCTACTTACTTGACGATCCCGATATAGGTGAGCCATTCAGGCTGGAGATCAGCTATACCGATGGCGACGGCACGACTGAAATCCTGAGCAGTCCAATCATATGGATTGAAAACGACGGTAAAACGCCAACCGCCTCGGATGACATTCTCAGCTTCGGCGAGACTGCAGATGACATCAACTCAGGCGCAGGCTCTGACAGAGTATGGGCCGCAGGCGGTGATGATAGAATTCTTGGTGCATCTGGCTCGGACACACTACTGGGTGGTTCTGGTAGCGATACACTGTTGGGTGGCTTGGGTGAAGATAAGCTCAAGGGTGGCAGTGATTTCGACGTCTTGGAAGGCGGGATGGGCGACGACACCTTGAATGGTGGGGTTGGTGCGGACGACCTGACAGGAGCCAAAGGCTCTGACAGACTGGTCGGGGGAAGTGGCGACGACACACTACGGGGTGGTTTGGGCCATGATGATCTTGTGGGAGGCAAGGGCAAAGATCTGCTCAAGGGCGGGTCCCACGCGGACAAGCTTTATGGTCGTGCGGGAAACGATCAGTTGTTTGGGATGGATGGCGATGACGATCTGTCGGGCGGTATCGGGAATGACCATCTACGTGGCGGCGACGGCCAAGATCACTTGGACGGTGGACAACAAGACGACATTCTAACCGGAGGAGCTGCGGCAGATACCTTCGCGATGAACATCGCTCTGGGAGGCAACGACACCATAACCGATATGAAGGGTGGAGACACGCTTGTAATCTATTCGACTAACGACGATTTGGAATCCTGGATTGCAGAGGCTTTTATCCTCGAGTTCGCTAGTGCGATTGAAGGCGCAGTTGTTTTCAACTTTGGGGAGAGCACCCTCGTAGTAGAGGGTGTCGAGAAATTAGAAGAGTTGTTCGATAAGGTCAGCTTTGACTACGATTTATGACTGATATTTGGTCGAGGTGACTGCCCTGCTCGGCCCGATAAAAAATGGGCCATTTGAAGTTGGAGTTTTCGGCTACTCTTTTTTGGCTGGGAGAGGAACAAAAACGCATTAAGCAACTTCTGTGGTTGCCGCCCGTTGTGCAAGTGCCTTTGACTTCTAAGCAAGGTGATCGAGTGCGGTCTTCTGTCAGGCCTGTTCGTGCGGCATTTCCAGAAACCGCTGGCCGGGAGGGTGATCTGCGGAACGGGTCCGCATCTGTATCTCTAGCTTGTGCGCTCACAGTTGCTATCTAGTTTTCCCGATCCTTGAGCTACTGCCGATCTCTTGGACAGGATCTGGCATAATTTAAGCTACTTTTTGCACCCGCTGATCCGGTTTGCTGATATCATTTCTCTGCCAATAGACCAGCGCCGGTGGCCTGCCGTCCAAGGCAGAATGCGGGCGCTGGTGGTTGTAGAAGGACATCCATTTCCGGATGGCTGCCTTTGTCTCTGAACCGGTTTCCCAAGCGTGCAGGTAAACACACTCGTATTTCAGGGTGCGCCAGAGCCTCTCGATGAAAATATTGTCGAGGAAGCGTCCTTTCCCATCCATTTGTTAGGGCAAAATGTGTGGCAAAACAAGGTTATCGGCGGACCGGATGAGCGACGTAACGTTTTAATATGATTAATTAAATAGATTTGATAGCCACATTTAGTGGCGGAGACGAAGGGATTCGAACCCTCGAGACGATTCCTCGCCTACTCCCTTAGCAGGGGAGCGCCTTCGACCACTCGGCCACGTCTCCGTCGACGGGTCTACATTTCTCGGGGGGCAGGCACAAGAGCAGATTGACGCTTTGGTGACAGTTTTTTCCGTCACCAAAGCGTCGCAACTTATTGTCAGGTAAAGATCAAGTCTGACTGGTCGATGTAGATGCCGGTTCCGACGAGCTCGATAACCAGATCCCCCACAACCATATGAACAATCTCAGAGAATTCGGGTTCTGGATCGCCGTCTACCCAATCGACCACAGCAGATGCGAAAACGACTGAATCTTCGAACTCTGCCATGCCCTCGAACACAATCGTATCGGTGCCAGATACGAAATCGAGGATCATCGCGCCTTCGTCGGTATTTTCAAAGACAAACTCGTCTGCGCCATTGCCGCCTTTCAGCGTGTCAGAGCCCATCCCAGCGCGGATCGTGTCCTTTCCTCCGCCGCCATAGATCTCGTCATCACCCGCGCCGCCTTCGATATCGTCAGCACCGCGACCGCCGCGAATGCTATCCGCGCCCGCGCCACCAGTGATTGTGTCGTTGCCATTGCGACCCCACATCAGGTCAGCACCAGCGCCACCATCAAGAAAATCACCTACGTTCGCTGAATAAAGGCTGTCATCGCCTACGCCGCCATACAGTTCTGTGACTGGGGAGTCAGTCTCTGCGTAGTAGTAGTCATAGTAGTAGTTCCACTCCGCGTGGAGTTCGTCGTTGCCGGCACCACCATCGAGCAAATGGGAAATCCCGTAGCCACCGCCCCAGAGGATGTCATCGCCATCTTCGCCGTAGAGTTCGGAGATGCTGGAATTCGCCCACCCGCCCTCCATGTAGTCATTGCCATCGCCGCCATACAGGACGTCATATCCAGCACCGGCATAGAGGGTGTCAGCACCCGCGCCGCCATCCAGAACGTCGTCTTGTGCACCGCCATCCAGAACGTCATTGCCATCGCCGCCATTCAGGACGTCGTTTCCTTTGCCTGCAAATATTTGATCGTCGCCTGCGCCGCCATTCAGGACGTCGTTTCCTTTGCCGCCGTCAAGAGAGTCATCTCCTGCACCCGCGACCAACAAGTCATCTCCCGCTTGGCCCATGAGAATGTCATCGCCTTCTCCGCCATAGATGCTGTCTGCTCCGTCCTTGGCTTTGATGGCGTCGTCCCCTCCGTAGCCATAGAACAGATCGTCGCCATCAGATCCGACCATGCCATCATCATCGTCAAAGAGCACGGCGGACATGTCTTCTGCGCCCACCTCGAGATAGGTCGCAACGAGATCGTCCAGGGAAAGATCCGAGTCGTCGAAAGTCACGATCCAGCGGTCTTCCGTAGCGGGGTCATTGAATGTCAGCGCCGTGACCCGAGAATCAAACCAATAGGTCGTATTATCGGTCGCATCGAGATAATTCCCGAGGATCGAATACTGTTCGGTCCCGTCTGTGAACGAAATGCGATCCTGATAGCTCAGGTCCGACGAGCGAACACTTGCCCCCCAATAATAGCGCGAGTACAAAAAGCTCACATCTTCAATGATGCCATTCTCGCCTAAAAATGTTTCGGACGCACCATCGAGAAATGTCCAGTCAATCACGTTCGAGACACCATCGCCCCGACTAAAATCCCAATTCGCCTGCATAGACGACCTCCAATAAAAAATGATCCTCCGGCCGAAAATCGACTCGGCTCTTCAATGCCTTGGAGTGTTGCCCCGAACTATCCAAAAGATAAGTAAGGAATTCAGCGCGGGCAGAAAAAAAGCGCCTCCGGCGAAACCGAAGGCGCTTTGGTGTTCTCAGATTGGACTGGCTTAGGCGTTGAACAGGAAGTGAAGGACATCGCCGTCTTTGACCTCGTAGGTTTTGCCTTCGACGCGCATCTTGCCCGCCTCTTTGGCACCTGCTTCGCCATTGCCCGCGACGTAGTCGTCGAATGCGATGGTTTCCGAGCGGATGAAGCCGCGTTCGAAGTCGCCGTGGATCACACCAGCCGCCTGCGGAGCCAGCATGCCCTTGCGGATGGTCCAAGCACGCGCCTCTTTGGGGCCGACAGTAAAGTAGGTCTGCAAACCCAACAGCGCGTAGCCCGCACGGATCAGGCGGTCCAGACCGGGCTCTTCCAGATCCATTTCGCCAAGGAACATCTCGGCTTCTTCTTTCTCCAGCTGGCTGATCTCTTCTTCGATCTGCGCGCTGATGATGACGGTGCTGGCGCCCTGCTCTGCGGCCATGGCCTCGACCTTGGCGCTGAATTCGTTGCCGGTCGCGGCCGAGCCTTCGTCCACGTTGCAAACGTACAGGATCGGCTTCGAGGTCAGAAGCTGGAGCATTTTCCAAGCCTTCTTGTCTTCCTCGTCCACGTCCACGGTGCGCGCAGGTTTGCCGTCTTCCAGCGCGGCCATCGCCAGCTTCAGCAGACGTTCTTGCGCCACGGCCTCTTTGTCGCCGCCACGGATTTTGCGGGTCAGGTTGGCCAGTCGCTTCTCGATGCTTTCCATATCGGCAAGCATGAGTTCGGTCTCGATCACTTCGGCGTCCGCAATCGGGTCAACACGGCCATCCACGTGGGTGATATCGTCATCCTCGAAGCAGCGCAGAACCTGCGCGATCGCGTCGGTTTCGCGGATGTTGGCCAGGAACTGGTTGCCCAGACCTTCGCCCTGCGATGCACCTTTGACCAGACCGGCGATGTCCACAAAGGTCATGCGCGCGGGAATGATCTCTTTCGAGCCTGCGATGCTGGCCAGTTTGTCCAGACGTGCGTCGGGCACGGCCACCTCGCCCACGTTGGGCTCGATGGTGCAGAACGGAAAGTTTGCAGCCTGCGCAGCCGCGGTCTTGGTCAGTGCGTTGAACAGAGTGGACTTACCGACGTTCGGCAGACCCACAATCCCCATCTTAAAGCCCATAATGCGGCGCTCCTTGTGCTTGATCGGGGGCATCTAGGGTCTGTTGGGGGGCTGGGTCAAGGGCGACCGTCCGCAAAGCCCCGCTTCGCATGCGTCTCCGCGCCAAACGACCCGGCTGACTGAGCCGCCACACCCGATGCAGCCGATCTTACCGCTGCTTTGCAGCAATCATTCCCGCCGCCCCTTCAATGTAAGGCGAAACCGCAATGACTTTGACCCGCACCCCTTGTAATATTGGCTTTATTCAACGCGCCGGTCATCGGTACCCTTTTTACAAAAAACATACAGAGCAGTCATGGAAAGCACCCTTATCCACCTGTGCAACGGGTTCATCAAAGAAGAGTATTTCAGCCTCCTTGGCACCATCTCGCGGATCGACGACCGTCTTCTGTTAGTTTCGCTATGGTCTATCACGGGTGGTTTGGCCCTCATCGCGCTTGCATTTTACTTCCGAGCGCGCTCCGTCCTGTTGGTTGCGATTGTGGCCAGTTTGGGCTTCTGGATCATGCAAGGATCATTAACCATCCAGCAAGCGCAGTACGAACCGCGCATGCGTCAAATCGAGAGCACATGCTTCGAGACCGCCAAAGGGCCTGGTATCACCTGGGGGCTGGCTGCCGCCGCCGAACTCGAGGATGCGCCGGATCGGTCGATTTCGGGCACGCCCTTCTCGGATCGGATTGCGCCCCAGACCACCATGGTCTCGCCCTATATCCCCATCGAGCTAGGCCCGCTGGCAACCGCATTGACCGACGAAGCGATCGCCCTGCCCCATCTGCTGCAAATCGCTCTCGCGCTGCTCGGCCTGCTGTTCATGCGCCGCGCAAAGATGCGCGAGCCTGATCCCGCGCCTGTGGTGAACGTCACCGTACCCACACCGGTCGTAGAGGCAGAAACCAAGCCGCCTCTTCCGGCCAAGGTTCCGGCGAAACCCAAAAGCAATCCGCAGGCCGCCTAAGACGGCCCGCGCTCCGGCATCCCTAGCGCTCTTCGGGCGGGATGCCGGACAGCTTTTTGCTGAAACTCTCGACCTCGTCCTGCGTCCACTGAGAAATCACGCGCTCGTTGCTCGCCGGATGAAAGCCCAGCCCCAGCTTCTTTTCAGGCCGATGGTTGGTCTTGGGCCGGATCGGACGCGGCACCAGCCCGCCCCCGCATGTCGCGCAGACATTATGCAGCACCTCTTCGACGCATTTGGCGCAGTACGTGCATTCATAGCTACAGATCCGCGCCTCCACACTGTCAGGCGGCAGATCGCACCCGCACCATTCGCAATTGGGCCGTAGTTCCAGCATCTTAAATCTCCTGAACGCAATAGGCTTAGATCAGCGTGCCCTGCGCGCCGCGTCAATCAGCATCCCAACTTCACGCCCCCAAACCCGCCAAACCAGCGCCCGAGGCCTGCAATCCGGGCGTAGATGCTTGACCTTGCCCCCCGATCCGCGCAACACCTTCCCGAACCATTTACGGACGGGAAGAACATGACTCGGATCGACGCCAAATTTGCCGCACTCAAAGAGCAGAACAAGAAGGGCTTTGTTGCCTACATCATGGGTGGCGATCCCGATTACGACAAATCCCTCGCCGTGATGAAGGCTTTGCCCGCAGCCGGTGTGGACGTAATCGAACTGGGTGTGCCCTTTACCGATCCCATGGCCGACGGCCCGACCATCCAGCTGGCCGGTCAGCGCGCCCTTGCTGGCGGTATGACGCTGGAAAAGACCCTGCAGATGGCCCGCGATTTCCGCAAGGACGACACCACCACCCCGATCGTTCTGATGGGCTACTACAACCCCATCTACAGCCGCGGCGTGGACAAGTTCCTGGATGACGCGGTCGAGGCGGGCATTGACGGTCTGATCATCGTCGACCTGCCCCCCGAAGAGGACGAAGAGCTCTGCATCCCCGCGCAGGCCAAAGGCATCAACTTCATCCGTCTCGCGACCCCGACCACCGATGACAAGCGCCTGCCCAAAGTTCTGCAGAACACCAGCGGCTTTGTGTACTACGTCTCGATCACCGGCATCACCGGCGCGGCCGAAGCCAACGCCGCCACCGTCGCCCCCGAGGTTGCGCGCATCAAATCGCAAACAGACCTGCCGATCATCGTCGGCTTCGGTGTGAAATCCCCCGAGACCGCGAAATCCATCGCAGGCATCGCGGACGGCACCGTTGTGGGCTCAGCCATCGTGAACCAGATCGCCGAGGGCAAATCGGTCGAGGACATCGCGGCCTTCGTCAAATCGCTGGCTGACGGCGCCCACGCCGCCTGATCGCAGCAGACACCGCATTCCAAAGGGCCCCCTCGCGGGCCCTTTTTTGTTGTCCTGAAACATCCCCTCACGCCTTTATAATTAGGCAGATCAGCACGGCCCTCGTACCATCAGCCCATAGCATTGATGTATTCCGAGAGAGCCGATGACCGACGACACCTACATTGTCCGCGCCGACGAGATTGCCCAGATGGAAGGGCTGCACAAAGCCCACTTCCTGAACCCCAACGCACAGCGCGTGAACAAAAGCCTTGGTGATCTGACGGGTCTGACCGGCCTCGGCTTTCACATCATCGAGGTCGCCCCCGGCTGTGACACCACCGAATTCCACGTCCACCACCACGAGGACGAATGCGTCTACGTACTGGACGGCACCGCCACCGCCTATATCGGCGAGGCCTCCCACCCCATCGGCCCAGGTGATTTCATCGGCTACCGTGCGGGCGGCCTGCCCCACGGGATCACCAACACCGGCGAAACCACTCTGCGCCTCATCGTCGTTGGCCAGCGCCTGCCCCACGATGTCGGTGACTATCCCCATCAGAAGAAACGCATTTTCCGAAATCTGGGCCTGCCGTGGACCGTGGTCGATCACGAGCACCTCACAGAACCCCACGCAGGCGCCAAGAAATAGCCTTGCCGCAAACCGCTCCGATTGGTAAAACTTCCATACCAATTGGAGCGATTTGTAATGCCTGTCATCACGTGCATCGACGATTTAAAAAAAATCCACGAACGCCGCGCCCCGCGCATGTTCTTTGATTACTGCGAAAGCGGCAGCTGGACCGAACAGACCTTCCGCGAGAACGTCACCGATTACGACAAGATCCGCCTGCGCCAGCGCGTGGCCGTGGACATGACGGGCCGCAGCCAGAAAACCCAGATTATCGGGCAAGACGCCACGATGCCCGTGGCGCTGTCCCCCGTCGGCCTGACCGGCATGCAGCACGCCGATGGCGAAATCCTTGCCGCCCGCGCCGCTGGCAAATTCGGCGTGCCCTATACCCTGTCCACCATGTCAATCTGCTCGATCGAGGATGTGGCCGAGAACACCGAAAAACCCTTCTGGTTCCAGCTCTACACCATGAAGGACATGGACTATACCGCGCGCCTGATCGAACGGGCCAAGGCCGCCAAATGCTCGGCCCTCGTCATCACGCTCGACCTGCAAATCCTTGGCCAGCGTCACAAAGACCTGAAAAACGGCCTCTCCGCTCCACCGAAACTCACCCCCAAATCCATCGCGAACCTCGCCACCAAATGGGCGTGGGGCCTCGAGATGCTGCAAACCAAACGCCGCGTCTTTGGCAACATCGTCGGCCACGCCAAAGGGGTCACCGACACGTCCTCCCTGTCCTCGTGGACGGCCGAGCAATTCGATCCCGCGCTCGACTGGGGCAAGGTCGCCAAGCTGATGGAAATGTGGGGCGGCAAAGTCATCCTCAAGGGCATTCTGGACGTCGAGGACGCCAAGCGCGCCGCCGAACTGGAACCCGACGCCATCGTCGTATCGAACCACGGCGGCCGCCAGCTCGATGGCGCGCTCAGCTCGATCCGCATGCTGCGCCCCATCGTGGACGCGGTCGGCCACAAAACCGACGTGCATATCGACAGCGGCATCCGCTCGGGTCAGGACGTGCTCAAAGCCCTCGCCATGGGTGCCAAAGCCGCCCATATCGGCCGCGCCTACATCTACGGCCTCGGCGCCATGGGCGAGGCTGGCGTCAGAACCGCGCTCGAGGTTATCCAAAAGGAAATGGACATCTCGATGGCCCTTTGCGGCCGCCAGACCATCGACCAGCTCGACCCCTCGATCCTCCTCATCCCCGAGGATTTCGAAGGCCGCTGGCACACCACCTAAAAGCAAAAGCGCGCCCCGATACCGGACGCGCCCCTCGCTTCTTTTTGCCAAAAATACTCACATCACGCCGCCCACCAGCGGCGTGACGTGCATCGAACGCTCACCCGCGCCCAAACGCCCCCTGCGTCCGGTTCGCAAAGGCCACAAGCGACAGCATAACCGGCACCTCAACCAGCACGCCTACCACGGTCGCCAAGGCCGCCCCACTGTTCAACCCGAACAAGCTGATCGCCACAGCCACCGCCAGCTCAAAGAAGTTCGACGTCCCGATCAACGCACAAGGCGCCGCGATCTTGTGGGGCACCTTCAGTGCATATGCGGCCCCATAGGCCAGCGCGAACATCCCGTAGCTCTGAATGATGATCGGCACCGCGATCAACGCGATCACCGCTGGACGGGCCAGAATAACCTCGCCCTGCAGGCCGAACAGGATCGCCACCGTCGCGATCAAACCAACAATGGACACAGGCTTCACTCGCACCGAGAACGCCTCAATCGCCGCATCCGCCCCCAGCACCCGCCGCGTAATCATGCCCGCCACCAGCGGCAGCACCACATAAAGCACCGTCGCCAGCACCAAGGTCTCCCACGGGACCACAATCTCGGTCACCCCCAGCAGAAACGCCACAATGGGCGCAAAGGCCACGACCATGATCAGATCATTCACCGACACTTGCACCAGCGTGTAGGTCGCGTCCCCGCGCGTCAGTTGCGACCAGACGAAAACCATCGCCGTGCAAGGCGCGGCCCCCAGCAGGATCAGCCCCGCTGTATACTGGACCGCATCCTCGGGCGAGATCAGGGGCGCAAAGACCACGTCAAAGAACAGGACCGCCAGCAGTGCCATGGTAAACGGCTTGATCAGCCAGTTCACCGCCAACGTCACCAACAGCCCCTTGGGCTGCCGCGCGACACCCGCCACTGCGCCGAAGTCCACGTTCACCATCATCGGGTAGACCATGGCCCAGATCAGCACCGCGACCACGAGGTTGATCGAGGCCACTTCGGCTGCAGCGATCATCTGCACCAACCCCGGCGCGAAAACCCCGATTGCGATCCCCGCAACCATGGCCAACGCCACCCAGACCGTCAGAAAACGTTCGAATACACCCAAGGCCCCAACTCCCGATATGCAACACACAGTTCAACCGCGGCCAACGGGCTACGCCAGCCGCGGCGTAAATTTCAATGAAAAGACGCTCAGACCTCTTCCGGCGCCGCGCCAATCTCGTCCACGGCCGACTGTAGCGCAATCCGATCCAGACTTTCGACCGGCAGCGCGATAAAGGCCTCGATCCGATGCTTCAGCGCCCCAAATGCATGCTGAAACGCCAAAGCCTTCTCTGCATCCGTGCCAGTGACCTTGACCGGATCGGGCATGCCCCAATGGCCGCTGATCGGCTGGCCTTCCCAAACGGGGCACTCTTCGGCGGCGGCCTGATCACAGACGGTGAATACGAAATCCAGCTGCGGCGCGTCCGGCCCAGTGAATTCCCCGAAATTCTTGGCACGCAGGACGGACACATCATGCCCTTTGTCCTTCAGGACCTGAACCGCAAAAGGGTTCAACTCGGACGAAGGACGTACCCCCGCCGAATAGGCATTGAACCGGTCGCCACCGAGCGTGCGCAGCAGGGACTCGGCAAAGATCGAACGCGCCGAATTCCCGACGCAGATGAAAAGAACATTGTACTTGCGGTCTGACATAAGAGGCATCTCCTGCAGCTGGTCGTGCAAACTGGCACGGTTCTGGCAACAGATGACGCACAGGTTTGTAACAACACTGTAGGCCTTTGCCCGAACCGGCCTCTCCGACGCACAAGATCGCTCTTCCGCGCCCCAAATTCCTTATTTCCCAAATTATCGAAATAAAGCTACAGGCGCGAGTGAACTTTTCATGACAGCTTTATGACGCGACCCTTAGCTCTCCCAGACAGGATAGAACGGCTCGGGATAGAGCAGTCGCTCTCCTTCGACCGGCAAGGACGCCAGAAACCCCTTGCGGGCACTGATCCGGGCATACCACGCGGACAGGGCATCAAACCCCGTCAGCCGCGCAAAATGGCGGGACATGTAGATCGCCTGCCCCACGCCAATATCCGCCGCCGAAAACCCGCCATCCAGCAGGTACTCGCGCCCCTGCAAACGGGCCTCCAACGCGGCGTAGCACTTCTTCAGCCGCGCCGCCTCGAGTTTCATGATGATCGGGGACCGCATGCTGTCGTCATAGAGCATGATGTGCTGCTGGGTCAGCGCCGCAGAGTGCTGGCTGACCGTCTCGGCAAAGTGGATCCAGACCAACCAATCGCGCCGCTCGGGATGGCCCACAGGCCGCCCCATCGCGCTGTCCGGATACAACTCACAGAGGTATTCGGTAATCGCGCCGGTTTCGAACATGGTGGCGCCGTCGATCTCTAGCGCAGGCACCCGCCCCGCCGGTGACATCTCTAGAAAGGCATCAGACCGCAGGCTTTTATCGAACCCGTGGGTTACCACTTCAAACGGGACTCCCAGCTCGTTCAACAGCCAAAGCGTCCGCATGGAGCGGGTCTGGGGACAGTGGTGCAAACGGATCATGCGGCATCCTCGCTTTCCTCTTCAAGCCGGATCATCGCGGCGCCTGCTGCGATCTGATCTCCGGCTGAAACCAAGACTTCAGCGACCGTTCCATCACGTGCCGCACACAGCGTATGTTCCATCTTCATCGCCTCCAGCAGAGCGACCCGTGCGCCCGCTTTTAACGGTTCTCCAGCCTTGACGAGCACCGCAGAAACAACTCCCGGCATTGGCGCAACCACAAGGTGATCAGAGGCTGCCGACGCAACTTCGCGCTCTAGCGGGTTTTGAATTGCAAAAATGTGGGTTGAGGATGCGAAGACGGTGACACTCTCCCCCAGTGCCACCGTCTCGCCGATGCGGGCCCCTCCTGCCCGCCAATGACCCTCGCTGTCGCGCTCAAGCGTGACCTGCTCCTCCCCCAGATCTACTGTCACTGCGCGAGGACCATCTATTTCCATGCATACGGTCCACACTTTATCCCCTTGTGTCAACTGCACAATTCTGCGCGGACGCGACCAAAGTGCGAAGCCTGCATGTGCACCTGCAGCATTTTCGTCGAAAATCGCAGAAATTGTAGCTAGTGCAACCACTTCAGGTGATGCTGCAGGTGCAAAATCAAGATCCCCCAGTGATCGGGCGATCAAACCGGTGTCCACGCGTCCTTCGACAAAATCGCAATGCCCTGCCATCGCTTTTAGAAATTCGAGATTCGTTACAGTTCCCGCAACTTGAGATTGAATCAGACCCTTGCGCAAACGTGATAGCGCTATCGCACGATTTGGCCCATGACTGATCAGTTTTGCAATCATGGGATCATAGTGCGGGCTGATCTCGTCGCCCTCTCGCACACCACTGTCCGCACGTAAATTTTCTGCAAAACGTAAATGGTGCAAACGCCCCGTCGCGGGCAAGAACCCGGCGGCCACATCCTCGGCATAGAGCCGGACCTCAAAGGCATGACCGTTGATCGACAGATTCTCCTGCCGCGCGGGCAAGGGTTCACCCATTGCGACCCGCAGCTGCCACTCCACCAGGTCGACGCCGGTGATGGCCTCGGTCACGGGATGCTCGACCTGCAAACGGGTGTTCATCTCCATGAACCAGAACCGGTCGGGCCGCAGCCCCTCTGACCCATCCACGATGAACTCCACCGTCCCAGCCCCGCGATAGCCAATCGCCTCGGCCGCCCGCACCGCCGCAGCGCCCATGGCACTCCGCATTTCCTCGGTGATGCCGGGCGCAGGGGCCTCCTCGATCACCTTCTGGTGCCGCCGCTGCAAGGAACAGTCCCGCTCGAACAGATGCACGAACCGTTCGCCATCCCCGAACACCTGCACCTCGATATGGCGCGGGCTGCTCACATACTTTTCAATCAACACGGCATCGTTGCCAAAAGCCGTCCGCGCCTCCGCCCGCGCACTCGCCAGCGCCTCGGCAAACCCGTCCGCGCTCTCGACCAAACGCATCCCCTTGCCGCCACCGCCAGCAACGGCCTTGATCAAGACCGGATAGCCGATCCGCCCCGCCTCCTCGGCCAGAAGCACGTCCGACTGGTCTGCCCCGTGATAGCCGGGCACCACAGGCACCCCCGCCTCGGCCATCAGCGCCTTGGCCGCATCCTTCAAGCCCATCGCCCGAATGGCCCCAGCCGTCGGCCCCACGAAAATCAAGCCCGCCGCCTCTACAGCCTCCACAAACTCCGCATTTTCAGACAGGAACCCATAGCCTGGATGGATCGCCCCAGCGCCAGCCTCCAAGGCCGCTGCAATGATCCGATCCCCGCGCAAATAGCTGTCGGCGGGCGCATTCCCCCCGATCCACACGGCCTGATCCGCCATGGCCACATGGGCCGCATCCCGATCCGCATCGGAATAAACCGCCACCACGCGCAAGCCCATCGCCCGCGCCGTCCGCGCTACACGGCAGGCAATCTCTCCACGGTTCGCAATCAACACGCTGTCAAACATGACCCTCTCCCCCGGCCGCTGCTCTTTCTTGGCGAAAATACCCCGGGGGAGCGCCTCAGGCGCGGGGGCAGCGCCCCCATCCCCCGCCCGCACTCACATGCGGAACACGCCGAATTTGGTTTCTTCGATGGGCGCGTTCAGCGCCGCCCGCAGGCTCAGCGACAGCACCGCCCGCGTCTTGCGCGGATCAATGATCCCGTCGTCCCACAGCCGCGCCGTCGCGTACAAAGGGTGGCTCTGCCGCTCGAACATCTCCAGCGTGGGCTGCTTGAACGCCGCTTCCTCCTCGGCGCTCCATTCGCCGCCAGCCCGCTCGATGGCATCGCGCTTCACCGTCGCCAACACGCCCGCCGCCTGCGGCCCACCCATCACCGAAATCCGGCTATTGGGCCAGGTCCACAGGAACCGCGGCTGATAGGCACGACCGGCCATCCCGTAGTTCCCCGCGCCAAAGGACCCGCCCACCAGCATGGTGATTTTCGGCACCGAGGTGCTGGCCACAGCCGTCACCATCTTTGCCCCGTGCCGCGCGATCCCTTCGTTCTCGTACTTCCGCCCGACCATAAATCCGGTGATGTTCTGCAAGAAAACCAAGGGGATCTTCCGCTGCGAACACAGCTCAATGAAATGCGCGCCCTTCACCGCCGCCTCGGAAAACAGCACCCCGTTGTTGGCCACGATCCCCACAGGGCACCCTTCCACATGGGCGAACCCCGTCACCAAAGTCTCCCCGAACCGCGCCTTGAATTCATCAAAGCGGCTGCCGTCCACCACCCGCGCAATCACCTCGCGGATGTCATAGGGCGTGCGCAAATCACCGGGCACCACGCCCAGAATTTCGTCCGGATCATAGGCAGGCTCCTCGGGCGACGCCCAATCCACCGCCCCCGCAGGCGGGCAGTTCAGGTGCCGCACAGCTTCCCGCGCCAAAGCCAAAGCGTGCGCATCATCCTCGGCCAGATAATCCGCCACACCGGACAGGCGCGTGTGTACATCGCCGCCGCCCAGATCCTCGGCGGTCACCACTTCGCCCGTCGCGGCCTTGACCAAAGGCGGCCCCGCCAGAAAAATCGTCCCCTGCTCTTTGACGATGATCGACACATCCGACATCGCAGGCACATAGGCCCCGCCTGCCGTACACGACCCCATCACCACCGCGATCTGCGGAATGCCCTTCGCGCTCATCCGCGCCTGATTATAGAAAATCCGGCCAAAGTGATCGCGGTCAGGGAAGACCTCATCCTGATTGGGCAGGTTCGCGCCCCCGCTATCCACCAGATAGACGCAAGGCAAGCGGCATTCCTCGGCGATCTCTTGGGCCCGCAGGTGCTTTTTGACCGTCATCGGGTAATAGGTGCCACCCTTTACTGTGGCGTCGTTGCAGACAACCATGACATCGCGCCCATGCACGCGCCCGATCCCCGCAACGACGCCCGCACAAGGAGCGGCTCCCTCGTACAACCCGTGCGCCGCCATGGCGCCAATCTCGAGGAAAGGAGACCCCGCATCCAAGAGCGCCCCCACCCGATCCCGCGGCAGCATCTTGCCGCGGCTGATATGCCGATCACGCGCCTTCTCGCCGCCACCCGCAGCGGCCCACTCAGCGGCGTCGCGCACCTCGGCCAGCGTCGCCTCATGTGCGGCCAGATTGGCTTTGTAAGTTTCCGATCCCGTCTGGACCTGACTTCTCAACCGCGCCATCGGCGCTCCTCCCTCATTGGTTCCTTCTGCTGGCGCGCTCTCCCCTTCGCGCCTGCCGCCCGTGGGCGTTACTGGTCTTGGCCTTCGCCCGCCAAGTAGATCGCTTGGGCCGCCGTCAGACGCATCATGCAGCCCCCATGGGCAGGCCCCGCACCCGTCCCGTTGCTCCACTTGGACACCTCGTAGAGGCACGTTCCGTCCCGAAACCCGATCCAAGCCCGCTGCATGTCCCGGAGGGCTCCGGCAACCGAAGGCACCTGCATGCCCGTCATATCCGTGTCAAATTGCTTCGAGGCGGTCATCACGCGCTGGTATTCACGGTTCAGCACCCTATCCCACCACGCGAACTCCTCGCCGATGCAATAGTTCATCCCGTAGGTGCTCCACCCACCCGCGTTCTGCTCCATGCACAGGCTCGCCGCGCTGCCCACACAGTCCTGCGATTTGCCCGAGGTCGCGTTGTCATAGCATTGCTGCACCAGCGCCTCGTGAAAGACGAACTCTTCGTCCGCGCCCGCTGCCGTCGCCACTAGGGCCAAAGCGATCATCATCCCGCGTGTCATATACGTTGCTCCTGAGAAATGGGGTCTATGCGTTCAACGTACACGAGTTGCCCCCACAGCCCCGCACCAAAGCGCCACTCGCGCCCCAAGCTGTTCCGGCAGACCACACGCAACTTGATCCAAGGCGCCTGCCCCGTCTCTGCATGACAATCCGTCAGCGCCGCGCCCTCCCCTGCCTCTTGCAAGTAAGCGCTCGCGTAACGTTCGATCACCTCGGTCTCGGTCAACGTGGCCGAGACCCAGCCCAGCCGCAGGCCGATCACCGCAACAAGGGCCAGAAAAGCCCCCAGCACTGTGAAAACGACCTGCCTTAAGCTCACTTCATGGTCCCCATGAGTTCACGCCCGATCAGCATCCGGCGGATTTCGCTGGTGCCCGCGCCGATCTCCATCAGCTTGGCATCTCGGAACAGGCGGCTGACCACACTGTCATTCAGGAACCCCGCCCCGCCCATCGCCTGCACGGCCTGATGGGCCTGCTTCATGGCCTCCTCGCTGGCATACAGAACACACGCCGCCGCATCCTGCCGCGTTACCTGCCCGCGATCACATGCCTTGGCGACCTCGTAGACATAAGCGCGGGCAGAGTTCATCGCGGTGTACATGTCGGCAATCTTGGCCTGCATCAGCTGGAAATTCCCGATGGGCTGCCCGAACTGGGTGCGCTCGGCCAGATAAGGCATGATCTCATCGAGACACGCCGCCATGATCCCCGTCCCGATCCCCGCCAGAACCACACGCTCGTAGTCGAGGCCGGACATCAGCACGCGCACGCCCTTGCCCTCTTCGCCAAGGACATTCTCGAAGGGCACTTCCACATCTTCGAAAATCAGCTCTGCAGTGTTGGACCCGCGCATCCCGAGCTTGTCGAAATGCTTGCTGGTCGAGAACCCCTTGAACTCCTTCTCTACGATAAAGGCGGTGATCCCCTTGGAGCCCGCCTCGGGGTCGGTCTTGGCATACACCACCAAAGTATCCGCGTCCGGCCCGTTGGTGATCCAGTACTTGTTGCCATTCAGCAGGTAATACCCGTTCCGCTTCTCGGCCTTCAGCGTCATTGAGACCACATCGGACCCCGCCCCCGCCTCGGACATGGCAAGAGCACCCACATGCTCCCCGCTAATCAGCCGCGGCAGGTATTTCTGCTTCTGCTCCTCGGTCCCGTTCAGCTTGATCTGGTTCACGCAAAGGTTCGAATGCGCCCCGTAGCTGAGCGAGACAGACGCACTCGCCCGCGCAATCTCCTCAACCGCAATCGTATGGGCCAAATAAGACATCCCCGCCCCGCCATATTCCTCGGCCACAGTCACGCCCAGCAGGCCCAATTCCCCCATCTCGCGCCAAAGCTCATTGGGGAACGCATTCCCGTGATCCACTTCCGCCGCGATCGGCTTCACCCGCTCCTGCGCCCAGCGATGCACCATATCGCGCAGCGCGTTGACCTCTTCCCCCAGATCGAACGTCATCGAAGACATGAACATTGGCGATTCCTCCCAGATCAACCAAATCCCTTTATTGAACACTTGTTCATAAATGAAATCATGTCAACACCCCTGATTTCATCCTGGCCCAAATACCCCGGGGGAAGGCCCAGAGGGCCGTGGGGGCTGCGCCCCCATCCGCGCGCAGCGCGCTACGAGACATGAAAAAGGGGGCGCAGCCCCCTCTTGGCCGTCGGCCAATTCACCCCCGGAGTATTTCCGGCAAAGCAGAAAGGAGAAAATCAGACTGCTTGATAGAGGACAGAGACCTCTTCGCGGATGATGCGGGCGATAAGGTCGCAATCGTCTAGGCTGAAGGTGAGTGGCAAGCGCATGTCGATCAGGCCCGCGAGGATGCGGTCGGTGTTTGGCAGCTGTTCCGAGGCGAAATACTGCCAGCTATCATAGCGGCTGGTGAAGGCGACGGGCTCTGCTTTGCCGAACCATTTTAGCTCGACGCCCCGTTTGGCGCAGCGAGTCAGAAGGTCGTTGACCTTTTCTAAAGACCAGTCCGGCAACAGGAACTGGATCGAGGAGCCAACCTGAACCGCATCTTTGTGATGCTGGATCGTGCGCAGGCCGGGACAGTTCGACAGGCCTTCTTTGACGCGGGCGTAGCGGGCGTTCCACCCGTTGATCCGCTCTTGCAAGGTTGCGATCTGGGGGCGCAGGATCGCCGCACGCAGGTTGTCCATCCGGCCCGAGATATTGGGGATGATGTATTTCACCTGCTCGAACACTTCGGGCGGCGGCGCGGCGCGGTGGCGTTCGTAAAGCATATAGGAGCCCGACAGGATAATCGCACGGGCCATGGTTTCGGCGTCATCGGTGACCAGAAAGCCGCCTTCGCCGGAGTTCATGTGTTTGTAGGTCTGGGTGGAATAGCAGCCGATCAACCCGTGGCGACCGCTCTGGATGCCCTTGAACGTGGCGCCCATGGTGTGGGCGCAATCCTCGATCACCGTGATGCCGTGCGCCGTGCAGATCGCCATCAGGCGGTCCATGTCGCAGATGTGCCCGCGCATGTGGCTGAGGAGCAGGTATTTCGATTGGCCGGTCGCGGCTTTGGCTTCCAGATGATCGAGGTCGATCACCAGATCCTCGGTCACTTCGACCAGATCGGGGATGCCCCCGACCGAGGCAATCGCCCCCGGCACCGGTGCCAAGGTAAACGCGTTGGTAAGCACGCGGTCGCCATGCTGAACGCCCGCCGCTCGCAGGGCCGCGCCAATGGCATAGCCGCCAGACGCCACGGCCAACGCGTATTTCGCCCCTGTCAGCGCGGCAAATTCCTCTTCGAGCAGGGCGGTGTGGGAAATCTCACCTGCCACCGTGTTATACCGGTGCAAACGGCCATGGCGCATCACCTCGACCGCCGCCGCGATGCCCTCTTCGCAGATGGGTTCTTGCTGGGTGAAGGAGCCGGTAAAGACCTCCATCACCGGGCCCTCGGGATCAGGCGGTCCACCACCGCGTCTAGCTCATCATAGTGGCCGATTAACGCGTCAGGATTCAGCGCCGATACCGCATTTCCGCTGGGACCAAAGGTGACCAGAACCACCGGAATCCCCAGATTGGCCGCGCATTGACGGTCCGTATTCGTGTCTCCGATCAGCACCGCGCGGTCCACCGAGCCGCCCACAGTCTCGATCGCCGCACGCAGGGGCGCGGGGTCGGGTTTGCGCACCGGCAGGGTGTCGGCCCCGATCAGGTGGTCGAATTCCCCGCGAATGCCCAGCCTTTGCAGCAAGGTTTCCGCCAGCCCCTCGGGCTTGTTGGTGCAGATGGTCACGCGGTCTCCAGCGGCGCGGAACCGTGCCACAGCCTCCATCGCGCCATCATAGAGTGTGGTGAACACGTCGATCCGGTCCCCATATGCCTGCAAAAGACGCGGATACTGGCGATCAACCTCTTCTTCGTCTCCGGCACGGCCCAGACGCTCCAGCCCCAGCCGCAGCATGGCGCGGCCTCCGTGGAATGCGGTCAACTGATCGGCCTCTGGGTCCAGTTGGGCCCCTACCCCCATGTGTTCAAAGCAGAAATTCGCAGCGGCAATCAAATCTCCGCTCGTGTCGGCCAAGGTGCCGTCCAGATCAATTACAATGGTGCGCATGGGGCAAAGTCTCCTGTCGGCGGCACCTTGCCGCCCTTTGACATGGTTCGCAATGAACTTTGATGCCCCTCCCCCTTGCGACTATCCACCACGGGGGTAGAACGCAGGGGAATTTAAGTATTGGGAAACCCTGCATGTCCACCGCACTGATTGTTCTGGCTGCCGGCCAAGGCACCCGCATGAACTCCGACCTTCCGAAAGTCCTTCATCAGATCGCGGGTGCTCCATTATTAGTCCATGCATTGAAGTCGGGGGCAGCGCTTGCGCCCGAACGTCAGGTTGTTGTTGTCGGTCACGGCGGCGAACAGGTGGCAGCCGCCGCCCGCCTCTGGGACGAAGGCATCGCGATTGCCGAGCAGACCGAACAGTTGGGCACCGCCCACGCGGTCGCCCAAGCCCGCCCCGCGCTGGAAGGGTTCACCGGCGACGCGATCGTTCTGTACGGAGACACCCCCTTTATCAGCCCCGAAACCATCGAACGGATGGTTCAGGCCCGCGCGACCCATGACGTGGTCATTCTGGGGTTCGAGGCGGCTGACCCCGGCCGCTATGGCCGTCTGGTCATGTCCGGCGACAAGCTGGAGCGCATCGTCGAATTCAAGGACGCGACCGAGGCCGAGCGCGCCATCACCCTGTGCAACAGCGGTGTGGTCTGCGCCAAGGCCGAGGTGCTGTTCGATCTGATCGACAAAGTCGGCAACGACAACGCATCCGGCGAATACTACCTGACCGACATCGTGGGTCTGGCTTGGGACACGGGCCGCAGCGCCACCGCCGTCACGTGTGCTGAATCCGAAACCATGGGCGTAAACACCCGCGTCCAACTGGCCGAGGCCGAGGCCGAATTCCAGTCGAAAATGCGCGCGGAAATGCTGGCGGGCGGCATCACAATGACCGCCCCCGAGACTGTGTTCTTTGCCCATGACACCATCGTGGGCCGCGACAGTATCATCGAGCCGAACGTCGTCTTCGGCCCCGAGGTCACGGTGGAATCTGGCGCAACCATCCGCGCGTTCAGCCACCTCGAGGGGTGCCATGTCAGCCGCGGCGCGATCATCGGCCCCTACGCCCGCCTCCGCCCCGGCGCGGAAATCAGCGAACAGGCCCATATCGGCAACTTCGTCGAGGTTAAAAACGCCCTCATTGGCGAAGGCGCCAAGGCCAACCACCTGACCTATATCGGCGACGCCACCATCGGCAAAGGCACCAACATCGGCGCAGGCACCATCACCTGCAACTACGATGGCTTCTTCAAGCACCACACCGAGATCGGCGAGAACGCCTTTATCGGGTCCAGCACCATGCTGGTGGCCCCCGTCCGCGTGGGCCACGGCGCGATGACCGGCTCCGGCTCTGTCATCACCACGGACGTTGAGGACGGCGCACTGGCCCTTGGCCGCGCCAAACAGGTGAACAAACCCAAAATGGCGTTCAAGCTCATGGACATGCTCCGCGCCAAAAAGGCAGCAGCCAAGAAGGAGACCAACTGATGTGCGGAATCGTCGGCGTATTGGGCAATCACGAGGTCGCCCCCATTCTGGTCGAGGCGCTGCGCCGTCTCGAATATCGCGGCTATGACAGCGCGGGCATCGCGACCGTCAACAATGGCGAATTGCGCCGCCGCCGCGCGGTCGGCAAGCTCGTGAACCTGTCGGACCTTCTGGTCCACGAGCCCCTGACCGGCAAAGCCGGCATCGGCCACACCCGCTGGGCAACCCACGGCTCGCCCACTGTGGTGAACGCCCACCCCCACCGCTCGGGCCGCGTGGCCGTCGTCCACAACGGCATCATCGAGAACTTCCGCGAGTTGCGCGTTGAACTCTCGGAACACGGCATCGTCTGCGAAACTGAGACAGACACCGAAACCATCGCCCATCTGGTGAACCTTTACCTTTCGCAGGGGCAAACCCCGCGCGAAGCGGCGCAATCGGCCATCGGACGCCTCGAAGGCGCGTTCGCCCTCTGCCTTCTGTTCGAAGGCGAAGAAGACCTCTTGATCTGCGCCCGCCTCGGCTCGCCTTTGGCTATCGGCCACGGTGACGGCGAAATGTTCGTGGGCTCGGACGCCATCGCCCTTGGTCCGATGACCAACCGGATCACCTATCTCGAAGAAGGCGACTGGGCCATCGTCACCCGAGCGGGTGCAGAAATCCGCGATGCCAGCGGCCAGCAGGTCCACCGCGAGATGACCACCATCTCTATGGACAGCGCCCGCGTGGACAAAGGTGGCCACAAGCACTTCATGGCCAAGGAAATCGCCGAACAGCCCATCGTGATCGGCGACGCCCTGACCCATTACTTGACCACCGACGGGGCCGACATCAACCTGCCCGAAATCGACTTTGCCAGTATGAGCCGCATGACCATGGTCGCCTGCGGCACAGCCTATTACGCCTGCGTCACTGCCAAATACTGGTTCGAGCGTCTGGCCAAACTGCCCTGCGAAATCGACATCGCGTCCGAGTTCCGCTACCGCGAACCGCCCATCCCCGCAGACAGCGCGGCCCTTTTCGTCAGCCAATCGGGCGAAACCGCCGACACCCTCGCAGCCCTGCGCTACTGCAAAGGCAAGGCAGCGACGATCCTGTCGGTGATCAACGTCCCCGAAAGCTCGATCGCCCGCGAAAGCGACGAGGCTCTGCCCATTCTCGCAGGCACCGAAATCGGCGTGGCCTCGACCAAAGCCTTCACCTGCCAGCTGACCGTTCTGCTTCTGCTTGCCCTGCGTGCAGGCCACCAGCGCGGCCATATCAGCGATGAGGCCCTGACCCAGCACCTGAACGACCTGCGCGCCCTGCCTGGCATCCTGAACCACGCGCTCGGACAGGACAGCAGCTTTGACGATGTGGCCAACGAGCTGGCCGAGGCGTCGGACATCCTCTTCCTAGGCCGCGGCCTGATGTACCCACTGGCCATGGAAGGCGCGCTGAAGCTCAAGGAAATCAGCTACATTCACGCCGAAGCCTATGCCTCGGGCGAATTGAAACATGGCCCCATCGCCCTGATCGACCAGACGGTGCCGGTGGTCGTCCTTGCCCCCCGCGACAGTCTCTTCGAAAAGACCGTCTCGAACATGCAAGAAGTCATGGCCCGCAATGGCCGCGTTCTGCTGATTTCAGACAACAAAGGCATCGAAGAGGCCAAGGACGGCATCTGGCGCTCGGTCGCCATGCCCGACGTGCCAGAGTTCCTGACCCCGATCCTGTACGCCCTGCCCGCCCAGCTTCTGGCCTACCACACGGCCGTCGCCAAAGGCACCGACGTCGACCAACCGCGCAACCTCGCCAAGTCGGTCACCGTCGAATAAAACACCAAGGCCCCCGCGAACGCATCGCAGGGGCCTTCTTTTTGCTGAAAATACTCAAATCACCGTCAGCGGGTATAGATCTCGACCTCGGGCAAAGAGGTCAGACCCAAGCCAAGCAGCCGCAGCGCCGACAGTGAAATCTGCGCCGTCCCCGGCCCGTCCAAAGGCTTCAGATCCACCAGAACATTCGCGCCGTCTTTGAGCTTCACAGTGCCGGGCCGCGCGCTCTGAACAAGGCTGGTCTTGACCCAAATACCTGCCTCTTTTGGATCACCCAAGGACACGGTCTGCGTGCCCAGAAACTGACCCTTGCTTGCGGTCTGACCACCGCCGGACAGGGCTGCGGTTTTTTGCGCGTCCGTCGCTGTGTCGTACTGCGCAGCCGTGCGCGCATTGGCAGGCGGGGAAATTACGCTGGTCTGAACCTCGGGCGCAGGCGCCAACATGCCCCCAGCCACGGTTTGCATCGGGGCATCACTCTGGGTTTGGGCGTCCAGTTGTTGCTGGCGCCGCAAGGGGTTGAACTGCCCTGCCCGTTCTTTCATTGCCGACATTTGCTCGGTGGAACAGCCGGCCAGCAGAGCCAGTGTCACCATCCCGCAGAAAATCCTGTTCATCCTGCTCTCCATCTCTCGAATTTATATTCTGTTATCAAAGAAACTAATCACCTTGCCGAAGCCGCACGGCCTGCCTACGTTCTACGCTTATGACAACACCACTGATAGACCCATTCCAGCGCGCCATCTCTTACCTGCGGGTATCCGTAACAGACCGTTGCGATTTCCGCTGCGTGTACTGCATGGCCGAGAATATGACCTTTCTGCCCAAGAAAGAACTCCTCACACTCGAGGAACTGGACAGAATGTGCTCCACTTTCGTCAGAATGGGCGTCGAAAAGCTGCGCATCACCGGCGGAGAACCGCTGGTCCGCCGCGATATCATGAAGTTTTTCCAGAGCATGTCGCGCCATCTCGACTCAGGCGAACTCAAGGAACTGACCCTAACCACCAACGGCTCGCAGCTCGAACGGTTCGCCAAAGACCTTTATGCCGCTGGCGTGCGCCGCGTGAATGTCTCTCTGGATACGCTCGACGAGCAGAAATTCGCGGATGTGACCCGCTGGGGCCGCCTGCCCCAAGTGCTACGCGGCATTGACGCAGCACAGGCCGCCGGTCTCCGCGTGAAACTGAACGCCGTCGCCTTGAAGGGTTTCAACGAGCCCGAACTCTTTGACATCGTGGAATGGTGCGCCAGCCGCGACATGGACCTGACCTGGATCGAGGTTATGCCCATGGGTGATCTCGGGAACGAGGACCGGCTCGACCAATATTGGTCGCTCAAGGACCTGCGCCGCCAACTGGCCGAGCGTTACACCCTGACCGACCTGACCGAACGCACTGGCGGCCCCGCCCGCTATGTCCGGATCGAGGAAACCGGTCAGAAGATCGGCTTCATCACACCCCTGACCCATAACTTCTGCGAAAGCTGCAACCGCGTGCGCCTGACCTGCACCGGAGAGCTCTTCATGTGTCTGGGCCAAGAGGACCGCGCCGACCTGCGCGCGCCCCTCCGAATGTCCGACAATGACGTGCTCCTTGAGAACGCGATCCGCGAGGCGATCAAGCTCAAGCCCAAGGGTCACGATTTCGACTACTCCCGTCAGACCGTCGCGGGACAGATGACCCGCCACATGAGCCACACCGGTGGCTGACTGGTCCGAACCGCTCCGCGCCCGCTGCCATTGCGGCGCTGTCCGGTTCACTGTCCGACTGGCAGACGGCATGAATACCGCTCGCCGCTGCGACTGCTCCTTCTGTGCCATGCGCGGCGCGGTCGCCCTGTCGGCCCCCCTCTCTGGGATCACCATCACCGCAGGCGCGGACGACCTGACTCTCTACACCTTCAACACCGGCACGGCGCAGCACTACTTCTGCAAGCATTGCGGCATCTACACTCACCACCAGCGCCGCTCTGACCCCAACGAATACGGGGTGAACGCAGCCTGCATCGAAGGCCTCAGCCCCTTCGATTTTCCCGAAGTTCCAGTTTCGGACGGCCAGCATCACCCGTCAGACATCAAAGGGGCATCGCGCCTCGCCGGCCTTCTGAAATTTACCAAAGCCCAATCAGACTAACACCCCAAAGGCCCGCCGCACCCGACCAAGGCAAGCCGAGCAGCACATTTCCTCAAACCCCTTCGCATCAATCGGGACCGCTCACCTGCAAATGAGCAAGGCTAAACGCGCGCCTTTCAGCCCTCCGGCACCATAATACGCAGGCCCAGCCGGCGCACGCCGGTTTCGCGCGGCAACCAATTCCGCACACATATTCCGCAAGTAACATATATGTGACACTTATGTATCGGGATCATGACATGTATGTGCGCATGTGCACTTTTCTGCAGATGCAAAGGGACGTATTTTAATGAACTGTTCAGTTCAGTTTAGGTCCGAAGCGATGCCCCTAGCCCTCCATCCTCCGCTCCAGCCGCAGAACCTTGTCCGTGCAATCCGTGCGCAGGTTCCGCGCAAAGCCCTCCGCGATGTGCGCAATCGCCTTGCCTTTGGCGAGGCCGCGCCCCTGAGTGACGAGTTGATCTATATCGACCCGCGCGCTGTCACGCATCGTTACATCCCCAACCCCAAGCATGGTGCACCGAAATTCCGCCGCTCGCACAGCGGGCATGTGGCGACGGGGAACTGGGATCAAAGTGTCGCCCCTCTGGACTCCAACATCAAAGAAGAGGCGATCCACCAGCACTTTTTGCAGGGTGTCCCGTGGGAGCAAACCGCGCTCTTTGCCAAGCTGTCCCGCGACATCGCAGAAAAGGGGATCGCAGACGATTGCCACAGCGTCGAAGATCTCCGCGCCCGTTACGAACGCATGGACCGCCTGTTCGACGAGGCCAGCCGCACGGGCGAACTCCTGCCCCGCCGCGCCCTGCCCGATTATTTCCGGCGCGAGCACGGGGGCATTTTCGTCCATATCGACCGCAATGGCCGCGCGATCCGCTCTGGCGGCGGGATGCACCGGTTCGGCATCGCCCGCCTCTTGGGCCTGACCGAAGTGCCCGCCCAAGTCGGCGTCGTCCACTTTGACGCGGTGAAAAACGGCCTTCTGGCCGCCTATCGCCGTCAGGCCTGACCCAAGACCTTGGCGACCTGAGCGGCGAAATCCTCGCCGCGTTTTTCAAAACTGTTGTACTGGTCGAAACTCGCGCACGCAGGAGCCAGCAGCACGACCTCGCCTGCCTCGGCCTCTGCCGCGGCTTTGGCGACCGCCACTTCCATGGTCGTGCAGATTTCCTTCTCCACGCCCTCCAGCTTCAGGGCGAATTCGGCTGCCTCGCGTCCGATGACATAGGCTTTGACCACGTGGTCGAATTGGTCCTTCAACCCGTCCAAGCCGCCCTCTTTCTCGAGCCCGCCGCAAATCCAGCGTACCTTGGGGAACGCCCCCAAAGCCTTGGCCGCCGCATCCACGTTGGTCGCCTTGGAGTCGTTGACGAACTTGACCCCATCCTTCTCGCCCAACAGCTGCGAGCGGTGAGGCAAGCCGCCATAGGTCTTGAACCCCTCTTCGATCACGCGCGGCGCGAGACCCAACGACCGGCACACCGAATAGGCCGCACAAGCATTCTGATGGTTGTGCGCACCAGGCAAACCGCTGACCTCGCGCAGGTCAATGCTGGCGACCTGACGGCCCTTGCGCCACTCGGTCAGGAACCCTTTGCGAGCGAACACAAACCACCCCGGCCCCGACAGCTTCTGGCCAGAGGAAATTCGGATCACCCGATCATCGGTCGGCCCCGTGGACAACTGGTTCGCCAGATAGAGCCCCTCGGCCTCGTCCACGCCCACCACTGCACGATCCGGCCCGCCCTCGGCGAACAGCCGACGCTTGGCCGCGAAATAGCCCCCCAGCCCGCCATGGCGGTCCAGATGGTCGGGCGACAGGTTGGTGAACACCGCGATATCCGGCGTCAGCGCCCGCGCCAGATCGGTCTGGTAGCTCGACAGCTCCAGCACAATCACCTCGCCATCCTCGGGGGGATCAATGTCCAGAACCCCGCGCCCGATGTTGCCAGCCAGCTGCGCCGGTTTCCCCGCATTGGTCAGGATGTGATGGATCAGCGCGCTGGTGGTCGACTTCCCGTTCGATCCCGTCACCGCCACCACGCGGGGCGGCGTGTCCAAATCCTCCCACCCGTCCAAGGCAAGCGACCGGAAGAACAGCCCGATGTCATTGTCCACCGGCACCATCGCCGCCATCGCCGCCGCGATCACCTTGTTCGGAGTCGGATAGAGATGCGGGATGCCCGGGCTAACGATCAGCAGATCGACCCCGTCGAAACCGCCCTGCTTGGTGAACTGGCGGACCTCGAAACCCTCGGTCTCGGCGCCTTCGCGGGCGGTGTCGTTGTCGTCCCAGACCAGAACCGTAGCCCCGCCCTCGCGCAGGGCTTTGGCGGCGGTCATCCCCGACCGACCCAAGCCCAGAACCGCAATTGTCTGACCGTCTACACCGCGCACAGGGATCATCGTGAACACCTCATAAATCCGTTCGCTCCACCGCTAACGAAAACGCCCCCTCCGGTCCAGAGGGGGCGCGATGTCAGGACGTGTGCCATACGTAAACCATACGCAGGCCAGACGTTATTTTTAGCGAACCTTGAGCGTCGCCAGACCAATCATCGCGAGGATGAGAGAGATGATCCAGAACCGGATCACGATCTGCGGCTCGGCCCAACCCTTCTTTTCATAGTGGTGGTGAATGGGGGCCATCAGGAACACCCGCTTGCCCGTCCGCTTGAAGTACAGGACCTGAATGATCACGGACAGCGCCTCGACGACGAACAGGCCACCCACGATCGCCAGAACGATCTCGTGCTTAGTGGACACCGCAATTGCACCCAGTGCGCCGCCCAATGCCAGCGAGCCGGTATCGCCCATGAACACAGCCGCAGGCGGCGCGTTATACCAAAGGAACCCAAGGCCACCACCGATCAACCCCATGACAAATATGAGGATTTCACCGGTACCGGGCACATAGTGCACCTCGAGGTATTCGGTAAAGTCGACGCGGCCTACAGCATAGGCAATCACGCCCAAAGTGCCCGCAGCGATCATCACCGGCATGATCGCCAGACCGTCCAAACCATCGGTCAGGTTCACCGCATTGGCGGAGCCCACAATCACGATCATCGCGAACGGAATGAAGAGATAGCCCAAGTTTACAAGGGTATTCTTGAACACCGGAAGCGCCAGTTGGTTCGTCAATTCCGCCGGATGGTAATAGCTGGCCCAGACCGAGGCGATCAGCGCGATCAGGAACCCAAGGCCCAAGCGGACCTTGCCGGGCACCCCGTTTGTGTTCTGTTTACTGACTTTGGCGTAATCATCGGCAAAGCCAATCAGACCAAAGCCCATGGTGACGAACAGCACGATCCACACGAATGCATTGTCCAAGCGCGCCCACAGAAGGGTCGAGAACAGCAGCGCGCCCACAATCAACAGACCGCCCATGGTCGGCGTACCGGCCTTGGAAAAGTGCCCCTCGGGGCCGTCGTCGCGGATCGGCTGACCTTTGCCCTGACGCTTGCGCAGGACGTTGATCAGAGGTTGGCCAAACACGAAACCAAAAATCAGCGCGGTCGCAAAAGCCATACCGGCGCGGAAGGTGATATAACGGAACAAGTTAAAAAAATCGCCGCCATCCGACAGCAAGGTAAGCCAATACAGCATCAGGAGTCCTCTTGATCTGGTTGGGCGGCGGGATGACCCAGTTTTCTTAGCGCGTCAACTACGAGCCTCAGACGCATGCTGTTCGACCCTTTGACCATGACCACATCCCCTGCATCCACGAGGCTGCGGGCCTTGCCCACCAGAGCCTCGGCGCTGTCCACATGCAGGCCACGCTTTTCAGGGGGCAGCGCCTTCCAAAGATTGCGCATCAAAGGGCCGACGCAATGGACACGGTCGACGCTCTTCATGGCGGGCAAGCCCGCGATGCCTTCATGCAACGCTTCGGCAGTGCGACCCAACTCGCCCATATCGCCAAGGATCGCGATCTTGCGGCCCGTCTTGAAGCGGCCCACATTGTTGTGCGCGCGCGCTGCAGCCAGGACCTCGAGCGCGGCTCCAAGGGATTGCGGGTTCGCGTTGTAGCTTTCGTCGATCATCTCAAAGACCTGACGCGTGTCGACAGGATCGAGGTGAATAGGCTCCCGCGCCCCGCGACCTTGGACAGGCTCCCACTGGGCCAGATCCGACAGAGCGACGGCCTGATCCAGTTTCCACGCTTGTATCAGCGTTACGACCGACAAGGCATTCATAGCAAAGTGACGCCCCGGTGCGTGGACCTTGTACAGAATAGGCGTCCGCCAAGCCCGTGCGGTCGCAACCGTCGTGTCATCAGAAAATTGGACGTCCAGCAGGCGGGCAAAGCACCCCTTGCTCTGACCAAAAGTCCGCACCGTGGCTCCAGTTTCATGCGCTTTGTCGACGAGTATCTCTGACGTTTCCAGATCGCCGTTCAGGATCGCGAGACCTTTGGGTTCCAGACCTTCGATGATCGATGCTTTTTCGTGGGCAATCCCCTCGAGGCTCTCGAAGGCCGCGAGATGCGAAGCCGCCACAATGGTCACGATGACCGCATTCGGACGCGCCATTTTCGCCAGAGGGGCGATTTCGCCGGGGTTGCTCATGCCGATCTCGATCACAGCAAAGTCGCTGTCCGCGGGCATCCGCGCCAGAGTCAGAGGCACGCCCCAGTGGTTGTTATAGCTGGCCTCGGCAGCATGCACCTTGCCCTGCCCCGCCAGAACCGTACGCAGCATTTCTTTGGTCGAGGTCTTTCCGACCGAGCCGGTGATCCCGACCACCCGCGCTTTGGTCCGTGCTCGCGATGCGCGGCCCAAGTCTTCCAGAGCGGTCTGCACATCATCGACAATCAAAAGCGGCGCATCCTCGGCCACGCCCTCTGGCACATGGGTCACCAGCGCCGCACCCGCCCCGTGGGCCAAGGCTTGGCTGACGAAATCGTGCCCGTCGCGTGCCGCCTTGAGCGCGACAAACAAATCACCGGGTTTCAGGGTACGGGTGTCAATGGACACACCATCCACTGTGAACGGCACAGTTGCGCGTCCGCCGGTGGCTGCCACTGCGTCTTCAGAAGTCCAGAGGGGAGACGTCGTTGTCATACCATTTTTCCGTCCAGAACCGCGACTGCAAGACTGGCTTGTTCAACATCATCAAAGGGATAGGTCACATCACCGACGATCTGCCCGCGCTCGTGGCCTTTGCCCGCAATCAAGAGCGCATCCCCCGGCTGAAGAATATCAACCGCCCGCAAGATCGCCTCGGCGCGGTCAGCGACTTCGATCGCATTGGGGCAACCAGCCATGACTTCGGCACGGATGGTCGCGGGGTCTTCGCTGCGGGGGTTGTCGTCGGTCACAAAGACAAGATCCGCGTTCTTGGCCGCGGCTTCGCCCATCAAGGGACGCTTGGTTTTGTCACGGTCCCCGCCCGCGCCAATGATCGCGACCACACGACCCATCACATGCGGACGCATCGCAGCCAGAGCTTTGGCCACAGCGTCGGGGGTGTGAGCGTAGTCAACAAAGACCGATGCCGTGTTTTCTCGCGTCGCGGCCAGCTGCATACGGCCGCGCACGGTGGTCAGGCGCGAGAGGGCATTGCTGACATCCTGAAACCCAACACCCGTCGCCATGACCAAACCGGCCGCAATCAGGACGTTTTCGGCCTGAAATCCGCCGATCAGGTTCAGGCGCACAAGCGCGACCTGATGATCGTAACTCAGCCGCAGTTCCTGCCCCGTGCCATCAAAGCGCTGTGCCGTAATCTGGAGGTCCGCATCCTCGTGCCGCCCGACGGTGATCACGCAGCGGCCATCATCCAGCATCCGCTCTGCCAGATCTGCAACCTTGGGGTCGTCGATATTCAGGACAGCAGTGCCTTCGTCTGGGAGAACGCGGTCGAACAGACCCGCCTTGGCGGCAAAGTACTCCTCGAAGGTGTGGTGATAATCCAGATGATCTTGGGTAAAGTTGGTAAAACCGGCAGCCTTGAGGTGCACCGCATCAAGGCGGCGCTGGTCCAGACCATGACTGCTGGCTTCCATCGCGGCGTTGGTGATGCCTTCGTTCGCGGCAGCGGCCAGAGCACGATGGAGCGTGATCGGCTCGGGCGTGGTGTGGTTCAGCGGATATTCCCAATCCCCTTCGACACCGGTCGTCCCAAGGTTCACCGCGGGCATGCCCAGGGCCTGCCAGATCTGGCGCGTGAAGGAAGCGACCGAAGTTTTGCCATTGGTCCCAGTCACTGCAACGATCGTCTCGGGTTGTTTACCGAACCACAATGCAGCGGCATAGGACAGCGCTGCCCGCGGCTCTGCGGCGATGATCAGCGCGGCGCCAGCCTCGCGGACGGCGGCTTCGCACTGCTCTGCGCCAGCAGCATCGGTCAGGATCGCCGAGGCCCCTGCCTCCAGCGCGGCGGGCACAAACTGCGCGCCATGAACCTTGGCCCCCGGCAATGCTGCGAAAAGATGACCCTGCGCAACAGCGCGACTGTCCACCGTAAGCCCTGTGACTCGGGCTTCTTGGCCTCCTCGGGCGGTCAATCCCAACTGTGCCAGTGATTTAACAACGTCCATAACCCTGAAATGCCTTTCGACCGATCAATGTGAGGCGAGTGTTACCTCACCTATGGCAGAGGGTTCAACGTCAGGTCGCAACCCCATGAGCGGGGCAATACGGCCAATCAGCTCTGCAGCGACAGGAACGGCGGTCCAACCAGCGGTACGGCGCGGTTCTTTGCCCATGCGGTCTTCGGGTTCGTCCAGAGTCACGATGACCACGTACTTGGGATCATGGGCCGGGAAGACACTGGCAAAGGTCGCGATGACTTTGTCTTTATAATAGCCCCCTGTGGGCTTGGGCTTGTCCGCTGTGCCGGTTTTGCCCGCAACGGCATACCCTTTGACGTCGCCAAAGCTGGCGGTGCCATCGGTTACCACTTTGCGCAACATGGAGCGCACCTGAGCGGAGGTCCGCTCGGACACCACGCGTTCGCCCTGCTGTGGCCCGGATTGTTTCAGAAGAGTGGGCCGAACACGGGTGCCGCCATTCAGCACGCTGGCATAAGCCGCCGCCAGATGCACCGGAGAGACCGACAAACCATGACCGTAGCTGATGGTGAGCGAGGACAACTCGGACCACTTCTTCGGGGTCAGAGGCTTCGCGCCGCGGCTTTCCAGAATTTCCACTGGCGGCACTTCGAGCAGCCCGAGCCGGCTCAAGAAGTCTTTCTGGCGCTCTTGCCCGATCATGATTGCCAGACGGGCGGTGCCAATGTTCGAAGACTTCACGATGGTCTCGGTCACGCTCAGTTGCGGACCGTAGTTGTGGAAGTCGCGGATGCGGAAGCGGCCCCAACGCAGCGGGCCTTTGGTGTCCAACTTGGTATCAGGGGACACCAGCCCCAGCTCCAGCGCCTGAGCCGCTGCGAACAGTTTGAAGGTCGATCCAAGCTCGTAAACCCCCTGAACCGCACGGTTAAACAGCGGGCTGTCCCCTGCCGACCCTTTGGTCAGCGGAACGGGGCGGTTGTTCGGATCGAAATCAGGGAGGCTGACAAGGCTGACCAACTCGCCAGTATGAATGTCCATAACGACGGCAGCGGCACCTTTGGCGTTCATGATCATCATGCCGCCTTCCATCACCTTTTCAGTGGCGGCTTGGACGGTCAGGTCAAGCGACAGTTGCAGAGGCTCGCTCGCTCGGGCCGGGTCACGCAGGAAGTCGTCAAAGACCTTCTCGACGCCTGCAACGCCGACAACTTCGGCCGAAGCCACCCCTTCTCGCCCATAGGAGGCACCGCCTAAAATGTGGCTCGCAATCGCGCCATTGGGATAGAGACGGGTTTCACGCGGTCCAAAGTTCAGACCGGGTTCGCCGATGTCATGGACGGCTTGGACCTGCTCCGGGCTCAATTGACGCCGAATCCACAGGAATTTGCGCTTGCCCGTGAAGTCTTTCATCAGGCGGTCTTTGTTGAGATCGGGGAAGATCTTGATCAACTCGTTTGCGGTGTGAACCGGATCGACCATCTCTTGCGGGTGCGCATAAAGGTGGTTGGTCTGCATATTGGTCGCAAGAATGCGTCCTTCCCGATCCACGATATCTGCCCGTTGGGACACGATCTGCGCCGAGCGCACGGTGGCTTGGGGCTCTTCGGGTTCGGTCGACGCCAAAAGCGCCATCCGTGTCCCGACCATCAAGAAACCACAAAAGAACAGAATGCCCATAACCAACAGACGGCTTTCTGCGCGGCCTCGCATCTTGTCCCGCATCTGCTCGTGGCGCAGGCGCAGGTTCTCGCGTTCGATCGCATCGGGGTTTTCCCCTTTGTCACGGGCTTCGAGAATGCGAGCCAGAGGGCGCAGAGGCGTGCGGATCATTGCATCATCTCCATTAAGTCTTCGGACAGCTGCAGTGGCTCGTCGTCAAAAAGCGGATTGACGGGCACCGGATAGGCGACTTCGTCGATCTCGCCAAAGTGCGCAGAGGTCATGTTCAAGAGACCAAGGCTATCGAAGTTCAGGTCCGCCAGATCGCGCAGACGGTCGGGACGGTTCAGATAGGCCCACTCGGCCCGGAGGACCGCCAGACGCGACCGCGCGGCCTCGATCTGGTTGCTCACATGTCGAGACTCGGACAGGGCGTCTTGGGTGCGATAGTTTTCGCCGTAGGCCCAGTAGGCCAGCCCAATCACCACAACAGCGGTCAGAATCCCGAACAGGGTGCGCATTCTTATCCGTTCCTCTTCAGTCGGGGCAGGCCCAAGGCATCTTCGTCCACCGCGCCCGCAGGCACATCGGTCCGCACTGCCACACGCAGCTTGGCCGACCGCGCACGCGGGTTCCGCTCCAACTCTTCTGAATCGGGGGCGATGGCCTTGCGAGGCGTCAATTTGAAACGTTCTTTTGGCTGTTCTGTCTCGGGCGCATAGCGATTGGCCCGTCCGCCCCCACCCGACGCTTGGGTCAGGAAGCGTTTGACGATCCGGTCCTCGATCGAATGGAAGGTCACGACAGCCAGCTTGCCACCGGGTTTCAACGCCCGTTCCGCCGCGATCAGACCACCGAGCAGCTCTTCGTATTCATCATTCACCGCGATCCGCAGTCCTTGGAAGGTGCGCGTGGCGGGATGGGCTTGACCGGGCTTGGGGCGCGGCAAGCAGCTTTCGACGATTTCGGTTAAGCGCAGGGTCGTGGTGATCGGCTCAAGGGTGCGGGCTTTGACGATTGCCTTGGCGATCCGGCGCGAGGCACGCTCTTCACCGAACAGATATATAATGTCAGCAAGGTGGGCTTCGGTGGCTTCGTTCACCAGATCGGCGGCGCTGGGGCCGTCCTGCGACATCCGCATGTCCAGCGGCCCGTCGCGCATAAAGCTGAAGCCACGTTCGGCTAAATCGAGCTGCATGGAGCTGACCCCGAGGTCCAGCACCACACCGTCCAAATCCTGCGCGTATTCATCAAGGCGGGAAAACGTGCCGCGCACCAGCTCAATACGCCCGTCATACTCGCCGATCCACTTCTGGGCCATTTCATGAGCCAAAGGATCGCGGTCGACGCCGTAAACCTTATCGGCCCCAGCAGCCAGCAATTCACGGGTATAGCCCCCTGCCCCGAAAGTACCATCCAGCCACACGCCGGACACCGGCGCAACCGCCGCAATCAAAGGCCGGATCAGTACCGGAATATGCGGGGCGCCAGTCTGGGTGTCCTGCGACATCTGATTATTCCTCGTCTTCGTCGTCGCCGAACAGGTAGTGAGACGGATCGAGGTCCGGATCGAAGTCGTCGTCGCCTGTGACCAGGCCGTTTTCGATCTCGTAGGTCTCGGTGCTCCAGATCTGGAAGTTCTCACCTATGCCGGCGAATACGGCTTCATTGCTGATGCCGATTTTGTTGCGGAGCTTGGCGGGTAACACCAGACGACCGGTCTCGTCCACAGACGTTACCAGAGCTTGGGTCGAATACATTTTCTGCAAAGCGCGGCGCTGAGGGCTTGCCGGAGGCATTTTCAGCATTTTGCGCTGGATCTTGTTCATGGCCTTGATGGTCATGCACTCAAGATAATTACGGCGCGCATCACCGTAGACAACAACGACCTGCGGGTTTGCCCCTTCGGAGAAGTCAGGATCGCCAGAGGCAAGAACTTTACGGAAGGCTGCGGGGATTGAGACCCGGCCTTTCGTATCCACCTTATGGTGGCTCTCGCCTATGAACCACTGTTGGCTCACTGCCCGCTCCGTCCCCAGGTCGTTCTTGGTTTATCGGGTGCTGGAACGAAAACGGCGGGTTGAGCGTCTGCCACTGCTCAACCCGCCGCCCCTCGTCCCATTACTGGGTGTCCGGCTGTGCAAGCCACCTGGGGGGATGTATATTGCCCACCAACCGGATCTTATTTGATGAAAGCGGGGTGCCTGTATGAAACTGCCTGAGCCTTTTCGGGATCTTTTGTCGTCCCTTTATTAGCCCGTTCTCATCTTGTGACTTAGGGATGCCATGGGAATTCATGGTAATCAACGGTTTTTTTGGGGAACCGCGCCCCCTACCCATGTGGATAAGTGTTAGCTGTAATCTCATTTTGCGATACCTGAACTCTCAAATCGGGAATATATACCCCCTCACAACCCCGTTAACCACATCATATAGACATTTCGCTTGTGGATAACTCGGGCCACGTTTTGGCAAAAAAACTTTCACGTCTATCGAAAGTTTATGCACCAAAACGGGCGCAACCTACGGACTCTCACGAAAACGAGCGCTTGCGTGATTCTTTTGACCCGTAAGAATGGCTGTCAGACCATGGTTTCCCATGGCGCGCTTATCCACAGATTCTGGAAATTTCAGGGGATTCCCATAGATAGGAGACGTTCTTCCCATATTTTCGGGGAGTCATAGCCTGACTCTTTCCCGAAAAAACTAACCCAAGCGCCTCACGAACGCTCGATTGGCCGTGATTCAGAGGGGAATCGGTAGGCTCAAAAGAGCCTTCCCACGAAATCCCATGGAATCGCCAGCGACAACGCTCATGGCACAGGGAGATGCCGCCGATTTTGGGGAAACAGGCAGTCTGAGGTCACTCTATATATAGGCGCCGCTGCAACGCGCCCATCGGACCAGACTCAAATCTGGATTTCTATGGGATGCGGTGGGACCTACCGCAATCAGCGAGAGCCCCTCCCATGCGATCCCACTCCCGGTCCCATCATTTCCCAAAGCCCGCCGCGAGTCGTACAACTCGGCCACGGATTCGGGCACGAAAGGCGGCGATGCAAGAAAGCCACGTGTCCTTTATGCCACAGGACTTTTTCAGGGGTGGCGCAGAATCAAATATAAGGGACAATGCACTCTCTTAGCGGGTCAGGCGTTCTTCGCGCGCCACGACATAAGCCCATCATTCCCGCAAACCTCCAGCGCAAAAGCATATTTTTCTGTGCTGTCATACCAGGATTGCATAGCGGACCCGCCCAATAGGCGACCCTCGCACCTCTAAATTCCCGTTAAAGTTTCGCCAAAGCGTACGATTTTTCGCCTATTTTCATGGCATTTGAGGCATGCGCAGAGCGCATACCGGCCTTGAAGCTTAGCGGGATTGTGCATCTGCAGCATCGGCGTAAATTCAGTATCAACAGGACGGCACACTTACTGAGGTGGAAACATCAGGGGCCGTTAGATAGACGAGTTGAAGGCTGTACGAATGGCATACGCATCAGACATCCGCGCACAGGGCGCTCAAAAGGCTGGAACGCTCAGCTTCTTTGAAACCCTCAAGGCGAAGATCGCACGTCAGATGTTGATCCGTGAAACTGTGAAAGAGCTGAATGCCCTGACGGGACGCGAGCTAGCCGATCTTGGCATGCACCGCTCCCAGATCATGGGTGTGGCCATCGCAGCCGCGAACGAACGCTACGGCGCCCTCTAAAGAATACAGATTGTCGGTGTGGTCCTCCCCCGCACCTTCGATCCGGCGGCAACCTCCTCCTCCCTGGCTTGCCGCCAACCCTACAAGGTTCAGATAGCCGCTCTCCTCCTCCCTGCGGCGTCTGTTATCAGCGGCAACACTCTCTCCTCCTCCCTGAGTGTTGCCGCATCAAATTCGAGATCAGGATGCTCTCTCCTCCTCCCTGAGCATTCTGTAATCTAGCGGCGACACTCTCCTCCTCCCTGTGTCGCCGCACCTAATTCGAGATCAGGATGCTCTCTCCTCCTCCCTGAGCATTCTGTAGATCAGCGGCGATATCCTCTCCTCCTCCCTGGATATCGCCGCACCCTAATTTGGAATCAGACGCTGCTCTCCTCCTCCCTGCAGCATCTGTATTTTAGCGGTGGCGCCTCTCCTCCTCCCTGGCGCCACCGCTTTTTTATTTCCCGCACCCAAAAACGAAAAAGGCCGCCCGAGGGCGACCTAACTACGTTTCAGCTGTATCCTGGCTTAGAACGGAATGTCGTTCGGCGTGGTCACGAATTTCGCGACAACCTTTTTGGTCCCCGCCTTTTCAAACGCGATCTCCAGCTTGTCACCTTCGACGCCGATCACTTCGCCGTAGCCGAATTTCTGATGGAACACGCGATCACCGACCGTGTGACTGCTAATCGCCTGCGCATCGATCACCAGAGAGCGGGACTCGCGTGGCTGACTGACCGGACGCGAACTGCTGCGCTCTTGCAGCCGCTTCCAACCGGGCGAGTTATAGGCGTCCGCCCCCGCTGCCCGTTCGTCCAAACGGGATGACATGGGACTGGCCGCGCCATACCCCCCGCCATAGAGACCCGGAGGCGTCAGAACCTCCACATGATCTTCGGGCAATTCATCGACAAAACGCGAGGGCATCTGGCTCTGCCATTGTCCGTAGACGCGACGGTTGCCCGCAAAGCTGATCGTAGCGATTTCTTCGGCGCGGGTGATGCCGACATAGGCCAGCCGACGCTCTTCCTCGAGACCTTTCAGACCGCTTTCGTCCATCGCCCGCTGAGACGGGAACAGGCCATCTTCCCAACCGGGCAAGAACACCGCCGGAAACTCCAGCCCTTTGGCCGCGTGAAGAGTCATGATCGACACCTTTGCCCCTTCGGCATCGGAGTCGTTGTCCATCACAAGGCTCACGTGTTCCAGAAAGCCTTGGAGGTTATCGAAAGTTTCGAGCGCCTTGACCAATTCCTTCAGGTTTTCCAGGCGGCCGGGCGCTTCGGGCGTTTTGTCGTTCTGCCACATGGCCGTGTAGCCAGACTCATCAAGGATGATTTCCGCCAGCTCCATATGGGACATAGACGTCCGTGCGCCGCCATCATCGATCACCGCCTCGTCGTCTTCCAGCACCGCGCGACTGGTGTGGGTGCGGGCAACTTCGGACCAGCGTTCAATCCCGTCGAGCAAGATCCGCAACTCTTTGGCCCCTTTGCCGCCGATCCCCTTCTCGTCCAGTAAGATCCGCGCGCCCTCGACCAGGGAAACCCCGTGCCGACGCGCACATTGCTGGATGTTCTGTTGCGCTTTGTCACCAAGCCCGCGTTTGGGTGTGTTCACAATGCGCTCGAAGGCCAGATCATCGTCGTTCGAGGTCACGACACGGAAATAGGCCATGGCATCGCGAATCTCTTGGCGCTCATAGAAACGCGGTCCGCCGATCACACGGTATGGCAGTCCGATTGTTAGAAAACGGTCTTCGAACCCGCGCATCTGGTGGGAAGCACGAACTAGAATCGACATCTCGTCCAACGAATATGGCCGCAGACCGCGAGTGCCGCGCTGGAGCGCCTCGATTTCCTCGCCAATCCAGCGGGCCTCTTCATCCCCGTCCCAATGACCAATCAGACGGACTTTTTCACCCTCGTCCTTGTCGGTCCACAACTCTTTGCCCAGACGGGATTCGTTGCCGCGGATTACATTGGACGCGGCGGCCAAGATATGAGGCGTGGAGCGGTAATTCTGCTCCAGACGCACCACATGGGCGCCGTCGAAATCCTTTTCAAAACGCAGGATGTTGCCAACCTCGGCCCCACGCCAACCGTAGATCGACTGGTCGTCATCCCCAACGCAGCAGATATTCCGGTGCCCTTGCGCCAAGAGCCGAAGCCACAGGTACTGGGCCACGTTCGTATCCTGATACTCGTCCACCAAAATGTAGCGGAACCAGCGCTGGTACTGCTCCAGTACGTCAGGATGCTGCTGGAAGATCGTGACCATGTGCAGCAAAAGGTCATCAAAATCGACCGCGTTCAGCTCGCGCAGCCGGAGTTGGTAGGCCTTGTAGAGCTCAATCCCGCGATTATTGAATGCCGCCGCCTCGCCCCCCGGCACTTGATCGGGCAACCAACAGCGGTTCTTCCAGTGGCCAATCACGCCAGACAGCTGACGCGCAGGCCAGCGTTTGTCGTCGATATTGTAGGCTTTGAGCAGTTGCTTCAGCAGGCGAATCTGATCGTCTGTATCGAGAATCGTGAAATTCGACTTCAGCCCTACCAGTTCGGCATGACGGCGCAGCAGCTTCACACAGATAGAGTGGAAAGTGCCGAGCCACGGCATCCCTTCGACCGCTTGGCCCATCAAACGGCCTACGCGATCCTTCATCTCGCGGGCGGCCTTGTTGGTAAACGTGACCGACAAAATCTCGTTCGGGCGTGCGCGGCCGGTGTTCAGCAGATGGGCGATGCGACAGGTCAACGCCTTGGTTTTACCCGTGCCCGCGCCAGCAAGCATCAGGACAGGGCCATCCAACGCCTCGACCGCCTCGCGCTGCGCGGGGTTCAGATCGTCCAGATAGGGCGACGGCCGCGCGGCCATGGCACGGGCGGACAAGGAGGCGCCTTCGAAGGCATCGTATTCATCAAAGCTGCTCATGTCGGGCAAAATAGCCTGCCCCTGCCCCAAGGAAAAGAGGTGTTCCCAAAATGTTCACAAATTTTCCATCTTGCCCGCACCGCTGACTTTGCAATTATTCTTGCAAAATCCGAAAATAATTCCTCATCAGCAAACTTGCAAAGTTTACCTTTGTAACAGCCTGATAAACATAACATTTAGCGCCACCACCATAACGCGTATGTTAACGGTATCGCACTGCAAACCCGAAAGTGTGTGAAATTTCGCACTTGCGCGGCGCTGAAAAATTATCACGCTGCACATGCAGCAACATCTGCTTGCTGTCTGATTTTAAAGGAGTGTTATCGCTATCAGGGGAGTTAGCGATCGCACTCTTCAATGCCGTGCGAGTGGCAAAACCTGTGAGACTGTGTCGGGACACCTAATTATGACCGAATTCAAAAAGATCCTCATTGCGAACCGGGGGGAAATCGCGATCCGCGTGATGCGGGCCGCAAACGAGATGGGCAAAAAGACGGTCGCCGTCTATGCCGAAGAAGACAAACTGAGCCTTCACCGCTTCAAGGCGGACGAAGCCTATCGCATTGGCGAAGGTATGGGCCCGGTCGCTGCGTATCTGTCGATCCCCGAAATCATCCGAGTCGCCAAAGAGTGCGGCGCGGACGCGATTCATCCGGGCTACGGTCTGCTGTCTGAAAACCCCGATTTCGTTGAGGCTTGCGCCGCGAACGGCATCACCTTTATCGGCCCCAAGGCCGAAACCATGCGCGCCCTTGGCGACAAGGCCAGCGCCCGCCGCGTGGCGATCGAAGCCGGTGTCCCTGTGATCCCCGCGACCGAGGTTCTTGGCGACGACATGGAGGCCATCAAGAAAGAGGCCGCCGAAATCGGTTACCCCCTGATGCTGAAGGCGTCGTGGGGTGGCGGTGGCCGCGGCATGCGCCCCATTCAGGAAGAATCGGAACTGGCCACCAAAGTCAGCGAAGGTCGTCGCGAAGCCGAAGCCGCATTTGGCAACGGCGAGGGTTATCTGGAAAAGATGATCATCCGCGCCCGTCACGTCGAGGTTCAGATCCTTGGGGACAAGCACGGCGGCATCTATCACCTGTGGGAACGGGACTGCTCGGTGCAGCGCCGCAACCAGAAGGTCGTGGAACGCGCCCCTGCCCCCTACCTGTCCGAAGAACAGCGCAATGAAATCTGTGAACTGGGCCGCAAAATCTGCGCCCATGTGAACTATGAGTGCGCCGGGACCGTCGAATTCCTGATGGATATGGACTCGGGCAATTTCTACTTCATCGAGGTGAACCCCCGCGTTCAGGTGGAGCACACCGTCACCGAAGAAGTCACCGGCATCGACATCGTCCGCGCTCAGATCCTGATCGCCGAAGGCAAAACGCTGGAAGAAGCCACCGGCAAGTCCAAGCAAGAAGACATCGTGCTGATGGGCCACGCCCTGCAGTGCCGCGTGACCACCGAGGACCCGCAGAACAACTTTATCCCCGACTACGGCCGGATCACCACCTATCGCTCGGCGACCGGTATGGGCATTCGTCTGGACGGCGGCACCGCGTATTCGGGCGCGGTCATCACCCGCTACTACGACTCGCTGCTGACCAAGGTGACCGCCAAGGCTCCGACTCCCGAGGCTGCGATTGCCCGCATGGACCGCGCCCTGCGTGAATTCCGGATTCGCGGCGTGTCCACCAATATCGCGTTTGTGGAAAACCTGCTGAAGCACCCGACATTCCTGTCGAACGAATACACCACCAAATTCATCGACACGACGCCCGAGCTCTTTGATTTCAGTGCCCGCCGTGACCGCGGCACCAAGGTTCTGACCTACATCGCGGACATCAGCGTTAACGGGCACCCCGAGACCGCAGGCCGCGTGAAGCCCCGCTCGGACATCAACCCGCGCGCGCCGCAACTGCTGGCCGATGCGCCTGCAGCCGGTTCGAAAACCCTGCTGGACGAAAAGGGCCCGCAGGCAGTGGCCGACTGGATGGCCGCGCAAAAGCAACTGCTGCTGACCGACACCACCATGCGCGACGGCCACCAGTCCTTGCTGGCCACCCGCATGCGTTCGTTCGACATGGTCAAAGTGGCGCCTGCCTACGCGCACAACCTGCCGCAGCTGTTCTCGGTCGAGTGCTGGGGCGGTGCGACGTTCGACGTGGCCTACCGCTTCTTGCAGGAATGCCCGTGGCAGCGTCTGCGCGATCTGCGCGCCCGCATGCCTAACCTGCTGACCCAGATGCTGCTGCGCGGGGCGAACGGTGTGGGCTATACCAACTACCCCGACAATGTGGTGAAGTTCTTTGTCAAACAGGCGGCTGAGACTGGCGTGGATATCTTCCGCGTGTTCGACAGCCTCAACTGGGTGGAAAACATGCGCGTCGCCATGGACGCCGTGCTGGAAACCGACAAGATCCTCGAAGGCACCGTTTGCTACACCGGCGACATCCTGAACCCTGACCGCGCGAAGTACGACCTGAAGTACTACGTGGCCATGGCGCAGGAACTCAAAGCCGCTGGCGCACACATTCTGGGCCTAAAAGACATGGCCGGTCTGCTGAAACCCGGCGCGGCCCGCGTTCTGGTCAAAGCCCTGAAAGAAGAGGTCGGCCTGCCTGTCCACTTCCACACCCACGACACCAGCGGCATTGCGGGCGCGACCATTCTCGCCGCTGCCGAAGCGGGCGTTGATGCGGTCGACGCCGCGATGGATGCCTTCTCGGGTGGCACCTCTCAGGCGGCTTTGGGCTCGATCGTCGAGGCTCTGCGCCACACCGACCGCGACACCGGACTGGATGTCGAGGCCGTGCGCCAGATCAGCGACTACTGGGAACAGGTCCGTGCGCAATACGCCGCGTTCGAAAGCGGCCTCGCGTCGCCCTCGTCCGAGGTCTACCTGCACGAGATGCCCGGCGGCCAGTTTACCAACCTCAAAGCACAGGCGCGCAGCCTTGGGCTCGAGGAAAAGTGGCACGAAGTCGCCCATGCCTATGCGGACGTGAACCAAATGTTCGGCGACATCGTCAAAGTGACCCCCTCGTCCAAGGTGGTCGGAGACATGGCGCTGATGATGGTCTCCCAAGGCCTGACCCGCGCCGATGTCGAAGACCCGAACCGCGACATCGCCTTCCCCGACTCGGTTGTGGATATGATGCGCGGCAACCTGGGCCAGCCTCCGGGCGGCTTCCCCGAAGGCATCATCACCAAGGTGCTGAAGGGCGAAAAGCCGAACACCGACCGTCCGGGCCTCAGCGCCAAGCCGATCGACATCGAGGAAACCCGTCTGGCCGCGACCAAGGAACTGGACCTCGACGATACCCTCGATGACGAGGATCTGAACGGCTACCTGATGTACCCCAAGGTCTTTAGCGACTACGTGGCGCGTCACAAAACCTATGGCCCCGTGCGGACCCTGCCGACCTCCAGCTTCTTCTACGGGATGGAGCCCGGTGACGAGATCAGCGTCGAGATTGACCCCGGTAAAACCCTCGAAATCCGCCTGCAAGCGCTTGGCGAAGCGGATGATAAGGGCGAGGTAAAGGTCTTCTTCGAACTGAACGGTCAGCCTCGTGTGATCCGCGTGCCCGACCGCAAGGTCAAGGCGACCACCACTGTCCGCCCCAAGGCAGAAGCAGGGAACGCCAACCACATCGGTGCACCTATGCCGGGCGTCGTTGCAACAGTCAGCGTCACCCCGGGCCAAAAGGTCAACGACGGCGACCTGATCCTGACCATCGAAGCAATGAAGATGGAAACCGGTCTGCACGCCGAAAAGTCCGGCGTGGTCAAAGCAGTCCACATCAAACCGGGCGACCAGATCGACGCCAAGGATCTGCTTGTCGAGCTGGAATAACAGCGACCCGCATCAGAGAACCAAAGACGCACCCTTACACGGTGCGTCTTTTTTTATGGCCCCACTGTTGCAATGCCCCGCGCGACACCATCTACGCCAAAGGGCGCAGAGCGCGCCTTTGGGACCGAACATGATCGACCTCTTTTCTGACCCCGCTGTGTGGGCGTCACTTCTGACACTCACTGTGTTGGAAATTATCCTCGGCGTAGACAACGTCATCTTTATCTCTATCGCCACTTCAAAGCTGCCACCGGAACACCGCGCCCGCGCACGGATCATCGGCCTTGGCGGTGCGCTGGTTTTGCGGATCGCCCTTCTGGCCTCCATCGCGTGGATTGTGGGCCTGACTGAACCGTTTCTGACCGTTCGAAGCTTTGCCCTGTCTTGGCGGGATCTGCTTCTTCTGACGGGCGGGCTCTTTCTGATTTGGAAAGCTTCAAATGAAATCTTCCGCGAAGTCGAGGGCGCGTCCGCCGCGCCACATTCAACGCCCCCATCGGCAAAAAGTGCCTTCGGTGCGGTTGTCCTACAGATCATCATTCTGGACATTGTCTTCAGCTTCGACAGTGTGCTGACGGCTGTCGGGATCGCTGATGACCTGCCCGTGATGATCACCGCGGTCATTATCGCGATTCTTGTCATGATGATCGCGGCCAACCCGATCGGCCAGTTCGTCGAGGATCATCCAAGCACGAAGATGCTGGCGCTGGCCTTTCTAGTGATGGTCGGCGTCGCGCTCGTGGCAGATGGATTGCACCACCACTTCGAGCGGGCCTTTATCTACGCCGCGATGACGCTTTCTGGATGCGTTGAAGCGCTGAACCTTTGGCGAGCCAAGCGCTTAGCGCACGCGTCGGCCCCACCAAACGCCCTGTAAAACAAGGCCAATCTGCCCCGCCACAAATTTCCTGCAAAAAGGTGGCTTTTTCCTCTTGCAGCCTTTGCGGGACGGCATTAAACAGCGCCTCACCTTCAACGGTGCGGGCGTAGCTCAGGGGTAGAGCATAACCTTGCCAAGGTTAGGGTCGGGCGTTCGAATCGCCTCGCCCGCTCCAGAAGAAGGTAGATAGGGATCGGTTTTCCCAAGGAAGCGGGCGTAGCTCAGGGGTAGAGCATAACCTTGCCAAGGTTAGGGTCGGGCGTTCGAATCGCCTCGCCCGCTCCAGAAAACCGATGACTGTATGAGAGTGCGGGCGTAGCTCAGGGGTAGAGCATAACCTTGCCAAGGTTAGGGTCGGGCGTTCGAATCGCCTCGCCCGCTCCATACAGACCAAAATTTCCGACGACAGAACATGACACGGGCCGCTTGGCCTTGCCCCCGCATCGCGCTACAAGGCCGCGAGTTCTAACGGAGGGGCCCATGCGACGCGCCGAAATCACCCGTAACACCACCGAAACCCAGATCAGCGTATCCGTCGATCTGGACGGCACCGGCAAGTATGACATCAAGACCGGCGTGGGCTTTTTCGACCACATGATGGAGCAGCTGGCCCGCCACTCGATGATCGACATCACCGCCCGCGCCAATGGCGACCTGCACATCGACGACCACCACACGGTCGAGGATACCGGCATCGCGCTGGGTCAGGCGATCAAGCAAGCAGTGGGCGATAAGAAGGGCATCAACCGCTATGGCAGCTGCCTCTTGCCCATGGACGACACGCTGGTGCGTGCGGCGCTCGACCTGTCGAACCGCCCCTTCCTGCACTTTGACATGACCTTCCCGAGCCAGAAAATCGGCACCTTCGACACCGAACTGGTGCGCGAGTTCTTTCAGGCGCTGAGCACCCACGGTGGCATCACCCTGAACATCGCCTGCCTGAACGGGTTCAACAGCCACCACATCGCCGAAGCCGCGTTCAAGGCCGTCGCCCGTTCGCTGCGCCAAGCGGTCGAGCCAGATCCCCGCGCCGCAGGTGCCCTGCCCTCGACCAAGGGCGCGCTCTGATGACCACGGTGATCGTCGACTACGAAAGCGGCAACCTGCACTCGGCGGAAAAGGCATTCCAGCGAATGGCCCAAGAACAAGGCCACGGCCCTGTGATCGTCACCGCCGACCCCGAGGTCGTGCGCAAAGCCGACCGCGTCGTCCTGCCCGGCGACGGGGCTTTTCCTGCCTGCCAACAGGCGCTCTTCAACCACTCGGGCCTCTTCGAGGCCATCGAGGAAGTCGCTATCAAACAGGGCAAACCCTTCCTCGGGATTTGCATCGGCATGCAAATGCTGGCCACCCGCGGGCTGGAATACACAGAGACCAAGGGCTTTGACTGGATTGCAGGCACCGTTGACAAAATCCGACCCACCGAGAGCTCGCTGAAAGTGCCGCACATGGGCTGGAACGATCTGGTCATCGACACCCCCCACCCCGTCTTTGACGGCGTAAAAACGGGCGATCACACCTATTTCGTGCACTCATACCACTTCACCGTGGGCACCGCCGCAGAACGGCTCGCCCATGTGGATTACGGCACCGAAGTCACCGCCATCGTAGGCCGCGACAACTTGCTCGGCTTCCAGTTCCACCCGGAAAAGAGCCAGCAAATCGGCCTCCAACTGATCGCCAACTTCCTCAACTGGAAACCCTGACACGCGATCCGGCTTCTTTTTGCTGAAAATACTCAAATAAAAACCCCGCCGCGGCCAACACCACGGCGGGGTTTCTCACATCCGAAGAAGCAAAATCAGTTCACACGGCTCCAGTTTTGGGACCGGCAAATCGCGCCACCCAAAACGCAGCCCGATACGATCAGAGCGTTCCCCTCGAGCGCCATCTTGCTTTTGTAGGTCTTGTCCTGATCCGGCGCCCAAATCTTTCCGCCGTTGTATGCGCCGCCCCCAGCGTTCGCCATATCCCAGATGATGGTCTTGCCGGTGATGCTTTCGTCCCCGCCAATCACCTTGTCGATCACGCCGCACACCTTCTCGCCGCAGGGCCCCACCCGCACATGTAGGTAAGCGCCCTTATCGCTGGTTTCAGTTTGCCAGGTGCCATAGACACCCTCTGCCTGCGCTGCGACACCTGCCACCCCCATGGCCAGCGCCAGAATAAACGTCTTCATCCCCATCTCCTCCTAATGAGTTGCCTCAGCCTGAGCGAGCCTGCCTTACGAATCAAGCCTAACGTCAGGTCCGTTGCATTTCGCCCCCGCTCATGCCATTTGCCAGACCAACTTCTGACAGCATCGACCGGAGCCTTCGCCATGATCCTCTATCCCGCCATCGACCTCAAAGACGGACAGGCCGTGCGCCTTCTTCGCGGCGATATGGACAAGGCGACCGTGTTCTCGGACAGCCCCGCCACCCAAGCCAAAGCGTTTGAGGATGCAGGCTGCGAATGGCTGCACTTGGTGGACCTGAACGGCGCCTTCGCGGGCGAGCCTGTGAACGGCGCAGCGGTCGAAGCGATCCTTGCTGCCACCAACGTCCCCGCGCAGCTTGGCGGCGGTATCCGTGACATGCAGACCATCGCCACTTGGATCGAAAAGGGTCTGGCCCGCGTCATCCTTGGCACCGTCGCCGTGGAAAACCCCGATCTGGTGCGCGAAGCGGCCAAAGAGTTCCCCGGCAAGGTCGCCGTGGGAATCGACGCCCGCAACGGTAAAGTCGCCACAAAAGGCTGGGCCGAGGAAACCGACGTCATGGTCACTGATCTGGCGAAATCCTTCGAGGATGCTGGCGTAGCCGCAATCATCTACACCGACATCAACCGTGACGGCGCGATGCAAGGCCCGAACATTGAGGCGACTGAAGCATTGGCCCGCGCCGTGCAAATCCCCGTCATCGCTTCGGGTGGCGTCAGCAGCCTGACCGACCTAATCGCCCTGCGCGACACCGGCGTCATCTCGGGCGCGATCTCGGGCCGCGCACTCTACGACGGCGCTCTGGACCTCAAAGAAGCCATCGCCGCGCTGAAATAACCGGATCGGGCCGCCACCGCGCGGCCCTTTTGCTTTGGCCCCGCTGGACGCATCCCGCGCCACCGCCTAAGAGAAGAGCCATGCTCAAGACACGTATCATCCCCTGTTTGGACGTTGCCGATGGCCGAGTGGTCAAAGGCGTGAACTTTGTCGATCTGATTGACGCGGGCGACCCCGTCGAGGCCGCGCGCGCCTATGACGCCGCCGGCGCGGACGAGATCTGCTTCCTCGACATTCACGCGACCCACGAAAACCGTGGCACCATGTACGATCTGGTGACCCGCACAGCCGAGCAGTGCTTTGTGCCTCTGACCGTCGGTGGCGGCGTGCGAACCAATGCGGATGTGCGGGCTCTGCTGCTGGCAGGCGCGGACAAGGTCAGCTTTAACTCGGCCGCTGTGGCAGACCCCGATGTGATCGCCCGCGCGGCGGATCAGTTCGGCAGCCAGTGCATCATCTGCGCGATCGACGCGAAGACCGTGGAACCCGGCCGCTGGGAAATCTTTACCCACGGGGGCCGCAAATCGACCGGCATCGACGCTGTGGAATTTGCGCGGCTCGTCGCGGAAAAGGGCGCAGGGGAAATCCTGTTGACCAGCATGGACCGTGACGGCACCCGCGCGGGCTTTAACCTGCCGCTGACCCGAGCCATCGCGGACGCCGTGGACATCCCCGTGATCGCTTCGGGCGGCGTCGGCAATCTTGATCACCTGGTCGAGGGCGTCACCGAGGGCCACGCCAGCGCCGTTCTGGCCGCGTCGATCTTCCATTTCGGCGTGCACACCATCCACGAGGCCAAGGCCCACATGGCCGCCGCCGGCATCCCCATGAGGCTGACATGAGCGCTCTGCACCGCCTGAACGACACCATCGCCGCCCGCGTCGGGGACAGCCCCGACACCAGCTGGACCGCCAAACTGCTGTCAAAGGGCCCCGAGAAATGCGCCGAGAAATTCGGTGAGGAATCGATCGAGGCCATCATCGAGGCCGTGAAAAACGATCGCGAGAAGCTGATCGGCGAAGCGGCGGATGTACTGTATCACCTGCTGGTCATGCTGCGCGCCCGCGGCGTGGACCTGTCCGATGTCGAGGCTGAACTGGAACGCCGCGAAGGCACCTCTGGCATCGCCGAAAAGGCAGCCCGCAAATAATCAAACCATCCCGAGGCGAGGCATCTCGATCTTGGGGCAGCGGTTTTCAACGACCTTTAGGCCGTTCTCTTGGGCCAGCGCCACACCCTCGGCGCTGTCCACACCCAGCTGCAACCAGATGGTGCGCGGACCGCTCAGCGTCAGCGCCTCGGCCACAATCGCTGGCACTGCATCTCCTGCGCGGAACACATCCACGATGTCTACGGGATCGGTGATCTCGGACAGTGCCCCGACGACGGTCTCTCCGAACAGCTCTTGCCCTGCCAGACCAGGATTCACAGGGATCACCCGATAGCCCTGCCCTGCCAGAAATGCACCGACCTGATAGCTCGGGCGAGCCGTGTTCTGCGATGCGCCGACCAAGGCAATTGTCTGTGCGCTGGTCAATATGTCGCGGATCTGGTCATCGGTCTGAGGCATAAACACTCCTGTTTGCGGGGGGCTGCATAAAAAACGCCCGAGAGGAAAAGCTCTCGGGCGAAGGTACGGAACGAGGGACAGTGAAGTAATCACAAGGGTTCCGGCCTCGTGATAGACATGAACTTAAGAGAGCATTTCGAGACTTAAAGAGCATGTAAACAAGCCGTGATCACAACTAACCGCTTGTGCTGTCAGTCGAAAAAGTCATCCACCTCGTCCCAGAGATCCTTGATCGCCCGCGCAAACAATCCCGATTTGCGCTTTTTCTTCTTCGCTTTCTTGGGCGATTCGGGTTTTGGCGGCTTCACTTTCTTGGCTTTGGCGTTTTTTTCTGATGGCTCCGCCTCGACCGGAGCGCCGCATGTGTGACACGTCAGATGAACGTGATCCCCCTTGGCCAAAGCGAAGGTCGACCTCGACCCGCAATAGGGGCAGCTGACGATATGCGTGCGCTCTGGAATGGCGGCGTCCTCTCGGAATCATTTCTCCTGAGAGGCATATAGGGCGACAGCCGCCGCGTTTGAAACGTTGAGCGAGCCAAAGTCACCGGCGAAGGCGATTTTCACCAATGAGTCGCAGGTCTCGCGGGTCTTTTCGCGCAGACCGGGGCCTTCGGCGCCAAGAACCAACGCAACAGGACGGTCGGTCTGACCTTCCAAGGCTTCTTCAATGGTTTTCTCGGCGGTGCCGTCCAGACCCAACAGCAGGTAGCCCATGTCACGCAGACGCTCCATCGCTTGGGACAGGTTGCCCACGCGCAGGTAAGGCTGGCGCTCCAGCGCGCCACTGGCGGTCTTGGCCAGTGCGCCCGTCTCGGGGGCCGAATGGCGCGCAGGGGCGATCACAGCGCAGGCACCGAACACCTCGGCGCTCCGCAGAATGGCACCCACGTTATGAGGGTCCGACACGCGGTCCAGCATCACCACACGGGGCGCACGACCGGGCTGGCCCACGCAAATATCCTCGAGCTTGCCCCAGTCCAGCGCTTTGACCTCGAGCGCGGCGCCTTGGTGCACTGACTGCGTATCCAAGGGGGCTGCGAATTTGCGGGGATCGGAAATCTCGGGCGTGATTCCCGCTTTGTCGATCGCGTCCTGCAGTTTCGCCTGCGCATTCAGCGTCACCACGAGTCGCAGTTTGACGCGTGCGGGGTTTTCTAGCGCGTCACGCACCGCATGCAGACCAAACAACCATACCGTTTCCTTCGCGGCAGCGCGCTTGGACTGCTCTTTTTCCACGACCCACTTCGGTTTTTTCATGGCTTTGGCCCTTTGTTTTCTGATGCCTGTCTAACTGCCTACGCTTTCTTCGAGATACAAGAGATTTTCCTGTTGACGCCCCCCAAGGGCGGGGTTAGACAGCGCCCCACGTCAGGGCGACGAGCTGCAAGGTGCGGCAGCGGACTGTAACTCCGCCGGGGAGACCCATGCCTGGTTCGATTCCAGGGTCGCCCACCATTCTCCTTCTGAGAGAGTGGTTGGGACCTAACCTCCGAAAAAATAAAACGCCTCTTTTTCAATGGGTTTGACCCGCCTATAGTTCAGGTGTGTTTAAGGTTTTTCGAGGGTCCATGACCAAAGATTTCAACATCGTCATTGTTGCTCAGTCGGGCCGTCTCGAGTTCGAGGCTCTCATGTTCGCTGCCTCGCTCCGCGCCAAGAGCCCGAAGTTCAAGGGACGGCTTCTGGTGGCCGAGCCCCAGCCCGGCCCCAAGTGGGATCGTGACCCGCGGATGCGCTCTGAGGTCCGCGAGGCGCTGGAATCGTTGAACGCGGAAATCCTGCCCTTCGAGAACCAGAATTTCGGCTACGGCTACCCGAACGCCAACAAGATCGAGTGCCTCAGGGTTGTGCCCACGGACAAACCGTTCGTCTTCTTTGACACCGACACGCTGGTGCTGGACGAGATCACGGATGTGCCCTTTGACTTCGACCGCCCCGCAGCGTCCATGCGGCGCGAGTCCACGTGGCCCAAGATCGAGCTTTATGGTCCCGGCTACCACGACACGTGGAACGCGCTCTACACCCAGTACGGGCTAGATCTGAGCACCGCAGAGGACACCAGCTATCCCAAGGAGTTCTGGCGCCGCTACCCCTATTTCAACGCGGGTTTCTTCTACTACCGCGATGCGGCTGCCTTTGGTGCCCGCTTCATGGAGATCGCCACTGGCATCCGTGACAACCCTCCCAAAGAGCTGGTCTGTCAGGAAATCTGGCCCTGGCTGGATCAGATCGCCCTTCCCTTGGTCCTGCACAGCTTTGGCGGCGGCTTTGGCGCGCTAGAGGACGGCTGGCTGGACGGCAAGACCACTTGCCACTACCGAGTCCTGCCGTTGGCCTATGCCCGCGAGAGCGACAAGGTGATCCAAACGCTCGAAGAGATCACGGCGCCGAACAAGCTGAAGAAGGTTCTGAAGCAGTACGACCCCATCAAGCGGATGATCTATCAGGGCCGTGGTGCCAAAGTGCGCGCTCTGTTCGACCGAGACGCGCTGCCCCGCAAGGAACAGGCGATCCGCAACCGCATCAAGAAAGAAGGCTTCTGGATGCGCTGAAGCGCGCCTCCACGGGTCGACAGATAGGGGCGGCACCTTGAGAATCACTGCCCCTGCAAGTCACATCAGCTTGACGAATATACACGCCCTGATTGTGTGGCGAAAATTTCACATCATTCAGTAAGCGTGACTATCTCTGTCAGCCAAGCAACTGTCGCAAAGGCCGCTGCCAGAGACACGCCTTACTTTCCCGCGTCAGTTCCGATGTCAAAGGTCATTGAGACTGTCGAAGTGACCACCAGTTCACCTTGGGCGACCGGAGCCTCTTTGCGCAGAGAGCTCATCGCCATGTCCATGCGTCCGATGTCCCGAGCGGATCCCGTTTCATCAATGGCCGTCACCGCTCCGAGTGGCACTCCGGCAGCGTCGGCGTAGATTTGGGCCTTTGCCATCGCATCTTTGACCGCAGCGCGGCGGGCTTCTTCCATTACTTCGGTATCGTCGGTCAGTTGGAACGACAGGCCATGCATCACGTTCGCGCCGCTGTCGAGCACACGGTCAATCACATAGCCCAGACTGTCCAGAACACGCACCCGCACAGCAACGGTGTTGGAGGCCTCGAACCCGCTGATCTTGCGATCGGTCGCGCTGTTGTTCCACACTGGATTGACGGAAATGCTCTGGGTCTGGACATCTCGCGCTGCAATCCCCGCCAGTTCCAAGGCATCCAGAACCGACGCCACTTTGGTCGATACACGCTCCATCGCTTGTCCCGCCTCGCGGTGCTCTTCGGAAACGCCAAGGGTAATCACCGCCATATCAGGCTCGACTGCGACGGTTCCCGTTCCGGTCACGTGGATGCTGGCGGCCTGCGCAAAAACCGGCATCGCAGCGATGACCGCCGCGCCGATCAGTGTCGTGGAATATCGCATTGAACCTCTCCTCTTGGTTGCCCCTAAACAGATGGGCCCTGCAACGAAGTTTGCGAAGTACCCTTTAGGTATATTGTCTTTCTCTAAGCGGTTTCCTGCTATATTCTTTCGCACACTCATGGGCAAAGCTACCCCCCCTTGGGGGCAGGTGGTATGACTGAAGAATGATAACGAATTTCGCGCTGTCTCTGACTTTTAACGGTATTACCCTGCTGCAGCGGGCCGATGACGGCTGGCTGCTGGTCGGAGAAGTTGCGCTTGATACGCCGGATCTGTCCGCCGCCCTTGCAGAGTTGCGCGAGAAAGCTCTGCAACTGGCGCCCGAGGGCCTGTTCTGCAAAATCATTATCCCTGACGAACAAATTCGCTATCTGACACTGTCGGGGGTGCCGACGGGCGCTGAACGCAGCTCGGCACGCATCGCTCTGGAAGGCGCGACCCCTTATCGGGTGGAGCAGCTGAATTTCGACTGCATCCGCCTGCGGGATGGGACGGTCTCTGTCGCTGCCGTGGCCCATGACACGTTGGACGAGGCAGAGGCGTTCGCGATCGAGCATGGGTTCATGCCCTACTCCTTTGCCGCCATGCCCGCCCGCGAGGCGAATTACCCGGCCGAGCCCTTTCTGGGAACGGCTCTGCATGCCCGCGAAGTCATGCCCAAGGGCGAAGAAGTCCACCGAGATACCGCACTGATCCAAGTCACCGGCGTGGCCAAGATCAAGATCGACCGCATCGGGACTGTGGATGACAAAATTCCCCTGCCCGATTTCGAAGCCAAAGACGAAACGAACGCATTTTCGGCAATGGTCTCGGCGACCAAAGCCCGCGAAGATGCGGCCGAGGCCCCCTTTGTCGAGGTCACGACGCCAGAAGAGCCCGCCGAGATCACACCGGATCAAAGCGCCGCGACTCTGACCGCCAAGCGCACTGTTCCCAAAGCACCGCCGAAAAAGTCCGCCAAGTCTCTGAAGGCCGAGCGCAAATCTACAGCTCCCGGTGTCTTTACCGTGATCGGCGGGATGCTGGCATCTTCCAAGTTGCCCTTTCCCCGCGATCAGGAACCGGCAAAACTGGGCATGCTGGCGACAGCGGCGATCGTAGTGTTGATGGGCGTGGTCGGCGCCACGGCCACATTGCTTACGGGGTCTGATCCGCAAGACATCGCGACCACAGAGCCTGTCGCGATCCCGATTACTACCGTGCCGGACACCGATCTGGATATGGCAGAGCTGGAGAACGAACCCGACGCCAGCGCCCCGGCCAGTGACCCGCTGACAACCCCCGCGCCGAGTTCCGAGGAAGTCGACGAAACCTTTGCCATGCTTGGCGAGGCCGCAGACCTGTTGCCGCGCCAACCGGTCGCACCTGAACCCGCCGCCCCCACAGTGGTCGAGATCAGCCCCGAAGCCTTGGCCGCGCTCTACGAGCGTGAAGGCATTTACGCGATTGCTCCGACCGCCCCGGCGATCCCTCAGACCGCAGACGATCATGACGCGTTTGTCCCGTCCAAGGATCGCGCTGTGCCTTCGTTGGATGCGGTGTCTCTGCCGTCGCCTTCTGCGTTGGCCAATGACGAACTTCCGCCGCGCCAATCGCTTCCCACTGCGCCGGAGCACGAGTTCTCACTGGACGAAAATGGCCTCGTTGAACCAACACCCGAAGGCACGCTCGCCCCTGGCGGCTATCGCGTGTTTCTTGGCAATCCTCCGGTGGTGCCCCCTGCCCGACCTGATCTGGCGCCCGAAGCTGCTCCCGAAGAGCAGGTCGCCGAAGCTGACCCAGCCGAAGAGCCTGCCGAAGCAGAGCCAGAGTACAAGTTGCGCCCGTCGGCGCGTCCCGACGATCTGGCCGAAAAGATTGAGCGCGCCCGTTTCGGTGGCCGTACCATGGCCGAAATGGCGATGTCCCGGCCCCAAGCACGTCCGGCCGGTCTGGTCCCCGAGGCGCAACTGGCGAGCGCATCGCCCGAAACCGCAAACGCCGTCATGGACGCCCTGCGCGAAGCCTCTGGTGGCAGCACTGCCGGTCTCAGCCAGCCCGTGCAACAAGACGCCGTGGACGCAGCGGTCGACGACGCTCTGGCAACCGCGTCCCTGGTTCCCAAAGCGCGTCCGCAAGATTTCGGCAAGGTTGTCCAATCCAGCAAGCCAGCGCCCCAGCAACAACAGGTCGCCTCTGCGGCCCCCCAGAAGTCGGTGCAACCTTCGATCCCGTCCAAGGCGTCGGTGTCAAAGGCTGCAACCGAAAGCAACGTGCTCAGCCTGCGCAAGCTGAACCTGATCGGTGTTTACGGCTCTGACTCGAGCCGTCGTGCACTGCTGCGGCTGCCCAATGGGCGATACAAGAAGGTCAAAGTCGGCGACAGCATAGATGGCAGCAAAGTGACCGCCATCAGCGCGGATGCGATCCGACTGGTAAAAGGCGGGAGAAATATCGTTCTGGAAATGCCCAAAGGCTAACCTGAACCACCCGCAGCAATACGCCAAAAGCCACAGTTTAGAACCAATATAAACTTTGCGACTCTGCGTCTCTGGCAATAACTCGGTTTCATTTTAAACTGAGAGCCAAAGAAGCTACGGAAGACCCGCGACAATGGACGTCATCCTCTTAGACATTTTGATTTATCTGGTCGCCGCCGTGATCGCAGTGCCCTTTGCGGCGCGTCTCGGTCTGGGCTCTGTTCTTGGGTACATTGCGGCAGGCATTGTTATCGGGCCGGTCTTGGGCCTTGTCGGGTCCGAGACACAAGATCTACAGCATTTTGCCGAATACGGCGTGGTCGTCATGTTGTTTCTGATCGGGCTAGAGCTTGAGCCTCGTACTTTGTGGAACATGCGTCAAAAGCTGATCGGCATGGGCGGGCTACAAATTTCACTGACTACCGGCGCGTTCACCGGCATTGGAATCTGGATGGGCTACGACTGGCAAACTGCGCTGGCGGGCGGGATGCTTCTATCGCTGTCCTCGACCGCAATCGTGCTGCAGACACTGACGGAAAAGGGGCTGGTCCAGACCAATGGTGGACGAGCGACCTTCTCGGTCTTGCTCACACAAGATATCGCTGTGATCCCGATGCTGGCCATTCTGCCCTTGCTGGCTTTGACCCAAGGGCCGGGATTCGCCGAAGATGGCTCAATCCAGATCCCGCGCCCCGAGGACGCCGGACACCACGCAATAAGCCTTGTGGACGGATTGCCCGGTTGGGGCGTCACGCTGGTCACTTTGGGCGCTGTGGTCGCCATCATCCTAACTGGCATCTATCTCACGCGCCCTGTCTTCCGCTACATCCACTCCGCGAAACTGCGCGAGATGTATACGGCGCTGGCCCTGTTGATTGTGGTGGGCATCGGCCTTTTGATGACGATGGTGGGCCTGTCGCCAGCGCTCGGGACCTTTCTGGCGGGCGTGGTTCTGGCCAACACAGAGTTCCGACATGAGCTGGAGAGCGACCTTGAACCTTTCAAAGGGTTGCTCTTGGGGCTGTTCTTTATCACCGTAGGCGCGGGCATCAATTTCGGGCTGCTCTTTGCCAAGCCACTGATGATCCTCGGCATGGCCGCCACCGTTTTGCTGATCAAAGGGTCGGTGCTTTACATCATCGCGCGGCTGTTCCGCCTGCGACCAAGGGGCCGCTGGCTCTTCACCCTGGGCCTCGCACAAGCAGGGGAATTCGGGTTTGTCCTTGTGTCATTCTCGACGCAGACCGGTGCCCTGAACAGCGCCCAAGGACAGGTCTTTCTGCTGGTCATCGCTTTGACCATGCTGATCACCCCCCTGCTCTTTATCATTTTCGAGCGCAAGGCACGCGGCGCAAACGCCGCAGCCGCGCCAATTGTAGAGGATGAGATTGACGACACAGGCCCCGTAATCATCGCGGGCATTGGACGATTCGGCCAGATCGTAAACCGGATGGTGCAATCCTGCGGGTACAAGACAGTGGTCATTGATCACGACATCCAGACCATCCAACTGATGCGCAAATTCGGGTTCAAAGGGTTCTTTGGCGATCCGACCCGCCCCGACCTGCTGCGCGCGGCTGGCCTGAACGATGCCCGCATTCTCGTCGTGGCCTTGGACGATCCCGCTTCGACGACCAAGCTGGTGACGTATGCACGCAAACACAATCCCGACCTGCACATCATCGCGCGTGCGCGCGACCGGAACCACGTATATGACCTTTATGCCGCCGGAGCGAATGACATCGTGCGCGAGCTTTTCGACAGCTCTTTGCGTGCAGGGCGCTATGTGCTCGAGAACCTCGGCATGACGGAGTTCGAGGCCGCAGAGGCCCGCCGCGTGTTCTACCAGCACGACCGTTACACCGTCCGAGAGTTGGCGAAGCTCTGGAAACCCGGTGTCCCGTCAATCGAGAACGAGCCCTACATTGCCCGTGCCAGAGAGTTGGAGAAAGAGCTCGAAACCAACTTGCTGGCGCAACTCGAAGCGCAGGCCGAGGCAAAGAAAAAGGCGTCCTGAGGGACGCCTTTCTTGTTTCGCACAGCGCGGACAAATTAGCCGTCGCTGACCCCTGCCTCGGCAAAGGATGCCATTCCCGAATGGCACGCGATTGCGCCGCGCAGCACACCGATCGCCAGCGCCGCACCGGAGCCTTCGCCTAAACGCAGTCCCAAGGACAGCAGGGGTTCTTTGCCCAGAGCAGCCAGCACCCGCCCATGGGCAGCCTCTGCGCTCTGGTGACCTGCGACGCAGTGATCCAAGGCGCCTTCGACCAGCTTGGCCAGCACAGCCGCTGCCGAGCAGCAGATAAACCCGTCCAGAATGACAGGAATCCCCTCGACCCGCGCACGCGCCATAGCCCCCGCCATCGCCGCGATCTCGCGGCCACCAACGCAGCGCAGAACCTCCAACGGCCCATCGGGCGCGTTCACCTGCAGCGACTTAGCAATCACCTCTGCTTTGCGCGCAACCCCAGCATCATCAAGGCCAGTACCGCGACCAACCCATTCCGCAGCCTCACCGCCAAAGAGCGCGAGTGCAATCGCAGCCGCAGCGGTCGTATTACCGATCCCCATCTCGCCTACCACCAACAGGTCAGACGCCGGATCAACCGCATCCCAGCCCGCCTTGAGCGCCGCATCCAAATCAGCCGCATCCATCGCAGGACCTTGGGTGAAATCCCCTGTCGGACGATCCAGTTCCAGCGCAACCACGCCCATCTTGGCGCCATGCAGCTTGGCCAACTGGTTGATCGCCGCGCCTTCCCCCTCAAAGTTCGCAACCATCTGAACGGTCACTTCAGGTGGGAACGCAGAAATGCCTTGCGCGACAACCCCGTGGTTGCCCGCGAAAATGATGACCTGAGGCGACTTGATCTCGGGACGCGCATCCCCGCGCCAACTGGCATACCAGATCGCCAGGTCCTCAAGACGGCCTAAAGCACCCGGAGGCTTGGTCAGCACGTCATTGCGCGCCGACGCATCTGCCTGTGCCGCTGCGCTCGGTCCCTGTGCTGCCTTCAGAGCTGCGGTCATTTGTGCCGCAAAGGTTTCGTTCTGTCCCATAGGCCCCCCTGTTGATTCGTGTGCCAAAGCCGATATGTAACGCAAATCCGCCTCAACCAGCGATGTGCCCATGACACAGCCTTTCTTTCACTGGCAAGACCTACCGGCCGCAATGGGCCTTATGTCGCGAATCCCCGTGCGCGTCGATACAGAACGCGCCACATCACGGTCTGCTCGCGCCACATGGGCCTATCCTTTGGCGGGGGCGATTCTGGGGGCGATCGCGGGCACGGTGGCGTGGGGGCTTGGCGCACTTGGTTTGCCGCCGGTCATCCAAGCCATCGGTGCATTAACCACATCTATCATCACCACAGGCGCCATGCACGAGGATGGCCTAGCGGACAGCGCAGACGGCCTCTGGGGCGGCTGGACACGCGAACGTCGGCTCGAGATCATGAAGGACAGCCGCACGGGGGCTTATGGCGTCATTGCCATCGCGTTGTCCCTGCTCTGGCGGGCCGCGCTGCTGACGCTTCTTCTTAGCGCAGCAAATCCCGTCTTTCTCCTAGCAGCCCTCGGTGCCCTGAGCCGAAGCGCTATGGCCCCTTTTATGGCGTTCCTCCCGAGCGCGCGCCAGAACGGACTGTCAAGTTCCGTTGGGGCGCCACCCAAGACGACAGCAATCACATCCGCCATCCTCGGCCTCCTGATCGCCCTGCCCCTGATCGGCCCAGTCCCCTGCCTCATAGCCGCAGCAACCGCGTTCCTTTGGGCCACAATCGCCCTCAGAAAAATCGGCGGACAGACCGGAGACATACTCGGCGCCTCGCAACAGCTGACAGAGATCACTGCCCTGATTGCCCTCGCAGCGACTCTGCCTTCAGCTTGGTAAAAATACCCAACGGCACGCCCGTCCCACACGCATACCAAAAACGAAAAAAGCCGCCCCAACCAAGGGCGGCTCTTTCTATTCCAGAAGTCCGGAAAACTTACGCAGCGCGCGACATCAGAACGTCGTCAACTTTCTTGGCGGCAGCAGTCTCGTCACCGTCGGTCACAGCTGCGACTTCGCGGGTCAGACGCTCCAGCGCCGCTTCGTACAACTGACGCTCCGAGTAGCTCTGCTCGCGCTGGTCATCCGCGCGGTGCAGATCGCGCACAACTTCGGCGATCGCAATCAGATCGCCCGAGTTGATCTTCTGTTCGTATTCCTGAGCGCGGCGCGACCACATCGCGCGCTTCACTTTGGCCTTGCCCTTCAGGGTGGCCATCGCCTGCGAAATCACGTCCGGGGTCGACAGCGAGCGAAGACCAGCTTCTGCTGCTTTGTTGGTCGGCACGCGCAGGGTCATCTTGTCTTTCTCGAACGAGATCACGAACAGTTCCAGCTTGAGGCCGGCAATTTCCTGCTCTTCAATAGACATGATCTGACCGACGCCGTGAGCCGGATAAACAACATAGTCGTTGGGACGAAATTCGGGGGCTTTAGATTTGCTCATGCAATCCTTCCTCGCAGGGGCATCAGAGGACAAAAAAACCGCGCCGCAACCGGAAAAGATTGCGCTCGGGTGTCCTGTGTCGCCGGATGATTACCCCCGTCAAACACCGCGGGGATACATCGGTTTCGATATATTACGCTACTGTATAGCAGATTTTACCCACCATTCAAAGGGCCTCACCGTAGCGTGAAACCCTCATGAATCAATGAGATGCAGGCGCTGCGCGGCAAGCCGACAGAATCGCTAGGGGAATCAGTTCCCCTCGCCTGCCGCTTCCGAGAAGTATTTGGTCAGCTTGTCGCCTTCGCCGTCACGATCGGTCGCTTCAGGCAGCGGGTCTTTGCGCTCGGTCAGAACCGGCCACATTTCCGAGTATTTGCGGTTAAATTCGACCCACTTCTCCATGTCCGGCTCGGTATCGGGGCGGATCGCGTCAGCGGGGCACTCGGGTTCACACACACCACAGTCGATGCATTCGTCAGGGTGGATAACGAGCATGTTCTCGCCTTCGTAGAAGCAGTCCACGGGACAAACTTCGACGCAGTCGGTGTATTTGCAGGCGATGCAGTTATCTGTAACGACGTAGGTCATCGGGTCTCTCGCTCATTAAACTTGGCCGATAGCTAGGCCAGACAGGCAGATCATTCAAGGCTCTCGCGGCGGAGAAGATCGAGATTGCGACGATCTTTCTTCGTCGGGCGTCCGCTTCCCTCAAATGCCGGATTTTTAGGACCTTTGTCCTCTGGAGGGCTCAAATCCTCGTACAGCGTTTGCGCCTCGGGGGCGGGTCCACGCCTTTCCCCTAGGGCAGCGATTTTGACAACACGGACGCGATTGGCCTGCGGAAACGTCAAAACATCTCCGGCCGAGATATTGGCCGAGGGTTTTGAGGCATGATTTCCGTTGATTCTGAGGTGACCGGCCGACACCACCTGTGCGGCCAGTGACCTGCTTTTGAAAAACCGCGCGTGCCACAACCATTTGTCCACGCGCAGCTTTGTTTTTTCAGCGTCCGACAAGGCGCCCCTTAGTTCTTGTCCCGCAGGCCCATCAGAGCCGCTGCGAAGGGGTTATCGGGATCGATCGGCTTGTCTGCTTTGGGCGGACGTGCGCTGTGGACGCGGGCACCCTGAGGCTTGCCGCCCTTGGGGCCACCTTTGCCCTTGGGCTTGCCACCCTTGCCACGGGGGCGGTCGCCATCGGCGCGCTTGCCACCTTCGGCATTGCCACCACCGGCGCGGTTGTTGCGGCCACCACCACGACGTTCGCCGCCACGGTTGTTGTTGCGCTGACGACCCCAGGTGAAGGTGTAGAACACTTCCATCTCGGCACCGGCTGCACCAGCATCCGCAGCTTCACCCAGCGCGACTTCTTCGGCAGGGGTTTCAGCGATTTCAGCAGGCACTTCGACGGCTTCGGGCGCTTCTTCGGCGACGGGCGCGATGCCTTCGTCTTCGATCGCGGCCACTTCGGGTGCGATGTCAGCGGCAGGAGCCTCTTCGCCAGCAGCAGCGGCAGGATCAGCCATCACGGTATCGACCGCTTTGACCTTGGCACGCTCGCCTTTTTCAGCGCGGTAGCCCAGACCTTCCATCAGAGCAGCAAACTGCTCCAGCGTCATACCGGTTATCGACAGCATGTCGGGCTTCGCTTCGAAACCGCCACGACTGTCTTCGGAGCGCAGCATGTCCGCCAAACGCTCCAGCATGTCGATACGGATCGCGCGCTCGCCAGCCTCGCGGTAGCCCGCCATGGTGAAGTAACCAGCTGCGGCGTCAGGCTGCGACGGCACGGTCACCAGACCCGGAGGCGGTGCCTCGGGGAAATCGTCCAGACCGTTTGCCAGCGACCACAGAACCAGACGCAGACGGGTCGGCGCGGGTTTCAGCAGCAGGGGCATAAAGATGGTGAACTGGCCGAAACGGATGCCGTGCTTGCGCAGCGCGCCACGTGCGTCCTGATCCAGCGACTTCACTTCGTCAGCAATCGGTGCGCGCTCCAGCACACCCAGACCTTCGACCATGCGGAACGCGAAACCACGTGCCAGACCAGTCAGAGCCTCGTCCTTGGACAGGTTCATCAGGGGCTCGAACAGGGTCGCGATCTTGCGATCGATAAAGTGCTGAAGGCGGCGCTGCACTTTCTGGGCCACGTCGGCACCAGCTTCGTCATCCACAAAGGCGACAACCTCGGGCTTGAGCGGATCCGATCCGGCGACCAGTTTGCCAACCGCATCCGTACCCCACATCAGACCACCCTGTTCGGTGAAGTCGATTTCGGTATCGGGCGCGTTGTAGAACTTGTCTGCGCGCAGATGGAAATGAGGCGCCAGCGCCTGCAAGCTTGCCTTGGCTACGGTTTTCGCTTCGTCGGGGCTGCTGCCCTTGTCCTGACGGAAACGGAACCCTTCGAGACGACCAACGAATTCACCTTCGATGGTCACTTCACCCTTGTCGTTTACTTCGGCCAAAAGGGCCTCCTTCTGCTTGAGCCGGCGCAAAAGCACGGATGTGCGCCGGTCCACAAATCTCTGCGTCAAGCGCTCGTGCAGCGCATCTGACAAGCGGTCTTCTACCGCCCTTGTTTCGCCACGCCAATGACTTTCGTCACGAACCCAGCCAGAACGCTGCGCGACATATGTCCAAGTCCGAATGAACGCGAGCCTCTTGGATAGGGTATCTATGTCGCCTTGCGTCCGGTCAATGCGTTTGATCTGTCTGGCGAGCCAATCATCGGGAACACGGCCATCCTGATGCAAAAATCGGTAGATTTGCTCCAGAAGTGTGGCGTGTTCACCACTACTGATGCCCCTGAAATCGGGAATCCGGCAGACATCCCACAGCAGTTTCACGCTGGTCCCGTCATGGGCCCGTGCGCGGATTTCATCCACCGCAGACAGAATTTTCAGAACACGCAGGTCGTCAGCCTCTCGCGCCTTGAGCAAACGGGGGTCGTTTGGGCCCTGCTCAAGGGAATCGATCAGAGCGTCCACATGGCCGAAGCGCAGGTCGTGATTCCGCCACTGCAGCTTTTGCAGCGGGGTGAACCGGTGCTCCATGATCGCCTCGGCGACCTCATCGTCCAGCGGCGGTGCCTCGCCGGTGGTGCCAAAAGTGCCGTCCGACATCCCCCGTCCCGCACGGCCCGCGATCTGGGCCAGTTCGTTGGGGTGCAATTCACGCATCCGGCGGCCGTCGAACTTGATCAGGCTGGAAAACGCCACGTGGTCGATATCAAGATTCAGGCCCATCCCGATGGCATCAGTTGCCACCAGATAATCCACGTCACCGTTCTGATAGAGCTCGACCTGAGCGTTCCGGGTCCTCGGGCTCAGCGCCCCCATAACCACCGCAGCCCCGCCCTTTTGACGGCGCAGGAGTTCGGCAATCGCATAGACATTATCCACCGAGAACCCGACGATCGCACTGCGCGCCCGCATCCGGCTGATCTTTTTCTGACCGGAATAGAGCAGCTGGCTCATCCGTTCGCGGCGCACAAACTCACAGTGCGGGACCAGCGCGGCAATCGGCCCGCGCATGGTATCGCTACCCATGAACAAGGTCTCGTTCGTCCCGCGCATCCGCAACAGACGATCTGTAAACACATGTCCCCGTTCGGGATCCGCACATAACTGGATTTCATCGACCGCGACGAAGTCTGCGCCGATGCCCTCTGGCATCGCCTCGACGGTGCAAACCCAATATTGGGTGCGCGGGGGCACAATCCGCTCTTCGCCAGTGACCAGCGCCACGACCGAAGGCCCGCGCAGGGCGACCAGCTTGTCGTAGACTTCACGTGCCAAAAGACGCAGGGGCAGACCGATCACACCGGTCCGATATCCCAACATCCGTTCGATGGCATAATGGGTTTTGCCTGTGTTGGTTGGGCCCAAGATGGCCGCGATCCGGCCCCTGTTGGCCATTATACCCTCGTCTCAGAGGTCGAGCGCGCCCGCCTCTTTGTCCAGTTCCTGTTGGAGCCGAGATAATTGCTCGAAGTTGGGATGTATAGCCTCGACCGCGTCGAAAAACGTCATAGCGGCCGCAGTCTGGCCCGTCTCATAGGCGATGATCCCCGCCCCGAAGAGCGCCCCGAAATGGTTAGGGTTAAGCGCAATTGCCTGCTCCAGCTCTTCCATCGCGGGACCGTAGAGGTCCAGTTGGTAAAGCGCTGTCGCCCGCAACATATGCCCTTCGGCGAAGTCAGGGGCGTGGTCGGTGACGGCGGTCAGATGTTCTAGCGCCACGTCCAGTTCACCTGCGGCCATCGCTTTCTCGGCGCGGCGCAGCAACATGTCGACCATGGCGGACCCAGATCGAGCCCAGATCAGACGCAAATCTTCGGCTAGAACCTGCGCGCCATCGGGGTCAGCTTTTTTCAAACGGTCCAATAAATCCCGCTCCTGCGGGCTCTGCGCCGTTGCAGGTGAGGAAATCGTGACTATCATGAAACCTGCCGTGACGACACGTTTGAGCGGCTCAAGGAATCTGTTCATAGTTCATCAGTGTAATCCACCTGCGGCGAAAAGCGAGTGCCGCAACAAGAATGTGAAAGGCGACACGATGAGCTCTGTGATTGATACCGCAGTCGAGGAGTTGAACGCGAAACTCGGCGGGGACGGCTTTGACGGCACCGCAAAATTCGTGATCGAAGAGGAAGGCAGCATCGTTATCGACGAGAATGGCGCACGCGCCGCAGATGACGACGCCGAAGTGACCCTGACTGCCGACGCCGAGACGTTCAAAGCCATTCTCGACGGCGATCTGGATGCCACAGCCGCATTTATGTCAGGGCGTTTGTCGGTCGATGGCGACATGGGCAAAGCCATGCAGCTTGGCAGTGTCTTGGCCTAAGGACCTGACAACGATGCAAACGGCCCCGTTTTACAGCGATTTGGCAAGAGGCCCCGAAGGCGGTTCCGCCCACTGGGTGACCTCGGAAGACGGGGTGCGCTTGCGCATGGGACACTGGCCACTGGACGGGGCCAAAGGCTCTGTCCTTCTGTTTACTGGCCGAACGGAATATATCGAAAAATACGGCATCACAGCCCGCGAATTGGCAGATATCGGACTGGCGACCGCAACTTTAGATTGGCGAGGCCAAGGTCTGTCAGAGCGCGCACTCGATGATCGTTTGGTCGGTCATGTGAACCAGTTTTGCGACTTCCAGCGCGATGTCGCGGCCTTTCTCGCCTATGCCGCCGAAGTGAACATGCCAAAACCATGGTATATTCTTGGGCATTCTATGGGCGGATGCATCGCTCTGCGAAGCGTCACCAGGGGTGCTCCGGTGGCCGGAGTGATTTTTACGGCGCCAATGTGGGGCATTCAGATGCCAGGCATTCTGCGCCCCGTGGCTTGGACCGTGACATGGGCGGCCGACCTTGTGGCGCTGAGCCACCTGCTGGTCCCGAGCACGTCGCGCCGTCCTTATACCGAAGCCTCTCCATTTATTGGGAACGCGCTGACGACGGACAAAGACATGTATGCTTACATGCGCAGCCAAACCGACGCACAGCCCGAACTTGGTCTCGGTGGTCCGAGCCTAAACTGGCTGAACCAAGCCTTGCGCGAGACGGTCGCATTGGCGTCCATCCCCTCGCCCGATCTTCCGGCCCTGAGTTTTCTTGGTGGCCTAGAGAGCATTGTCGATCCGCAAGAAATCAAACGCCGCATGGGCGCGTGGCCCAAGGGCAAGCTGGTGGACATCGAAAATGCGCAACACGAAGTCTTGATGGAAACGCCCGCGATCCGCAGCAAAGTCATGGCAGAGATCGCGTCTTTCGTTGCCCATACCAGAGAAACCGTCGAAGCTTAGGGCGATTGCTCTGGCAGTCGTGATATGGCGGACTAGCTTCGCGTTATGCGAGCTGACCCTGTTCTGACCTTTACCGATCGCGGCATCTATTGCCCCGCTGGCGATTTCTACATTGACCCTTGGCGCCCTGTGGACCGAGCGTTGATCACCCACGGCCATTCCGACCACTCGCGCTGGGGCCACCAGCATTATATGGCGACCGAAGCCGCTGCCCCCGTGATGCACCACCGTCTTGGGGACGTCTCGATCCAGACCACGCCCTATGGCGCGAAGACGCAGATCGGCGCGGCGTCCGTTAGCTTTCACCCCGCCGGACACATCCCCGGCTCGGCGCAAATCCGGATCGACGTCGGCGGCGAGGTCTGGGTCGTCTCTGGCGACTACAAACCCGAGCCAGACGGGCTGTGTGAAAGCTTTGAACTGGTCCCCTGCCACGCCTTTATCAGCGAGTGCACCTTTGGCCTGCCCGCCTTCAAATGGGCGCCGCAATCCGTGGTGGCTGAAGAGATCAACGCATGGTGGTCCGCCAATGCCGCCGAAGGGCGGTTCTCCTTGCTCGGGGCCTATTCCTTGGGCAAGGCCCAGCGGTTGATGTCATTGCTCGACCCGTCCATTGGCCCTATCCTAACCCACGGCGCGGTGGAGGCCACGAACGAAGTCCTCCGCGCCCAAGGCTACCCCCTGCCAGCCACCACCCGCGTCACAGGCGATCTAGATGTCAAAGCCCATGCGGGCGGCATTGTGATCGCGCCCCCTTCGGCGTTCGGCACACCGTGGGCCAAGAAATTCGGCCGCGCTGCCACGGGATTTGCCAGTGGGTGGATGCGCTTGCGCGGGGTCCGCAGGCGCCGCGCCGCAGATCGCGGGTTTGTTCTGTCCGACCACGCCGACTGGCCCGGCCTGAACGACACCATCCGCGCAACAGGCTGCGAGAAGGTCTTTGTGACCCACGGCTACACCGAAATCTTCAACCAATGGCTGCTGAGCGAAGGCTACGATTCCGCCATCGTGGCCACCGAATACACCGGCGAAGGCGCGGACACCGAAGACATTGCAGAGGTGGACTGATGCAAGCCTTTGCCGACCTCTTCAATGCGCTGGACCAGACGACCTCGACCAATGCCAAGGTCGCCGCGCTGACCGACTATTTCCAGACTGCCGCAGATCCGGACAAACTCTGGTGCATCGCGCTGTTTTCTGGCCGCCGACCCAAACGCGCTGTCACCACCACGCGCCTTCGGGAATGGGCGGCCGAGCGGGCGGGCATCCCCCTTTGGCTGTTCGAGGAAACCTATCCCATCGTCGGCGACTTGTCCGAAACCATCGCGCTGATCCTGCCCGATGCCACGCGCCAGACCAACCGCACACTGTCGGACTGGATGGAAGAAATCCTGCGCCTGACACCCGCTGACGAAGACACCCGCAAAGAAGCCGTTTTAGACGCATGGGATTGCCTGAACACGACCGAGCGTTTTCTGTTCAACAAGCTCCTGACAGGCGGCTTTCGTGTCGGGGTCAGCCAAAAGCTGATGACCCGTGCCCTGTCCCGCGCCACGGACACCGAAGAGGCGCAGATGGCCCATCGCCTGATGGGCAATTGGACGCCGGAGACCACCACCTTTCACGATCTGATCCACGCGCAGGACACAGAGGCTGACCAGTCCCGCCCCTACCCGTTTTATCTGGCCTACGGGCTGGAGGACGCGCCCGAAGCGCTTGGGTCGCCTGCAGACTGGCAAGCAGAGTGGAAGTGGGACGGCATTCGCGGGCAGCTTATCTTGCGCGGGGGCACCCATTTCCTCTGGTCTCGCGGCGAAGAGCTGATCACTGACCGCTTCCCCGAATTTGCCCGCAGCGTGGATTTCCTTCCCGATGGCACCGTTCTGGATGGCGAAGTTCTGGCATGGCATGGCGACAAGCCCTTGCCCTTTTCCGAGCTACAAAAGCGGATCGGCCGCAAAACCGTCCCCAAAAAGCTGCTGAAAGACGCCCCTGTCGTGCTGCGGGCCTATGATCTGCTGGAAGACGCAGGCGAGGATATGCGCGACAAACCACTGGCTGAACGGCGCGCGCGGCTAGAGGCACTGCTGGCCAATATTCCGCCCGAGGCCGCCGTGATCCCCTCGCCCGTCGTGCCCTTCGACGATTGGCAAACTCTGACCGATATCCGCGAAACCAGCCGCGATGCCCATGCCGAAGGGCTCATGCTGAAACGCCTTGGCAGCCCCTATCTGGCGGGCCGGAAAAAGGGCGACTGGTGGAAGTGGAAGGTCGATCCGCTGACCATCGACGCCGTGATGATCTATGCCCAATCGGGCCACGGACGCAGAGCAAACCTGTTCACCGACTTCACCTTCGCGGTCTGGAACAACGGCGAACTGGTGCCCTTTACCAAGGCCTACTCCGGTCTCACCGACGCCGAATTTCGCAAAATCACCGCTTGGGTGCGCAAGAACACCCTGCAACGGTTTGGCCCCGTCCGGCAGGTCACACCAGAGCATGTCTTCGAAATCGGATTCGAAGGGATCATGGAGAGCCCCCGCCACAAATCCGGCGTCGCCCTGCGATTTCCGCGCATGCTGCGCTGGCGTCACGATAAGCCGATCCAAGAGGCCAACACCCTCGACGATCTGAAGGCTTTGATGCCCTAATTCGCCCCGCCCCCTTGCACATCCTGCGGGGGCGCTCTTACCTGTGTTCCAAGCAAGATTAAAAAGGACCACCTATGGCACACCGCATTCAACCGCTTTTTGATGCAAACCCCAGCGCAGGCACTGGCGATTTGGGGGACCTGCCGGAATGGGACCTGACCGATCTGTATGCCGCCGAAGATGCCCCTGAACTGCTGCGCGATCTGGATTGGCTGGAAAGCGCCTGCGCCAGCTTTGCCGAGGATTACGAGGGCAAACTCGGAGATCTTGATGCGGACGGTATGCTGGAATGCACCCTGCGCAACGAACGCATTGATATGGTCGCGGGGCGCATCATGTCCTTTGCCGGTCTGCGCTATTACCAGAACACCATGGACGCAGAGCGAGCCAAGTTCATGTCCGACCTGCAGGATCGCCTGACCCGCTACACCACGCCGCTGGTGTTCTTTACGCTGGAATTGAACCGCCTGCCCGACGACCATCTGGAAAAGCTGTTCGCCGAAAACGCTGATCTGGCCCGCTACAAGCCCGTCTTCGACCGCATCCGCGCAATGAAGCCCTATCAGCTGTCCGACGAGATGGAGAAATTCCTGCACGATATGGGCGTGGTCGGTGACGCATGGGAGCGCCTGTTCGACGAAACCATCGCAGGCCTGAAATTCGAAGTCGAGGGCGAGGAACTAGGGATCGAAGAGACCCTGAACCTGCTATCCGAACAGGACCGTGCCAAGCGCGAATCCGGCGCCCGCGCTTTGGGCGAGACCTTTAGCAAGAACATCAAAACCTTCGCTCGCGTGCACAACACCCAGGCCAAGGAAAAAGAGGTGATGGACCGCTGGCGCGGCATGCCCACACCGCAAACGGGACGTCATCTGGCCAACCACGTGGAGCCCGAGGTTGTCGAGGCCCTGCGCAATGCCGTGGTCGATGCCTATCCTCGTTTGTCCCACCGCTACTACGCGCTAAAGGCCAAGTGGCTGGGGCTGGACACCATGCAGGTCTGGGACCGCAACGCCCCCCTGCCCATGGAAACCGAACGAAAGATCAAATGGCCCGAGGCGGAAAAGATCGTCATGGACGCCTATGGTGCCTTCGATCCGCGCATGGCCGAACTGGCTGAACCGTTTTTTGCCAAGGGCTGGATCGACGCAGGCGTCAAACTGGGCAAGGCCCCTGGTGCGTTCGCTCACCCCACCGTCACCGACGTGCACCCCTATGTGATGCTGAACTACCTGGGCAAACCACGCGATGTGATGACCTTGGCCCACGAGTTGGGTCACGGTGTGCACCAGCGTCTGGCCGCAGGTCAGGGCGAAATGCTGTCCTCGACCCCGCTGACGCTGGCGGAAACTGCGTCGGTGTTCGGCGAGATGCTGACCTTCCAAAAGATGCTGGCAAACGCCAAGGACGACAAAGAGCGCAAAGTCATGCTGGCCGGCAAGGTCGAGGACATGATCAACACGGTCGTGCGCCAGATCGCCTTCTATGACTTCGAGTGCAAACTCCACGATGCCCGCCGCGGTGGCGAGCTGACCCCCGACGACATCAATGCCCTGTGGATGAGCGTTCAGGCCGAGAGCCTTGGCCCCGTGTTCGACTACATGCCGGGCTACGAGACCTTCTGGGCCTACATCCCGCACTTTGTCCACACGCCCTTCTACGTCTACGCCTATGCGTTCGGCGACGGTCTGGTGAACGCCCTCTACGCCGCCTACCAGGAGCAGCCCGAAGGCTTCCAGGACAAGTATTTCGACATGCTCAAAGCGGGCGGATCGAAGCATCACAAAGAACTGCTGGCGCCCTTCGGCCTTGACGCGTCGGACCCCAAATTCTGGGACAAGGGCCTGTCGATGATCGAAGGGTTCATCGACCAGCTCGAAGCGATGGAATAACCCCACCGCAATCCCCAAGAATACAGCACGCCGCCCGATCAGGGCGGCGTTCCTTTTGATAGATCAGCGCTGCGCGTCGGCGAACACGCGGTCGATCATCGCTTGGGTACCTTGCGAGAATTCCAGCGGCACCGGATAGGCCGCACGATCCCCGCCAATCGCCGCACAGAAATTCTCGACCTGCAGTTTGTAGTGCTGCGCGGCAGAGAAACGCTCTTCTCGGATCGCCCCGCCCGAGCATTCCACCGTCAGACGCGCCTCGCCAAACACCTGCGCATTGAACGGCGCGGTCAGGGCCAACACACCCTTTTCGCCGTGAAACTCCATGCGCTGACGGTTCGCCATCCGGATCGAGTTGATCAGGGTAAACGTGATGTCCCCGAACCGCCCCGTGACATTGGCATAGGTGTCGATACCGTTCTCGAACTCTACATCGGCGCGCAATTCGGTCGGTTCCTGCCCCGTCACAAATCGCGCCGAGCCATAGGTATAGACACCGATATCGCGAATACCGCCACCACCGGTCTCGGCCTTGTTGCGGATGTTGCCCGTGTCTTCACGGTTGTCGAAGGTAAAAATCCCGCTCACATGGCGCAGCCGCCCGATCTCGCCGCTCTCGACGATCTCTTTTGCGCGCTGCCATTGAGGGTGATGCAGGATCATATAGGCTTCGGCTGCCATGAGCCCCGTTTCGTCCCGCAGCGCAATAATCTGGTCGATCTCCGACGCTTCCAGAGCGATCGGCTTTTCGCACAGCACATGCTTGCCCGCCTTCAGCGCCTTCAGCGCCCACTCCACATGCAAATGGTTGGGCAGCGGAATGTAGACCACGTCAATTTTGGGATCATGGATCAGCGCATCGTAGCTCTCGTACACGCGGATATCCGGCGCAAACGCGCGGAACGGTGCAGATTTGTCGTAGCTCGACGTAGCCAGCCCCGCCAAGCGCGCCCCGCTGGCCAGATGGATCGCGGGCCCCATGTGTTCGCGGGCAAATTTCGCCGCCCCCAGAATGCCCCAGTTGTAGATTTTGGTCATACCGCCCCCCAAAGAAAAATCCCCCCAAGCCTAGGGCTCGAGGGGATTTTCTACAACTCTGTCAAAGGGTCAGACCGCAGGCAGCATGCCCTTTTCCCGTGCAAGACCGGTCATCCGCTTCTGCAGCTTCTCGAACGCGCGCACTTCGATCTGGCGAATACGCTCTCGGCTCACGCTATACTCGGCCGACAGGTCTTCGAGCGTAATGTTCTCTTCGCTCAACCGGCGCTTCACCAGAATGTCTTTCTCGCGATCGTTCAGCACATCCATGGCTTCGGCCAGCAGTTCACGGCGCGAGTCCATTTCGTCCTGAGCCTCATAGGCCGCAGCTTGGTTCGCGTCTTCATCCTCGAGCCAATCCTGCCACTGTGCACCACCATCGTCTTCGGATCCGACAGTCGCGTTCAGCGAGGCGTCACCACCCGACAGACGGCGGTTCATGCTGATCACTTCGTCCTCGGTCACACCAAGGTCGTTCGCAATCTTCTGAACATGCTCGGGACGCAGATCGCCGTCCTCAAGCGCACCGATACGGGATTTCGCCTTGCGCAGGTTAAAGAACAGCTTCTTCTGCGCCGAGGTTGTCCCCAGCTTCACCATCGACCAGCTGCGCAGGATGTACTCCTGAATGCTGGCGCGGATCCACCACATCGCATAGGTCGCCAGACGGAAGCCCTTTTCAGGGTCAAAGCGTTTGACCGCTTGCATCAGACCGACGTTTGCCTCGGATATTACCTCTGCTTGGGGCAGACCGTAGCCACGGTAGCCCATCGCGATTTTGGCCGCGAGACGCAGGTGGCTGGTGACCATCTTGTGGGCCGCCTCTGTGTCTTGTTCCTCGACCCACCGCTTGGCCAGCATATATTCTTCTTCAGGCTCCAGCAGAGGGAACTTGCGGATCTCTTGCATGTAGCGCGACAGTCCGCCCTCTGGGGTCGGTGCCGGAAGATTTGCATAATTTGCCATTCGTCCCTCCTGAATGTAACAGGCTTTAACATGCAGCTAGGTAGCTGACTTCATGTATTCAAGTCCTCAGCCTCGCTTTTGTTCCATATAAAATGAGAGAGACTTGGCTGGATAGAGGGATTTCTGTGCACTCACGCACACGTGCGTGAGGATCACTTCTTGGTGCGCAATGCGTCGAGAAGTGAAACCATATCTTCGGGCAGCGGCGCTTCGAAGGTCATCTCTTCTTCGGTCACTGGATGGATGAACCCGAGGATGCGCGCATGGAGGGCCTGACGCGGGAATTCAGCCGCCGCGTCGATTCCTGCCACGGACAGAGCCTTGGGCGACAGCTTGCGACGTCCTCCATACACCGGATCCCCGATCAGAGCATGACCCGCATGTGTCATGTGCACGCGGATCTGGTGGGTCCGCCCTGTTTCCAGCCAGCAATCCACCAAGGTCGCACATCCGGGCGTCCCGAATGTTTCAACAATCCGCGCGCGGGTCACCGCATGGCGGCCGGTGTTAAAGCTGACGGCCTGCCGCTGGCGATCGGTTTTGTGACGGCCAAGGAAGGACGTGATCTTGATGATGTTCCCAGGCTCAAAGCTGACGCCCTTCACCCCTTTGAGGCGCGGCTCATTACTATCGGGCACGCCATAGACCACGGCAGAGTAGACCCGCTCGACGCTGTGATCCTCGAACTGTGCGGCCAGACCGTGATGCGCGCGGTCCGACTTTGCCACGACCAAGAGCCCGCTGGTGTCTTTGTCAATACGGTGCACGATGCCGGGGCGTTTCTCGCCGCCGATACCAGAGAGTGTCTCGCCACAGTGGTGCAGCAGGGCATTCACCAGCGTCCCGCTCGGCGAGCCGGGTGCGGGGTGGACGACCATGCCCGCAGGCTTATTCACGACAATAAGGTCATCGTCTTCGTAGATGATCTCTAGCGGGATATCCTCGGCGACGGTGTCGACTTCGACCGCGGACTCGACCTGAATGCTGATCTCGTCGTCCTCGGCCACCTTGGCTTTGGGGTCGGTCAACACTTCTCCGCCGCGGGAGACTTTGCCATCCGCGATCAGTTTGGCCAGACGCGTGCGCGACAGGGACGCTTCCTCTGGCACATCGCGCGCCAAAGCCTTATCCAGTCGGGGCGGCGGATCTGCCGCGATGATGACGGTAACCAAGGTCTCGCCCATGTCGCTTCCTTCTGATCAGACGCCCCCGGACGCCATCTTTCTGCGCCGCCTCGTGACGGCTCTGACCGTGGTGATGATGGCCGGCATGATCGCCATCGCGCTGGTCATCGTGTTTCGGTTCCCCGACCCCACCCCGGTTCTGCCTGAAAATCTCGCGTTGCCAGAGGGATCTACGGTCAGCGCAGTTACACAAGGCAAGGGTTGGATTGCAATCGTTACCGACCAGCAAGAGATCCTGATTTATGACGCCACGAGCGGTGCATTGAGACAGACAGTACGCGCAGAAACAGACTAGAAATTAAGCATTGTAAGAAATTCTCACACCTTAGCGCGCATTTTCCGATCACATTCCGTTTCTACGTCAATTGACGTAGGGTTTTCACGTTTCCAAGAACCCCGTTTCCGCATCACAAAATACCATTTCGATATTTACTGTAATTTTTGATTACAAATATGGCCACCTCATTGCGTCAATAATGCAATTGATTAAGATCAAATCTCCAATTGCGCCTTTCAACCTTGACGGACAATCCGCCCCGCAGCTAATCGATAACTGTAAATTTTCACGCATAATTTGGTGTTCAGGTTCTACTTACACTTGAGCCCAATCGACTATTAGGTGACGAACCATGGGCGGTGATTTAGCCAGTTACGATCGATCCCTGATCTTTGGGGTCTACTCGACAATCAACATAATTGTTTTCATCAGTGGCGTCTTGATTTTCCTGATGCAAGCCGGGTTCATGATGCTCGAAACGGGCGGCATGTCGCGGAAAAACGCGATCAACAATATCTTCAAGAACTTTGTGGATGCCTGTGTGTGCGGCATCTTCTTTTACTGGTTCGGTTATCCGATCATCACCGGCGATTCCATTCTCGTCGACTGGATGCGCGAAATGGGATTTGCGCATACCACTGAAAATACATCCCCCGGCCCGATCGTGAGCCTGAACGACGACATTTCGCTGTTCTTCAACTTTGCCTTCGCCGCAACGTGTGTCACCATCTGTTCCGGCTCAGTCACAGGCCGGATTGCGCCGTATGCCTATCTGTTCTTCGGCGCTGTCTTCTCTGCCCTGATTTACCCTGTTGTCGCCTTTACCGTGTGGAACGCAGACGGGATGCTTTACGGCATTCTCCACGACTTCGCCGGATCGCTCGTTGTGCACGGCCTCGGCGGCTTTGCAGGTCTAGCGGGCGCTATGATGCTGAAACCCCGAATCGGCGAGTTCGACTACGGCAAAGGCCAGATTGATTCCTATCGCTTCGCTGGCTCTTCGATCAGCAATGCCGCGCACAACATCCCGATCACTGCGCTTGGTGTCATCCTGCTGTGGATTGGCTGGTACGGTTTTAACGCAGGCAGCACCTTTGCTGGCGGGTTTGACCTATCCTCCATCGACCTGAGCGGCATTGAGAACCAGCCCGATCTGGTGGCGAACGCGATCTTTGAGCAGTTGATCGGTGGCTTCGGTCAGGTTGTTATCAACACCACGCTGGCGCCCTGTGCCGCTGTCTTCTCGGTGCTCGCATTCTTTATGGCGACCCAGAACAAGTACAACATCTCGGACCTGATGAACGGTGCGCTGGCGGGCCTTGTGGGCATCACCGCGAACGCTGACGCCGCGACCGCCCCCATCGCAGTTCTGATCGGTGTCATCTCTGGTGCGATCTATGTTCTGGCGGTGATCTTCATCTTCAAGATCAAGGTCGACGATCCTATTGGCGCCTTCCCCGTTCACGGCGCGGTGGGGCTGTTCGCAGGCGGCATGTTCGCCCTGACCACCGGCGATATGGAGCAAGGTCCGATCGTCTTCGGCACCCAGATGTTCTATGGTGCACTGATTTGCCTCTTTGGTTTCCTGTCCGCAATTGTCACGTTCTGGCTGGCGTCACGCTTGATGTACGTGATCAAAAAGCTGGGGAATTCGAAGTACTTCGATTACGGCGCGATGCCCCGCAACCACCTGCGTGTCACCCCCGAGCAAGAGTTGGCGGGCATGGATTTGGAGCTGCACGGTCAGGACGCTTACTCGATCAACCTGACGGCTCCGGGCAAGGCGAAGACCACGTTCTAAGCCACCCATCGGTACACAGATTTAAAGCGCGGCGCTCCTTTAGTGCCGCGTTTTTTGTTGCGGCGCACCGAAGAGCAGACACGAAAAAAGCGCCACAACGGGCGCTTTCGAACATCGATTAGGATGAAGATGGTACCACCTCCCCGGCTCGAACGGGGGACCTCCTGATCCACAATCAGGCGCTCTAACCAACTGAGCTAAGGCGGCACTAGGGGTCGTTTACCCCTAGCGAACAGGGAATGCAAGAAGCAGTATAACAAAAAATTCACATGATATTGCCAAGGGGCCGAACAAGGTTTACCCGCGATATTCAACAGGAAAACGGAGCCGATCATGGGTATCAACACTGAACGCGACATCGAAGCTAGCCTGCAGATCGGGCCGACCGACCAAGGCATGATCCGCCTCTATATCGAAGCAGGTGATCTGGAAATTCCGATGGACTTCACCCCGGATGAAGCCGAAGAAATCCTCGAAGAAATTCAGTCCGCAATCCAAACCGCCAAAGATCTGGCAGGCAAACGCCGCCGCTGATCACAGACGCGGATCACGCAGGGTCTGAAGGCGCAGCGCAGCCGTCCGGGCAAAATCGCGCGTCAGGACCTTGCGGCGGGCCGCAGCGAGCGGCAGCGCATCGGGCATGCGAATAATCTCTGCATCATAGGCGTCGGCGATGATCAGACCTGTCCCTTCGGGCAGGAGGTCGGTGGGAAAATCGGCGTCGACTGCCCAAAAAAATCGCTCGCAATAGGGCAGATAGTTCTGCCATTTGGAATCACTCTGGAAGTCCGCGCGACAAGATTTGCACTCGACGATCCAGAGTTCCCCCTTCTTCCCCATGCCCATCACGTCCACGCGCAGGCCCCGCGCCGGGACAAATTCATCAAGGCAGGCAAAGCCAAGTTGCACCAGATGCCGCGCAACTCCGCGTGCCAAAAGCTGGCCAGGTTTGGGATCAATCGGAGTTTGACTGGGGATAATCTGCATGTTCATCAATATGAACATATGGGGAACAAAATCAAGTCACATGCCCCCTTGTCGAAACAGGTTTGCCGCATTACCTGTGATCCGTGGCGGGTGCTGCCCCTCTCGTATGTCGGTTTCATTCCGGTGGCCTTAAGCAAATCCGAGGGAGCTGGCTCTGTTCTGGCCCTGGCCTGATTACCTGGCGCCCACCTGTATATACAGGTCCTCGGGAATGCAAAAACCTAGACGGTCGCGTGCGGGCCCGCCACACCTTACCCCTTGAATACGCTTCATTCTTCTTGCGATCAGGCAAGAAAAAAGGGGGCGTTGCCCCCGTCGCGCGATGCGCGCCTCCCCCAGAGTATTTCTACAAAGGTGAAAGCGCGATTGGCAGAAATCTCAGATGTGGCGGCGCTTGCGCTGTGCGTCCGTGCGGACGGGGATCGCTGCATATTCGCGAACCAGAGCGTGCTGGCGCGGACCGCGGGGGGTGTCATCCTCATCCGCCAGACGCATGATCGAGATGCCGAACTGCACGCCTGCGAACACAATGCCGTTGAAGACCCAGAGCATGATCACAGCCAGAAGACCGCCGGTCGAGTGGGTGACCAGATGCCAGAGGTTCGCGACGTTCAAAGTGAGAAGCGCGGCAACAAAGGTGGCGGACAGGCCGAAGCCCATGATCACTTGGCTGATATAGAGACGTACGAGCTTAGGCATTTTGCATCTCCTGTGCTTTACAGAAGAAAGGTAGTGCCGCAAGAGCGGAGTGTCTACCTGATCAAGAGGATAATGGGCGAAATCGCGCCGTTGTGACACATCCTGATCTGATAGAAAAACCCGGCCAAGCGAACCTGACCGGGCTTCGAAATGTCATCTGAGTTTTTGCGCTTAGAATGCTTCGGGGCGCATCTCACGGGCCATGTGGTCGAGCACCGCGTTGGCGAAGCCAGCCTCTTTGCCTTCGGGGAAGAAGGCACGGGCCACGTCCACGTATTCGGTGATGATCACTTTGGGCGGGGTGTCTTGCGCTTGAAACTCACCACCAGCGGCGCGGAACAGGGCGCGCAGGGTGGTGTCGATCCGGCCCAAGGGCCACTTGGCGACCAGCGCGCGGTCGGTGCATTGGTCAATGCGAGCCTGCCACTTCACCACCTCTTCGAGGATCGAAGAGAACAACTCAATGTCGCCGTCGATCAGCTCTTCGCCGTCGATCTCTGCACCGAAGCGCAGGTCCAGAAACTCTGCCTTTACGCGGTCGAAGGACAGGCCAGTGATTTCCATCTGGTAGAGCGCCTGCACCGCGTACAGACGGGATGCCGAGCGCATCTTGCGCTTCTGGTTGCCAGACAGGGGTGCAGGTTCTGTGGTCATCGGATCGGTCAGCCTGAAGATTGGATTAAGCGATGCGGTAACTGTCATCCTCGGTGGGCATGAAGCCAACGCCACGCTTTGAGCCGCCCCAGTTACGCGCCAATGCAATCAAATGCAAGGCCGCAGCGGCCGCGCCGCCACCTTTATTCTGGCCTTCGGGATCGGCGCGGACTTCGGCCTGTTCGCGGTTCTCCACGGTCAGGATGCCGTTGCCGACGCAGTGGCCCGACAGACCCAGCAGGGTGATCCCGCGCGAGCTGTCATTGCAGACGGTGTCGTAATGGGTAGTCTCGCCGCGGATCACGCAGCCAAGGGCCACGTATCCGTCGTAGTTTGCCAGCCGTCCGGCCATGCCGATGGCGGTGGGGATTTCCAGAGCACCAGGAACTTCGACCGTGTCGTGGGTACCGCCGACGGCCTCGATTTCAGCGCGGGCACCGGCGATCAGGTTGTCGGCGATATCCTTGTAGTAGGGCGCGACGACGATCAGGATCTTGACCGGCTTGTCGAAGTTGGGGCGCTCTAGTGTGTAGTGCTGTTCATTGGCAGCCATCAGTTTGCCTCCGGAATTTTGCGGGTACCGGTGATTTCGATGCCATAGGCATCAAGGCCGATCACCTTGGGGGTGGGCGAATTGGTGAGGAGGGTCAGCTGTTTCAGTCCCAGATGGGTCAGGATTTGCGCCCCGAGGCCATACTGGCGCAGGGTTTGCGGGCTGGTCGCACCGCCTAGCTGCATGGTCAGATCGCGGAGCAGAACGATCACGCCCCTACCCTCTTCGGCGACCATCTTCATGGCCGAGCTGAATTCAAAGGCACGGCCTTTGGGGCCCGTTCCCAGCATGTCGAGCATCGGATCTAGGGTGTGCATACGGGTTAGAACAGGCGCATCACCAGTGATGTCCCCTTTGATCAGGGCAATGTGTTGGGCCCCTTGGGTCGTGTCGGTATAGATGCGCATGGTCCAGTCACCGCCGAATTCCGAGGTGATGGTGCTCTCGCTCTCAACCTTGACCAGATTGTCGTAACGGCGGCGGTAGGCGATCAGATCGCTGATGGTGCCGATCTTGAGCCCGTGCCGTTGGGCGAACGCCACCAGATCGGGCAGACGCGCCATAGAGCCGTCCTCGTTCATGATCTCGCAGATCACGCCAGAGGGGTTCAGGCCAGCCAGACGCGCTACATCGGTGGCAGCCTCGGTGTGGCCAGCGCGGACCAGAACCCCGCCATCACGGGCGCGCAGCGGGAAGATATGGCCGGGGGTGGCGATATCGGCCGCAGTTTTGCTGGAATCAATCGCGACGGCCACGGTGCGGGCGCGGTCATGGGCGGAAATACCGGTGCTGACGCCTTCGCGCGCCTCAATCGAGACCGTGAACGCGGTTTCGTGGCGCGACGAGTTCGTGGTTGCCATCAGGGGCAGACCCAACGCGTCAATCCGTTCGCTGTTCAGGGTCAAGCAGATCAGGCCGCGCGCGTGGGTAGCCATAAAGTTGATGACCTCGGGGGTGCACATCTGCGCAGGGATGCAAACGTCGCCTTCGTTCTCGCGGTCCTCGTGGTCCACCAGAATATACATGCGGCCGTTGCGGGCATCCTCGATCACATCCTCGATCGGAGAAATTGCATCGCGCAGGTTTTCTTCGACGGGGCCGGGTGTTTCAAAACGACTGTTCTCGGACATACCGTCTCTCCTTCATCGTACACCGCTAGGTACCCCAGCGCCTGCCCTTGAACCACCCGAAGGTGTGGGGGTGCGGCGCTCGGTCCCTGTGCGGCAAAGCACGTTTCCGGCCCTACTCTTGATCCTTAAACATCCATGCGTCCAGAGCGGAACCGACCCTTTGTTCGACCCAATGGACTTCGGACTGCATCTCACTGCGGAATTGCGCGCAAATCTCTGGCTGACGGCGTCGGCTGCGCACCCGAGCGAGCATCTCGGACACCACGCTTTGACGCGGACGCGGAAGGGATGGCAAAGAGCCCGCGTCATTTCTGATCCCTAGAAACGCACAGAGCCGATCAACAGTCGCTTGGGGGGCACGCTCTGCCTCTTCGGCAATCAGGATCAAGACGTTGTCGCGCCCGAACAGATCATCCACAGGCTCGATCATCTGCCGATAGCGGCTGCCCCTCGCATAGAGCAGAAACGGTGAAACCCCCTGCTCTTTTCTTTCAGACTCAAGCAGCAGTGCTTTCTCGAAATGGGGCTCGGTTTCGACCTCGAGGGTCAGGTTGTACGCATGCGCCGTCAACGCCCGCCGCACGGGTGCCTCGAGCATGAAGACCAGCTTGGCATCTGGCTTGTTTTTGAACATCCGACGCGCCGCTCCGGACACGAGTGAATAGACCGAAGACCCATCTCCACTCATCCGGTCCCCCGAGGGGGCAAAAGCCTTGGAATAGCGGTTCGGGTCATCGATCACATCCAGAAGACGGGGATCTTCGGGCTTTTCCAGAAAGGTGCCTAGGTCCGGGACAGCATAATACCCCAGCTCCCGCCGGGCTGGCAGGAACAGATCAGGATGGGCACTCAACCAGCGCCACATCGTTGTGGCCGATCGACTGGGTGGCCCCATCAGAAAGAAATCGGGGTGACGCAAGGTATCCTTTAGCCTCTATCCGCGGTTACCCCCACGATGTTGCCGTCCCGCGCGATACGGTAGAGAGTAAAAAGGATAGTTGGCCCTAACCTTTGAAGTGCCAGAGCGCAGGCAAGAACCGATAGCTGCCCCCTTCGCGCATCACATGGCCGACACCGGGGAACGGGAAGTGGTATCCACACACCGTAATGCGGTCTTCTGCTGCACGGTCCAGAAGGCTCTGACGCGTGGCGACGGTTTGCGTACCGTCCATATCGAAGCCATTGTACCAATCCGGATGGGCGAAGTTGGTATAGGCGTGGTTCATGGAATCACCAAGCGCGACAAGCTGTTGGCCATCGCTTTCCACATGAACAGAGATATGCCCCGGCGTGTGACCCGGGGTCGCGATCGCGCGGACACCCGGGCAAATCTCGTCACCGTCCGCAAGGAGCACCCACTCTGCTCCGTCAACGTTCAAAGAGTTCACGGCACCAACAACGAACTGCTGCATCTCTGCCGGAGAGGAGGCCGCCAACCCATCCTGCAGCCAAAACGAATGCTCCTCGGCCCCGATGAAATACTCAGCGTCGGGCAAGATCGCTTCGTCGAAATCGTCGCGGATGCCCCAGATGTGGTCCGGGTGCGCATGGGTGATGACGACATGGGTGATACTCGCGGGGTCGATTCCCGCAGCTTCGAGGTTGGTCATCAAGCGACCCGCCGTCGGCATAAAGCGATTGCCTGAACCGACATCCACCAGCACCCGCGCTTCGCCCAAGTCGATGACCAAGTGGTTGGTGTGGGACAGACTGGTCTCGGTCGGCAGGTAGTGCGCTGCCAGAAAAGCCTGAACCTCCGCAGGGTCGGCATTCACCCCGAGACCACTCGCGGGCGTCTCGAAAAAGCCGTCAGAAATCACAGTGATCTGCGCTGCGCCGATCGCAAATCTGAAATGCGATGGGTTATCTGATGCGGGGGCTGCGACTTGGGCCTTGGGGGCGGTGGCAGTCAACGCAAAGGCGGGTGCCATCGCAGAAAGTTTGAGTAACTCGCGACGGCTGGCTTTGAATGTGGTCATAGGTTTCCTCCCTGTTCGGGAGGAATGCTAGATCATTTTTCGCAACAGACAACGAAATATGAATATGTGCAGGTGTTATTCCCACTCACGCAGACGGGCCACGTACCGCGCTAGGGTGTCGATCTCTAGGTTGATGCGCTGACCGACTGCCACGCCACCCCATGTGGTGACCTGTTTGGTATGCGGGATAAAGTTGATGCCGAAATCGCAGCCTTCGACCTCGTTCACGGTCAGAGAGGTGCCGTTCAACGCAACAGACCCTTTGGGCGCGATGTATTTGGCCAGCGCTTCGGGCGCACGCAGGGTGACGCGTGTGCTTCCACCATCTTCTTCGATCTTGATGACTTCGGCGACACCGTCCACATGACCCGACACAATGTGCCCGCCGAGCTCGTCGCCGACCTTGAGCGCCCGCTCGAGGTTCACACGCTTGTCGACCACCCAGTCACCGATATTGGTCTTGGAGATGCTCTCGGCGCTGATCTCGACGTCGAACCAGTTCGAGCCCATTTCGACCACGGTCAGACAGCAACCGTCACATGCGATCGACGCCCCTAGATCCACAGTGGACATGTCATACACCGTCTCGATTCGCGCGCGCAGGCTGTCGCCGTGGTGCAGCTCTGCGATCCGCCCCATATCTGTAATGATGCCTGTGAACATAGGGATCCTCCATGGTTTCCACGCCGAGGTAGACCTTTGGCCACGATTTCTCAAGCATGCGCCACTGTTTCCACTTATTTTTGACGAAGGACTCCCATAGAAATGATGAAATATAGTCCGTTATAAGTATCCATGACCCAGTTGCCCAATTCCGACCGCACATTCCTGTTCTTGCAGGGGCCTCACGGGCCGTTTTTTGCCCGCTTGGCAGAGATGCTGTGCCACGCCGGAGCAAAAGTCTTACGGGTCGGGTTCAACGCCGGAGACGCAGCGTTCTGGCGGGACAGCGCAACTTACATTCCCTTTGATAAACCCCAAGCCGACTGGCCGGACACCTTCCGCTCGCTGATCGAGGAGCGCAAGGTCACGGACATCGTTCTCTATGGGGACGTCCGCTCGATCCATGCCAGCGCGGTCGAGATCGCCAATGCTCAGGGCTTGAACGTCCACGTCTTTGAAGAAGGCTACATGCGCCCCTACTGGATCACCTACGAGCGGGGCGGCAGCAACGGCCATTCCCGCTTGATGGAGATGACGGTCAAAGAAATGCGCGAGGCGCTTGCAGGCGTCGATCAGGACGCCCCTCTTCCCCCGGCCAAATGGGGGGATATGCGCCAGCACGTGTTCTACGGTGCGCTGTATCATTGGCACGTCATGTTCCGGAACGGGGCCTATCGGAACTTCCGCGCCCATCGCGACATCCCAGTGGCTCACGAATTCCGGCTCTACGTGCGCCGCTTGCTGTTGATGCCCGCGCAATGGCTGGAGCGGGTAATCGCAACGGCGCGCGTGCGGCGCGGTGGCTTCCCCTACCATGTGGTTCTCTTACAATTGGCGCATGACAGCAGCTTTCAGGCGCATTCGTCCTTTGACTGCATGAGGGATTTTCTGGAAACCGTGATTGACGGGTTCGCCAAAGGCGCCCCGAGACATCATCACCTCGTTTTCAAGGCCCATCCGTTAGAGGATGGCAGGGTTCCCGTGCGCGCCGACATCCGCGCCCTGGCGAAGGAGCGCGGGATAGAGGACCGCGTGCATTATCTGCGCGGCGGCAAGCTGGCAGCCCTGCTAAATGATGCCCGAAGTGCCGTCACGGTGAACTCAACCGCCGCCCAACAGGTGCTTTGGCGGGGCATGGCGCTCCGTGTCTTCGGACGCGCGGTCTATGACAAACCAGAGTTCGTGAGCACCCAGCCCCTGCCTGAATTCTACGCCCAACCGACCCGTCCCGACTTGCGTGCGTACAAGGACTATCGCCGCTATCTTCTTGAAACTTCTCAGGTTGGGGGCGGATTCTACTCTGCCCAGGGGCGCCGGCAGGTCTTGCGGCAAGTGGTTGATATGATGTTGATGGCGGATGATCCCTATGATGCGCTTTTGCACGGGACCGCGGCACCTCGGCAACATCTTCGAGTCGTGCACTAACTGTTCTTGCCCATCGCGCTAGCTTTTTAATTGCTTTTCCGCTAGCCTCTTCAAAAAACAAGGCAAAATAATAGGTCGAGGAGACCTGAGCAGTGAAGAACACATCATCGCGTCTGGTGCGTGGGGCCCTTCTGGCCGCTATGACTATTGGTCTGACCGCTTGCGGATTGCCGCGCTCTGGTCCCTCCAAAAACGAGATTTTCGAAGGCTCTGTCATGCGCAGTGGCGATGCCTTTGTTGTTAGTGTGAATTCGCGGGTCACCCGTGCCACCGCTGTCACACCGGCACTTGGTTTTTCTGACAGTTTCATCAACGCAGGCATCCTGGGGTCCGACACAATCCGCCCCGGTGACACCCTTGGTCTGACCGTCTGGGAAAACGTGGATGACGGTCTGCTGTCCGGTGCCGAAGGCAACGCGACCACCCTGCAAGAAGTGCAGGTCGATGGCGCGGGCTTCATCTTTGTGCCCTATGCCGGACGGATCAAAGCGGCGGGCAACACCCCCGAAGCCATTCGCCGAATCATCACCACACAGCTCGAAGAGCAAACACCTGATCCGCAGGTCGAAGTCCGCCGTCTGGCAGGCGATGGCGCGGCGGTTTCGGTGATTGGCTCAGTCGGCAGCCAAGGGCTCTACCCGATCGAGCGTCCAAGCCGGACCCTGTCGGGCATGCTGGCACGTGCAGGCGGCATCACCATCGAACCTGAAATCACCCAGATCACCGTTGTGCGCGGCAATCAGCAGGGCGAAGTTTGGTTCCAGGACATCTTCGACGACACCCGTCTCGACATCGCGCTGCGCAACGGCGACCGCGTTCTGGTCGAGCAGGACACCCGCAGCTTTACCTCGCTTGGCGCGACCGGCAACCAGACCCGGGTCCCGTTCGAGAGCCAGACCATCTCGGCTATCGAAGCAATCGCGACAGTGGGCGGCCTGCAGACCAACGCGGCTGACCCGACCGGCGTCTTTATCTTCCGCAACGAGCCCGCAGAAGTGGCAAACATGGTTCTGGGCCGCAGCGACCTGATCGGTGACCAGCGCATGGTCTACGTTCTGAACCTGACCGAACCCACCGGCATGTTCGAAGCCCGTGACTTCGCAATCCGCGACGAGGATACCCTCTACGTCACCGAAGCGCCCTTCGTCCGCTGGAACAAGACCATCAGTGCCCTTCTTGGCGGCCTGAACTCGGTCAACTCCCTCGCAGGTGCAGCCTCCGGTCTCGGCGGCTAAGACTCCGTGACGGACCCGTTCGATCATCCCACCGCCGGAGGACAGCCCCTCCGGCGGTGTTTTGCATCCAGCCTCACCATGCTGACGGATGCGCGTCTGAATCGCATTCTGTCCCTGTCCGGCCATGCGCCTCGCTTGGGGTGGCCGTCAGAGCGCGACAGCCTCCTGATCTGGGGGGCCGCTGGCACATCAGAGCGTGGTGCGCGTATCGCCTCCAAGACCGGAGCGCGACCGATCTACCTCGAAGACGCGTTTCTCAGGTCGATCCATCCGGGCCGTGCGGGGGATCCGCCTTTGGGTCTATTGATCGACGAACAGGGCCTTCATTTCGATCCGGCCCGCCCTTCTCGCCTCGAAGACCTACTTGCGCATCACCCACTAGACGACACTGCGTTGCTAGAGCGTGCTCGGGGCGCGATCACCCGACTGCGCACCCTGCACTTGTCCAAGTACAACGCCTTTGAACCATCAGTCCCCGCCCCCGCACCGGGCTATGTTCTGGTCATTGATCAGGTGGCCGGCGATGCCTCGGTCCGCGCCTCCAAGGGCCATCGCGCGCGGTTTCAAGAGATGCTCTGCGACGCGCAGGAAGAGAACCCCGGTCAAACCATTCTGATCCGTACCCACCCCGAAACAGCCCAAGGGCACCGCACGGGGATGTACCGCGCCGAGGACTGCAACGATCGAACCCAGATTTTTGACGCGCCCATAAGCCCGTGGCACCTTCTCGAGGGCGCGACGGCGGTGTACACACTTTCCTCGCAAATGGGGTTCGAAGCGATCCTCGCAGGCCACCGACCCCACGTCTACGGACAGCCCTTTTACGCGGGCTGGGGCCTAACCGAAGACCGCGACCCCGTCTACCGCCGCCAGCGCCGCCTGACGCCTGCTCAGCTCTTTGCCGCGGCGATGATCCTCTATCCGACGTGGTATGATCCCTACGGCGACCGACTCTGTGAACTCGAGCAGGTGATCGACACGCTCGAAGCCGAAACGCGCGCCTGGCGCGAAGACCGTGCGGGATGGGTGGCTTCTGGCATGCGCCTCTGGAAGCGCGGGACACTTGCCAAATTCTACGGCCATGGGGCCGGTGTGCGCTTTGCCGATGACCCCGAAGAAGCCGTCGAACTCAGCGCCGAGACCGGCAAAGAATGGATGGCGTGGGCGGGCAAAACCCAGCCCGACTGGGAGGTTACACGGGTCGAGGACGGCTTCCTGCGGTCCCGCGGGCTTGGCGCCGAACTGATCCCGCCCCTTTCGCTGGTGACGGACAAACGCGGCATCTACTACGACCCCACACGCAAGAGTGACCTTGAGGTTATCCTAAACAATTCCACGGGCTTGCGGCGTGATCAGGTTGTACGGGCCGAGCGGCTGATCGGCTCGCTCATCGACCTGAAGATCAGCAAGTATAATCTGGACGGCGACCTGCCTGACCTGCCCGCGCGGCCGCTCATCTTGGTGCCCGGTCAGGTCGAGGACGATGCGTCGATCCGGCTTGGCGCGGGCGCGGAGAAGACGAACCTTGCGCTGTTGCAGCGCGTGCGGGATGAAAACCCCGACGCCACAATCCTCTACAAACCGCACCCCGATGTCGAAGCGGGCCTGCGCAGCGGCGCGATCCCCGAAGGCCAGATGCACAAACTGGCCGATCTCGTGGTGCGAAATGTCGATCCTGCGGCCTTGCTTGGGCACGTAGATCAGGTGTGGACCATGACCTCAACCCTTGGGTTTGAGGCGCTGCTGCGCGGGGTGTCCGTGACGACCCTTGGCGCGCCCTTTTATGCAGGTTGGGGGCTAACGCGCGACTTGGGCCCGGTGCCCACGCGGCGCCGCGCGAGCCTGACGCTTGAGGAATTGGTGCACGGTGCCTTGATCTGCTATCCGCGTTATTTCGACCCCGTAACCGGGCGTCCCTGCCCTGTCGAAGTTGCGGTTTCACGACTGGCAAGCGGTCACGCCCCCAAAGGCGGATTGCCCCTGCGATTGCTTTCAAAAGCCCAAGGATTATTGGCCGGATACGCGCATCTCTGGCGCTAGGTCAGCGCCGCCGAAGCCATCTGTGCAGGACGTCCGGCCCGATGGGACGCGTCTCGATCAGATCAAAGCGCGGTGCCTCTGCCAGTGCGTCGAGGCCCATCGCCCCGATCGCCGGTTGCCCCTCTGCCCCGAGTGCGAGGCCTGCCGTGTAGCCGACCAATTCATCCACCAAGTCCCCCTGCAAAAGCGATCCGGCCAAAGCACCACCACCCTCGCAAAACACACGTGTCAGCCCGTGATCACCCAAGCCCTGAAGGACGCTTTGAACATCCAACCGCCGCCCTTCGAGCGCGCATTCGATCAAGAGTGCGCCTTGGTCCTGCCATGGCGCGACGACCTTTTCGGGCAGGTTCGGCCCGTGACACAAGATCATCGGCACCTCGGGGATGCTGTCCCACATACGGCCTACGCGCGGCAAATCCAGCTTGCGCGAGACGATCACGCGGGTCGGTTGACGGTCCACTCCCATATCGCGGACAGTCAGTTGTGGGTCATCGGCACGGGCCGTTCCCCCACCCACCATCACCGCATCGTGGCGCAGGCGCATGCCGTGCACGTGGCGGCGCGCTGCGGGGCCGGTGATCCATTGGCTCTCACCCGACGCGGTCGCGATACGCCCGTCAAAACTGCTGGCAAGTTTGAGCGTGACGCGGGGACGACCCTTGGCCAAGCGCATGAAAAAGCCTGACAAATCCTCGAGCGCCTCAGCCTCCATTAGGCCCGTTTCCACCGCAATGCCAGCGGTGCGCAGCTTGGCAATACCTTGGCCGGACACGCGCGGGTCAGTGTCGGTTGCCGCGATCACGACACGGGCCACGCCCGCCGCGATAAGAGCATCCGCACAGGGCGGTGTTTTCCCGTAATGGGCGCAAGGCTCAAGTGTGACATAGGCGGTCGCGCCTTTTGCCGCCGCGCCGGCCTGAGCCAGAGCCACAACCTCTGCGTGCGGCCTGCCGCCCGGTTGGGTCCAGCCGCGACCGATGATGGTAGTACCTGAGACCAGTACGCACCCGACCGCCGGATTGGGCCAAGCATTGCCCATACCACGACGCCCCAAAGACAGGGCGAGCGCCATAAAGCGCCGGTCTTGCTCTGCTGTGATCACTCGGTGGTCGACTCTGCCGCTGCGTTCGGGCGCAACTCGCTAACGAACTTATCAAAGTCGTCCGCGGCTTGGAAGTTCTTGTAAACGCTCGCAAAGCGCACGTAGGCGACGGTGTCGATGCGGGCCAGAGCCTCCATCACGATCTCGCCGATCATCTTGGACGGGATGTCCGTTTCGCCAAGGCTTTCGAGACGGCGCACGATGCCAGAGATCATCTGATCCAGACGTTCAGGCTCTACAGGGCGTTTCTGGGCCGCGATACGGATCGAGCGCTCCAGTTTGTCACGGTCGAAATCCTCGCGGCGACCAGAGGTTTTCACGACCACCAGATCGCGCAACTGAACACGCTCGTAGGTTGTAAATCGGCCACTACACGACGGGCAGAAACGTCGACGTCGGATCGCCACGTGGTCCTCTGCGGGACGGGAATCCTTCACCTGAGTGTCGACACTTCCACAGAACGGGCAGCGCATGGCAATTTCCTTTGTTCAGACCGCTGAATTGGGGGCGCCGCCCCAGTTATCCACAGGCACTATAGGACTGCCTCTACAATTTGGGTAGAGCTTTCTTGCGCCCCCTAAATGCGGCCTGCACTTTCGTCTTAGCCCTGAATCAATTTTGCAACGACCTCGCGGTGATGGGGCCGATCGCGATGTTCAAATAGGTAGATGCCCTGCCAGGTTCCCAGCGCCAGCCGCCCGCCAATGACAGGAATCGTCAATGAAATCGGTAGGATAGCAGCTTTGATATGGGCGGGCATGTCATCCGGCCCCTCATAGGTGTGGGTCAGGTAGGACATGCTGGGATCTGTGGTCGGCGGCACGAGACGCGCAAAGTAATTCACCAGATCCACTTTCACTTCGGGGTCGGCATTTTCCTGAATGAGCAAGCTGGCCGAAGTATGGCGGATGAACAGGGTCAGCACCCCGTCCCCGCGCACCCAGTCCGCCACATCACGGGTGAATTCATAGATGCCCTGACCGCGGGTCTGGATCGTAAAGGTGGTGTGCATGGCGCGCTCTGCCCTCTGTTTGGTTCTGCCCTACGCTACCGCGCCGTGCCCTGCCCGTCACGGTCCAACCCCTTGATCCAGCGGCAAAAGTGGGTGCCAGCTCGCGTATGGTTTACGTATGGCTCCCGTCATGACGTGGCTCGCGCCAAAGTGACCTTGGACCCTCCGCCGAATTTGGAACGATCCCGCGCTGCTCCCGTTGAGCCATCGACGCGGCTGCGGCCTCGAATTTTAATTATTTACAGGAGATTACCATGAACCGCTTTACCGGAAAAACCGTCATCGTCACCGGCGCCTCTTCGGGGATCGGCGCGGCGACTGCCCGCCGTTTTGGCCGCGAGGGGGCGAATGTCGTGCTGGTGTCTCGCAGCGAGGACAAGCTGAAGGAGGTTGCCCAAGACATCCCCAATAGCACGGTCGTCGTGGCCGATGTCAGCCAGCAGGACGGCGCGGACAAGATCACCAAATGGGCGCTGGACGCCTATGGCCAGATCGACGTTCTGGTGAACAACGCAGGCACCGCCGTGACGGGCAGCATCGACGATGTCTCCCCCGAGGATTGGCACAAAGTCATCGAGACCGACCTGACCAGCGCCTATCTGGTCACCAAAGCCGCGTGGTCTGCCCTGAAAGAGACCAAGGGCAATGTGGTGATGACCAGTTCTGTGTCGGGGATCGGCGGCGACTGGAGTATGTTTGCCTATAACGCGGCCAAGGGCGGCGTGACCAACCTGACCCGAGCGCTTGCACTGGACGCCCAAAACAGCGGCGTGCGCGTGAATGCGGTGAACCCCTCCCTGACCCGCTCCGAGATGACGTCGAACATCGTCGGCAACGACACCAAGATGCAGAAGTTCATGGAACGCATCCCCTTGGGCCGTCCCGCAGAGCCCGAGGATATCGCAGATGTCATCGCTTTTCTGGCCTCGGATGATGCACGGTTCGTGAATGGGGTGAACCTGCCCGTGGATGGCGGCTTGTCCGCCAGCAACGGGCAACCGCCGCAAGCGTAAGCGGCGGCAAGACGTGCAAAGGGCGCCCCGCGGGGCGCCCTTTACGTTTGGGTCAGAGCATCAGCAGCCGCAGGATTTCTGCGCTGCAAGATGAGCCTTGGCCTGAGGTGACAACGAGACGGTGTCCGTCGCTGCCGCAGGCGCTTTGGCTGCGGCGGGCTCTTGGGCCGGTTGGGGTGATGCCGCAGCGACCTGTGCCGCCATAGCTCCGCTCGCGGATGAAACGTTCATCGAGTTCTCCCTGATTACAGGTTACAGTCACAAGGTGTCCCAGCGATAGTGCTCACCACCGCGTTGAGGACCGCCTTGGATGTCCCAACGACGTCTCTCAAAAACTGTTAGCTTTCCCCTAGGTCACCTCAGAGCGCCGACGGTCACCCCGAACGATCAGGGGGTGTTCTTGGCATCCGCTTCCAGCTTGGCTCGTGCCGCCGGAGACAGGGAAATCATGTCCGATGCGCGTTCCGCCGGGGTTTTTTGCGGGGTAAACGCTTCTTCTGGCTCCGGTTTATTCGCCGCCGCAATCTGTGCTGTCATCATCGACCACGAAGAAGAGACTTCCATGAGTGATCCTCCTTTGATGTCTTTGTCAAAGAGAGCTCTGGCACCGCACCCAAAAGGGCCATGAGGCCCCGGATATTGCCCGTGCGCGCACTCCCTCTGAATAGCTACGACTTGAAAAATGTCCGTTTTAGTGCGCGGCCCAGCAAAAACCGTAGGCAAAGCAAAGGGAAAGCACCCAAAAGCGAGATTTTAGGAAAAAAGGGGCCGGACAAAGTGTCGGCCAGCGCCTTGGAGACGGCATCTGGGGCCTCTGCACGCTGGATTGCCTAGACTGATTACGAGAGCCATCGCAGCAGCAGGGCCAGCGCCAGCAGGATCATGAGGTAGACGAAAATCGGCAGGCCAAGCATGAAGGAGGACAGCAAGATCATGGCATAGACCACCTCTGCCATGTAGCGCAGGTCGGGCGTGTCGACGATGCAATAGGCCACCTGCATCGACCCTTCGTTCCATCCCCCACAATTGAGAAGCGCGAGGACCGGTATCCCGATCCCCGCGCCAAACACGATCAAAAATATGACCAGCGTCCTCACTGATCGAGGAAGCTGCGCAGTTTGCGCGACCGCGAGGGGTGCTTGAGTTTGCGCAGGGCTTTCGCTTCGATCTGGCGGATACGTTCGCGGGTCACGCTGAACTGCTGACCGACCTCTTCGAGGGTGTGGTCGGTGTTCATGCCGATACCGAAACGCATACGCAGAACGCGCTCTTCACGCGGGGTGAGCGAGGCCAGAACGCGGGTCGTGGTTTCGCGCAGGTTGTCCTGAATGGCACTATCAAGGGGCAGAAGCGCGTTCTTGTCCTCGATGAAATCGCCCAGCTGGCTGTCCTCTTCGTCGCCGATGGGCGTTTCCAAGGAGATCGGCTCTTTGGCGATCTTCATGACCTTGCGGACCTTCTCCAGAGGCATCTGGAGCTTTTCTGCCAGTTCCTCAGGCGTGGGTTCGCGGCCGATTTCGTGCAGCATCTGGCGGCCGGTGCGGACCAGCTTGTTGATGGTCTCGATCATGTGGACTGGGATACGGATGGTCCGTGCCTGGTCCGCGATCGAACGGGTGATCGCCTGACGGATCCACCATGTCGCGTAGGTCGAGAACTTGTAACCGCGGCGGTATTCGAACTTGTCCACGGCCTTCATCAGGCCGATGTTGCCTTCCTGAATGAGGTCGAGGAACTGCAGACCACGGTTCGTGTACTTTTTCGCGATCGAGATCACGAGGCGCAGGTTGGCTTCGACCATCTCTTTCTTGGCCTGACGGGCTTCTTTTTCACCCTTCTGGACCTGCTGGACGATGCGGCGGAATTCGCTGATGTCCAGACCCACATAGGTGCCGACCTGCGCCATGTCGTTGCGCAGCTCTTCGATCTTGTCCGAGGAGCGGTCGATCAGCGCCTGCCAGCCGCGACCGGACTTCTCGCTCATGCGGTCCAGCCAGTTCGGGTCCAGTTCGTGACCGCGGTATTCGTCGATGAACTCGCGGCGGTTGATGCGGGCCTGGTCGGCCAGTTTCACCATCGCCGAGTCGATCGACATCACGCGGCGGTTGATGCCGTAGAGCTGGTCGATCAGGGCTTCGATACGGTTGTTGTGCAGGTGAAGCTGGTTCACCAGAACCACGATTTCCGAACGCAGCTGCTGGTAGGTCGCCTCTTCGACTTCCGAGAAGCTCTCGTCTTCGTTCAGCGTTGCGCTGATCCGCAGGTCCTGCATTTCGGCCAGACGCTCGAAGTCATCCGCGATCTGGTCCAGCGTTTCCAGAACACGGGGCTTCAGCGCGGCTTCCATCGCGGCCAGCGACATGTTGGCCTGATCATCTTCGTCGTCATCGTCGTCGTTGTTGATCGGGTTGCCGTCAGCGTCGTACTCTTGCTCGTTCGAGGTACTACGCGCTTCGCCGTTGGTGTTCGCAGCCGCGCCAATGACGGGCTCGACGCCATCCTCGTCCTCTTCGCCGCCCGAGCGGCCAAAGGTGGTCTCGAGGTCGATCACATCGCGCAGCAGAATATCTTCGGACAGAAGTTCGTCACGCCAGATGGTGATCGCCTGGAAGGTCAGCGGGCTCTCGCAGAGGCCTGCGATCATCGTGTTGCGGCCAGCCTCGATCCGTTTCGCGATCGCGATTTCGCCCTCGCGCGACAGCAGCTCGACGCTGCCCATTTCGCGCAGGTACATGCGGACGGGGTCGTCCGTGCGATCCAGCTTCTCTTTCTCGGCACCGGCCAGCGCGACAGCGCCGCCCTGCTCTTTGGTGACGAGTTCGGTCGAGCCCTGCTCTTCTTCTTCGGCTTCGTCGTCTTCAATGATGTTGATGCCCATCTCGGACAACATCGACATGACGTCTTCGATCTGCTCCGAAGATACTTGATCGGGCGGCAGAACCTGATTGAGCTGATCGTAAGTGATGTAGCCCCGTTCCCGCGCCTCGGCGATCATTTTCTTGACCCGGGCCTGGCTCAGATCGAGCGAGATTTCCTGGTCCTGATCCTGATCGTCGGACTTACGGTCTTCGGTATCTTTGGCTGCCATGTGGTCTTTGCTCCTTGGCGGGCGTGATTCGCGCCGGTCAGTACGACTCAATAACTGATTCGTTCTGATTCGCGCACCTCTTGATCAGGGTTTTTCGCCCGATTCCCCTTAACGTTCAATGTTTCGGCGTTTTTCCGAGATTCGCGAGCAGCCCATGAAGGGCCTCGCGCTCTTTTCGGTCCACGCGCATGCCGTTGTCGGCCTTCTCGTATTCAGTTGTGTCCTCTTGCTGCGCACGGGTCGCACGATCAAAGGCAAGGGCCGCCTGCCCCAGCCGATACGTGATCGCCTCGTCCGCCGCATCTGTCAGCTCTTCGGTTGCCTCGGCTATTTCCGCCAGACGGCCATGTGCTGCCTTCAGCTTTGCCGTCTCTTCCTTGAGGGTCAACTTGGCCGTATCCAGATCGCCAGCCCGCCTGACCGACGGGCAAATGACGATATGGTTCTGTCGCAATAGGTTTTCAAGGATTTCGCCGCCCACCAATGCCTCAAGCTCCGAACGGAAGGCATTGGACCGTCCGTTCATCATGAGGAGCGCGCCGCGCAGGATGTTGTGGTCCTGTGACTGGCATTCCATGGCCTCAAGCAGGTCCATCGCCTCTTCCAGAACCATCGGCGTGGATACGATTGTGGCCAGCACCACAGCCTCGCGCAGGGAAATTTCGAAGTTCTCGTCCTGCACCAAAGCCGAGGTCAGCGTCGTGCCCAACGGTTTCGACGGCGGCGCCCCCCAAGGACGGCGCCCGCCCCCCTGACGCGGCTGCCAATTCTGGCGCGGGGTCCATTCACGGCTGGGTTCTGCGGTAGCGGCCGTGCCGAACAGCGTCGCCCGCAGATCCTTGATCGCGTGGCCGTAATGGCTGCGCAGATCAGGACTGCGTATCTGTTTGATCTCTTCGCGCAGGCGTTTGTCCAACCCGGCCTTACGCTCTGGGCTGTCGAACACCTGATCCTCGGTGGCGCGGCGCCAGAGGATGTCAATCAGCGGCATCGCGGTCCCGAGAATGTCAGCCATGCCTTCGGGGCCCTTGGCCTTGATCAGATCGTCGGGGTCCTGCCCCTCTGGCATCAGGCAAAAGCGCAGGGCTTTGTCCGCCTCCAAGAGCGGCAGGGCCACATCGACCAGACGATACGCAGCGCGCACGCCAGCTTTGTCCCCGTCCAAAGCGATCACCGGCTCGGGGCTGATCCGCCACATCAATTGCAACTGTTCCGGCGTGATTGCGGTCCCAAGGGGCGCGACTGCCCCCTCGAACCCCGCCAAAGCCAGCGCGATCACGTCCATATAGCCCTCGGCCACGATCAAGGTCTGCCCCCGCCCCACAGCCTCGCGCGCGGGTCCGTGGTTATAGAGGCTGCCCCCTTTGTCAAAGAGCTCTGTCTCGGGACCGTTCAGGTATTTCGCCCGCGCATTCGGGTCCATCGCCCGCCCGCCAAAGGAGATGCACCGCCCCCGCGCATCGCGGATCGGGAACATGATCCGCCCGCGGAACCGGTCATAGGGGGAACCGCCCCGATCGGACTCGGCGCAGACACCGGTGGCAATGATCATCTCGTCGGGGATGCCCTTGCCCTTCAGGTGGTTCCACGTCGCTTGGCTGTCATTGGGCGCAAAGCCGATCTCGAACCGATCCTGCCCTTTCATCCCCAAACCGCGCCGATCCAGATAGGCACGAGCCTCCTGCGCGGCCCCTGTCTTCAGCTGCATCCGGTAGAATTTGACGACCTCTTCCATGACCTCGGCCAGCTGCGTGCGGCGGTCCGCCTTCTTGGCGGCCTGAGGGTCACGGGCGGGCACGGGCATGCCTGCCTCACGGGCCAGAATCTCGACGGCCTCCATGAACCCGACATTCTCGGTTTCCTGCACAAAGGTCAGCGCGTCCCCTTTGGCATGGCAGCCAAAGCAGTAATAAAACCCCTTGCGGTCATCCACATGAAAAGACGCAGATTTTTCCTGATGGAAGGGGCACGACGCCCACCAATCCCCCTTGGCGCGGTTGGACTTTTTCGACCACACGACCTTGCGCCCGACCACTTGGGACAGGCTCACACGGGTGCGCAGTTCTTCGATGAAATTGGGGGGCAAACTCATTGGCCGAATATCCCCCCACGCTCGCGGGATGTCCAGCCCCCGAACGCAGAGACAGGCCCACCCTTTCGCGCGGACCTGCCGGTTTCTTTTTGCCAAAAATACTCACAGCACCACGCAGGCCAAACAGACCCACCGCCGCAGAAAGGTGCGCTACAGCCCCTTGGCCTGATAGCTCGCCGCGACCTTGCTGATCGACACTAGATAGGCGGCGGTGCGCAGGTCATCCACGTCCTCGCGTCCGTGCCAGACCTCTCGCATCGACTGATAGGCGATCCGCATGGTGTCATCGAGGCCGGAACGCACCAGTTCCAACTCCCCTGCCCCGCGCAGATACTTCTCTTTGAAGTCCGGGGTCATCGACCACTTGTCGCCCAGATAGTGGTCCAGACGCTCCAGCTCTTTGACAATCAGTTCGTGGCGCGCCTCTTCCTGACGGCGCTGCATCCGGCCAAAGCGGATGTGGCTCAGGTTCTTGACCCATTCGAAATAGGACACGGTCACACCGCCCGCGTTGGCGTACATATCGGGGATGATTACGGTGCCCTTCTTGCGCAGGATGTCGTCCGCGCCAGCGGTGACGGGGCCATTCGCGGCCTCGATGATCAGCGGCGCTTTGATCCGGTCGGCATTGCCCATGTTGATCACACCTTCCATGGCGGCGGGGATCAGGATGTCGCAAGCCTCTTCCATGACCGCGGCGCCCTCGGCGTGGTGGGCCGCGTCGGGATAGCCGCTGACGCCGCCATGCTTGATGATCCACTGGCGGACATTCTCGACATCGATGCCGTTCTCGTCGAACAAGGCACCGTCGCGTTCAATGATGCCGATTATCTTGCAGCCGTCCTCTTCGGACAGGAACTTGGCCGCGTGGTAGCCCACATTCCCCAGACCCTGCACGATGACCTTCTTGCCATCGAGCGTGCCTTTGAGCCCAGCCTTGGCGATATCTTCGGGGTGGCGGAAGAACTCGCGAAGCGCGTACTGGACGCCGCGCCCCGTGGCCTCGACCCGTCCGGCGATGCCACCTGCGTTCAGGGGTTTGCCGGTGACGCAGGCCTTGGCGTTGATGTCAGTGGTGTTCATACGGGCGTACTGGTCCGCGATCCACGCCATTTCGCGCTCGCCGGTGCCCATGTCGGGGGCGGGCACGTTCTGGCTGGGGTGGATCAGGTCGCGCTTGATCAGCTCGAAGGCAAAGCGGCGGGTGATCTGCTCGAGCTCGTGCACCTCCCACTGGGTCGGGTCGATGCATAGCCCCCCCTTGGAGCCGCCGAACGGCGCCTCGACCAGCGCACATTTGAAGGTCATCAGGGCGGACAGCGCCTCGACCTCGTCCTGATCGACGGAAAGGGCGTAGCGGATGCCGCCTTTGACAGGCTCCATATGTTCCGAATGGTTCGAGCGATAACCTGTAAATGTGAATATCTGACCGCGCAGACGCACACCGAACCGAACCGTATATGTGGAGTTACACACCCGTATCTTTTCTTCCAGTCCGGGTGACAGGTCCATCAGCGCCACAGCGCGGTTGAACATCATATCGACGCTTTCGCGGAATGTCGGTTCCTTTGGCGGACGCATCGGCAGGCCTCTCCCTTGGTTGCTGACCATCTTCTCCACGCCTGTGGATAAATCAGCGTCCCACAATCACCTGCACCGCGCATCTGAACTATCGAAACGAGACCTATCCTTCGGAGAACACATGCACCAAGCGCCCGAACATTCAGGAAAAACCCTTAACTGAAAATTAACTATTACCCCAAGTTTGCCCGGCACGCGCCCCAATCCTGCCATAAGGTATTGAAATACATTCTTTCGAATAAGAGTGACGTTTTTCGAGAGTACAATGAAGAAATCGGAGCCTAACACCAACGAGATCGCCCGCCGGTTCAGGGGCTTTTGCGCCCAGTTCGGGCGAAGCGAGGATGGTGTGATCTCGCTCCAGTTCCTTTGGCAATTCCCGTTCATGATCTGGTTCGGTTACATCGCCATAGATGTGATGATGCATGAATTTGAGCGGACGCGGCTACAGAACACGCTGGACCGGGCGGTTCTGGCTGCGGCGGACCTTGACCAGATGGGCGACCCCGAAGAGGTGGTGCGCAGCTACTTTCGCGCCGCAGGGATCGAAGACTCCCTGACCTCGATCGACGTGGAAGAAGGCCTGAACATGCGCCGGGTCGAGGCGACAGCGTCGATCGATGTGCCGACTGTCTTTCTGAACACCACAGACGCTGGCTACCGAAAAAACCAAGACACGCCCTACGCCTACGACAACGACACCAAAACCATGGACAATTTCGAGGCCAATGGCACCAGCATGCCCGCCCGTGCCGCAGGCGCTGCCGAAGAATCCGTGAGCAACGTGGAAATCTCGTTGGTGCTGGATGTGTCAGGGTCCATGGGCAGCAACGGCCGTCTTGACCGGATGCACACTGCAGCGAGCGACTTTGTCGATGCAGTCGTCAAAGAGGGCGAAGAGGGCATGACCACCGTGTCCATTGTGCCCTACTCTGCGACCGTGAATGTCGGTCCGCTCATGTCCGGCTATTTCCCGATCACGAACGAGCACAGCTATTCCCACTGCATGAGTTTCACCGCAGAGGATTTCAACACAACCGCGCTGTCGCTTTCGAAAACCTACCAGCGTGTGGCGCATTTCGATCCGTTCTCGACCGACCAGAACAGTACCTCAATCTCTCAGCCCTGGTGCCCGACGGGGAACACCGCCGCACTTTGGCCGCTCGCCAACAACACCGGCTGGATGAAGGCCCATATCAAAGGTCTGACTGCGGGGGGCAACACGGCGATCGATGTCGGCATGAAATGGGGCGCTGCCTTCCTTGATCCGGCTTTCAACCCGATCACCCGACAAATTGCCGGCTCCTTCTGGGTCGATGCCCGTGCGGCAGACCGTCCTGCAGACTTCGACGACGAAGATACGCTCAAGGTCATCGTGCTGATGACAGACGGTGAGAACACGAGCCAATACGACCTGAAGGACAAGTTCCGCAGCGGGGATTCCTATGTCTGGATCGACGACCGCGGCAACAGCAACGCGGCAGACGACCGGTTCAGCTACGACCTGTCCAGATTCAATCATGGGACCGTGTATTTCTGGGAGCGTTACGAACAAGCCGACCAGCAGTACCGCTATCGGAGTTCTGTCGACGGAGGCTCGAACGCCCGCCGCATGACCTACCCCGAGACCTTTGCCCGGTGGGGAACTGCAGCGATGGCTTACAAATTCATCGAGTATCCCTACTACGACCGGCGCGCCCCAATCGACCAGTTTTATGACTACGGCTACGCCTATGAAGAAAAGGTAAACGCAGCCACAGCCAACGCACGTCTGGACTCGATCTGCACTGCTTCCAAGGCGAACGGGATCATCATCTTCACCGTGGCGTTCGAGGCACCCGAAAATGGCAAAACTGCCCTACGCAGCTGTGCCTCGACCGAGTCCCATTATTTCGACGTAAACGGGGTCGAAATCGAAGAAGTCTTCTCGGCCATCGGCCGCCAGATCAACCAGTTGAGACTGACCCAATGATGCGTGCGCTCAAATCCCTGCGGAACAACCTGCGCCGCGACGACGGCACGGCCTCGGTCGAGTTTGTCATGGTCTTTCCGATCTTTCTCTTTGCCCTGCTCTGGAGCATCGAGACCTGCGTCTGGATGCTACGGGCCACCGCCTTGGAGCGCGGATTGGATATCGCAGTGCGAGAAGTCCGGATCGCGACCCAGAACAACCAGCCGACCTATGACGATCTGAAAACGCTGATCTGCGATGGGTCCGGCATGCTCGGGTCGGACTGTTTCAACGACCTGATGCTCGAAATGCAGGTCGTCTCGCCCCGTGCCTTTGCGGGCCTGCCCGCCCAAGCGGACTGCCGCGACCGGTCAGAGCCAATCCGCCCCGCAATTAACTTTAACCCCGGTCAGCCGAACCAGCTGATGCTCATGCGGGCCTGCGCCCGAATCGAACCGATCTTTCCTGCGCTGGCCGTTGGCAACGCGATGATGCGCGAATCCGACGGGGGCGTTGCCTTGATCGCACTCAGCACCTTTGTTCAGGAGCCTTGATATGATCCTTGCACTTCGCCAGAAGCTGCGCCGGTTCCTGAAGCGTACCGATGGCAGCATCACGCTCGAGGCCATCCTGTACATGCCTCCGATCCTGACCCTGTTTCTAATCTCGTTGGTGCTGTTCGACGGGTTCCGCACGAACAACCTCTCGCAGAAGGCATCTTATGCCATCGCCGACGCGATCTCTCGGGAAACGGTGCCGATGGACGACGCTTACCTGAGCGGGATGGAGCAGGTTTATACCGAAATCGTGGGTCGGCGCGCCGGCTACGGTCTGCGGTTCACCGTGATGCGCTGGAGCGATGCGAACGACGCCTACCTTGTGGACTGGTCCCGTGTGCGCGGCACTCTGATCTCGAACACATTGACCGATGCGGATCTGGCCGGGATGGAAGATTCCCTGCCCATTCTTCAGAACGGAGAACGGGTCATCATGATCGAGGCACGGACGGATGTGAACGTCCCGGAGGGCCTCCGCAAAGATGACGACACATGGGCGCCACCGCTCGCAATGCGGATCGATTTTGACAAGTTCGAAATGGCCGCGAACGTGATCACCCGCCCCCGTTTTTCGCCTCAGGTCTGCTGGGAGGCCTGCTAAATCAGAGCGTCAGTCCGGATTTGCGGGCTGCGATCATATCGGCCACGGCTTTGGTCTCGCCTCCGGGCAGGACACCGCCCACGGCCACACGGCGCCCCATGCGCCACCAGACACCGGGGAACCATGCGCGCGGCATCGGTTCGTTCAGGTGAAGCAAGAACCCGTGAGAGGGTTTGAACGCAAACGCCCCGCGTTCGACCTTGTCGATATTATCGATGGTGGCGACCACGCGGCCGGCACTGTCTGTCAGACTGTCCCCTTCGAGAATGAGGGAGAGCTGGCCTGACTGCATCATCTTGTACCCGCCAAAGACGGCGAGTGCCCCGAACGCAAGGAGAAAGCCCCGCAAAACAAGCGCCACCGGCGGATGCGCCAGCGCCAGATAGATCAGGATCGCGCCCAGAACGAACATCGCCCCCACGCCCATCCAGATGCGCATGGGCGACGGTGAAATACGGATCGTGATGCTATCGGTCATTACCATTGTCCTGCGCTGGAATGTGTCAGGGCAATGAGGTCGCACGGGCGGGCGCAGAGGTCAACGCAGACCCCGTGTCACAAGCTGGAATGCGGGCAAAAAAAATGCGGGGGATAAACCCCCGCTGAAAGTATGAGTGCAAGGAGAGCGGCTACTTGCACCCCGGTTTGACAATCTGCAGGGAACTTGCAGACCCTCTCGCCGTGTAGGTTAATGTGTAACTCATAATTTCATATCCGCCTATAGCGACGGGTGCAGGACGGACGTTGCATTTTCGCATTAACCATTGATTTTGCTAGAACATTTCCGGATGCCCGCCTGTGCAGTTCTGCACGGAACCTCTGTTTAACCCCACACAGCGCTGGTTTGGAAAGCGGTGCGGGCCATTCTATATTTGGCAGAACTTCTGATATGGAGAGACGCCAATGTCCTTGCGACCGACCCTAGAGACCCGCCTTGCCCAGCCCACGATGGAGGGCGCGGGGGTGCACCTGCACCGCGCCTTCGGGTTCCATGATCCGTCGGAGCTGGACCCGTTTCTGCTGTTCGACGATTTCCGCAACGATCGCCCCGAGAACTATTACCGCGGCTTTCCGTGGCACCCCCACCGCGGGATCGAAACGATCACCTATGTGCTGAACGGTACCGTTGATCACGGCGACAGCCTTGGAAACGAAGGCACGCTGAGCGCGGGTGACGTGCAGTGGATGACCGCCGGGTCGGGCATCCTCCATCAGGAAATGCCCAAGGGGAATATTAATGGCCAGATGCACGGCTTTCAGCTTTGGGCGAACCTGCCCGGCAGTCTGAAGATGACCGCGCCCCGCTATCAGGACGTCCAAAGCAAAGAGATCCCCGTGGTCATCGACGACGACGGCACGCGGGTCAAAGTGATCGTGGGTGAGTTCTGGGGCAAGAAGGGCCCTGTGGATGGCATCGCCGCTGATCCGCAATATCTGGATATCTTTGTCCCTGCGGGCGTGAAAAAGACATTCAAGATCGACACCTACCGCCGAGCGTTTGCCTATGTGTTCGAGGGGGCCGGTGCCTTTGCCGATGCCAGTGCGCCCACCGGTGTGCTGCTGGAGAAAGAGGTCATGGGCGAAGAGGTGAATATCCGTGACATGTCGGGCAACCGCACCTTGATCCGGTTCGGGACGGGCGACGAAGTGACGGTTCAGGCGGGCCCCGATGGCATCCGCTTCCTGCTGATTTCCGGCGCACCGATCCAGGAGCCCGTGGCATGGCACGGCCCGATCGTGATGAACACGCAGGCCGAATTGCAGCAGGCGATGCGAGAACTGCGGAACGGGACGTTCATCAAGCCCGCCCACTAAATCAGCTTTGGCCCCTGCGCGCTGCGCGGGGGCTTCGCGTTTCAGGCCCCGACGGCCTTGCGGACCATGTCCCAGTAGATGGTTTCCACGTCGGTCAGGGACAGGCGCCCTTCGCGGCGGTACCATGTGGTCACACCGTTCAGCATCGAGATGATGGCGCGGGTCGCGACCCTTGGGTCAACCAGAGTGAACTCGCCCGACTCGACCCCTGCGCGCAGGATGCCCGAGAGTTCATCCTCGTACTTGCCGCGCAACCCTTCGATCACCACGAAGTTTTCGGGCGTCAGGTTCCGCAGCTCCATATAGGCGATGAAAATCTCGTGCGGGCGCTCTTCGTGGTAGCTGATGTGAAACCGCGTGAAGGCTTCGAGCCGATCCGTTGGCGTGCCTGCCGTGCCCGCCTGCGCCCGCGCGGCCAGCAAATCCTCCATATGGCCATGCATCAGGTCGAACAGCAGGCTCTGTTTGTCCGGCGTGTAGTTGTAGAGCGCCCCTGCCTGCACCCCGACCTCGGCCGCAATTTTCCGCATGGAAACGGCGGCATAGCCTTCGGCCGCGAAAAGACGCAGGGCGACCTCGCGGATGCGAGGACCAGTGATGTCGGAATGAGAGCCTGTCGTACGTGCCATGTCCCCATCAATAACTGAACGGGCGTTCATGGCAAAGCCCTCCGTTCGTGCTTGATGCGAAGGTCGGGTCTGCCTATGCAGGTCGGGACCAATCGATTGCCGACGGAGAGCCCGCATGCGCCCGATCATCTGCTTTGCCAGCCTTGCCTGCCTGTTGGCGGCATGCGAGCCGATGCCCGACCTGACCGAGGTCGAGAGCGCCACTGTGGAAACCGCGCCCTATCCCGATTTGATCCCCCTGACGCCCGGGATCTCGGCCCCTGCCCCGACCGATGCGGATGACGAATCCATGGCGGCATTGCAGGCGCGGGCGGACCGGCTGGCGGCTCAGGCCCAATAAACCTGCGTCTATTGCGCCAAGAGCCCCTGCGCCGCATTGAAGCGGCCCTCAAAAGCGGCTAGATGGCGCGCGATCAGAACTAACCAAAGACAGAAAAACTGGAGGCCCCGATGACCCAACCCCTGCGCCTTGGCATTGCCGGTCTGGGCACCGTCGGCATCGGCGTCGTCAAGATCGTGAAACAGCAAGCCGAATTGCTGTCTGCCCGCACCGGTCGCAAGATCGAGATCAGCGCCGTGTCCGCGCGCACCCGTGACAAGGATCGCGGCGTCAGCCTGAGCGGCTTTGCATGGGAAGACGATCCCGTGGCGCTGGCGACCCGCGATGATGTGGACGTGTTCGTGGAACTGATGGGCGGCAGCGATGGCCCCGCCAAAGCCGCGACCGAAGCTGCCCTGAAGGCTGGTAAACACGTGGTCACCGCCAACAAGGCGATGCTGGCGATCCATGGCCAAGAAATGGCCGAGCTGGCCGAAGGCGCTGGCGTGAACCTGCGTTTCGAAGCGGCGGTCGCTGGCGGTATACCCGTGATCAAAGCCCTGACCGAGAGCCTTGCCGGCAACCAGATCACCCGCGTCATGGGTGTGATGAACGGCACCTGCAACTACATCCTGACCCGCATGGAAAGCGCGGGCCTGACCTACGAGACCGTCTTTGACGAAGCCAACGCGCTTGGCTACCTCGAGGCGGACCCGACTTTGGACGTGGGCGGCATCGACGCGGGCCACAAGCTGGCCATTCTGGCCTCGATCGCCTTCGGCACGCAGGTCGATTTCAACGGCATCGAGATCGAGGGCATCGAGCGCATCTCGATTTCCGACATCCGCCATGCCCGCGAGTTGGGCTACCGGATCAAGTTGCTGGGTGTCGCGCAGATGTCCGGCCGTGGTCTGGAAAGCCGTATGTCGCCTTGTCTGGTGCCCGCGGCCTCGCCGCTCGGGACGCTCGAAGGGCCGACCAACATGTGTATCCTTGAGGGCGACAGCGTGGGCCAGATCGTCCTGCGCGGTGCTGGCGCGGGCGAAGGTCCGACCGCAAGCGCCGTGATGGGCGACATCTGCGATATCGCGCGCGGCCTGACGATCCCGACATTCGGCGTTCCCGCAGGACAGCTGGTTCAGGCCGATTCCGCCCGCAGCGCGGTGCCTGCGCCCTATTACCTGCGCATGGAACTGGCCGACAAACCCGGCGCGCTGGCCAAAGTGGCCGCGATCCTTGGCGAGGCGGGCATCTCGATCGACCGGATGCGCCAGACCGCGCACAACGAATCCACCGCCTCGGTGCTGATCGTCACCCACAAGTGCACCCGCGATTCGCTGGATAGCGCATTGTCGGCCCTGCCCGCGACCAATGTTATGGATGCAGAACCCGTCGCCCTGCGCATAGAGCAGGTATAACTGACTTTTGCGTCCCGCTTTGATAGACTAGAGGCGGGGCGACACACTCAGATAGGATGCGCCGATGTCTGCGCCGGATGACTTTCAGGACCGTATGCTTGCCCTCGGACTGGGGCGCGTTGCCGAAAAGGCCGCCCTTGCCACCGAAGACCTGGTCGGGCGCGGAGACGAGCGCGCCGCGGACGAAGCCGCTGGCGCCGCGATGGAGATCGAACTCAGCCGTCTGGACCTGCGCGGAACCGTCGTGATCGGCGAAACCGACACCGACCGCATGGGCGTTGGCACATCGGTCGGCAATGGCAAAGGGCCGGAACTGGATGTGGCGGTTGACCCGTTGGAGGGGACGACCTTGGCGGCCAAAGACCTGCCCAACGCCATGAGTGTGATCGCGATGGCCCCCAAGGGTTCGATCACGCAGGTGCCGAACATCTACATGGAAAAGCTGGCGTTTAGCGGGACGTACCCGTCTGACACGGTCACGCTGGACATGACCCCGACCCAGCGGGTCAAGGCTCTGGCCAAGGCCAAAGGCTGCGCCCTCAAGGACATTACTGTCTGCATGCTAGAGCGTCCGCGCCACATGCCGATGATCGACGAATTGCGCGCGACCGGAGCGGCAGTGCGTCTGATCACTGACGGTGACATTTCCGCCGTGATCAACTGCGCAGAGCCCGAAGACACCGGCGTCGACATGTACATGGGCTCTGGCGGTGCACCCGAGGGTGTTTTGGCCGCCGCCGCTTTGAAATGTCTGGACGGGCACTTCTACGGGCAACTCATTTACCGCAACGAAGACGAGCGTCATCAGGCTCGCGTCTTTGGCATCCGCGAGATGGACCGAGTCTACACACGAGATGAATTGGTGACCGATCACGTCATCTTTGCCGCCACCGGTGTAACGAATTCCAGCCTGCTGCGCGGCATGATCCGCGCCCCGCGCTATGTACAAACCGAAACCCTGCTGATGCGCAGCAAAACCGGTTCGATCCGGCGCATGAGCTACCGCATTCCGAGGACGCGCAGCTGATTTGGCTTTTCTGGACGTAGAGTATTCCCTGACCGGACGCACATGGGAGGGGCCCGGCCCCGAGGTTGAGCGTCTGGGGCTGGCCATGGCCCAACAGACCGGCCTGCCCGAACCCCTGTGCCGCGTGATGGCGCGGCTCGGGGTCTCTGCGGACGGTGCGGAAAAGTACCTGCGTCCTCAGCTGCGGGACCTGCTGCCCAACCCGCGTTCGATGCGGGATATGGAGGTCGCGACGCGGCGGTTCTTGGCGGCGGTGAAACGGCGCGAAAAGATTGCGGTTTTCGGCGATTATGACGTGGACGGGGGCAGTTCTGCGGCTTTGCTGCTGGTGTGGCTGCGGGCGATGGGACGCGAGGCGACCCTCTATATTCCTGACCGTATTGACGAAGGCTATGGCCCCAACGTTCCCGCCATGCAGGCGCTAGCGCGGGACCATGACCTGATCATCTGTGTGGACTGTGGGACGCTGTCTTTTGAACCGATTGCGGCGGCTCAGGGCGCAGATGTGATCGTGCTGGACCACCACATGGGGCTGGAAACCCTGCCCGACTGCGTGGCCGTGGTGAACCCGAACCGTCAGGACGAATCCGGCGATCTGGCACATCTGTGCGCGGCAGGCGTGGTGTTCCTGATGCTGGTCGAGGCGGGTCGCCAACTGCGTGAAGATGGGGCCAAGGGGCCTGATCTGATGGGGCTGCTGGACCTGGTGGCGCTCGCGACTGTGGCGGACGTGGCCCCCCTGATCGGCGTGAACCGCGCGCTGGTGCGGCAAGGTCTGGCGATCATGGCGCGGCGCGAACGGCCCGGACTGGTTGCCCTGTGCGACGTGTCGCGGATGGACACTGCACCGACGTCGTATTCGCTTGGGTTCGTTCTGGGGCCGCGTGTCAATGCCGGTGGCCGCGTAGGTCAGGCTGATCTGGGGGCGCGTCTGTTGGCCTGCGCCGATCCGCATGAAGCCCGCGCATTGGCGGACCGTCTGGACGGCTACAACACCGAACGCCGAGAAATTGAGGCCGCCGTACGCGCCGCCGCGATGGAACAGGCCGAGGGGCGCGGACTGGACCTGCCCTTGGTCTGGGCTGCGGGCGAAGGCTGGCATCCGGGCGTGGTGGGCATCGTCGCCTCGCGCCTGAAAGAGGCGACCAATCGCCCGTCGGTCGTCATCGGTTTCGCGGATGGCGAAGGCAAAGGCTCTGGCCGATCGGTGAATGGCGTCGATCTGGGGGCTTCGATCCACAAGCTGGCCAACGAAGGTCTGCTGGTCAAAGGCGGCGGCCACAAGATGGCGGCTGGTTTGACCGTGATGCAGGATCAACTGGAACCGGCGATGGCGCGGCTCACTGAACTGCTAGAGCGTCAAGGCGCTGGTGCGGGCGGTCCCCGAGCCCTGCGCATCGATTCCCCGATCATGCCCGGCGCGGCGACCCCCGAACTGATCGAGCAACTCGAATCCGCAGGCCCCTATGGCGCAGGCGCTCCGGGACCGCGGTTCGCCCTGCCCTCTTGCAAGATCACCTTTGCCAAGCGGGTCGGCGAGAGCCATCTGAAACTGACCGTGTCGGACGGCTTGGGCGGACGGCTGCAAGGCATTAGCTTTGGCGCCTATGACACCGATCTGGGTGCGCGGCTCGAGAACCACAATGGTGCGCCGTTCCATCTGGCGGGTCGTCTGGAACTGAATCACTGGCAAGGCCGCACGAGCGTCCAACTCAGGCTCGAAGACGCAGCGCCAGCTTCCGAAGGGTAAGCGCCGCGCATTTGAACCTGCCCTAACGCCCTGTTTTCGAATATCTTTCTGGTTCGAGAAAAAATCACTGAATCCCCTGCATTTTCCACTTGCGCCGATCTGCACAGAACAGTAAACACCCCTTCACCGACAGGATGGTCCGTTCGTCTATCGGTTAGGACGCCAGGTTTTCAACCTGGAAAGAGGGGTTCGATTCCCCTACGGACTGCCACTGTTGTCGGGTCAAAAGCCGCTCTTCGGAGCGGCTTTTTTGTTGGCTAGATGCCCCACGAGCGCAAAAGAACAAATAATCCGGTTAACGTAAATTCGCCCTTGCGTCCGCCGCGCGGAACGTTAAACAGCCCCCTACCGACAGGATGGTCCGTTCGTCTATCGGTTAGGACGCCAGGTTTTCAACCTGGAAAGAGGGGTTCGATTCCCCTACGGACTGCCACTTTTACTCCCGAAAATTGATGAACATAGCTACCGATCATGGTTCGCTATGCCTTCAAAAAACTGTCAAGAACCCGCGAATTCCCTCTTGCGCCAGACGCCCTCCGACAGTAAACACCCGTCACCAAGGCTGGTCCGTTCGTCTATCGGTTAGGACGCCAGGTTTTCAACCTGGAAAGAGGGGTTCGATTCCCCTACGGACTGCCACCTTTTCCTGACATGCAGACGCAAAAAAACGGCGCGAACGCCGTCTTTTGCTTATCATTTTCCCTCTGATCAACAGAGTTGCCGATCTCTGGCAATCATCGCCGCGTGTGTGCGGTTTTTTGCGCCGAGTTTCCGGCTCAGGGTTTTCACATGCAGCTTCACAGTCACCTCTTGTAGCTCGTGGCTTCGGGCGATCTCTTTGTTCGACTTGCCTTCGCAAATTCCCTGCAGCACCTGCAATTCGCGGCGGGTCAGCGGTGCAGCGGCAATATCTTCTTCCGCCGTGATCAGTGTCGAAAATGGCAAAAAGACTTCACCTGCAGCCATCAGCCGGATCGCGGAAATCATCGATACCGGCGCGATGGTTTTGGGCAAGAAGCCAGATGCCCCGCGCGAGACCGCTTCTTCTGCGACGATCCGGCCGTTGTAGCCTGAAATGATCGCCACACGCGCGCTTTCAGCAGCGGCCATAACGCGCTCCAACCCTTCTAGATGGTTCATACCAGGCATGTTCAGATCCAGAAGGATCAAATCGAACCGGCGCTGGTGCGCCACCATCTGCAGCACCTCTTCAACATTTGGCGCAACCGTTACATCGGCATGTATCTCTGAGCGAAGATACGCCGCGATTGTTTGCGCGACCAATTCATGGTCGTCAGCCAACAGAACTCTCATTTACATCCCTTTCGGTGCAGCCGAGTGAGCCGCCCTTTTTTCGATTGGCATACTTACGATTACAATCCATACCAAAGCAGCCCCCCATGAAAAAAGCGAAAGAGAAAATTAATCAACCCCATGAAGTAATTTACAATTTTTAGGCGACCCTCGACATCACATGACAACTTCGCCCGTTTTCCTTGGCCTGATAGAGCGCTTTATCTGTAATTTCTAATATCTCATCGAACCGATCGAGCTGTTCTGGGGCGATCAGGCTCCATCCAACCGAGGCGCCTATGCAACAGGTTTCACCCTCAACAGTTATTGGAGCCGCAACCGCTGAGATCAGCCCATCGAGTCGCCCGCCCAAATCAGTGGCCGAAATATCGGGCATGACCAAGGTGAACTCGTCTCCGCCGCAGCGCGCAAGAATGTCGGATTTTCGGGTGTGCTCCCGCAGCAGGCGCGCCACGTGTTTGAGCACATGATCCCCTGCCCCGTGGCCAAGACGATCGTTCACAGCTTTGAAATGGTCCAAATCCATCAGGACCAGTGCGCAAGGCCGCGGCGCTTGCTTAAGGTCCGCAAGGGCACTGTCCAGCCCGCGGCGATTCAAGAGACCTGTCAGCGCATCCGTCAAGGACGCTGATTCTGCGCGCTGGCGCGCGGATTGAAGTCGGCGGGTCACATCTATGGCCGCGGTCATCGCAAGCGCGTTCGCCTCCATCAGATATAGCATCTCTACGGCCAGATCAGCGGCAGGAAAATCCTGCTGGGTCAAGTGGAACGTATCGACGGCATCCTTGACGGACAGGCCGAAGGACAAGTTCAGCACCGCCCCCGATTGCACCGGATAAAGTGCGCCCTTGAGCCGTAGCTTGGGAAACGCTTTGGGAGCCAGCAGAAGTCGGTCGGTGCGGGTTCCCAGCAGGGCCTTTGGATCTAGTAATCCGGCTGGCCGCTTTAGGACAAAGAGATCGAACAGGGGTGCTTGCTCTGTGGACCCGAGAATTTTAGCCAGCGTAGGGCCCATTGAGATCACATTGCCCGCTTCATCGATCAGCGCATGAAGGGGACAGAGCCGCGATAACAGAGCTTGACAGTCCGGTGTCATCTTAACCCGCCCGCAGGGTAAAGGCCCGCCCCGCCGCATAGGAAATCTCGATCACCTGAACCTCGAGCGCGGCGTCCGGCCCATCGTCAAAAAGGTCGATCAGGACAAGCACCCCGTATTCGTCAGCCATGGCACGCAACACACCGCGGATCACCTGCAGAAAACCCGGCCATCCGTCGCCCACGCGCACAAAGAACAGATCAGGTCGGCTTTCTTCGACAGTCAATTCGGGCAAGCGCAGGTCCGGAACGGCCAGTGCAATGCGGTCTGGTAGATCATCAAGCCCATACAGGAAGTCTACGAACCCATCGCCCGAGAACCGAAGCAGCCTGCGCGTTGCCACAGCCGCATCATCCGCCCCTGAAATCAGCGAACTACCCAGATCTTCGAGCACTTCTTCTTGGGACCGCTTCAGGATCTGGCTGGCCGACGTGATGATCGCCTGGGTGATGTGGTCAGAATAGGTCAGCAACGGCTCGAACCGCTGCTCGGACAGTTCCGCGGCGGCGCAGATGGTTCGCCACTGCTGATCACCATAGGTCGTCCGTACAAAACGTTCGATCGCGCAATTTACCAAGCCGTGCATCCGAGGCCTCCTGTTCTTGGACAAGGCCTAGCGCGGACGCGATTAACCGGCGCCTAACAGATAAAATTGCGGGCAGTTTCTGGCAGAGTAAGAATGGTTAGCGAAAGCTTTCTCAGCTTGGCCACAGACCCTCTTGCCTTAACCAATCGGGAAGGAAGCCGATATCGGGCAGCACGATGTCCGCCTCACTGGACAGATCCGGTCCCGATGCCAATCCAGTCAGCACGCCAACGCAGCGCATCCCCGCCGCACGCCCTGCCTTCAGATCGTGCAAGCTATCGCCGACCATAACGACATCCGCGGGGTCAATCCCGGCCCCATCCGCGAAAGCCAGCAACTGCCCGGGCGCTGGCTTGCCGCCAAATCCGCTGTCGAAACCGGCGACGAAATCAAACAAATCCAATACACCTGCACGGCCCAAATGGCTCTTTGCTGGCATCTCCGCATCGTTGGTAGCCACCCCGAGCCAGAGGCCTGCCGCGCGCATCTCGGACAAGAGGGGCGCAAGGGGAACCGCTTCGATTTGGGGCGCTGAAGCGGCGGATAGGTTCATGCGCTCAAGAAGCTCGGCATCCGCCACCTCGGGCAGAAACGGCCTGATATAGTGGGCGATTTCCTCGGCCGTTCCCGCGATCACCGGGCTTTCAGGGTGGAAGGTCTTGCGCGCATAATCAAAACCCAGAGTGCCCCCTAGAAAAGCCGCTTTGGATGCGTCGCCTGCGGCGATGTCCGTCAAGAAATCGAACGCCCACACGGCCCATGTCGCGTTGAAATCGAACAGGGTGCCGTCTTTGTCGAACAGAATGCCCTTGACCAAGCCGCTCATGTCCAGTGTACCTGCTGGCCACCCGGCAAAGCCTGTCGTGCCCGAAGAGGGTCTTCGTATGCAAGACCTGTTTCATTACAGAACTGAACCACCCACGCATCATCCATCGTGATAAAATCCAGCACCGCGCCCAGAAATTCCGGGTCGCCTGCCTTGGTGCGCAACTCGTCGGGCTGCACACTGCTCGCCCCCATAAAGACGCCCAAAAGCTCGTCCTGAGCGGCGAGCCAGCCCAGTGCTTTGATTGCCAAAACCTCTGCAGCAGCGCTATTCATTCGAATTCCTCTGAATTTGGAAAGGAAGTTTTAACCCGCATTTCCGATAGTGATTTTGTCAGCACCCAAGAAGGAGTCAGGCAAATCATGGCGGGTCATATCCTTGTCATTGATGATGCGGCGATCAACAGGATCATGCTCGAAGTGCGGTTGTCACAACTGTCCTATCAGGTCGGCTTGCTCTGTTCTATCGCCGAAATCGACCAGAGCCAGACCTATGATGCGGTGATCGTGGCGGGGCGCTGTCTGGGGGGCGATGTCCGCCTTACGCTCGATAGCCTCCGGCGCCGGCTCAAAGCCCCTGCACCGATCATGGTCCTTCTGGATCAAGGAGATGGCCTGACGACCGCCGATGCCCTCGAGGCTGGCGCCGATGACACCATGCGCCGCACAGCGAACCCCGCCGAACTCGTTGCACGGCTGCGCGCCCTGACCCGCCGCGACGGATTTGGCCTCTCTGGCGCTGCGCCGCTGTCATATCGGGGGCAATTTACCGAACAGGTACCTCATGCGCCGGTACTTGTTGTGGGCGCGAACCAGAAAGTCGCGACTGAAGTTGCCCACACGCTTCGGGCAGAGTGGCGCGGTCCGATCATCTCGAGCGGATGGGCCGATGCGACGCGGTTCTTTGCCCAGCCCGCGCCGCCAGAAGTTGTCGTGTTCGCGGTCTCGGACACCGACCCCTTTCCCGCCGCTCATTTACTGGTGGCTCTGCGCGCCCACCGCGCCTCGAGCAAGGTCGCGATCCTTGGGGTCTTTGACAGCGCGCTCGAACGCCATGGGCTCGAAGTGATGAACATGGGCGCGGATGATCTGTATCTTGGCCCGATCGAGCCCAGAGAGGTTGGGCTGCGGATCAAAGCTCTGTTGCGCCATCAAGCGCGGGTCAAAGCGGAACAGGCGGCCTTGCATCAGGGCTTTGCCGAGTCCCAGCTTGACCCGTTAACGGGGCTGCAAAACCGGCGCGGCGCGATGCCGGGTTTGGCGCGCGAAAGCGAACGGGCCCGGCGCAATGGTCAGTTGCTGGCGCTCATGCTGGCAGATGTGGATCATTTCAAGCGGATCAATGACACTTTCGGGCACGCTGCCGGAGATCGCGCATTGATCGAAATCTCGCGCAGGCTTCATGCTGCGCTCCCTGATGCGCCTGTACTCGCGCGTATTGGTGGCGAAGAATTTCTGGCCGCCACATCGGTCAAAAACGCCGACGAAGCCCGAGCCATCGCCGAAGAAATGCGGCATGCGATTTCGTCGGTTCCGGTCGCCCTGAGCTCGTCCGTCGGGCCAATTGCTCTGACGATCTCTGTCGGGGTGCAACTCTATGCCGAGGGGATCACAGGGATCGAGACCGCCCTGCACGGCGCGGATGATGCGCTGTATGCGGCCAAAAGCGATGGCCGCAACCGTGTTTGCTTCTCTCCGCTTAGTGCGGCTTGAAGGGACGATCCTTGGCTTTCTCAAAGCCTTTCTGCATCCGCTTTTCCAAACGGTCCGCATAAGCGGCACGCTCTTCGGGGGTCATCTCGTTGATGATGCGGATCAACTCCGAGTCTCCCGCCTTGCGGCCCACTTCGAACCGCTCGGCCATTGCCGAGAGTTGCGCCTGAAGGGCGGCCGCATCGAAGGGCTCGGCGCGGATCAGCGCCAGCATGTCTTGGGCTTGGCTCATAAAGCGCTCTTTGGACGGTGGCTGCGGGAAGGCATCCCGTACCTTGGTCCCGAACTCTTTGCGGTGATCCTTATCAAGTGCGCGAACGTAACCACTGATCCCCACAAACCCGCCGTCAGGCCGCGGCGGCGGCGGGCCATCATCAGACAGCACCAAACCAACAGCCCCTGCTATCACGGCAAAGTTCAAAGCCAGTGATCCCGCCAGCAGCACCTTGATCCAGCGTGGCGCAGCAGCGGCAGAGCGTTTGTCGTTGTCAGCCATAGTTATTCGCTCCCTTCGATCACGAGCAGCGCGTAGTCATCCATATCGGACAGGTAGGTGGGGTCAAAGGCGCTCTCTTCGGTGAAGGTCGTGTCACCAGAGATCAACCCTGTGAAGGTGGTCGGCGCGCTCAGCCCGATCCACAGACCTGCCACAGTCGCAGTCCCCAATCCAGCCAGCCCCGACCAGCCCCCAATCGCATTGGTGAACTGCTGCCAGATCGACGGGCGCGGTTCGGGTTCAGGCGCAGTGGTCACGATCCCCGGCGCTTCGGGCTGGAGCATCGCCGCATCCGACAGAACGCGGGCCAACAAATCCTCGGACGGATCGGGCGTGTGTTTGCGGGACGCGCTGAACCAGAGTTCCAGGTCCAAGCTGTCGTCATCTTTATTCATCGACATATCCCAGTTCCTCTCGTTTGCCCTGCAAAATCTTGGTCAGGGCACGTTTCCCGCGGGCGATCAGGCTTTCGACAGCCTCGACGCCGCAGTCCAGAATTTCCGCAATCTCGGGGTTCGACAACCCCTCGAGGTGGCGCAAGGCCACAGCTTGGCGCTGACGGTCCGGCAGCTCCATCAGAGCTGCGTTCAAAGCCTGCGCCCGTGCAGCGTCCTGCATCGCGTCGCCCACGCTCGGGGTGTCATCCTCGGGCTCGGGGGCGGCGTCCAGCGGGACACTTCGACGTTTGCGGATGCGGTCGGTGCACAGGTTGGCCGTCACGCGGTACATCCACGTGGTCACCTGCGCCTCGCCCGCACGCCAGTCCGGTGCAATCTTCCAGAGGCGGAGCATAGCCTCTTGGGCGACATCCTCTGCCTCGGCCTGATCCTTGAGCACGCGCGTGGCATGGGCCAGCACGCGCGGCAGGCACCGGCGCGACAACACTTGGGCAGCCAACGGATCCCCCTTGGCGTAAAGCACCAAGAGCGCTTCGTCCGAAAGCTCGCTCACTGCGTCATAAGGCATCGTCATAAAGCCCTGATTACTCCGTTACCGCCGAGACCGGCAACCGGTGGCGCACCGAAATGCGCCACCCTGTGTTGAATGCTGCTTAGGGTCAGGATTCATAACCAGAACATGACGACTGCCGCTAATGCGCATGCTGACAGGAAGACCTTCGGACACCTGTCGTAGCGTGTTGCGACCCGCCGCCAATCCTTGAGGCGAGCGAAACT
>JAUILL010000004.1 GCA_030433335.1 Alphaproteobacteria bacterium | reverse complement strand
TGGGAAAAAAGGTTCAAGCTTGGCCATCTGCGTATCGCTTAACCAGTATAGATCACTCATGTCACCGCTCCGTTTTCCGAGCCGTGAATCACGCAGCACAACGGAAATCAATGCGTCCTGACCCTACATCACCGACGAAGGCAATTACATCATTGATTTGCATCTGAAACGCATAGGAAATGCGCGTCAGCTCGCAATGGTGTTGAATCAGGTGCCTGGTGTGGTTGAAAACGGGCTGTTCATTGATATCTGCGATCGGGTGGTCATCGGATACGGCGACGGTCGTGTCGAAACCCGGGACATTAACAACGGCACCGTCGAAGAGTCGCTGATCGAGTTTGTCGAGTCCGATAACCTCTTTCGCGACATTTGAGCAGGCGCCGACAGAAAGAGAGTAAGAGATGGATTTCGACTACGATCTGTTCGTGATCGGTGGCGGGTCGGGTGGCGTGCGCGCTGCTCGTGTCGCTGCGGGCGAGGCAGGGGCCAAGGTTGGTCTGGCAGAAGGCGACCGGTACGGCGGCACCTGCGTGATCCGTGGCTGCGTGCCCAAAAAGCTGATGGTGTTCGCAAGCGAATACAGCGGCATGGCGGATGAGGCCGAGGCCTACGGCTGGCAGGCCAGCGTCACCGACTTCAACTGGGGTACTTTCAAGGGCAAGCTGAACGCAGAACTCGATCGCCTTGAAGGCGTCTATCGTAAATTGCTGGCTGGCTCCGGCGTTGACACCTTTGACCAGCGTGCGCGGATCGCGGATGCGCATACGGTCGAACTGGCAGACGGCACCAAGAAGACAGCCAAGACCATCCTGATCGCAACCGGCGGCACGCCCATGCGTCCCGACATTCCGGGCGCCGAACTGGGTATCGTGTCGGACGACATCTTCCACCTCGACGAGCTGCCCAAGAAGATGCTGATCGTTGGTGGTGGCTACATCGCCTGCGAGTTTGCCTGCATCATGAACGGCCTCGGCGTCGAAGTGACCCAGTACTACCGCGGTGCGCAGATCCTGCGCGGCTTTGACGACGAAGCGCGCGGCCTGATCGCTGAAGAAATGGTCGCCAACGGCATCAAGCTGCACACCGGCACCAACGTGCTGGAGATGAAAGAAGAGAGCGGCCAGATCTGGACCAAGGCGACCAACGGCGACACCAGCACCTATGACAAGGTGATGTTCGCGACCGGTCGTCTTCCCGCGACCACCAACATGGGTCTCGAAGAGGTCGGCATTGAACTCGGCCGCTCGAAAGAAGTGATCGTGGACCAGTACAGCCAGACCGCTGTGCCTTCGATCTACGCCATCGGTGACGCGACCAACCGTGTGAACCTGACCCCAGTGGCGATCCGCGAAGGCATGGCCTTTGTCGAGACCGTTTTTAAAGGCAACAAGACCGCCGTCGATCACGAACTGATCCCGAGCGCGGTGTTCACGCAGCCTGAAATGGGCACAGTTGGCTTGAGCGAAGAGGCTGCAGCGGCGCAGGAACCCATCGAAGTCTACGTGACCTCGTTCCGCCCGATGCAGACTTCGTTTGCAGGCAGTCAGGCGCGTGTTCTCATGAAGTTGATTGTCAGTCAGGAAACCCGCAAGGTTCTGGGGTGCCACATCGTCGCGCCCGGGGCAGGCGAAATGATCCAACTTGCGGGGATCGCCGTTAAAATGGGTGCAACCAAAGAGGATTTTGATCGTGTGTGCGCCGTACACCCGACCATGTCCGAAGAACTTGTGACCATGCGGAATCCGACCCGCACGGCTTGAATTCTCAGGCTTTGCCCTCACTTTAGGGCAAAGCCTAACAGAAAATTGAAAGGGAAGAGGCTATATGGCTGGAAACGGGAGCGGCCCCTGGGGCGGCGGAGGCTCTGGTGGCGGTGGCAACCGCGGATCGAACGGTGGGGGCGGCAACAACAACGGCCAGCGTCCACCCAAGGGCAATGACCAAATCCCCGAAATCGACGAACTGGTGAAGAAAGGCCAAGAGCAACTGCGCGTCCTGATGGGCGGTCGCGGGGGTAAAGGCGGCTCGACCGGCGGCGGCAGCGGAGACGGCGGACCAAGTCTGGGACGCGGGACCATCGGTCTCGGTGTTCTGGCAGGTGTTGCCCTGTGGGCGTTCGCCAGCTTTTACACCGTCAAACCCGAAGAGCAGTCCGTAGAGCTGTTCCTTGGCGAATACTACGGCACCGGCAATCCGGGTCTGAACTTTGCGCCTTGGCCTCTGGTCAGTGCCGAAGTTATCAATGTGACCTCGGAACGGACCGAAGATGTGGGCGTCTCGCGCAGCGGCAACGGCAATGGCCTGATGCTGACCACCGACGCGAACATCGTGGACATCGATTTCCAAGTTGTGTGGAACATCAATGACCCGGCGAAACTACTGTTCAACATCCGTGATCCGCAGCTGACCGTTCAGGCTGTGTCCGAGTCGGTCATGCGCGAGATCATCGCGGCTTCGACCCTCGCGCCTATTCTAAACCGTGACCGTGGTCTGATCGCAGACACCGCGATGCAGAACATTCAGGCGACGCTGGACGAGTATGACAGCGGCATCAGCGTGGTGCGTGTGAACCTTGATCGTGCGGACCCGCCGAGCGAAGTGATCGACGCCTTCCGCGAAGTGCAGGCAGCTGAACAGGAACGGGACCGCTTGCAGCGTCAGGCGGATGCCTATGCGAACCGCGTTCTGGCGGAGGCCCGCGGTGAAGCGGCGCAGACCCTCGAAGAGGCCGAAGGCTACCGTGCGCGCGTTGTAAACGACGCCTTGGGTGAAGCATCGCGCTTCAGCGCTGTTCTTGCCGAGTACGAGAAAGCGCCCGAAGTCACCCGCCGTCGTCTCTACATCGAGACCATGGAAAAGGTTCTGGGCAGCGTCGATAAAACGATCCTTGATGAGGCGCTGGTCAACGGCGAAAACGGCAGCAGTGTCGTGCCCTATCTGCCGCTGAATGAACTGAACCGAAACAGCTCGCAGGGAGGCAACTAAGATGCGTAAATCAGCCATCATCCTGCCCGCCATCGTAGTCGCCGTGGCGGTGATCCTGTCCTCGCTCTACGTCGTGGACGAACGCGAAAAGGCGCTGGTTCTGCAGTTCGGACAGATCAAAGCCGTGAAGGAAGAGCCCGGTCTCGCGTTCAAAATCCCGCTGATTCAGGAAGTGGTCAAATATGACGACCGTATCCTGTCGCTGGATACCGACGTGATCGAAGTCACACCGTCCGATGACCGCCGTTTGGTCGTTGACGCGTTTGCCCGTTACCGCATCGCCGACGTGGTTCAGTTCCGTCAGGCCGTTGGCGTTGGTGGCGTCCGCGCTGCCGAAGATCGCCTGAGCTCAATCCTGAACGCGCAGATCCGCGAAGTGCTGGGTGCCGATCAGGTGACCTCGGACACGATCCTGTCCGAAGAACGCGGCTCGCTGATGCTGCGCATTCGTGACAACGCCCGTGCGCAGGCCCGCAGCCTGGGTCTCGAAGTAGTCGACGTTCGTCTGAAGCAGACCAACCTGCCGGCGCAGAACCTCGAGGCCACCTTTGCCCGTATGCGCGCCGAGCGTGAGCGTGAAGCGGCGGATGAGATCGCACGCGGTAACGAAGCGGCGCAGCGTGTGCGTGCGACTGCGGATCGTACGGTGGTCGAGACCCTGTCCGAAGCAGAGCGTGAAGCGCAGGTCGTTCGCGGTGAAGCGGACGCTCAGCGAAACGGTGTCTTCGCCGAAGCCTTTGGCGCGGATCCCGAGTTCTTTGCTTTCTACCGTTCGCTGCAAGCCTACGAGAGCGCCCTGCAGGGCAGCAACAGCAGCATGGTGATGACCCCGAACAGCCAGTTCTTCGATTATCTGAAGAGCGACACGCCTGAGGCCGGAGCCAACTGATGCAAACTGCCATTCTGGCCATAGGGCTGGTTCTGGTGATCGAGGGGCTGGCCTATGCGCTGGCCCCTTCGCTTATTGAGCGTATGCTCGAAGCCATGCGCCAGATGTCGATCGAAGACCGGCGGATGATGGGATTGGTCGCGATGGCGATCGGTGTCGCGCTTGTTGCCATAGCGTTCGAAGCCTTGCCGCATTGAAGTTTCAATTCATCACATCGTCTTGAGATAATCTTACCGGCCTTTGTGTTGCGTTTGCGCGACCCTAGGTGTTCAACAATGCACACGGCTCGTGTTCCAGAAGGAGACCCCAATTGAATTCCCAGACTCAGACGATTGCACGCCGCAGTTCGACGTCGGCTCGCATGGCTGTCATGGCGGGGCTGGTCGCGGTAATGACGATGGCCCAAGGTCTTGCGACCACCGTCAAAGCGGCACCCGACAGCTTTGCCGATCTTGCCGAGAAAGTCAGTCCTGCGGTGGTGAACATCACCACCTCCACCATGGTCGAGGTCAACACTGGCCCCGGTCCGCAGGTCCCCGAGGGTTCGCCCTTCGAAGACTTTTTCCGCCAGTTCCAGAATCCCGATGGACCCGCGCAGCCGCGCCGTAGCTCGGCCCTTGGCTCGGGCTTTGTCATCAGCGAAGACGGTTTCGTGGTCACCAACAACCACGTGATCGAAAACGCCGACGAGATCATGATCGAATTCACCAGCGGCGACAATCTGCCAGCGACCGTCGTGGGCACTGACCCCAAGACCGACATCGCCCTGCTGAAAGTCGAAGCCGAAGAGCCGCTGCCCTACGTTCCTTTCGGTGACAGCGACACCGCGCGCGTCGGCGACTGGGTTCTGGCGGTAGGTAACCCGCTGGGTCAGGGCTTCTCTGTCTCGGCCGGTATCGTGTCCGCGCGGAACCGCGAACTGTCTGGCAGCTATGACGATTACATCCAGACCGACGCCGCGATTAACCGCGGTAACTCGGGCGGCCCGCTGTTCAACATGAACGGTGACGTGGTTGGCGTGAACACCGCGATCCTGTCGCCCAACGGTGGCTCGATCGGCATCGGCTTCTCGATGGCATCGAACGTCGTGTCCAAAGTGGTCGATCAGTTGCAAGAGTTCGGCGAAACCCGCCGCGGCTGGTTGGGTGTCCGCATTCAGGACGTGACCGCTGATGTGGCCGAAGCCATGGGTCTTGAGGCCGCCAAAGGCGCTCTGGTCACCGATGTGCCTCCGGGTCCTGCAGAGGATGCAGGCATCATGGCGGGCGACGTGATCACCAGCTTTGATGGCGTGAACGTGGACGACACCCGCGGCTTGGTCCGTCAGGTGGGCGACACCCCCGATGGCAAAGCTGTTCGCGTCGTTGTCTTCCGCGAAGGCAAGAGCCAGACGATCCTCGTGACCCTTGGTCGCCGCGAAACCGCCGAAGGTAGCGAAGAAACCGCGCCTGCTGAAATGGTAGAACCGTCGTCGGCCGAAATCCTTGGGATGACCCTGTCGGAGCTGACGGACGAAGTGCGCTCGGAACTTGAATTGCCGCCCGCGAGCAAGGGTCTGGTTATCACCGAAGTCGCTGAAGAAAGCGAAGCCTTCGACAAAGGTCTGCGCGCAGGCGACGTGATCACCGAGGCAGGCCAGCAGCCAATCAATGCTGTTGCTGACCTTCAGGCGCGCATCGAGGAGACTTCAGAGGCAGGACGCAAATCGCTTCTTCTGCTGATCCGCCGCATGGGCGAGCCTCGTTTCGTCGCTCTGACTGTCGAACCGCAGTAAATTGGCTTAACGCAGTTGCAATTTTAATGGGCGTGATCGTTGGTCACGCCCATTAATTTTAACATATCAAATTGGGTCATTTTTGATCTTTGGCACTCTCTGGCGAAGGGGTTACTCCGAACTCTTCGCGGCCATAAGCCACAAGCCCGAGTTGACGTGCAGCGCGCATGCTCAGGACATCGCTGTCGAGCCCGAAATCCCGCTGGAATTCTTGGATCGCGCGCTTGGTCCGAACATCAAGCACACCGTCAGTCGACCCACGTAAATATCCGCGTAGTTGCAGCGCTCTTTGCAAAGAGGCGATGAAATCTGGTGTGAGATCGCGCTCACAGGGGGTTTCGAACCATTTTTCCCCCCGATCCTGCACCATTTCCTGCCGTGTCGATGTCCGATAGGTCGCAGGCAGTACAGTCCCATCAGGCTGTGTCGTTTCCGGTGTCAGCACGTGATGCTCTGTCACGGTTTCGATGACAGCCGGCGTAAACTCGACCCCCCAGCAAGTGCCGGGCGCCGCGCCTTCTGGGCCGTAGCTGTGATAGCCGATTGTATCAGGCTCTGACAGGTAAGCTGTCGTAATGACACCGCTCCCGCAGCCCGGGATGACCATTGCCAGCGCTAGAAATGACGGCCATTTTCGAAACGTACTCAATACTCTTCCTCGACTGCGTGTGGTCCGCATGTTGCTGCAAAGATACCGTGAAACAATGGGTTGGCCTAGCCCTTCGCTCTGGGCCTATTTCTTGCTGGCGAGAATGCCTTTCATTCACTAGGTAAAAGACAAGTTGTGAAAGGAAAGACCAGCAAGATGGCCAAGATTACATACATCGAGCATAACGGTACCGAGCACGTTGTCGACGTTGCAAACGGCCTGACCGTTATGGAAGGCGCACGGGACAATGGCATTCCGGGCATCGAAGCAGACTGCGGCGGGGCATGTGCCTGCTCGACATGCCATGTCTACGTCGACCCCGCTTGGGTCGAAAAACTGCCTGCCAAAGACTCGATGGAAGAAGACATGTTGGACTTCGCCTACGAGCCCGATCCTGCGCGCTCGCGCCTCACCTGCCAGATCAAGGTCACCGATTCGATTGACGGCCTTGTTGTGCATATGCCGGAAAAGCAGATCTAATGATGCGGACAGCGGCACTGGTATTGGCACTGACTGCTGCGCCGGCGCTGTCCGAAACGATCACGTGGGCGGGCTATGATGGCCCGACCACACGCTATCCCCATCAGGCGCTTGGGGATCCGGTGGAATACACCAAACTGATTGTCCGAACGGACGAGGGGCGGGAATTCTCGCTGGAATGGTCCAAGCAAATTGTCTTCGAGGATACAGAGCCGCTGCTCGTTGATCTGGATGACGATGGCAGTATCGAGCTGCTGACAGTCGAAAGCCACGAAGAGTTCGGATCGCGCCTGGCCATCTATGGCATCACCACTGGCACACTGGCCCTGACGATCGCAACGCCTTTTATCGGCCAGCGGTATCGCTGGATGGCGAAAGTCGGTGCGGCCGATCTTGACGGCGACGGCCAGATCGAGATCGCCTATATTGATCGCCCTCATCTGGACAAGAAACTGCGGGTCTATCGCTACTCGCGCACTCCGACCTCGGCGACAGAGAGCGTCGCACGGTTGACACCTGTTGCGGACGCATGGGGGCTCTCCAACCATCAAATCGGATGGCCCTACATCGTCGGCGGCATCCGCACCTGCGAAGAAGGCGGCACCCCTGAAATCATCACAGCGAATGGTGATTGGTCGCAGGTCATGGCGACCACGCTCACCGATGGAAAGCTGGTGTCACGACGCCTCGAAAAATACGAAGACCCCCAAACGATTCAGAGCGCGCTATCCTGCGCGCCCTGAGCTTCATCTTGGTGAAAATACCCCGGGGGTGAATTGGCCTCGGGCCGAGGCCAAGAGGGGGCAGCGCCCCCATCCCGATTATCGCTGCAGCTGACGCCAGCCGATATCACGGCGGCAGAAGCCTTCGGGCCACTCCACACGATCCACCATCGCATAAGCACGGTCGCGGGCCTCCTGCAGGCTGTCACCACGCGCGGTCACGTTAAGAACACGCCCGCCAGTTGCCAGAACCTTGCCGCCCTCGGCTTTGGTGCCCGCGTGGAAGACAACGTTCATGCTGTCGTTTTCGATGGCGTCCAAACCCTTGATCTCGGTGCCTTTGACATAGCTGCCGGGATAGCCCTCGGCGGCCATGACAACGGTCATCGCGTGATCGTCAGCCCAGTTCACGGTGACTTCGGACAGACGGCTCTCGGCGCAAGCTTGGATCAGGTCCAGCGCTTGTGCGCCAAGACGCAGCATCAGCACCTGACACTCGGGATCGCCAAAGCGGACGTTGTATTCCACTAGGCGGGGCTGGCCGTCTTCGATCATCAGACCCACATACAGAACGCCCGAGTAGGGCGTGCCGCGGCGGGCCATCTCGGCCATGGTCGGGCGCACGATCTCTTCCAGCGCCTTGTCGGTCACGGACGCGTCCATGATCGGGGCAGGGGAGTAAGCGCCCATGCCGCCTGTGTTCGGGCCAGTATCGCCTTCGCCCACGCGCTTGTGGTCTTGGGCGGTGCCAACGGGTAGGACGTCTTCGCCATCGACGAGCACGAAGAAACTGGCTTCTTCGCCGGTCATGAACTCTTCGATCACGACCTCTGCGCCTGCTGCGCCGAATGCACCGCCGAACATGTCGTCAATCGCCGCCAGCGCTTCGTCGACTTCCATCGCGACGATCACGCCTTTGCCCGCCGCCAGACCGTCGGCTTTGACCACGATCGGCGCGCCTTGCTCGCGGATGTAGGCTTTGGCAGGCTCGGCCTCGGTGAAACGGGCATAGGCGGCCGTGGGCGCGCCAACCGCGTCACAGATTTCCTTGGTAAAGCTCTTCGAGGCTTCCAGACGGGCTGCCGCCGCATTGGGGCCGAACACGGGGATTTGTGCCTCGCGCAGGCGGTCCGCGACGCCCGCGGCCAAGGGCGCTTCGGGGCCGATGATGACCAGATCAATGGCTTCGGCTTCGGCGAACTGCACGACCGCTGCGGGGTCTTCGGCATTCAGCGAGGCGCAGGTGGCGATCTGTGCGATACCCGCGTTGCCGGGGGCGACGATCAGTTTATCGCACTTGGGGTTCTGCGACACGGCCCACGCCAGCGCATGTTCGCGGCCACCGCCGCCAAGGATCAGGATGTTCATGGGCTACTCCCGCTTGGGTTTTCGTTGCAGGCGTTCTAGTTTGGGATCAACCAAAGAACAAGCGAGGCAAGTATGGACCTGTTCGAGGACGAGGCACCGGGCGACAATGCCCCAGAATTCACCGTCTCCGAGGTGTCAGGCGCGGTAAAGCGCATGATCGAGGGCGAATTCAGCCACATCCGGATTCGTGCGGAAATCGGGCGGGTGTCTTTTCCGCGTTCGGGCCACGTCTATCTGGACCTCAAGGATGACAAATCCGTTCTGGCCTCGGTGATTTGGAAGGGCGTCGCCAGCCGTCTGCCCACCCGTCCCGAAGAGGGGCTGGAGGTTATCGCCACCGGCCGCCTGACCACCTTTCCGGGCCAGTCGAAATACCAGATGGTGATCGAGGATATGCGCCCCGCCGGTGTGGGTGCTCTGATGGCCATGCTGGAGGCGCGCAAGAAAAAGCTGGAAGGCGAGGGGCTGTTTGATCCCGCCCGCAAGCGCCCGCTGCCCTATCTGCCCGAGATCATCGGTGTGGTCACGTCGCCCTCGGGCGCGGTGATCCGCGATATCCTGCATCGCTTGCGCGACCGTTTTCCGCGCAAAGTGCTGATCTGGCCCGTCGCCGTGCAGGGTGAAAAATGCGCCCCCGAAGTGGCCCGCGCGATCGAAGGCTTCAACCGCCTGACCCCCGGCGGTGCCATGCCGCGCCCTGACGTGCTGATCGTCGCGCGGGGTGGCGGCTCGCTCGAAGACCTTTGGGGTTTTAACGAAGAGATCGTCGCGCGCGCCGCCGCTGCCTCTGACATCCCGCTGATTTCGGCGGTTGGGCACGAGACAGACACCACCCTGATCGACTTCGTCAGCGATCGTCGCGCGCCCACGCCCACCGCAGCCGCCGAGATTGCCGTTCCCGTGCGCACTGATCTAATGTTCGCCTTGGACGACTACGCCGCACGACTAGGTCGCGGTCTGACCCGAGGGCTTGACCTGCGCGGCCAACGCCTGCGCGATCTCTCTCGCGCCTTGCCGCGCCCCGAGCGTCTGGTTGAGCCTGCCCGTCAACGTCTGGACTACGCGTCCGAACGTCTGCCTGCCGCCCTCCGCCGTAGCGTCGATGCCCGCCGTTTGCGTCTGTCCGAAGCGGGCGGTTCCTTGCGCCCATCTACCCTGCGTCGCGCCATTCAGACTGAGGCGGACCGGACCACAAAACTCGCTGCGCGTCTGACGCCCGCCCAATCCCGCTTGATCACCAACCGCAAGGACGCCTTCCTCGCCCGCGCCGCGCGCCTGCGCCCCGAAGCGTTAAGCGCCGAAATCACCCGTCAAACCGCTGATCTGGTGCGCCAGACCCAGCGCCTGACAGACAGTCAGAAGCGCCTGACCGAAAAACACAATGAACGTCTCGATGCTGCAGGGCGCCTGCTGGAAACTCTGAGCTATCGCAAAACGCTGGAACGGGGATATGCCGTTGTTCGCGCCGACAACCATGTCGTCACCACCAAAGAGGCCGCTCAAAATGCTGGCGCGATCGAGATTGAATTTGCGGATGGCCGCATGAAGATCGGCGGCGCGGCAAAGCCAGCAAAAAAGACCAAGGACACCGGTCCCAGCCAAGGCAGCCTGTTCTAGACCCCAACCTCTGGGCCCGCGCAAAACAGCGGGCCTTCGCCGCGGTCAACCTCGTAAAGGCTGTCATCCGCCGGATCGCTCAGAAAATCGGCACGCAGCCCGTCGCCGGTGTCAAAGAACGTCCAGCATTGGGGCGAGGGGGTGTCTTGGTAAACAAAACAGATCGCCTCACCTTCGGGATACCAGAATCCCTCGTCGCAATCCCCGTCCAAAAAGGACCAGCGCACGCGGCGATCAGGAAGGTATTCCTCAGCTCCATAAGGCTCTCCGGCCAGTCCATAGGTCAGCACTTTGCCCTGAACGCGGGCGGCGAAATCCTCAGCGCTCAAAGGGGTTTCGGCTAGTGCGAAGGCAGGAAAAGCCAAAGCGAGAATAGAAATAAGGCGCAGCATGAAAACTCCGAAATGTTGACCGCAGCATAAGGGGGTATTTTTCAAGTGTCCCGCGCCTTTTCTTTCATCCACAGAAGGTTTACCTCTGTCGCGGATAGAAAAAGGGGTGCCCATGGCGTTTTTCCGCAAGCTCCGCGACCGGATGTTCAAATCTTCTTCCAAGCTCGATCAGGGTCTGGAAGCATTGATCGAAGATGGCGCTGAAGAGGCCGTTGAGGAGCAGGCCCCCGTTGCTGCGCCCACGCCGGCGCCCGAACCGGTTGCGGCACCATCCGCGCCAACGGCCCCTGCACCTGCCAAAACAGGTATTCTAGGCCGCCTGACCGGGGCGGACACTGGCCCCAAACGCACCCTCGACGATGACATGCTCGAAGAACTCGAGGATCTGCTCGTCGCTTCCGACATGGGGGTCGAAACGGCGCAGCGCGTTGCGGCCAACATTGCCCAGAGCCACCTTGGCCAGCGTGTCAGCCAGACCCAGATCAAAGAACTCCTTGCCCGCGAAATCACCCGCATCATGGAGGGCGTCGCGCGTCCCCTGCCGCTTTACCCCAAAAAACCGCAGGTCGTGCTGGTCGTGGGCGTGAATGGATCGGGCAAGACCACAACCATCGGCAAGCTTGCCAGCCAGTTCAAAGCAGCGGGCAAGAATGTGGTAATCGCGGCAGGGGATACCTTCCGCGCCGCCGCAGTCGAACAGCTGCAGGTCTGGGGCCAGCGCGCTGCCGTGCCCGTCCTGACTGCGCCCGAAGGCTCAGATCCCGCCAGCCTCGCCTACGAGGCCATGACCAAAGCCGAGGCCGAGGGCGCCGATCTTCTGATGATCGACACCGCAGGCCGCCTGCAAAACCGTTCTGACCTGATGGAAGAACTGGCCAAGATCGTCCGTGTGATCCGCAAAAAAGACCCCGACGCGCCGCACAACACCCTCTTGGTGCTGGACGCGACCACGGGTCAGAACGCAGTCACTCAAGTCGAAATCTTCAAACAGATCGCCGATGTGTCGGGCCTCGTGATGACCAAGCTCGACGGCACAGCGCGCGGCGGTGTTCTGGTTGCGCTCGCGGACAAGTTCGGCCTGCCAATCCACGCCATCGGTGTGGGCGAGCAGATCGACGACCTCGACGCCTTCGACCCCGAAGATTTCGCCAAGGCCCTTGTCGGTCTCGAATAACCATTTCACTTTTGCCCAAATACTCCGGGGGAGTCCGCGATAGCGGGCGGGGGCAGCGCCCCCCATCCTCGGGTCCCGAAAGGCGCACCTCTTGAGCAATTGGCTCCTCTCTCTCGAAGGCACCGAAGCAGGCCATAACCTCGCCCTGATTCTTGCCGTCTCTGCCGCGATCCTGCACGCCTTCTTTGGTGCTCTGCAAAAAGGTCGTCACGATCCGTGGCTCAGCCGCGGGGCAATGGATTTCAGCTATGGCATGATGGCGATGCCTTTCGCGCTTTTCGTGTTTCCGTGGCCCGAAGCGCATATGTGGCCGATCTTTGCAGGCATGTTCCTGATCCACTTGGCCTACAAAATCCTGCAAGCGATGGCCTATACGCGCGGGGCTTACACAGTCGTCTACCCCGTTGTGCGCGGCACAGGGCCCTTGTTCACGGTGATCGGCGCGTTCCTGATCTTTGGCGAGACCTTTGCCCCCACCCAGTGGCTTGGCGTCGGCATTTTGCTCGCGGGTATTTTTGGCCTCGCGCTCTATAACTACATCCACATCGAATTGGACCGCGACACGCTGCTGCCAGCGCTCGGGCTCGCGTTCATCACCGGCGGTTTTGTGGCGCTGTATACGACCTACGATGCCTACGGCATTCGTGCGACCGCAGACCCGTTCACCTTCTTGTCGTGGTTCTTCTTTATCGATGGCATGGCCATGCCGATCTACGCGGCGAAACGCTGGCGCGCGATGGAGGTGAAGCCTGACTTCGGTCCGCTCGCCCTCCGAGGTGTGATCGGCGGACTGGTTGCATTTGGCAGCTTCGGCACCATTATGCTGGCAACCCGTCTGGACAAGGTCGGCGAGGCTGCGGTCTTGCGCGAAACCTCGACCGTGTTTGCTGCCCTCATCGGGTGGATCGTCCTAGGCGAGAAAGTCGGCCCGCGCCGCATCGCTCTTATGTCTTTGATTGCCCTTGGGGCGATCGTCGTTGAATTCGGAGGTTAATCCATGGCAGAGCCCAAACCCGTCAGCCCGATGGTCAAAGGCGTGCTCGAATACGGGCCGGTGCTGGCGTTCTTTGTGGCGTATCTACTGCTCAAGGACCGCACCTTCGTCGTCGGCGGCGAGGAATATAGCGGCTTTATCGCGGTCACGGCGGCCTTTGTGCCGCTGATGGTGATCTGCTCGGGCCTTTTGTGGAAGCTGACAGGCCACATGTCCAAGATGCAGATCGTGACTCTGGTGCTGGTGGTTGTCTTTGGGGGCCTGTCCGTGTGGCTGAATGACGAGCGGTTCTTCAAAATGAAGCCGACCCTGATCTACCTGATCTTTGGCGGCATTCTGGGTTTTGGCCTCTTGCGCGGTCAAAGCTACCTGCGCGTCGTGATGGAAGAGGCGCTGCCCATGCAGCATGAGGGATGGATGATCCTGACCCGCCGGGTCTGCGCCTTTTTCTTTGGTTTGGCCGCGCTGAACGAAATCGTCTGGCGCACCCAAAGCACCGAGACTTGGGTCAGCTTCAAAACCTTTGGGCTGACCATCGCGATTTTTGCGTTCTTTATGCTGCAAGGGAAACTCTTTCAGCAGTACGTGATCGAAAAGACCGAGGATTAATCCGACGCCGCGATGGCCCGTGCGCAGGCCATCGCCGAGGACCACGCCCACTGGAAATTATATCCGCCAAGCCAGCCGGTCACGTCCACACATTCCCCGATTGCATAGAGGCCAGGGACATCCTTGGCCTCCATCGTTTTCGAGGACAGCGCATCGGTGTCGATCCCGCCAAGGGTGACTTCGGCGGTGCGGTAGCCTTCGGACCCTGTCGGGGTCAGTTCCCAGTCTGCCAGTTTCTCGGCCACTTCGGACAGGCGTTTGTCCGTGGTGTTGGCCAGTTGGTCCTGTAGGCCCCAAGCCTCGTCCAGATGCTGGGCCAGCTTCTTGGGTAAGTGCTCGGCAAGGGCTGTGCCGATCTGCCGGCGGGGCATATCCGTGCGGGCCTGACGCAGAATCGCCATCCAGTCATTTTCAGGACATAGAGTCAGGTGCACGCTGTCGCCTTCGGTCCAATAAGAGGACGCCTGCAGGATCGCCGGCCCAGACAGACCCCGATGTGTAAACAGCACTGCCTCGTCAAAGCTACCGTTTCCGGCGCGGACACGGCCCGGGATGGCGGTGCCAGAGATCGGCGCGAAGGGCTGCGCGCTGAACGTCAGCGGGACAAGGGCAGGGCGGGTCTCCGTGACCTTCAGGCCAAAGTTTTCCGCGATCTGGTAGGCGATGCCGGTGGCGCCCATCTTGGGGATCGACTTGCCCCCCGTCGCCAGCACAACCCGCCGCGCGGACACGGTCAAAGGCTTGCCGCCCCTAACAAGACGCGCGTGGAACAGACCGTCCGATTGGCTGACGCTTTCGACCGCTGTCTCCAGCCAGAGTTGCGCCCCCGCTTTGTCCATCAAATCGCGCAACATTGCGATGATGTCCTTTGCGCTATTGTCGCAAAAGAGCTGCCCGAGCGTTTTCTCGTGCCACTTGATCCCGTAGCTGTCGACCAGCGAGACAAAGTCCCATTGGGTATATCGGGCCAGCGCTGATTTGCAGAAATGCTGGTTTTGACTCAGGAAATTCGCAGGTTCTGCGTACATGTTGGTGAAGTTGCAGCGCCCGCCGCCAGAGATGCGGATCTTCTCTCCTGCGGTCTTGGCGTGGTCAATCACTAGCACGCGCCCGCCACAGTGGGCGGCGCACATCATTCCGGCCGCTCCGGCCCCGAGGATCAGCGTGTCATAGGTCATACCGGCGGATTGTCGCGAAATCGCCTTGGAATCAAGAGGACTCTGGCCATGAAGCAAGTTTCACGATAGAATCGCTTGCAGATCCCGCAAAGGGACAGAGCAGAGGCAAATCGGCAGGTCATCCCATGACAGAAATGGTCTATGGCGCAGTACGCGTCCAAACCGGCGAACCTATCCTTCCGCGATGGTGGCGCACGGTTGATAAGTGGACGCTGAGCTGCATCGTTTCACTGTTTGGTATCGGTCTATTGCTGGGGTTCGCAGCATCTCCGCCGCTGGCGGGCCGCAATGGCTTGGACGCGTTTTACTACGTGCAGCGTCAGGCGTTCTTTGGCGGCGTGGCGCTGACGGTCGCGATGGTGGTGTCGATGATGTCGCCCCAGCTGATCCGGCGTTATGCGGTGATGGGCTTTGTCGTGGCGCTGGTCGCGCTGGCGCTTCTGCCGTTTCTGGGCACGGACTTTGGCAAAGGGGCGGTGCGCTGGTATTCGCTGGGCTTTGCCTCGTTTCAGCCCTCGGAATTTTTGAAACCCCTCTACATCGTGACAGCCGCTTGGCTGATGGCCGCGGGGCAAGAGTTGAACGGGCCTCCGGGCAAACTGATTTCCTTTGGCCTGACAGGGTTCATCGTTGTGTTGCTGGCGATGCAGCCTGACTTTGGCCAGTCGGCGCTGGTTCTGTTCGCATGGGGCACAATGTATTTCGTGGCTGGTGCGCCGATGCTGCTGCTCTCGGGTATTGCCGGGATGGTCATCCTCGGAGGCATCTTCAGCTATCACAACTCGGAACACTTTGCCCGACGCATTGATGGCTTCCTCAGCCCCGACGTCGACCCGCGTACCCAGCTGGGGTATGCCACCAACGCGATCCGCGAGGGCGGGTTCTTTGGCGTTGGAGTGGGCGAGGGTGAGGTGAAATGGTCGCTGCCCGATGCCCATACGGACTTCATCATCGCTGTCGCAGCCGAAGAATATGGGCTGGTTCTGGTTGGCCTGATCATCGCGCTCTATGCGGTGGTGGTTGTCCGGTCGCTGGTGCGCCTGATCAAAGAACGCGATCCCTTTATCCGCCTTGCTGGTACGGGTCTGGCATGTTCGTTCGGTGTGCAGGCGATGATCAATATGGGCGTGGCTGTGCGGCTTTTGCCCGCCAAAGGCATGACTTTGCCGTTCGTGAGCTATGGCGGCTCTTCTTTGATCGCGATGGGTATTGCAGTCGGGATGCTTCTGGCGTTTACCCGCAAGCGGCCGCAGGGCCAAATCGGTGAACTTTTGCGAGGACGGGGGCGTCTATGACCCAACCACTTTTGCTGATCGCTGCCGGAGGGACCGGCGGGCACATGTTCCCCGCTCAGGCACTGGCCGAGGCGATGCTGGCAAAGGGATGGCGGGTCAAGTTGTCGACCGACGCACGGGGTGCGCGCTACACGGGCGCGTTTCCTGACGCGGTGAAAATCGAAGAAGTCAAAAGCGCGACCTTTGCCCGTGGCGGCGTGCTGGCAAAGCTGCTCGTGCCGTTCAAGATCATTGGCGGGATTATGTCTGCGCGGAGTGCGATGGCCAAAGATACGCCTGCGGTCGTCGTCGGCTTTGGCGGCTACCCGTCGATCCCTGCGATTTCGGCGGCCACGTGGATGAGCCTGCCGCGCATGATCCACGAGCAGAATGGTGTCCTGGGTCGGGTCAATCGGGTATTTGCTGCCAAAGTGAATAAGGTGGCTTGCGGGACTTGGCCGACGGATCTGCCCGACGGAGTAGAAGGGACCTATACCGGCAACCCTGTCCGCTCTGCCGTTTTGGCCAAAGCTGCCGCGCCTTATGTTGCGCCCGAAGGCGCATTGAACCTGTTGGTGATTGGCGGCTCGCAAGGCGCGCGCATTCTGTCGAATGTGGTGCCTGCGGCAATTGCTGCGCTGCCTGCCGATCTACGCGAGCGGATCGCCGTGAGCCATCAAGCGCGGGGCGAGGATGAGGCGCGAGTCAAAGCGTTTTACCAAGAGGCAGGCATTGCCGCCGACGTTCAGCCCTTTTTCAGCGATGTCCCCGAGCGGATGGAGCGCGCGCAGTTGGTGATCAGCCGCTCTGGCGCGTCCTCTGTTGCGGATGTGACCGTGATCGGACGTCCAGCGATTCTTGTGCCGTTTGCCGCGGCAACGGGCGATCACCAGACAGCGAATGCGCGCGGCGTAGTTGAGGCTGGTGGCGCTGTCGCTCTGTCTGAAAAAGAATTCACTGTGGACGCCGTTGCCACAGCCATCACCGATATTTTGACACAGCCCGCGCGGGCCCATGATATGGCCCAAGCAGCCCTGTCCATTGGCCGTCCCGACGCGACCGAGCGCTTGGTCGCTCTGGTCGAAGAGCTGGCACACTCCTGACGAAGAAAGACCTCTGACCATGAACGCTGCGACCAAGCTGCCCACCGATGTTGGCCCCATCCATTTCGTCGGGATTGGCGGGATCGGGATGTCGGGGATCGCCGAAGTGCTGATCAACCACGGCTACACCGTTCAGGGCTCTGACCAGAAAACCAGCAAGATCACCGATCGTCTGGCTGACATGGGCGCGACCATTTTCGAGGGCCAGCGGGCCGAGAATCTCGAGGGGGCAGAGGTCGTCGTAATCTCTTCCGCGATCAAACCGGGTAACCCCGAATTGGACGAGGCCCGTGCGCGCGGCTTGCCCGTGGTGCGCCGCGCCGAGATGCTGGCTGAGTTGATGCGCCTGAAGTCGAACATCGCGATTGCGGGCACCCACGGGAAAACCACGACCACCACCATGGTTGCTGAACTGCTGGTGGCTGGCGGGATTGATCCCACGGTGATCAATGGCGGCATCATCCACGCCTATGGCTCGAACGCTCGTATGGGGCAGGGCGAATGGATGGTTGTCGAAGCGGACGAAAGCGACGGCACCTTTAACCGTTTGCCCGCGACCATCGCGATCGTCACCAACATAGACCCCGAGCACATGGAGCATTGGGGTGATTTCGATACCCTGCGTGATGGCTTCTACCAGTTCGTGTCCAACATTCCGTTTTATGGTTTGGCCGTCTGCTGCACCGACCATCCCGAGGTGCAGGCGCTGGTGGGCAAGATCACCGACCGCCGCGTGACCACCTATGGCTTTAACGCCCAAGCGGATGTGCGTGCGCTGAATCTGCGGTATGAAGCTGGCGTCGCCCGTTTCGATATTCGCTTGAACCAGGAAGACATCACCATCGAGGGCTGCACCCTGCCCATGCCCGGCGATCACAACGTCTCGAACGCGCTGTCGGCGGTCGCTGTGTCCCGCCATCTGGGCATGAAGGTCGAAGAAATTCGCAAGGCACTGGCCAAGTTCGGTGGCGTGAACCGCCGCTTTACCAAGGTTGGCGAAGTGGATGGCGTGACCATCATCGACGACTACGGCCACCATCCGGTCGAGATCGCGGCGGTGCTGAAGGCCGCGCGTCAGGCAACCACCGGCCGCGTGATCGCCGTGCACCAGCCGCACCGCTACAGCCGCCTGCACAGCCTTTTCGAAGATTTCTGCAACTGCTTTAACGAAGCGGATGTTGTGGCGATCGCAGAGGTCTTTGCTGCGGGCGAAGCGCCTATCGAGGGCGCGAGCCGTGATGATCTGGTCGCCGGCCTGATCCGCCACGGACACCGTCATGCCCGTGCTCTGCACAGCGAAGAGGATTTGGAGCGCTTGGTGCGTGAACAGACACAGCCCGGGGATATGGTGGTCTGCCTTGGGGCGGGGACCATCAGCGCATGGGCGAACAATCTGCCAAGCCGACTGACTGCATAAAGAAGGACGACTCAGAATGACTGCTGCGGATCTGGGAATGGGCGCGGCATGCGTCTGGGTTTTGTTGGCCGCGTGCATGACGCTGGTCTTCAAAGGGCAAAAGCTCTGGTTTTGCGCCTACGGGCTGATCGCGACGGGCATTCCTTTGCTCGTCGCTTTGTTTTTCACGAATGGCCCTTGGATCGCGCTGGCGTTTCTGGCAGCAGGTCTGTCAATTCTGCGCTGGCCGGTGATCTACCTGTGGCGCTGGCTGACCGGAAAACGGAGGACCCCCGATGCAGATGCCTGAGGTGCGAGGAAATTTGACCCCCAATCGTCCGTTGGCAGACCTGACATGGTTACGCGTCGGAGGGCCTGCGGATTGGTTCTTTCAGCCTGCGGATCTTGAAGACCTCTGTGCCTTTCTCAAAGCGCTTCCGGAGGATGTGTCAGTCTTTCCTATGGGTGTCGGTTCCAATCTGATCGTCCGCGATGGCGGAATCAGGGCTGTGGTCATCCGCATGGGGCGCGGCTTCAATGGTCTGAGCATTGAGGGCACTCGTGTAACCGTGGGTGCGGCGATGCTCGATTCCATGGCGGCGCGCAAGGCGGCTGCTGCGGGCCTTGATCTGACTTTTTTGCGGACAATCCCAGGGTCGATTGGCGGCGCAATTCGCATGAACGCGGGGTGCTATGGGACCTATGTGGCCGACCATCTGGTGTCCGCGCAGGCGGTCTCACGCAATGGTGAAGTGGTCACTTTGAGCCCCGAAGACCTTCAATTCGGATATCGCCACAGTCACTTGCCTGAAGGGTGGGTTCTGACCGAGGCAGTGTTCGAGGCCCCCGTCGGTGACCCCGAGGAACTCGAGCAGAAGATGGCCGATCAGCTGGCCAAAAGGGACGCGACGCAACCGACAAAAGATCGCACTGCGGGCAGTACTTTCCGCAATCCTGCTGGCTTTTCCAGCACAGGCCGAGACGACGATGTTCACGACCTGAAAGCGTGGAAACTCATTGATGATGCAGGGATGCGCGGCGCAACCGTGGGTGGCGCGCAGATGAGCCCGAAGCACTCTAACTTTCTCGTGAATACAGGCGATGCGACGGCCAGCGATCTCGAAAGGTTAGGCGAGCTTGTCCGAAAAAGCGTTTTCCAATCGAGCGGATTAGAGCTAGAATGGGAAGTGATCCGTGTGGGTGACGAAACTTAGTCACCTCCAAGATTTGTAAGATAAATTAACTAAAAATCTGTAGCATTTTGAGAGCTTTTCGGCTCTTGTGCTAGCAGTAGATAAAAACAGGCCAAAACGGCCGAGAATACAGAGGCAGAAGCGGTGATGTCGAGCAGGGCTCACCCGACTGTAGCGGTCCTATTGGGAGGTCCCTCCGCAGAGCGAGAGGTGTCGCTATCCAGTGGAAAAGGGTGCGCCGCTGCACTTCGGGACGAAGGATTCGAAGTGGTCGAGTTGGACGCTGGTCCCGACCTCCCCGCGCGCCTTGCAGAGATTCGCCCTGACGTTGTGTTCAATGCGCTCCACGGTCGGTGGGGCGAGGATGGCTGTGTTCAAGGCATCCTCGAATGGATGGGTATCCCCTACACACATTCCGGCGTTCTGGCCTCATCGCTCGCGATGGACAAAGCCCGCAGCAAGGACGTGTATCGCGCAGCCGGTCTGCCGATCGTCGAGAGCGTTCTGGCCAACCGTGACGAAGTCCGCACCCGCCACGTGATGCCTGCGCCTTATGTGGTGAAGCCCAACAACGAAGGGTCCAGCGTCGGCGTCTATCTGGTGATGGATGGCGCGAACACGCCGCCGCAATTGTCCAACGAAATGCCCGAGACCGTCATGGTTGAGACTTATGCTCCAGGCCGAGAGCTGACGACCACTGTCCTGGGGGACCGTCCCTTGGCCGTGACCGACATTCTGACCGACGGCTGGTACGACTACAGCGCCAAGTACGAAGTGGGTGGGTCGCGCCACGTCGTCCCCGCCGAGATCCCCGATGAAATCCGAGACGCGTGCTACGACTACGCTTTGCGTGCGCATCAGGCTTTGGGTTGCCGCGGCATGAGCCGCACCGATTTCCGCTGGGACGAAAGCCGCGGTTTGGATGGTCTGATCCTGCTCGAGACCAACACCCAACCCGGCATGACCCCGACCTCGCTGAGCCCTGAACAAGCGGGTGTCGCTGGCATGAGCTTTGGCGCCCTGTGCCGTTGGCTGGTGGAGGACGCATCGTGCAACAGATGACCCGCCGCGCCGATCCTGCCCCCAGTCGTTGGGCCTATAAGGTCCAGCGCATGTGGCTGACCCCCAGCTTCCGTACGGGGCTGCGCGTGGGTCTGCCCGTTGTGGCGGTGGCATTGGCGCTCGGTGTCTATCTGGGAAATGAACAACGTCGCACCGATTTGTTCGCCAGCGTCGAAGCGGTGAAGAGGGACTTCCAAGAGCGCCCTGAATTCATGGTTCAGACCTTGGCTGTCGAAGGCGCGAACGAGAAAACCCAAAAAGCTATCGAAGAGCTTTTGCCCGCATCCTTTCCACTGAGTTCATTCGATCTGAACCTTGGCGAGCTTCGCGACCAGATCCGCGAGATCGACGCTGTTAAAGACGTCTCTTTGCAGATCAGGACAGGCGGCGTCTTGCAGGTTGCCGTCGATGAACGCGTGCCCGTCGCACTTTGGCGCGGCCCCGAGGGGGTCGAGGTCATCGATGCATATGGTGTGCGTGCCGATAAATTGAGCACCCGTGTCGAACGCCCTGATCTTCCGCTGATCGTGGGGGAGGGCGCCAAGAAGAATGTGACCCAAGCGTTGGAACTGATCGCTGCTGCCACCCCGATTCGAGAGCGGGTTCGTGGTATCGTGCGTGTCAGTAACCGCCGCTGGGATCTGGTGCTGGATCGCGATCAGCGCATCCTTCTGCCAGAACAAGGCGCGGTGCATGCCCTCGAGCGGGTAATCGCATTGGCACAGGCAAAAGAACTTCTGGCCCGCGACGTTGCGGTCGTGGACATGAGACTGGCCGACAGGCCGACAATCCGGATGACAGAGATAGCACACAAAGAACTGCTACGCGTCCGGGGACATAAAGCTGAGGATTGAGGCAGATGATCGAGCTTTACGAAACACAGCGCGCGATGCGCGGACTACGGAAGGCAGCACTACAGCGTGGCGTCATCGCCATTCTGGACGTTGGAACTTCGAAGATCGCGTGTCTGGTGCTGAGGTTTGATCGCACAGATGCCTTTGTCGAAGGTGAGGATATCGGATCCATGGCGGGGCAGGCGGGTTTCCGCGTCGTCGGTGCCGCGACCACGCGCTCGCGCGGTGTCCGGTTCGGCGAGATCGACGCTATGGCCGAAACCGAGCGTGCGATCCGCACGGTCGTGCAGGCGGCGCAAAAGATGGCTGGGGTGCGGGTGGATCATGTGATCGCGACATTCTCTGGTGCGCGTCCCCGCAGCTACGGTCTGGCGGGGTCAGTCGAGCTTGATGGCCAGCAGGTCACCGAAGAAGATATTGGATGCGTTCTGGCGTCTTGCGATGTGCCGGACTATGGCGCTGGCCGCGAAGTGCTTCATGCGCAGCCTGTGAACTTTGCTTTGGACCACCGCTCGGGGATGATCGATCCGCGCGGTCAGATCGGAAACACACTCAGCTGTGATATGCATATGCTGACAGTTGATGCCAGCGTGATCCAGAATCTGGCATACTGCATCAAGCGCTGTGATTTGGAATTGGCGGGTGTTGCAAGTTCTGCTTACGTTTCGGGCACCTCAGCGCTGATCGAAGACGAAAAGGAACTAGGTGCGGCGTGCATCGATCTTGGGGGCGGGACCACAGGCCTCTCAATCTTCATGCGCAAGCACATGATTTATGCTGACACGGTCCGCATGGGCGGTGACCACGTGACCAGCGACATTTCGATGGGTCTGCAAGTGCCGATGACCACGGCCGAGCGGATCAAGACTTTCTACGGCGGCGTCTACGCAACTGGCATGGATGATCGCGAATTGATCGATCTGGACGGGGACTCTGGCGATTGGGAGCACGATCGTCGCACAGTCAGTCGTACCGAATTGATCGGAATCATGCGTCCGCGCGTTGAGGAAATCCTCGAAGAGGTGCGCGCGCGCTTGGATGCGGCCGGTTTTGACCACATGCCGAGCCAACAGATCGTCCTGACGGGCGGCGGAAGTCAGATTCCCGGCCTTGACGGGCTGGCGAGTAAGATATTAGGGCAGCAGGTGCGGCTGGGTCGTCCGCTGCGCGTACACGGATTGCCTCAGGCCGCCACAGGTCCAGGGTTTGCCAGCGCGGTGGGGCTATGCTGCTTTGCGGCGCATCCTCAGGACGAATGGTGGGACTTCGACATGCCGGTCGAAAGATATCCCGCTCGATCATTGCAGCGCGCGATGAAATGGTTCAAGGATAACTGGTAAGCGCAATATCTGGTGGATTTAGGCGAAATGCCGCTTTTGCGGGCGCTCAAGTGACCAGATTTTGTGTTGACAGGCTGACTTTTTGGATGACGTCGCCGTTTATGGCGCGTAGAATGATATGTAATCAGGGACAAAACTGCCCGGTGGCACGGGCGATAAGCAGGCGGACACATCATGACTTTGAACCTTTCGATGCCCGGACACGATGAGCTCAAGCCCCGCATCACCGTGTTCGGTGTGGGCGGTGCCGGCGGTAATGCGGTCAACAACATGATCGAAAAACAGCTCGAGGGCGTGGAATTCGTGGTGGCGAACACCGACGCGCAAGCCCTTCAGCAAAGCCAGGCAACCAACCGCATCCAACTGGGTGTCAAAGTGACCGAGGGTCTGGGTGCTGGCGCAAAGGCAAGCGTAGGCGCTGCCGCAGCTGAAGAGAGCATCGAGCAGATCGTCGATCATCTGGCAGGCGCACACATGTGCTTTATCACCGCGGGTATGGGCGGCGGCACCGGCACCGGTGCGGCTCCGATCATCGCGCAGGCGGCACGTGAGCTTGGCGTTCTGACCGTCGGCGTTGTGACCAAACCTTTCCAGTTCGAAGGTGGCAAGCGCATGCGTCAGGCCGAAGACGGGGTCGAGGCCCTGCAGAAGGTCGTCGACACGCTGATCATCATTCCGAACCAGAACCTTTTCCGTCTGGCGACCGAAAAGACCACCTTTACCGAAGCTTTTAGCCTGGCTGACGATGTTCTGTACCAAGGCGTCAAAGGCGTGACCGATCTGATGGTCTGCCCCGGCCTGATCAACCTCGACTTTGCGGACGTTCGCGCCGTGATGGACGAGATGGGCAAAGCCATGATGGGCACCGGCGAGGCAACCGGCGAAGATCGCGCCATTCAGGCGGCAGAGAAGGCCATCGCGAACCCGCTGCTGGACGAAATCAGCCTGCGCGGTGCGAAGGGCGTCCTGATCAACATCACCGGTGGTCACGACCTTACCCTGTTCGAACTGGACGAAGCTGCGAACCGCATCCGCGAGGAAGTGGATCCCGACGCGAACATCATCGTGGGTTCGACCCTCGACACCGCTCTCGAAGGCGGCATGCGCGTCAGCGTTGTGGCAACTGGTATCGATGCCTCGACCAATCAGATGGAAGCGCCCGCGCCCCGTCGCACTCTGGCTGAGCCTCTGACCCAGCACGTGACTGCAGAGCAGCCCGCTCCGGTACAGCAGCCCGCGCCTCAGGCGCCCCAAGCCGCCGCGCCCCAGCCTCAGTATCAGCAGCCGCAACCGCAGTACCAACAGCCTGCGCCGCAGCAACCTGCGAGCTACCAGACTCCTGCACCCCAGCAGCCCAAGCGCCCTGCGCCGCTGCCGCAAGAGTCCTACCAGCAGCCTGTGCAGCAGCCTCGGAATGCGGCACCGCAGCAGCCCGTTGAAGACGTTCCTCCGCCGGCGTACCAGCCCAGCATGAACGAGTTCCAGCCGTCGACCGATGCGAGCGAGGGCGCGGACTTTGTGGCCCCTCAGCGTCCGGCACCCGGTGTGCCGAGTGATGAGACCATGGCGCGTTTGCGGACCGCAGTGAACCACAGCACAACGCAGCAGCAGCGCCCCATGGGCAGCATGCAGCCTCAAGCGCCTGCGCGTCCGGCACAGCCTGCACCCGAGAAGTCGCGCTTTGGTATCAATTCGCTGATCAACCGTATGACTGGCCACGGTTCGGAACAGGCTCCGGCACCGCAGCGTCCTGCACAGCCCGCGCCGTCGGCACCTCAGGCCGCGCGTCGCGTCGCGCCTCCGGCACCCTCTTTTGAAGAGGATGTTGATAACGATCCGGCACAGGACAAGATCGAAATTCCCGCGTTCCTGCGCCGTCAGGCCAACTGATCCGTGTGAATTGAAACGTTCAAGGCCGCCTTCGGGCGGCCTTTTTGTTTTTCGGAATCAAGAAGTTGGACCTGTAAATAATCCTTCGGCGTATTTTTGCCCGCTCAAACGGATGGGATGTTTCACCGTGTTGCAAAGATTGAATTGTCCGTTTGTCCTGTCAGCGTTAACTCTCTGTCAACGAGCGGGAAATCCGCGCAGACATTTGGGGTTCACGTGCAGACCACGATCCGAAATCAAGTCAGCTTCAACGGCGTTGGCCTTCATTCTGGCCAGCCTGCGCGTCTGACGATTCGCCCCGCGTCCGCAGGGCACGGCATCTGGTTTACCCGCACCGACATCGTTGATCGCGATCCTTTGATCCCTGCACGCTGGGACGTGGCAGAGCATTCGCCCCTTTGTACCAAACTCGTCAATACCGACGGCGTTAGCCTGTCCACGGTCGAGCACGTGATGGCTGCACTGGCCGGATGCGGCATCCACAATGCATTGGTCGAGGTCAGCGGTCCCGAGGTTCCAATTCTTGACGGCAGCTCTGCGCCTTTTGTGCGCGGCATCGTTAAGCAAGGCATCCGCATTCTGGCAGAGCCGCTCTATGCGATCGAAGTTCTGAAGCCGATCTCGGTCGAAAAGGGCGATGCGACAGCGACTCTCACACCTGCCGACTCGCTCAAAATCGATTTCGAAATCGACTTTGCCGACGCCGCGATCGGTCGACAGCGCAAGAGCCTGCATATGGCAAACGGTACCTTTGTTCGTGAGCTCTGTGACAGCCGGACCTTCTGCCGCGCTTCGGACGTTGAATTCATGCGCGAGAACGGCCTGGCTTTGGGCGGAACCATGGAAAATGCAGTCGTCGTCGATGGCGAAGAAGTTCTGAGCCCCGGTGGCCTGCGTCATTCGGACGAACCCGTCCGTCATAAAATGCTGGACGCCCTTGGCGATCTGGCATTGGCCGGTGCGCCGATCCTTGGCCTTTATACAGGTTTCAAGGCCGGTCACACCCTGACCAACATGCTTCTCCGCGCTTTGTTCGCGGACCCGACATCCTATCGCATCGTCGATTGTGACGCCGCTTGCGTTGCTCGTTTGCCCGGCGTCGGACTGCATGTTTCGGACCTTGCCGCCGTCGCGTGATCGCGTAAGGGTGGCAAAGGCATTTTGCACCGGAATTTTCTGTGCTAACACGCCGTTGACCGAAGGCGCTCGCGCCTTCCGGATCCTGAAATATTGTGGGCAGGTATGAGCATGGACAGAGCTTTTAAGACGTTTTTCGGGACAGTCATCTTGGGCCTTTCGTTGGCCGGTTGCTCGGATTTCGGTTCACGTCCATTTGCCAATAACAATTCCTTTGCCGAAGGGGGCCAGTCCGGCGAGCCTCTGGAAAACTTCACTGCCGAGCAAATTTTTGCGCGCGGGGAATACGAACTCTCCAATGGCGACGCCGATCAAGCCGCAGTGTACTTTGGCGAGATTGAACGGCTTTATCCCTATTCTGCTTGGGCCAAGCGCGCGCTGATCATGCAAGCCTTCGCGTTCCACAAGGATCAGGACTACGAGAACAGCCGCGGAGCCGCGCAGCGCTACATCGATTTCTATCCGGCAGACGAAGATGCGGCCTACGCGCAGTATCTTCTGGCGTTGTCGTACTACGACCAGATCGATGATGTGGGCCGCGATCAGGGCCTGACGTTCCAAGCGCTGCAAGCCTTGCGTACCGTGATCGAGCGCTATCCCGATAGCGAATACGCCGAGAGCGCGATCCTGCAGTTTGATCTGGCGTTCGACCATCTGGCGGGCAAGGAAATGGAAGTTGGCCGCTACTATCTGAAGCGTGAGCATTACGCGGCCGCGATCAACCGGTTCCGCGTTGTTGTTGCAGACTTCCAGACCACGACACACACTGCCGAAGCACTGCACCGTCTGGTGGAAAGCTACCTATCTCTTGGCCTGACTGACGAAGCACAAACCGCTGGCGCGATTCTCGGTTACAACTACCAAGGTAGCGAGTGGTACGCAGAGACCTATGCCCTGCTGACCGACGCGGGTCTGAAGCCCGAAGCGAAGGGCGATGGCTGGCTGGCCAAAATTTACCGCCAAATGATCAGGGGCGAATGGCTCTGATCCTTTTCCAGGGCGGGCAACCGGAAACACTCCATGCTGCGAACGCTTGATATTCGTGATGTCCTTCTGATCGACCGGCTGCAGCTTGAGTTCCAGCCTGGCCTGAACGTTCTCACCGGTGAGACTGGTGCGGGCAAATCAATCCTGCTCGACAGCTTGGGGTTTGTCCTTGGCTGGCGTGGGCGGGCAGAGCTCGTCCGCTCTGGCGCAGAGCAGGGCGAGGTGATCGCGGAATTCGATCTGCCCGCGGGACACGCAGCACATGACATTCTGACCGAGGCGGGCGTTGAGGCCGACGGGGAATTGATCTTGCGCCGGGTTAATACTGTCGATGGGCGGAAGACGGCCTGGATCAATGACCGGCGCGTGTCGGGACAGGTCCTGCGCAATTTGTCGGAGACGCTGGTCGAATTGCACGGCCAGCATGATGATCGTGGTCTGTTGAACCCGCGCGGCCACCGGCAGCTTTTGGATGAATTCGCAGGTCACGGCGCGTTACTGGCTGATCTTCGTGGGCTCTGGCAAGCGCGAAGCCGCGCGGTCAAAGCATTGTCGGCAGCAGAAGAGCAATTGGCCGCGATGCGGAGCGAAGAAGAATTCCTGCGCCATGCAGTGGCCGAGTTGGATCAGCTTGACCCGCAACCGGGCGAGGATGCGGATCTGGATACCCGCCGCCGCCGGATGCAGGCCGCCGAAAAAATCCGCGATGATTTGGCTCGCGCTTTTCAGATCCTTGGCCTCGAGGGGGCAGAGGGCGCCATGGCTGATGGCATGCGCTGGCTGGACGGAATCGCGGGTGATGCGGACAATCAGCTGGATGAACCGATCGCGGCTTTGGGGCGTGCGCTGAACGAACTTGGTGAAGCGACCCAAGGGGTTGAACGCGTTCTGGACAATCTGGATTTCAACCCTTCCGAACTCGAAGCAATCGAAGAACGCCTGTTCGCAATCCGCGGTCTTGCGCGGAAACACGGCGTCGTTCCAGATGAGTTGGGCACCTTTGCCGAAGATCTACGGACGCGTCTCGGTCAGTTGGATGCCGGAGAAGGGGATCTCGCCCGTCTCCGCGCGGATGTCAAAGCCACAGAGGCGGCCTATTCCGATGCGGCTGACGCGCTCACGGCCTCGCGTCGTGAGGCAGCAGAGCGTCTTGACCGCGCGGTCATGGATGAACTCGCCCCGCTCAAGATGGAGCGCGCGGTTTTCCATACCTTGATCGAAGATGGCGAGGCCGGCCCCGAGGGGCGCGACAATGTCTCTTTTACTGTCGCGACAAACCCGGGTGCACCTGCGGGTCCGCTGGCGAAGATCGCCTCTGGGGGCGAACTCTCGCGTTTTCTTTTGGCGCTCAAGGTCTGTCTTTCACAGAACACCTCTGGTGTGACGATGATCTTTGACGAGATCGACCGTGGCGTCGGTGGGGCGACCGCCGATGCAGTCGGTCGCCGGCTGTCACGCTTGGCTAGCGAAGGGCAGGTGCTGGTCGTCACGCACTCGCCTCAGGTTGCAGCTCTGGGGCAGCACCATTGGCAGGTCAGCAAATCCGTGCAAGACGGACAAACCCTGAGCCGCGTGGTGCCGCTTGATCCATCCGAACGCGTGGACGAAGTCGCGCGCATGATTTCTGGTGATACGATCACAGAGGCGGCGCGCGACGCAGCACGCGCTTTGATCGCACAAAATTAAAGGGGCCCGAAGCCCCTTTCTTCTTTGTAAAAATACTCAAAGATCAACCGACGCCTCACGCCGCAAGTCGATTAGTTCTCCGCGCCAAAACGCACCACTTTGCCCGGGTTCATGATGTTCAGCGGGTCCAGCGCGGCCTTGATCTGAGCCATGACAACCCAGCCTTCTCCGTGCTCCATCGGCATGTAGTTCAACTTGCCCGATCCAATCCCGTGTTCGCCAGTCACGGTTCCGCCAAGCGACAATGCGCGGCGCACCATCCGGTCCGACAGCTCTTTGGCGCGTTGGAGTTCCGCAGGCTGATCCGGATCGATCATGAGGATCGCATGGAAGTTCCCGTCGCCCACGTGGCCAAGGATTGGTCCTTGCAAGCCGCTGGTTACGATGTCCGCGCGCGTAGCCTCGACCGCCTCTGCCAACCGCGAGATCGGCACGCAGAGGTCCGTTACCACTGCACGGCACCCCGGACGGCTGTTGAGGATAGCCCAATACGCGTGGTGACGCGCATGCCATAGCGCTTTGCGCTCTTCAGGGGCGGTGGCCCAATCAAAGCCCTTGCCTCCATGTTCGGCAAGAATGCCACCGAAGACCTCGGCTTGTTCGGCCAGCGCGGTTTCAGAACCGTGGAATTCCACCAGAAGATGCGGGCACTCCGGCAGGTCTGAACCCGAATAAGCGTTCACAGCGGCGGCTGTGGCTGCGTCGATGAACTCGATCCGCGCCATGGGGAGGCCGAACTGGATGGTGTCGATCACAGTCGCGACCGCGTCCGAAATGTTGTCGAAGGCACAGACCGCGGCGCCGACCGCTTCGGGTTGGCCCTGCAGCTTTAACGTCAATTCGGTGATCAGCCCCAAGGTCCCTTCGGCGCCAATCATGAGCGCGGTCAAGTCAAAGCCCGCTGCGGATTTCTTCGCGTGGCTACCGGTGCGAATGATCCGTCCATCTGCCAGAACAACCTCTAGTGCCATAACGTTGTCACGCATGGTCCCGTAGCGCACCGTTGTCGTGCCGCTTGCGCGGGTCGAGGCCATCCCACCAATGGTCGCGTTTGCGCCGGGATCCACCGGAAAAAACAGGCCTGTCGCCCGTAGTTCTTCGTTCAGCGCCTCACGTGTGATGCCGGGCTGCACGGTGACGCTCATGTCTTCGGCATGGATGTCGAAAATCTGGTTCATGTTGCGAAAGTCGACAATCACGCCACCACTCTGGGCCAAAGCGTGACCTTCCAGCGAAGTGCCAGCGCCATAGCCGACGACCGGCAACCCGTGCCGCGCGCAGATCTGGACGATCTCGCTGACCTCTTCGGTACTGGTGGGGAATGCCACAGCATCGGGCAGAGTAAGGGGAAAATAGGATTCGCTACGCCCGTGGGCTTCAAGTTCAAACTTGGAGGTCGAGAGCCGTTGTCCTAGTAAGGTGCTAAGCTCATGGAGCGCTTCGGGTTTTGTCATGCCGGCCTTCTTTCTTTTGGCCACCATAGACAGGGCCTGCGGTCTGGAAAAGGCAAAGGGGCATTGGCGGGCGAACGTGAAAGAGTTTTTTAAAGAATCTCTCCGCGATCTACGTGAGGAAGTGCGCAGTTCATTCGAACTGATGCGCGCCAAGGGGCCGACCAAGTTCAAGTTCTGGCTTATTGCTCTTGTGGTGGGAATCCTTGCTGGGATCGCCGCGGTTGGGTTCCGGATGGGGATCGAACTGCTGCAAAGCACGCTCTATCGCACGGATGACATCAACCACCTGCACACGCATCTCGGAGGGCTAAGCTGGCTGTGGGTTCTGTTGATCCCGACTCTTGGCGGGCTGGCGGTTGGCCTGCTCTTGCAGAGATTTACGCCGGACGGGCGCGTGCGGTCGGTCGCGGATGTGATCGAAGGCGCAGCGCTCAACAACGGGCGGGTCGAAATCAAAGAGGGCCTCGCCTCTGCTCTTGCGTCGCTGATCACGCTGTCGAGCGGCGGATCTACGGGACGCGAGGGGCCGGTCGTACACCTTGCTGGCGTGATCGCCACGCGTACCAGCGACTGGATCAAGACTGACGGGATCACCGGCCGCAATCTCTTGGGCTGTGCCGTGGCCGCTGCGGTCTCGGCCAGTTTCAACGCGCCGATTGCAGGGGCTCTCTTCGCGCTCGAGGTGGTGCTTCGGCATTTTGCTATCCACGCGTTTGCCCCCATCGTTGTCGCCAGCGTGGCGGGCACTGTTGTCTCGCGCATCGCATTTGGGGATGTGAGTGAATTCGTGCTGTCTTCGCGGACGGTCCTGCAATTCTACGTGGAACTTCCAGCCTTCTTCATACTTGGGCTCGTCAGCGGATTGGTGGCAGTGATCTTGATGCGCTCTATCTTCTGGGCGGACCGCTTGGGCAACCGCATCGAAGCGGCGATCAAGTTCCCACCTTGGGCGCGCCCGATGATTTCAGGGTTCTTGCTCGGTGGGATTGCTTTGGTCTTCCCACACATCATCGGTGTCGGCTACGAGACCACGGCGCGGGCCTTGTCGGGTGACATGCTTTTGTACGAGGCCATTGTCTTCACGATCCTCAAGGTCATTGCGGTGGCGATCACGATGGCGGGCCGTATGGGCGGTGGCGTGTTTTCCCCCGCGCTGATGGTCGGAGGCATGTCCGGTCTGGCGTTCGGTCTGGTGGTCACATCGATCTTGCCTTCGGTGTCGGGAGAGGCATCGCTCTATGCCCTGGCAGGGATGGGGGCTGTGGCCGCCGCCGTGCTGGGGGCACCGATTTCAACGACGCTGATTATCTTTGAGCTCACCGGCGACTGGCACACAGGTCTGGCCGTGATGGTGGCCGTGTCGATGTCCACAGCTCTGTCGAGCCGTATGGTGGCGCAGTCCTTCTTTTTGACGTTGCTCTCGCGTCGAAACCTGCAACTGGCGGCAGGGCCTCAGGCCTATCTCTTGGGGATGTACGGGGTCGGCGCGATCATGCGCCCACTGGATCACGAACACGCTGCACCGTTCGATCAGCTCGAAGAACTGGTTGCCGAAGGCACATTCGTTCAGACAGGGCAGACGCTGCGCGATGCGATGCCGATCTTTGACCGAACCGGCGCGGCCTTCATTCCCGTGGTGAAGTCCGCCTTTGGAGAGGACGCGCCAGTGATCCTTGGGGCGATCTTTCAGGTGGACGCTCTGCGCACATTCAACCGCGCATTGGCTGCCACTGCCGCCGAGGAACACAGCTAGAAACGAAATAGGGCGCGCCATCGGCACGCCCCAAATTCTGTGTCGCTCTGTGTCGGCTCAGAGCTCTTCTACGGCGAGTTGAGGGCTGGCGTGGAAAGCCAGATAGCCCTTGACCTGTTCGAGCCCATTGGCCGGATCTTCGTAAGACCAAGCCGCATTCTCGATCGTCGTGCTCTTGGTGACGATGTTGTAATACTGAGCTTCGCCCTTGAAAGGGCAGGTCGTGCGCTGGCTGGATGTGTCGAGGAAGGCCATAGCGATGTCTTCCCGAGGGAAATAAACCACCGGCGTGTAATCGCCTTCTACCAACTCCAACGTGTTCGAGCTTTCGCCCAACACAGCACCGCCTGCGCGTACAACATAAGTTCCTGCATTTGCATGGATCTTGATGTTCGCTGTCATGCGTAGTCCCCCTGTGTTTTTTATCGCTGTGCCAGTCTTTGGTGACACTCTCGTGTCAGAGCGGCGCAGTCATGCTCTCTAACCACGTTTTCGCGTTTGGCGACAGTCTTGACGCGAGATTCTCCCAACATGTCGCATGGTAAGCATCCAGCCAGGCCCGTTCCTCAGTGGTCAAAAGGGAGGTTTCTATCAGCCTGCGATCAATTGGTGTCCAAGTGAGGGTTTCGAAGGCATACATTGTCCGATGGGTGTCTCCGCCCTCGGGTGTTTCCACTGGGGTAACAACGATCAGGTTCTCGATCCGGATCCCGTAGGCGCCTTCTTTGTAGTAGCCGGGTTCGTTCGACAGAATCATGCCGGGTTCCAAAGGCAGCATCGACGCCCGCGAAATACGCTGGGGCCCTTCGTGCACGCTGAGGAAAACGCCGACACCGTGGCCGGTGCCGTGGTCGTAGTCCAGCCCCGCCTGCCACAGGGCATTGCGCGCCAGAACGTCCAGATCGCGCCCCGCAATCCCCTTGGGAAAGCGCGCCATGCTGATCGCGATCATGCCTTTCAGGACGCGGGTAAAGCGGTCTTTGTGCTCTGAGGTCGGAGTGCCGATGGGCATGGTGCGGGTGATGTCGGTGGTGCCATCGCTGTACTGCGCGCCAGAATCCACCAGCAGCAAGTCACCATCCTGAACGGCGCGGTCGCTCTCTTCGCTCACTCGGTAATGCACGATTGCGCCGTTCGGTCCACTGCCCGAGATCGTTTCAAAGCTGATCTCGCGCAGCTGGTTCGTCGCGGTGCGGAACCCCTCTAGCGCTTTGACAACGTCGATCTCGGTAAATGCGCCGGGCTGCTGCTGATCGAGCCAGCACAGGAATTCTACCATCGCCGCGCCGTCGCGCAGGTGCGCCTCTTTGGTGGCAGCGATTTCTGCCTCGGTCTTGCAGGCTTTGGGCAGGACACACGGATCGTCGCCCCATGCGATCTCTATCTCGAAGCTTTCCAGCACTTGTTGGACCAGTATCGGCACCGATGTCTTGTCCAGCCGCACGGGGCCGCTGAGCTGACCCAGAGCGCCCTCAAATGCCTCGAGCGGGGCGATGCTGATGGCAGGATCAGGGGCGAGCGCTTCGAACTTCGCAGGGTCCGCGAACAGGGCCACGCGGGCGTCGTCGAAGACGATCGCGAAGCACTGGACGACGGGGTTGTGCGCGATGTCCGCGCCACGGATGTTCAGCATCCAGCAGATGCTGTCGGGCAGGGTGAGGACGCAAGCAGCATGACCCGCTTTGCGCAGGGCCTCTGCCACCATCTCGAGTTTCTCGCCAGAGGTTAGACCTGCGATCTCAACAGGGAAAGCTTCGGCAGGGGCGGTCGGTCGGGCAGGGCGGTCTGCCCAAACGCGGTCCACCAGATTGCCCACGGGCTTGAGGCCGATTTCTGTGCCAGCCAGTGCGGCTTCAATCGCCTCAATCTCGCGCGGGGTGTGGAGCCATGGATCGTAGCCGACCAAGCCGCCACCCAGATGCTCGACCAGCCAGTCACCCGCTTTGGTTTCAGGCCAAGGCACCGGCGTGTAACAGTCGGCCACCTGCGATTTCACCTGCACCCGATAGCGACCGTCGATGAACACGCCTGCTTTATTTGCAAGAACCAGCGCAAAGCCAGCCGAGCCGGTGAATCCAGTCAGCCATGCCAAACGGTCATCGCAAGGGGCCACGTATTCGCCCTGATGGGCATCGGCGCGGGGCACCAGAAATCCGGCCAGCCCTTCGGCAGCCATCTGTTCACGCAAAGCGGCCAGCCTCGGCGGGCCCTGTTCGGGCCGCGCGGTCACCGCGAAATCTTGAAAACTCATCCAGCTCTCCGGGTGCTGTTTTTGATCCCCATGACGCGGGCGCGCGCACGGGGGTCGGAGTCAAAGAGGCTCGCCAATTGTTCGGTCATCGCGCCGGCCAGTTGCTCCACATCTGTGATCGTAACCGCGCGTTCGTAATAGCGGGTAACGTCGTGGCCGATGCCGATTGCCAGCAACTCCACCAGCTTGCGCTTCTCGACCATGGCGATCACATCGCGCAAGTGCTTCTCAAGGAAGTTGGCGGGGTTCACCGACAAGGTGCTGTCATCCACGGGAGCGCCGTCCGAGATCACCATCAGGATTTTGCGCGCTTCGGGGCGGGCTAGCATCCGGCGGTGTGCCCATTCCAGCGCCTCACCGTCGATGTTTTCTTTCAGCAGGCCCTCTTTCATCATCAACCCAAGGTTCGGGCGCACGCGGCGCCACGGGGCGTCGGCGTGTTTGTAGATGATGTGGCGCAGATCGTTCAGGCGGCCGGGCTGCTGGGGGCGGCCCTGCTGCAGCCACAACTCACGGTTCTGGCCGCCTTTCCACGCACGGGTAGTAAAGCCCAGAATCTCGACCTTCACGTTGCAGCGTTCCAACGTGCGGGCCAGAACGTCGGCACAAATCGCGGCAATGCTGATCGGACGACCTCGCATAGAGCCGGAGTTGTCGAGCAGCAGCGTCACCACGGTGTCGCGGAATTCGGTGTCTTTCTCGACCTTGAAGGACAGAGGCGTCGTGGGGTTCGCGACCACACGGGCCAGACGACCAGCGTCCAGAATGCCCTCTTCCATATCAAACAGCCAGCTACGGTTCTGCTGCGCTTGCAGTCGACGCTGCAGCTTGTTCGCTAGACGGCTTACGGCGCCTTTCAGCGGCTCTAGCTGCTGGTCCAGATAGGCGCGCAGGCGTTCGAGTTCGGCGGGGTCGGCCAGATCTTCGGCGCGGATTTCCTCGTCGAATTTCGTCTCGAAGACTTTGTAATCGGGGTCGGCTTCGGAATGTGGGGCAGGGGGCGGGGGCTCCATAGGCGCATCGCCCTCGGGCAGCTCGGTTTCCTCGTCCAGCTCAAGCTCGGAGTCTTCCTCCATGGAGACTTGGGCCTGCGCCTGATCCATCTGCTGGTCCTGCGACCGCTCTGGTTCAGCTTCGCCCTCGTCGCTTTCGCTTTCCTCGTTGCCGTCGGAATCGGGGTTTTCGTCCTCTTCCTGCTCTTCTTCCTGTGCCTCGTCATCCTCGGACTCGTCGTCGAGCTCGTCGGGGTCCTCGCCCAACTGATCGCCGTAGCCGAGATCGGTGATGAACTGGCGGGCGAACTTGGCAAAGGCCTGCTGGTCGGACAGCACGTCGTTAATGTCAGGCAGTGTTTCTGCGCCTTGGCCCTCAAGGAAACCGCGCCACAGGTCGAGTGCGTTGGCAGCGCCCGGCGGCAGATCACGACCGGTGGCCAGATTGCGCACCAGATAGCCAGCTGCAACGGAGAGCGGGATGTCCTTGGCTTCGGTCACTTGCTCGTAGGCGCGGGTCTTGGCCTCGTGGGCGATCTTGGCGTCAATGTTGCCTGCAGTGCCGGGCATGTCGCGGGCACCCATTGCCTCGCAGCGGGCGATTTCCATCGCCTCGTAGATGCCACGGGCCATGTCGCCTTGGGGGGTGTAGCGCGCGGCGAGCGCTGCGTCGTGATACCGGCTGCGCATGGCCAAAGCATCGGCGGTGCCGCGGGCAATCAAAACTTCGTCGCGGGTCATGCGGCGGGAAATCTGGGGCAGGCGCATCGTGTCGCCAGACATGCCTGCCGGATCGACCGAATAACTCACTGTCAGGTCGGGGTTATTCGACATGACGCGGGTGGCTTCGGCCAACGCCTTTTTGAACGGATCGGCGGGGTTGTCGGACTTCTTCATGGTGCCAGCTTTCGGAGGACGTCGTTCATCCTCCGCAACCTAGACCCACAAAGGCGCCTTGACCATAGCACCAGCCTAAATCCTTAGGACAAAAGCAGTCCTTCGCATTCCTCGATCCGCTTGCCGAGCATATCGGAGGCCCGGCGCACACGGCCGGGATCAACGGAATACTGCACTTCGGTCAGCAGATGCGCGATCTCGGACCAGCCGGTCGCTTTCCACTTTACGGGCATGTTTTCCGGCATTTCTTCGGCCAAAGCGTCGGGCAAAAGCGCGTCCACAAGGGACTGGAAGCCCTCGACCTGACTGCGCATTGCGGTGCGTTTGCTTCGGTCCATCTCTCGATGATCCAAAGACATGGCTTCAAAGCGACCTGCACAGGTCGCGAACAACTGGACCCGTTGATGGGCCCAAAATGGAAGGGCGGAGGGTGCTGTCCCTAATACACACAAGAGGGCCGCAGCACCGATCCGGCATAGGGCTCTGTGTTTCATGTAACAACGGTATGACGGCTGTATAAATTTTCAAATAAGCTTATCGTCTGAAAACCTATCCGAATGGGGATAACCTCTGGTATTCCAGACCTCTATGCTGCGGTGCGGCCATGAAAAAAGGCTGCTCGTTTCCGAGCAGCCCTCGCAAATCGGTATAATTGGGGCTTAGCCCATCGCTACGCTCGCTGCGCTTTCGGGCAGTTCTTCGTTGAAGAGTCGCTGATAGAACTCTGCCACGGTCTGGCGTTCCAGCTCATCGCACTTGTTCAGGAAGGTCAGGCGGAACGCGTAGCCGACGTTGCGGAAGATCTCTGCGTTCTGGGCCCAAGCAATCACTGTACGGGGGCTCATCACTGTGGACAGATCGCCCGACATGAACGCCTTGCGGGTCAGGTCGGCAACGGTGACCATCTGTTTAATGGTCTTGCGGCCTGCCTCGGTGTTGTAGTGGGGGTTCTTGGACAGAACGATGTTGGTTTCCGCGTCGATCGACAGATAGTTCAGGGTCGCGACGAGGCTCCAACGGTCCATCTGCGCCTGGTTGATCTGCTGGGTGCCGTGGTAGAGGCCGGTGGTATCACCAAGGCCCACGGTGTTCGCGGTGGCGAACAGGCGGAAATAGGGGTGCGGCTTGATGATTTCGTTCTGGTCCAGAAGGGTCAGTTTGCCGTCGGTTTCTAGAACGCGCTGGATCACAAACATCACGTCTGCACGGCCGGCATCATATTCGTCGAACACGATCGCGACGTTGTTGCGCAGCGCCCAAGGCAGGATTCCTTCGTGGAATTCGGTGACCTGCTTGCCGTCTTTCAACTTGATCGCGTCTTTACCGATCAGGTCGATCCGGCTGATGTGGCTGTCAAGGTTGACGCGCACGGTGGGCCAGTTCAGGCGGGCGGCAACCTGCTCGATATGGGTCGATTTACCGGTGCCGTGGTAGCCTTGGACCATCACGCGGCGGTTCTTTTCAAAACCTGCAAGGATCGCCAGAGTGGTGTCGGGATCAAACTTGTAGGTCGGGTCAAGCTCGGGAATGCGGTCGTTTTCCTCGGCAAAGCCGTGGACGATCATGTCTGTATCGATGCCGAAAACGTCACGTACGGAAATCTGTTCGGTCGGTTTCACCACAGCTGCTTTGCGGTCGCCCATCGCTGTCACCTTCTTGCTTTCAAACCTTCACTTGCGTGGTGCACCATAATGCGCGGGGCCACAAGGGGAAGAGCTATTTGTACGCTAACAGCGCGGCAGATTGGTGACTTGGCGCTTATGTGATGACAGGGCGCGGATGGCATGGATGGTGCCGTGAGTATTTGTGCAAAGCAGAAATGGCAGTGCGCGCCGACGAAAAAGGCCGCCCGAGGGAGGCGGCCAGTTCGCAATTATCTGAAGTTCCGGCTGTCTTTGACCTGATCCCAAGCCCAGACGACTTCTTGCAGCTTGTCCTCGTCCGAGCGGTCGCCGCCGTTCATATCTGGGTGCAGCACCTTGATGAGCGCTTTGTAGGCTTTGCGGATCTCGGCCTTGGTCCAATGGTCCTTGGCTTCGAGGATCTCGATCGCTTTGCGTTCGGTCGGGGGTAGCTTGCGGGTGTGGCCGTTGGCCGATTTACCCGGGTTCCGCGTCGCGTTTTGGCCTAGAACCTGATGGGGGTCCTCAATGCCCAAACGGGCCCAAGCGCGCTGCTCGGGGTCAGCGATCGGCTTGGTCTTGCGTTCCCAAACGCGGTCCTTGCTGCGCTGCGCGTTCAGCTCAGCCTCGGTGGTGCCATCAAAGAATGACCACTTCTGGTTATACTCGCGCACGTGATCTTTGCAGAACCACAAGTATTCATCGAGTACGTCGGGCGCGCGGGGCGCACGGTATTTGCCGGCCTCTTCGCAGCCGGGGTGTTCGCAGTTGCGGGTGGACGTTTCCGACGCACCGGTCATCCCGCGGCGACCGCGCGGGTTTTTCTTCTTGGCAGAAGAGACGGACATATCGAAACCAAAGGGGTCGTCGCGTTTGATCATGGGCATTCCCTTTTCGACTCGGACGAGAGAGTTTAAACCGACTGACGCCGGATTGAAGGGGGTAGACGAAAAAAATGTCTAATACGGATGGGCCTGTTGCGGCCGAGATGCGGTCAAGGTTGGAAGCAGCCTTTCAGCCGCAAGTGATTGAAATTGTGGACGATAGTGAAAGTCATCGTGGCCACGGCGGTTATCAGGAAGGTGGCGAGAGCCATTTTATTGTGACTCTGGTGAGTTCGGCGTTCGCGGGGCAGAGCCGTGTGGCCCGCCACCGTGCGGTTCATGCAGCGCTTGGCAAGGACCTGATGGGCCGCATCCACGCGCTGGCGCTGAACCTGAGTGACGGGGCCTGACCCTTAGTCCTTCTTGGGTCCGGCGAAAATGCGCTGGGCCCGAGACATCAGCACGCTGTTGGGTGCGTCCTCGCGGTCCAGTTCAGGCTCGTCGGGTTCAAATCCGCGGATCTTCTCGCCCTCTTGCACGGTGATTTTCGCGTTGCTCAGCTTGGGCGAAACGCGGACGTTGGTGATCGTGGTTTTCGCGCGCTCGGCCTTCAGGGTCTTTTCTTCTTTGGGCTCGGGCGCAGGCGCGGGTTCGGCGCTCAGGGTCGCGCCCAAAGGCTTGGGCTCGATGGTAGTCACTTCGGGTTCTGCAACGATTTCAACGTCTTCGGACGGAATTTCGCGGCGAAAGACCAAAAGGGTCTGGAACACGGTCTTGGTGCCGCGCAGGCCTTCGCGGACCTCCATGGGCAGGGTGTCGGCGCGGTGATACATCCAGCCATCCTGCGCCAGATCGTTCATCAGTTCCTCGACCGCATAGGCGTACCGCGCCTCGTTGGTTTTCAGGCCCGGAGCCTTCTGACCTTTGGTCGGTGCGGGAATCACGCGGAATTCGTACTGGGCCATGGAAACTGTCCTCTTATGAACCGAGGCCGCTGTATATCCGCTCATGCTGCACCCGCCAAGGGTTCGCGAACGGGTTCACACAACTTTGCGGCAGGTTGCTGCCGACTCAAGCGCGGTCTGTTCATCCATCGTTACAGGTGTTGTGCAGAGGTGGGGTCTGACCGCCCGAATTCAAGCCATATGCAAGGTATGGAACGCGTATGGTTTGCGTATGGCTGACGTATGTACGTTTCTACGTTGGGTTGTGTAAATCAGTTGTCAGTTTGAGATAAGCACCTTCAAGCCTTATGCTTCTAATTGGTCGAGGTTGTGAATTTAAGTCACGCTGCAGCCATAATTCCTCAAGTTCAAGATGATGGATGCAAGAAGTTTTATGAATAAAGTTAAACAGATGCCGGAAATTGAGAATGGTCTGCCGGCGTTGCCATATACGGTAGTGAAAATCGAAGGTTGGTCCAACGAAACGTCAGATATTGTTCACTCAGGCACAGGGTTCTTTTTTCGCGTTGATACGAAAAACGGCCCGAGTCTGATGATTGGAACAAATAGGCATGTTGTTTATGGGCGTGATAAACTACGGCTTCACATGGCATTGGCAGATCGCCAAATGAAGAGAAAATTGGCTCCCGCAGAAGTCATAGATGTAGATTTAACGAATTATCATCCAATCCTGTTTCATCCAGATCCGAATGTGGATTTAGCAATGGTTTTTGCTCAGCCCATACTTAACTATTTGCAGAGAGCAGGGAAAACTCCGTTCTTTTTGCCGCTGACCAAAGATATCTTTCCACCGACTTGGCTAGCGCCACGATTGTTGGCTTCCTCAAATGTGTTGATGGTTGGGTTTCCGAATGGATTGATGGACACGGCAAATAATCTACCAGTCTTGCGGCGCGGAATCCTGTCCACACATTTCTTCGCAGACTACAACGGGAAGAAAGATTTTTTGGTAGATATTGCGGCATTTGGAGGCTCGTCAGGTTCGCCAGTCTTCGCATTTTTCGACGGGAATGCTCCGAGCGAAGATGGTTGGACGATCGGTGAGACGTCGGCATACTTTATTGGTGTTTTGCATTCTGGTCCGAAAATAGATGCGGAAGGAGTTGTCGTTCCAGAGCCAGTTCCAACCTCTAAGCAAGTCGCAGTTACGAAATTCATGATGCACCTGGGCATCTGCGCAAAATCTGAGTTGCTTGAAGATTTCGGAAAATTAATTGATCAGTATGCGTAGGTTTGTGTTGTATTAAATTGCCTGTTTGCTGGATTGCATCCAGCCCCAATCGGCGCATACTCCGCCTGAACCAACCCCAAGGCAGGCTCTGAAATGCTCATCCGTGTAGGAAGCGCGCGTACTGAGACGATTGACCTTGTTTTGGCGGGGGTGTTGTCGTCGGTGGCGGGGGCCTTGAATGCGGTGGGGTTCTTGGTCGCCGGATCGTTCACCGCGAATATGACCGGAAATATCTCTGCCATGGCGGATCAGGCGGCGGTGGGCGCGTTCGGGGTGGCTTTGTCCTTTGGCGGGCTCGTGGTCGCGTTCGTGCTGGGCGCGGTGTTCGCCGCACTGACCGTGATGGCAGGCGCGCGGCGGGGCTTGCGGACGGTGTACGCTTGGGTGGTCATGGCCGAGGCGGTGGTGCTGATCGGCCTAGGGGGCGCGATGGTCGCTGATCTGCCAGAGCAGACCACGCTGGTGGTAGTGCTGAGCTTTGTCATGGGCTTGCAGAACGCGGTGACCACGATGATTTCCAAGGCGCGGGTGTAACGACCCATGTGTCGGGCATGGCGACCGATTTGGGGATCGAGTTGGCGGCGGTGCTGGACAAGGGCGCGGCGCGGCAAGAGGCGGTGCCCAAGCTGAAGCTGCACGCGCTGACCCTGCTGAGTTTCGCGGTTGGCGGGGTGGCGGGGGCGCTGCTCTATGGGCTGGTGGGCGCGTGGCTGTTTATTGGCGCGGCGGGCGTGCTGCTGGCGTTGGCGATCCCCGAGGCGGTGCGCGGGCGCTGACGGTCGGGCATGAAAAAAGGCGCCTTGCGGGGCGCCTTTGGTCGTTTTTGGTGGGGGCGGTTAGAGGCCCAGTTTGGCCATGACCAGATCGTTGACGGCCTTGGGGTTGGCCTTGCCGCCGGTGGCTTTCATGACCTGACCCACGAACCAGCCCGCCAGTTTGGGGTTGGCTTTGGCCTTTTCGACCTGCGCGGGGTTGGCTTCGATCACTTCGATCACCGCAGCCTCGATGGCGCCAGTGTCGGTGACCTGCTTCATGCCGCGCTCTTCGACGATGGCTTCGGGGTCGCCGCCTTCGGTGTAGACGATTTCAAACAGATCCTTGGCGATCTTGCCCGAAATCGCGTCCGAGGAGATCAGACCCACGATCTTGCCCAGTTGCTCGGGCGAGACGGGGCTTTCGGTGATGTCCTTGTCGTCTTTCTTCAGGCGGCCGAAGAGTTCGTTGATGACCCAGTTGGCCGACAGCTTGCCGTCGCGGCCAGCGGCCACGGCTTCGAAATAGTCGGCGGCCTCGACCTCGGCGGTCAGGACGGAGGCGTCGTACTCCGACAGGCCCAGTTCGGTGACAAAGCGGGCTTTCTTCTGGTCGGGCAGCTCGGGGAGCGATGCGCGGATGTCCTCGATGAAGCTGTCGTCGATTTCCAGCGGCAGCAGGTCGGGGCAGGGGAAGTAGCGGTAATCGTGGGCTTCTTCCTTGGAGCGCATGGAGCGGGTTTCGCCCTTGTCCGGATCATAGAGGCGGGTTTCCTGATCGACTTTGCCGCCGCCCTCGACGATCTGGATCTGGCGGCGTGCCTCGTATTCGATGGCCTGCTGGATAAAGCGCATGGAGTTCATGTTCTTGATCTCGCAGCGGGTGCCGAGGTGGCCGAAATCGCCGGTCTCGATGAACTTTTCATACGCGCCCTGACGGCAGATCGACACGTTCACGTCGCAGCGCAGGTTGCCGTTCTGCATGTTGCCGTCGCAGGTGCCAAGGTAACGCAGGATCTGGCGCAGTTTGCCGACATAGGCTGCGGCCTCTTCGGGGCCACGGATGTCGGGGCGGCTGACGATTTCCATCAGCGCAACGCCGGTGCGGTTCAGGTCCACGAAGGACATGTTGGGGTCCATGTCGTGGATCGACTTGCCCGCGTCCTGTTCAAGGTGGATGCGTTCGATGCGGACGCGGCGCGCCACACCGGGGCCCATGTCCACGATGATTTCGCCTTCGCCCACGATGGGGTGGTAGAGCTGGCTAATCTGGTAGCCCTGCGGAAGGTCAGGGTAGAAGTAGTTCTTGCGGTCAAAGGCCGACCACTTGTTGATCTCGGCGTTGATGCCGAGGCCGGTGCGTACGGCTTGGGCCACGCAGAATTCGTTGATCACGGGCAGCATGCCGGGCATGGCCGCGTCCACGAAGGCCACGTTGCTGTTCGGCTCGGCGCCGAATTTGGTCGATGCGCCCGAGAACAGTTTCGCGTTCGAGCTGACCTGCGCGTGCACCTCGAGACCGATGACCAGTTCCCAATCGTATTTGGCACCGGCGATGACTTTGGGTTTCGGGGGCTCGAAGGTCAGATCAAGCATGGGGGCCTCGTTTGGCTAACGGAATCCAATTGGGGCGCGGGTGCGCCTGCTGTTGCCAGAGGGATTAGCCCATGCGTGCGGGGGGATCAACGGGCGCTGTGGTTTGTGGCCCGTGTTAGCCCAGCTGTTTCACCCATTTCGGTCGGCGGGTGTTCTGTACCAGATCGACTGTGGGGGCATAGCGGCCGCCCAAAGCGAGCGTCGCCTCGCGCAGCATTTCGATGCCCTCTTCGGATTTGACGGGCAGCGCCTTGGCCGAGATCGGCTCGCCCACGGTGATGCGGAAGGGCTGGCGGTGCTTGTTCAGCGTCTCGTGGAACAGGGTGATGTCGCGCAGGGTCGGGTGGATGAAGTCGAACAGATAGAACAGCGCCGAGTTGCGGGCGCGGATGTTCACCGGAATGACGGGCAGGTCGAACTTGCGCGCGATCATCGCGGCCGAGGCCATCCACGGGCGTTCGTGCAATTTCAGTTTGCGACGTTTCGCCAGACGGCCCGACGGGAAGATCACGCCAAGGCGGCCCGCGTCCACGGCCTTGCGGGTGTAGGCCATCGTCTCGCGGGTTTTGCCGTGGCTGCGTTTGTCCTTGCGCCACTCGACGGGGGCGATCATCGCGTCGAACTGGGGCAGGATGCGCAGGATGTCCGAGTTGGCGTAGAAATACGCGTCGTCGCGGACGTTTTGGATCACGTGCTGCAGGATGATCCCGTCTGCAATCCCCGTGGGGTGGTTGGCCACGATCAGGGCGGGGCCAGAGACGGGGATGTTGTGCAGGCCAGAGGCTTCGACATCGCGGGCCAGAAGGCCGGCCATATGTTCCATGATCTGGGCGGCGGGCATGTGCTGCACGTCGTTGCCGATCCGCAGGGTGCGGTCGTAGCTGAGCATAGAATTCAGAATGCCCCGCGCCATGCGGGTGCCGGGACGGTCCGCGAACAGCCAAGGGGCGCGTTCCGAAATCAGGGGGTCAATGCGATCTTTCATGTCCGAGTCAGACACCAGAATTTCTTGAAGGTAATGTGACAACCACTAAGTGAGGTGATTGTTTCCTAGGCTAGTAAAAATGGTGTGACGGGCAAAGCGCAGTGGCGCGATCTGCCCGTCTTAGGCAAGGTTATGCCGCCAGAATACGCCCGACCATCTCTGTCACGTCGCGAGACAGGTCCGGCTTTGCAGCAATGCGTTCCAGCTGTTCGCGAATCATGGCTTGGCGGTCGGCGTCGTAGCGCTTCCACGTGTCGAAGGCGCTGCACATGCGGGCGGTGGTTTGGGGATTCACCGTGTCCAGTTTGATCAGCCAGTCGGCCAGCAGGCTGTAGCCGCTGCCCGAGGGATGGTGGAAACCGGCGGGGTTTCCGGCCAGCGCACCAAAGACAGCACGGAAGCGGTTCGGGTTTTTCATGTCGAAGTCGGGACGGGCGGTCAGGGCGTTCACCACGTCGGCGGTGTCGTCCGGCTCTGCCAGCATGACCTGAAGGCCGAACCATTTATCCATGACCAGACGGTCGCCGTTCCACTGCTGTTCGAATTTGGCCAGAGCGTTCGCACCGGTGCCTGCGCGGATCAGGCAGGACAGGGCCGAGAGCTGCTGGGTCATGTTGTCGGCAGCGTCGTACTGGGCCTGCGCCGCTGCGCCGTTGTCGAGCTTGGTCAGCAGGGACAGGGCGGTATTCGCCAGCGCGCGTTTGCCCGATTGCTCGGCGTTGGGCAGGTAGGATTCGGTGACCGTGTTCGCCTGCAGAAGGGCGGGTAGGTCGTCCTTCATATGCTCTGCGATGGCGCGGGACAGGGTTTTGACCGCCGCGTAGATCGCCATGGGATCGGGGGTCACGCCACTGGAAAACAGGGTCTGCGCGATATCGTCTTGGGACGGCAGCGCCATGGCCAGAGCGCGGAAGGCGGGGTCTTGGGTTTCGTCCAAAGCCATCTGGCGCAGGGCGTCGAGGAAGCCTGTATCGGGGTTCGTCCCTTTGGTGACCATGCGGACCAGCACGTCCTTGGCCAGCGCGCGGCCTGCCTCCCACTTGTTGAAGGGGTCGGTGTCGTGGGCCAGGAGGAACGCGCGTTCCTCGTTGTTGGTGTCGCGGTGCAGGACCACGGGGGCGCTGAATTCGCGCAGGATTGAGGGGATGGGGCGTTCAGCCAGATCCTCGAAGCTGAAGGATTGCTCGGCTTCGGTCATTTCGAGCAGGGTCGTCGGGACTATCTCGCTGCCGTCATGAGCCAAGAGGCCGACGGCGATCGGGATCACCAGCGGCTGTTTGTCGGGCTGGCCGGGGGTGGGCTTGGTTTCCTGCTTGAAGTGCAGGTTGTATTTGCCGTTCACCCACTCCTCGGTCACGGTCAGGTGCGGGGTGCCCGCCTGTGTGTACCAGCGCTTGAACTGGGTCAGGTCGCGGCCTGTGGCGTCCTCAAAGACCTTGATCCAGTCCTCGATTGTGCAGGCCTGACCGTCATGGCGCTGGAAGTACATGTCGAGCGCGCGGTAGTAGTCCGTCTCGCCCACCAGTCGATAGAGCATCCCGATGACTTCGGAGCCCTTTTCGTAGACGGTCGCGGTGTAGAAGTTGTTGATTTCCTGATAGGATTCGGGGCGCACGTTGTGGGCGAGGGGGCCTGCGTCCTCTCGGAACTGGCGGCCGCGCAGCATCAGGACGTCGCTGATGCGTTTGACGGGCTCGCTGCGCATGTCCGATGTGAACTGCTGGTCGCGGAAGACGGTCAGGCCCTCTTTCAGACAGAGCTGGAACCAGTCGCGGCAAGTGATCCGGTTGCCGGTCCAGTTGTGGAAGTATTCGTGGGCGATGATGCCCTCGATCCGCTCGAAATTGGCATCTGTCGAGGTTTCCGGCGAGGCGAGGACGGCAGAGGAGTTGAAGATGTTCAGCCCTTTGTTCTCCATCGCGCCCATGTTGAAATCGTCCACAGCCACGATGTTGAAGAGGTCGAGGTCGTATTCACGGCCATAGACATCCTCGTCCCATTTCATCGAATCCTTCAGCGCTTGGAGGCCGAATTCGGTTTTGCCTTCGTCGCCGGGGCGGACCCAGAGGTTCAGTTCGACCTCACGATCGCTGCGGGTGGTAAAGGTCCCGCTGGTGGCGCGCAGATCGCCTGCGACCAGTGCAAACAGATAGGCGGGTTTGGGCCACGGGTCGGACCATTCGGCCCAGCCGTCGCCCTGATCCACGGGGTTGCCGTTGGACAGCAGCACGGGCAGGTCGCCCTCGATCCGCACGTGGAAGGGGGCCATCACGTCGGGGCGGTCGGGGTAGTAGGTGATCTTGCGGAAGCCCTCGGCCTCGCACTGGGTGCAGTACATGCCGTTCGACATGTAAAGGCCTTCGAGCGCGGTGTTGGTGGCGGGGCTGATCTCGACCTCGGCTTCCCATGTGAACTCGTGGTCGGGGACTTCGGCGGTCAGGCCGTGGGCAGTCAGGGTCGGATTGGCGTCGTGCCCGTCGATCTTGGCGCTGATCAATTTCAGCTGTTCGCCGTGCAGAAAGAAGCTGCGATCTGTGGTCTCGGGGTTGGGCACAAAGTGGATCCGGCTGATGACGCGGGTGGCCTCTGGCGACAGGCGGAAGGTCAGGCTGACCTCGTCGATCAGGAACGCCGGAGGGGTATAGTCGGACAGGTAAAATGTCTGGGGGGCAGCGTCTTTCATCGCGTCTCCTAATAGTCTTTTGGGTTCGAGTGCGGAACCTGACCCTGACTGTATGTGTTGTTTTGGGGAATGGAACCACCAACACAGAACAAAGGAGAATTTTCTCATGTCTGCACCGGACACCAACCTTGACCGCCAGAAGAAGCAACATAAACCCTCTTTGTGGGGCATCGGTGCTGCCGGTGTTTTCGGGGTCGCGCTTCTGCTGGTTGTGGTGATGGTTTCTGTTGGCGCGAACGAGAAAATCGCCGAAGACGGCGCGCCGACCGACACTGCCCCCGCTGCTGTTGGCGTTGAATAACATCGAGGGGCGCATTGGCCGCAATCGTCTGGTTCAAAAGGGATTTACGGGTCGTTGATCACCCTGCGCTGACCTATGCGGCGGGTCGGGGTGACGTTTTGGCCCTGTATATCGTCGAGCCGGAATTGTGGGCGCAGAGCGATGCGTCGGGCCGCCAATGGGCCTTTGTTTTAGAGAGTTTGAGAGAGCTGCACGTGGCCTTGAAGAGGCTGGGTGTGGCTCTTTGTGTGCGTGTGGGTGACGCGGTTGAGGTGCTGGGGGATCTGCGCCTACGGCATCGGATTTCAGAGGTCGTGTCCCACGAAGAGATTGGCAATGGCTGGACCTATGCCCGTGATCGGCGGGTCGGCGCTTGGGCGCGGGGGGCTGGCGTGCAGTTCACCGAATTGCCGCAGACCGGCGTTGTGCGGCGGCTGAAGTCGCGGAACGGCTGGGCGGGTCTGCGGGACAGGTTCATGGCGCAAGAGGCGCTGCCGGTGCCCTCGGGTCTGCGCGGGATCACGGCGCAGTCCGATGCGATGCCGGATCTGGGTTTGGTCGATCCCTGCGCGGGGCGGCAAACGGGCGGGCGGTCCGAAGGGCTGGCCTTGCTGGACAGTTTCCTGACCGTGCGGGGCGAGCATTACCAGCGGCAGATGTCGACGCCCTTGCAAGGTGCCGTCGCCTGTTCGCGGATTTCGCCACATCTGGCGTGGGGCACGCTGTCTGCCCGAGAGGCCGAGGCGGCCGGTGCGGCCCGTCGGCTAAACTCTGTTGGCGGGTGGAAAGGGTCCCTGCGGGCATTCGAGTCGCGGCTCGCGTGGCGGGATCACTTCATGCAGAAGCTTGAGGATGAGCCTGCGATTGAACACCGCGCCATGCATCCCGCCTACCAAGGCTTGCGAGAGGATGACCCAACCTTGCGCCGCGCGTGGGAGCGGGGTGAAACGGGGCTGCCGTTTCTGGACGCTTGTATGCGGTCGCTGGCCGCGACGGGGTGGCTGAACTTCCGGATGCGCTCGATGGTGATGGCCGTGGCCAGTTACCATCTCTGGCTGGATTGGCGGCACACGGGGGCCCATCTGGCGCGGCAGTTCACCGATTATGAGCCGGGGATCCACTGGTCTCAGGTCCAGATGCAGTCGGGCACCACAGGGATCAATACGCCGCGCATCTATAACCCGATCAAACAGGGGCATGATCAGGACCCGACCGGCACGTTCACCCGCCGCTGGCTGCCGGAATTGGCGGCCGTTCCCGATGCCTTGCTGCAAGAGCCTTGGAAATGGGAGGGGGCGGCGAAGCTGGCCTATCCCGCGCCTGTGGTCGATGTTCCTGCGGCCGCGCGCCATGCCCGCGACCGCATTTGGGCGATCCGGCGCGATGCGGGTCACGCCCCCGCAGCCGCCCGGGTGATCGAGCGCCACGCCAGCCGTCAGGACTCTGCCCGCCGGTTCGTCAACGACCGCAGCCCGCGCAAGCGGGGCCGCGATTCCCGACAGATGTCCTTGGACCTGTGACCATGGCCAAGATGCGCCGCAAATCCGATCTGCCTTCGAAAGTCTGCGTCACCTGTGGGCGCCCGTTCTCATGGCGCAAAAAATGGGCGAAGGTCTGGGAGGACGTCCGCTATTGCTCGGATCGGTGCCGGTCCGAACGCCCCAAAGCTGGCCAGTCCCCAGAGCGCCAGTAGCCCTAAATGCAGCCCGCAAATGCGGTTCAACCGGCGTGCAAAAGGCTGTTTGGTGGTCTTGTGGCTGAACACTTTTTGCCCCGCTTTGGCCCCCACGCTGCCCCCGATAAGGGCCAGAAACAAAAGGCGAAATTCCGGTGTGCGGCGCTTTTTCAAGACGGCACGCAGCTTGTCCCCTCCGAACAGCAGGAAGGTGACCGCATTCACGGTCAGATACCCGATCACTGCCCAAGTTTGCGGCGCTACGTCCAAAAGTCCGGAAATTCCCTGCACACCCTAACCTTTACCTGCGCACTTTCTTACCATCGATGAAAAGCCTATCTTTCCCATGACCCAATCGGAGGAACCCCATGTCCCGCCCCGTTGTCGGCATCATCGGAAACCACGCCCTGCTGGACACCAGCTATCCCGTCCACGCCGGAGGCACCATGAATTCAGAGGCCGTCGCGGACGTCTGTCACGCGATCCCGCTGATTGTGCCCGCCGATCCGCGCTATGTTTCGGTCTGCGATCTGATGGAGGCGTGCGACGGCTTTCTTTTGACCGGCGGGCGCCCGAACGTCCACCCCGAAGAGTACGGCGAAGCTTGGACCGAAGCCCACGGTACCCCCGACCGCGCCCGTGATGCGATCACCCTGCCTTTGGTGCGGGCCTGCGTCGAGCGCGGTCAGCCCATCCTCGGGATTTGCCGCGGCTTCCAAGAGGTGAACGTGGCGATGGGTGGCTCTCTCTATCCCGAAATCCGCGACCTGCCCGGGCGCGACAATCACCGCATGCCCCCTGATGGAACGATTGAGGAAAAGTTCGCCCTGCGCCACGAGGTCAGCTTTACCGATAACGGCCCGTTCCATCGTTTGATGGGCGCGCAATCGGTGATGACCAACACGCTGCACGGCCAAGGGATCAAAGATGCAGGTCAACGGATCGTGATCGACGGCACCGCTCCCGATGGCACGCCAGAAGCGATCTACGTCAAGGACGCGCCCGGTTTCACAATGTCGGTCCAATGGCACCCTGAATGGAACGCGGCGAACGACCCCGTCTCGCGGCCCTTATTCCAAGCCTTCGGCGACGCTCTGGCCGCATGGCACGCCCACCGCAGGCCGCAAAAGCTGACGGCATAGGTGGTGTGGCTCGCGCGGAGCCGCGTCTTGTTCGAAATTTATGCCAGATGGATATTTCCTGGCGACTTCGTGCATCTTCCGGTTGCAAAAATATTAAAGCTGAACGCATAAATCTGTGCGTTTTGTGAGCGCCCTATGGCGCTAGAATTGATATTTTTGGGATTGATTATGTTCAAAAAGGTATTTGCCGCGACGGCTTTGGTCTTTGGCGTAACCGCAGTTCAGGCGGGATGCTATAACTATGAGGAAACAGGCGGGGGCAGCTTGCCAGTCGTTGAAATTTGCACGGGCGAAATGGATGGCGGCGAGGACTGCTTTTATGACGCCGTCACGGTGACATGCGCGAATGCCACCAGCGTGTTCAGCGATTTTATTTCGGGCTACTCCATTCAGATGGCGATCTCTGACGCTGGCGAAGAGGTAACCAAGATCTTTCAGCACGGAGAAGAAGTCGACGTGCCGAGCAATATGTTCGTGTCCTGCCAAGCTGTTGGCGAAAGCGGCCAAGAGGCCTGCAACTTGTTCGCGCCGTTCAACTGATTTTTGACGTGCTGCGGGGCCTTCAGGGCCCCGCATTGCTTTACGTCACAGCCGCGCGGGCTTTGTATTCGGGTCGGTCCCACAGGCGGTTCTGCATGACGTCTGCGATGATTTCGACTGCGCGGGTGACGTCGTCCATCCCGATATAGAGCGGCGTGAAGCCGAACCGCATGATGTCTGGCGCGCGGAAATCGCCGACCACGCCGCGGGCGATCAGGGCTTGCATGGCGGCGTAGCCTTCGTCGAAGCGGAAAGACACTTGGCTGCCGCGCTGGGCAGGATCGCGGGGGGAGGCGAGTGTCAGGTCGGGGCAGGCAGATTCGACATCTGCGATAAAGGCTTCGGAGAGTTCGATCGACGCAGCGCGCAGCGCAGTCATGTCCACTGTGTCCCAGATGTCGAGTGCAGCATCCAGAGCGGCGAGTTGGATCACGGGCGGGGTGCCGACGCGCATACGGGCGAGCCCTTCGCCAGCGCGGTAGGCTTGTTCAAAGGCAAACGGCGCGGCGTGGCCGAGCCAGCCCGACAGGATCGGACGGGCCATACCCGCGTGCTGGGGCGCGACATAGATAAAGGCGGGGGCTCCGGGCCCTGCGTTCAGGTATTTATAGGTGCAGCCCACGGCGAAGTCGGCATTCGCGCCGATCAAGTCTACGGGGACCGCACCGGCGGAGTGTGCCAGATCCCAGACGGTCAAAGCTCCGACCGCGTGGGCTTGGGCGGTTAGGGCGGCCATGTCGTGCATGCGGCCGGTGCGGTAGTCGACCTCGGTCAGCATCACGACGGCGATCTCGTCGGTGATGTGTGCGGCGACGTCCTCGGGGGCGACGACTCGGAGCTCAAAGTCGGGGCCAAGCGCGCCAAGCAGGCCTTCGGCCATATAAAGGTCCGAAGGGAAGTTTCCGCTGTCGGAAAGAACGACTTTCCGATCTGGGCGCATTTGCAGGGCGGCGGCGAGGGCTTGGAAGACTTTGATCGACAAGGTGTCGCCCACCATCACGTGCCCTGCGGGGGCGCCGATCAGTCGCCCGATCCGGTCACCAAGGGCCGCCGGTTGCGCCATCCAGCCTGCCTTGTTCCAGCCGCCGATCAGCATCTGGCCCCATTCATCGGTCAAGGTCCGGGCCACGTGGTCCGCCGTGGCGCGGGGCAGGGGGCCAAGGGAGTTTCCGTCCAGATAAACAAGCCCTTCGGGCAGGTCGAACAGCGCGCGGGTGGCGGTGAAATCGGTCATGAAAGCTCCTTTGCCGTCTGGAGGCGGATCGTGACGCGCTGGCGGACGGGCCGCAAGGGGCAACGCAGCGGCACACAACCGGCGTTGCAAAAGGCGCAAGCCGCAACGATCTGCGTAAAAAGATGCATTCCAGTCACGGAATTGCGACCTTGTGCCACGATCCGATGGTCTGACTTGCGCCCATGCTGCTCTGCGGCAAGACTGCGCGAGCGTGACAAGAATTGAGGAGGTCAGATTGCGCAATCCGGTTCAGTGGATCGATATGCCGCCTGTGTGGCTGCTGGTTGCCATCGTGGCCGCCTATGGACTCGGTCAGATCGAACCGATGTGGCTGACCTTTGGGGGGCAATGGGCGCAGCTGATCGCGGGTGTGCTGATCGGCGGCGGGCTGATCCTGCTGGCGCTGGCGATCTACGAGATGCGCAGCAAACGCACGACGGTGATTCCGCACCAAGAGGCGGATCATCTGGTGACGTCGGGCATCTTTAGCCGGTCGCGAAATCCCATCTATGTTGGCGATGCGTTGGTTCTGGCAGGGTTTATCCTGAAGTTTGACGCGGTGATTGCGCTAACCCTCTTGCCAGTTTTTGTCTGGGTGATTGAACGTCGCTTTGTCATTCCCGAGGAGGATCGCCTACGGCGAAAGTTCAGGGCGGAATACGCGCGATATTGTCATAAAACCCGCAGATGGATCTGACTACAGTTCAATCATAATGATCATGAAAATTGCGTGCTTGTGAAATAATCTTGCGCAAGTTACACGAAATCTATCCGTAATAACCTCTTCCAGAGGTGGTTTACGTTAAGTGAAGGGGGACTATACCTGTGAAAATCGGAACACCAAAAGAAGTGTTCGAGGGGGAGCGTCGCGTTGCGATGACTCCGGACTCGGCACTTCAGCTGCAGAAGCTGGGGTACGAGTGTGCCATCGAAACCGGCGCTGGTGAGGCCGCTGGCTTCTCCGATGCAGCGTATGAAGCGGCGGGTGTCGAAATTCTGCCCACCGCGGCGCAGCTGTTCAAAGCCGCCGATATCATTGCCAAGGTTCGTGAGCCCAACGAAACCGAAGCCAAACGTCTGACCGCCGACAAGACGCTGATCAGCTTCTTCTGGCCTGCCCAGAACGCAGAGATGCTGGAGCTGTGTAAGTCCAAAGGCGCAAGCGTCATCGCGATGGACATGGTGCCCCGCATCAGTCGCGCGCAGAAGATGGACGCCCTGTCGTCGATGGCAAACATCGCGGGTTACCGCGCGGTTATTGAGGCGGGTAACAACTTTGGTCGCTTCTTCACCGGTCAGGTGACTGCGGCAGGTAAAGTGCCCCCCGCGAAAGTGCTGATCGTTGGTGCCGGTGTGGCCGGTCTGGCCGCGATCGGGACCTCGACCAGCCTCGGCGCGATGACCTTTGCGTTCGACGTTCGCCCCGAAGTGGCCGAGCAGATCGAATCCATGGGCGCCGAGTTCGTCTATCTGGACTTTGAAGAAGAGAGCCAAGACGGCGCGGCCACCGGCGGCTACGCGGCACCCTCGAGCCCCGAGTTCCGTGAAGCGCAGCTAAAGAAGTTCCGTGAACTGGCGCCCGAGATGGACATCGTCATCACCACCGCTCTGATTCCGGGCCGTGATGCACCTGTCCTGTGGACCAAGGACATGGTCGAGATGATGAAGCCCGGCTCGGTCGTTGTTGACCTTGCAGCCGAAAAGGGCGGTAACTGCGAGCTGACCGAAAAGGACCAGCGCGTTGTTTCCGACAATGGCGTTGTCATCATCGGCTACACCGACTTCCCCAGCCGTATGGCGACACAGGCGTCGACCCTGTATTCGACCAACATCCGTCACATGATGACCGACCTGACCCCTGAAAAGGACGGTCAGCCGAACCACAACATGGAAGACGATGTGATCCGCGGTGCGACCGTGACTCACGAGGGCGAGATCACCTTCCCGCCGCCGCCGCCCAAGGTAAAGGCCATCGCGGCCCAGAAGCCCAAGGAAAAGACGCCGGAACTGACGCCCGAAGAAAAGCGTGCAGCCGAAGTCGCGGCCTTCAAGAAAGAGACCAAGACCCAAGTGACGCTGCTGGCCGTTGGTGGCCTGCTGCTGCTGGCTGTTGGTCTGGTTGCGCCCGCAAGCTTCATGCAGCACTTCATCGTGTTCGTTCTGTCGGTCTTTATCGGCTTCCAGGTCATCTGGAATGTCAGCCACTCGCTGCACACTCCGCTGATGGCTGTGACCAACGCGATCTCGTCGATCATCATTCTGGGCGCGCTGATGCAAATCGGTTCGGGCTCGTTCCTGGTGATCCTCCTTGCCGCACTGTCGGTCTTTATGGCTGGCATCAACATCTTTGGCGGCTTCCTCGTGACACGGCGCATGCTCGCCATGTTCCAGAAATCGTAAGGAGTAGACGATTATGGAATTCGGTTTCACTACGGCGGCATACGTCGTCGCCGCTGTTCTGTTCATCCTGTCGCTGGGCGGTCTGTCCGGTCAGGAAAGCGCAAAGCGCGCTGTATGGTACGGCATCGTCGGCATGGCTCTGGCTGTGTTCGCAACTCTGGTCGGCCCCGGCTCGGGGCTGTGGCTGCTGTCGCTGATCCTGATCGCGGCGGGTGGTATCATCGGCTTTGTGGTCGCCAAGCGCGTCCAGATGACCGAGATGCCCCAGCTGGTCGCGGCAATGCACTCGCTGGTGGGTCTGGCGGCTGTGTTCGTCGGCTTTAACGCACACATCACCATGGGCGCTGTTGCTGGCGGTCACGGCGAAGGTGCCTTTGCCGATCTGATCGCGCACAAAACCAGCGTCGAGCTGAACATCCTGCGCGTTGAGCTGTTCCTTGGTATCTTCATCGGTGCTGTGACCTTTACCGGTTCGGTCATTGCCTATGGCAAGCTGGCGGGCAAAGTGACCTCGCAGGCGAAGAAACTGCCCGGCGGTCACATCCTGAACGCAGGTGCGGCGATCATCTCGGTGCTCTGCCTGTTCTGGTACTTTGGCACCGGTGGGTTCTTCCCGCTGTTCGTCATGACCCTGCTGGCGCTGTTCATCGGCTACCACCTGATCATGGGTATCGGCGGCGCGGACATGCCCGTTGTGGTCTCGATGCTGAACTCGTACTCGGGTTGGGCTGCGGCTGCGATCGGCTTCTCGCTGGGCAACGACCTCTTGATCGTTGTTGGCGCGCTGGTTGGTTCGTCGGGTGCGATCCTGTCCTACATCATGTGTAAGGCGATGAACCGTTCGTTCATCAGCGTTATCCTTGGCGGCTTTGGCGGCACCTCTGGTCCTGCGATGGAAGTTGAGGGCGAGCAGATTGCAATCGATGCAGACGGTGTTGCCACCGCTCTGAACGAAGCAGACAGCGTCATCATCATCCCCGGCTACGGCATGGCGGTGGCTCAGGCGCAGCAGTCGGTTTCGGAAATGACCCGCAAGCTGCGTGCGGCTGGCAAAGAGGTGCGTTTCGCGATCCACCCCGTTGCAGGTCGTCTGCCCGGTCACATGAACGTTCTGCTCGCAGAGGCCAAAGTGCCCTACGACATCGTTCTGGAGATGGAAGAGATCAACGACGACTTCCCCGACACCGATGTTGTCATCGTCATCGGTTCGAACGACATCGTGAACCCTGCCGCACAAGAAGATCCCAACAGCCCCATCGCCGGCATGCCGGTTCTGGAATGCTGGAAGGCCAAGCAGGTGTTCGTCTCGAAGCGTGGTCAGGGTACTGGCTACTCGGGCATCGAAAACCCGCTCTTCTACAAAGAGAACACCCGTATGTTCTACGGCGATGCGAAAGCTTCGATCGACAGCCTGCTGCCGATGCTGAAGTAACTCGGACCCGTTGGTTCTCCTGAATTGGGCCGCCCTTGGAAACAGGGGCGGCCCGTTTTGTTTCATTTTGTTCCAAATAAATATGCCCACGAAATGAGCATTTCAGGTTTGCATGAATCGGAAAGAAGGGCTTGCGAATTTACATAATTGTAGAGGCCACTTTTTACCGTAAGCTCAAATCAATCGAAGGATGGACGTTAACAAAGGACGAAGGGGCGAGCGCCCGAAAGTACCTGAGACCATCGTCGATTGCCGGTCCGCCACGTTGGACCATGATGTTGCGAGTTCCGCCCCGTAAGGGCCACCTGAGGATTTATCTAGGAACACGCAATGACTGTCTCTTATGAACTTCTGAACCGCCTGAAAGCACGCCGCGACGCGCCCCGTGCCCAGATCGATGTCCAGCAGGAATATGTGATTGTCCTATCGGAGAACGGCGGTGAAACCCGCGAGTTGGTGATGCCCCGTGCGCCTAGCATCCAGACGCTGGCCCGTATCGCTCCGAACGCTGTTCTGGCCGAAGTGCGCGTCCGCAACAATCGGTCGCACCCGAATGGCCGCGACCCGTTTTTCGCGCATAAATAATGACTTAGCGGTGGGCGGCTGTGACTTGAAAACACGGTATACAGTCGCGCACAGATAACCCACTGAAATTGCGAACTATTTTCTTGAACGGTGGCCGGAAATCGGTAGCTTGCAAAGAAAGATAAAAGGTTCGCTGATGACTACCATTTCCGATCACCCGCTGCGTTACGCCTTAGCGAACGAATTGCACGCCCGACCGTTTCCCATGTTGTCGGCCCCGTGCCGCGCGCTCTTTCTGGCGATCAAGAAGCAGAAAGACGCAGCGAGCCGCGACAAAACTCAGGATCGCGATCATCTGCTGGCCTTGCTGGACCGCTATGGCGCGGCGCACCCGCAGCCCGGCGCGACCCATTGGTCGGGGCAGATCGGCAAGCATATCCTGAAATGGGAACAGCACACTGAATTCATGACCTTTACGGTCTTTCTCGAGGGGTTGGGCGAACGTCCGTTCGATCCGTCAGATTTCGAGGTTTTTCCCGAGTCTTGGCTGAATGACGCGCCGGGGGTCCGTGTGACCTCTGCCATGGTGCGAATCGAGCCGCAGGGCACCCCCGAAGACATGCAGCGCAAATGCGACGACTGGTTCGTGGCCGAAAGCATGGCGATCTCGACCGTGCTGGACAATGCAGCCACCATCGCGGGCGATTTCCGAATCGATCCAGCGGGCCATATGCGATTTGTGATCTTCCCTGCCGAGCACACGGGCGAGCGCCGGATTGGCCGGATCTTGCAGCGTCTGTGCGAGATTGAGACCTACAAGAGCATGTCGATGCTGGGTCTGGCGCGGGTGCGGGCTATGTCCGATCAGTTGGGAGAAGTGGACAGCCGTCTGACGCGCTTGATGGCGGACATGAGCAGCGCCACCCATGACAAGCCCGAAGAGACCCTGCATTCGCTTCTGACCATCTCTGCCGAGCTGGAGAGTTTGCAGACGCAGGCGGCGTTCCGGTTCGGGGCGACAGGGGCCTATGAGGCGATTGTGAACCAGCGGATCGAGGTGCTGCGCGAGGCTCGGGTGTGGGGTCGTCAGACCTTTGCCGAGTTCATGATGCGCCGGTACGACCCTGCGATGCGGACGGTGAAATCCACCGAGCGCCGTTTGGCCACCATGTCGGATCGCGCGATCCGCGCCGCGCAACTGCTGCAGACCCGTGTGGATGTGGACCGCTCGGCCCAGAACCAGGCGCTTCTTGAAAGCATGGATCGCCGCGCCGACCTGCAACTGCGTCTGCAGGAGACGGTCGAGGGCCTGTCGGTCGTGGCGATCAGCTATTATGCGGTCAGTTTGGCGACCTACTTGCTCGCCCCTCTGGGCAAGCTCGTGCATCTGGAAAAGACCGAGATGACGGCCTTGGTCACTCTGCCGGTTGTAGTGATTGTGTATTTGATGATCCGGCGTATCCGGAACCAAGTGCACTAGTCCGGTCGACAAAGCGGGCGGCAATCGCGCCGCCTGCTGCAATCGACAGGATGGCGAGGATGGCCGACAGGCCAAGGGTCGGAACGCCCGCCAGACCTGCGCCGATGGTGCAGCCACCGGCCAGAACACCGCCCACGCCCATCAATGCGCCACCGGTCAGGTAGCGGCCCATCTGCGCGGGGCTGTCAAAGCCCTGCCATGCAAAGCGGCGCCTGATCAGGCTGGCCGCCAGTGCGCCTACCAGAACGCCGCCCACGAGACCCGCGCCAAAGGTCGGCTCGACCGCGGTGCTGGCGATCACGTAGAACAGGCTGTCGGCCATAGGCGCAGTGAAGGCGAGGCTCTCCAGTGCGATAGGGTCGAATTCATCCAGCAGCACGAAGCCGGTGCCAACCCATGCGGCGGGGACCAGCAGGCCAATCATTGCGCCTGCGATCAGTGTCAGGGGCTTGATGCGGGCGGTCAGGCCGAACACCAGTGCGGGCACGGCCACGATCAAAGCCCAGACCAGCGGGCCGCCGGGCAGCGCGGCCAGAGAGCCAATGCCGAAATCCACGGTCTGCGCCGACAGGGCTGTGCGCAGGGGGGCCAAGAGGCCTTTCATCGTGGCGTGGGCGACGACGGCGAACGCCAGCATGACGACCAGCGCGCGCAGGTTGCCGGTCGCGCTCAGGACGGTCAGGCGGGTGATGCAGCCGCGGGTCAGGACCATGCCAACGCCGAAGGCCAGACCGCCAAGGACGATTGCCAGCACGGGCAGAGCGGTGGTGGTGAAACGGTGATCGCCGAAATCAATCAGACCGGCGAGCACTGCGCCTTGGGTGCCAAGGACCGCAAAGCCCAAAGCCCAGAGCCACAGGCCGCCCGCTGCGCGGCGTTCCCCGCGAGGGCCAGCGACTGCGCGGCGAAAGCAGAAACGGGTGGGCTCTGCCAGCAGGCCAAAGATCAGGCCCAATGCCAGTGCCAGCCAAACGCTGGCTTCGCGGGGGGTGATGTCCCCCAGTCCCAGTTGCTCAAACATCGCGCGCCCTTTCGGAAATCGGAATTCTGTTCTCAAATGCGCGAACAGATTGGGTCTGGCAAGGCTCTACTATATGGGCCTGAGGAGTCAGGATGGAACATTGTTCCGATTGCATGGGGTGCGGCAGGACAGGCGTTGTGGCGGCAGGCTGCGCTTGCGATGCTCGTTTCCTGAGCAGGGACGGGGCGGGGGCTGCGTCCTTTTCTGCTGCGAAACTTGGAAGTCGCGCCCTGCGGGCATAGCTTTGCCCCACACTAAATCGGAGAGCGTTATGCCGCTGAAGAATCGGTTCGCCGAAATGTTGCCAGAGATCACCGCGTGGCGTCGGGACTTCCACGCCAACCCAGAACTGTTGTTCGACGTCCATCGGACCGCCGAGACCGTGGCTGACAAGTTGCGTGAATTTGGCTGCGACGAGGTGGTGACGGGGATCGGGCGCACCGGTGTTGTGGGCATCATCAAGGGCCGCGAAGAGGGGCGGACCGTTGGCCTGCGCGCAGACATGGATGCCCTGCCGATCACCGAAGCGACGGGCAAACCCTATGCCAGCCAAACCCCCGGCAAGATGCACGCTTGCGGGCATGATGGGCATACGTCGATGCTGCTGGGGGCCGCGAAATATCTGGCCGAGACACGGAATTTTGCAGGCACGGCTGTGGTGATCTTCCAACCCGCCGAAGAGGGCGGGGGCGGCGGCCGCGAGATGTGCGAGGACGGACTGATGTTCCGTTTCGGCATCGAAGAGGTTTACGGCATGCACAACTGGCCCGGCATTCCGGCGGGCAAGTTCGCGATCCGTCCGGGCGGGTTCTTTGCCGCGACGGATCAGTTCGAAATCATCATCCACGGGCGCGGCGGGCACGCGGCGAAACCCCACGAGACGACCGATCCGATCGTGACCGCCTCCCACGTGGTGACGGCGATGCAGACGATTGCCTCTCGCTCTGTGGACCCTGTGCATCAGGTGGTGGTCTCTGTCACCTCGATCGAAAGCAGTTCGAAGGCGTTCAACGTGATCCCCGAGAAGGTGATGATGAAGGGCACGTTCCGCACCTTGGATAAAGAGGTGCGGCATCAGACCGAAGAGCGGATCAAAGCGGTGGCCACCCAGTCGGCGGCGGCTTTGGGTGCGGTGGCCGAGGTCAAGATTCATCACGGTTATCCGGTTATGGTGAATGCGGACGAGAACACCGTCTATGCGGCGGATGTGGCGCGGTCCTTGACCGGTCAGTGTGACGAGGCACCGCTGATCATGGGAGGCGAGGATTTCGCCTATATGCTGGAGGAACGGCCGGGCGCCTACATCCTGGTCGGGAACGGAGATAGCGCGCCTGTGCACCACCCCGAATATGACTTCAACGACGAGATTATTCCCGCAGGTTGCAGCTGGTTTGTGGGCATGGTCGAGGCGCGCCTGCCGCTGAGCGCGTAAGATTTTCGGAACCTTTCGGGGCTTGGGTGGTTGTATCTGCAACAGACACGCGCAACCCCGAAAGGACACGAAGTCATGGATATCATTCGCATTATCGTCGCAATCTTCCTGCCCCCGCTGGGTGTTTTCCTACAGGTTGGTATTGGTAAAGCCTTCTGGATCAACATCCTGCTGACCCTGCTGGGCTACATCCCCGGTATCGTCCACGCCGTATGGGTCATCGCGACCGTCGGTCCGGATCATCGCCACGCATGATCGACGAAAATCAGATAAGACGGCTTGAGAGAGCCGAGCGAATGGCGCGTTTGATGGACCGCGCCTTTCGCGTGCCGGGCACCTCGATCCGGTTCGGTTTGGACTCTATTCTGGGTCTCGTACCGGGGGTCGGGGACAGCGTGGCGCTTCTTCCGTCTCTCTATATTTTAGGGCTGGCGCATGGAGCAGGGGCCTCGGCGCCGCTGCTGGCCAAGATGGTCTGGAATATGGTTCTGGACTGGTTCATCGGCCTGTTTCCCCTGGTCGGGGACATTCTGGATGTGGGTTTTAAAGCCAACGTCAGAAACGCGCGACTGCTGCGCGAGCACATGGAAGCGCAGGCTTGAAGTTTGCCAAACCCGCCCCGCCACGATAAGCCGCTGTTCAACACGGACCATCAGCGGGGCGACCATGCAGCCGGCGAACATCATTTGCATCAAATGGGGCACTTTGTTCGGCCCCGAATATGTGAACCGCCTCTACTCCGGTGTGCGCCGGAATCTGAACGTACCCGTCCGGTTTTTCTGCATGACCGAGCATTCCGAAGGCTTTCACCCCGACATCGAAGTTCTGGACCTGCCGAATGAACCCTATCAGGCGGACATGGATGCGGCCTTGGCGGTGGCAAACCGTCAGGGCGCGATGCGCAAAACCTCTTTGTTCAAAGCCGGCCTAATTCCCGATCTGCAAGGACCGATCTTGGGGTTTGATCTGGACGTGGTGATCACTGGCGATCTGACCCCGATCTGGGAGATGGCCCCGGGCAAGGTCGCCATGCGCCACGACTGGGTCGAAAAGCGCAAAGGGCGCCCGACCGGCCACGGCAGTGTCTTCCGCTTCGATCCGGCTGTTCACGGCTACCTTTATGACGAGCTGGCCACCGACACCTACAAAGTCGTCGAAGAGGCGCGCGGGTCAGAGCAGCGCTATACTTCGCACAAGGCGATGGAGAAGGGTGATTTCGCCTATATCCCCGAGGACCTAGTGGTCAGCTACAAGTATGACTGCCTTGGCCTGCCGCCGATGAACTACTTGCGCGATCCGATTTTGCCGGAGAATGCACGGGTCGTATGTTTCCACGGTCGTCCCAAAATGCCCGAAGCGGTTGCTGGCTACACAGGCTCCCTGATCCGTTATTCACGCCCCTGCACGTGGCTGAAGGATCACTGGGTCGACCGCGCCCGCGACGATTTGGGAGAGCAGTGGGCCTGACACCTGCGTGACCGCGCAGAACTGCGGATTGCTGTGGGGCGTCTGATCGGGCAATGATTTGCCTTCAGGAGATGCCCATGACGATACTGTTTGACGATATCCCGGAACGTGCACTGGATTGGCACAGAGCTGGCCGTGGCGCTGCTTTGGCCACGGTCGTCGAGACGTGGGGCAGTGCACCGCGCCGCACTGGCAGCATGCTGGCGATTTCCGGCGACGGTGAGATTGCAGGTTCAGTGTCAGGCGGCTGCGTCGAGGGCGCGGTGGTTCTAGAAGCGATTGAGTCCATTTCGGATGGCAAGCCGCGTCTGCTGGAGTACGGAATTGCGGACGGCGATGCCTTTGCAGTTGGGCTCGCGTGTGGCGGGACCATCCGAGTGCTGGTCCAGCCTGTGGGCGCAGCTTTGCCAATTGATGTTCTGGAGGCGCTTGTCGCCAAGCGCGCTGCGCGGGAACAGGTCGCTTTGGTCACGGATCTCGAACAGGGTGCGCCGAGGCTGGTGGTCGACGGCTATGCCGATCGCTTCAGGCTCGACCGCTCTGGCGTCGAAGAGGACGGGCGCACCTTTGTCGCGATCCAGAATCCCCCCTTGGAATTGATCATCATCGGCGGCGTCCACATCGCCCAAGCTTTGGTGCCTATGGCGCGAATCGCGGGGTTCGACGCAGTGGTTGTGGACCCGCGCGAGAGCTTTGCGAGTGCGTCCCGTTTTCCTGATGCGCGGATCATCAACGAGTGGCCTGACGAGGGGCTGGGCCAAGTTGGCCTCCATGCGCGGACTGCGCTGGTCGTGTTGGCTCATGATCCAAAACTGGATGATCCGGCATTGATGAGAGCCTTTGATAGTCCGGCCTTCTACATCGGAGCCTTGGGGTCGAAGCGGACCCATGCCAAGCGTGTGGAGCGTCTGACGGCTGCAGGTGTCGCAGCGGAAGATATCGCGCGCATTGATGCGCCTGTTGGCTTGGAGATCGGGGCCTCTGGTCCGGCCGAGATTGCCGTTTCGATCATGGCACAGCTCGTTGCAACCTTGCGGCAGGGCTAAGCGGTTTGCGGCAGCACTAGAATAGAAAAAGGCGACCCCCGATGAGAGGCCGCCTTTGGTGTTGAGCATAAGATGCGAATTAGAAGTTCAGCGCACCGCGGATTTGGGCCAGAACTTCACTCAGTGCTTCGGGCGAGTTCTGCGCTTGGGTCAGAGCGGCATCCAGCGCTGTCTTCTGCAGGACGCTGAGGTCAGCGCCATCAATGATCGCCTTCACGCGCTCCATGTCGAACCCTTCGACGGTGAGCAGAGACTCAAGGCCTTCTTCGGTGGTGCCCGCATTTGCCTCGGCTGTGGCTTCGTCCATGGGAGTGTCCCCAAGAGCTTCCTGAGCGGCTTCACCTGCTTCGGTGGTGGTAACTAGGTCACCGTCGGTGATCTCATTCACCCCATTTGCAACAGCTTGAGCGGCGGTGTTCAACCCATCGGCGGTCGCGTCACCGGCCTCGTCGGCGGTGTTTTCGATCGCGTCACCTGCTTCGCGCGCCTCTTCTGCGATTTCGTCACCGGCGGCGTCAGCGGCCTGAGCGGCATCAGCTGCTGCTTCATCAGTGGCTTCTGCGGCGTTCTCGGCGGTATTCTCGATTGCGGCTGCGGCTTCGCTGGTTTCTTCTGCGATTTCATCGCCCGCAGCATCAGCCATCTGGGCTGCATCAGCAGCAGCTTCCTCTGCCGCGTCTCCGGCGTTCTCAGCTGCGATGGCTGCGTCTTCGGTCAGTTCCTGAGCGCTGTTCTTTGCGCCCTCGTAGGCGTCTTCGATCGCTTCGCCTGCAGCATTCAGCGCTTCGCCGGTGGCGGCGACTGCATCATTTGCGACATCAGAGACAGCGTCTGCAGCATCGCTGGCCATATCGGTGACCGTTTTGCCAGCTTCAGCGGTGTCTTCGGCTGCTTCGTCAATGGTCTCTTCGGCGGCGGCAGCGTTTTCTTGGACGCCTTCGCGGATGTCCTCTTCGCCGGGGCCCGTGTAAAGCGTGTAAACACCCAGAGCCACAAGCACAGCGACAAGTGCGATTGCCAAATTCTTCATGAAAAGATCCTCTCTTTCGTATGGCGTCCCAACGTGCGCGCCGCAGACTTGTTCCACTGTCCAATCAATTCTTGTCGATTGAGGCGGTTTCCCCAGAAAACACGGCGGTTTCGCGAATCCCCGCTTGAAAGCCGGGCGGTCTGGCCTTACGTTCCGCTCTCAATTTCCCGTTCATGATTGAAGGAACACAGCCATAGGACGCAGACCGCATAATGCGCCGCCCACCCGTGACACCGGCCCCCGTATCAACGGAGCCATTCGCGGCCCCGAGATTCGCCTGATTGGTGCCGACGGAGAGAACGTAGGCCTGATTCACCCTGCCAAAGCTTTGGACATGGCAGTCGCGGCTGGTCTCGATCTGGTGGAGATTTCCCCTAACGCCAAGCCGCCCGTGTGCAAGATCATGGACTTCGGCAAGTTCAAATATGAACAGCAAAAGCGGGAATCCGAGGCGCGCAAGAAGCAGAAGATCATCGAAGTCAAAGAGGTGAAGTTCCGTCCCAACACGGACACCCACGACTACGAAGTGAAGATGCGCAACGTTCTCAAGTTCCTCGAGAAGGGCGACAAGGTCAAAGTGACCCTGCGCTTCCGTGGCCGCGAGATGGCTCACCAGAACCTGGGCCGCGAGCTGCTCGAGCGGGTTGCGGTGGACGTAAAGGAAGTGGGCAAGGTCGAGAACATGCCCAAGATGGAAGGTCGCCAGATGATCATGGTGATCGGTCCGCTTCCCAAGTAATCGAAGCCTTGAGCTTTGAAGTCGGGCGCGTCCTTTTGGGGCGCGCTTTTTTCTTTGGGCTTGAGGCTGCTTTGATGGGTGAGCAGTAAGTATTTTTACAAAGCAGAAAGGCGCGGTCGGGAGATTTTTCCAACCGCGCCTTACTGATGTCTGGGGTGGGAAGGGTTAGCCGACGAAGGCTTTTTCCACCACGAATTCTGCGGGCTCGGAGTTTGCGCCTTCGCGCAGGCCGGCGTCTTCGAGGATCGCCATGATGTCCTTGTTGAAGGGCAGGGAGCCGCAGACCATACCGCGGTCGGTCTCGGGCGAGAGGCCCTCGATGCCGAGGTCTTTGAAGACGGTGCCGTCCTTGAGCAGGTCGGTGATGCGGCCCATTTTGGGGCTCTCTTCGCGGGTGGTAGTCGGGTAGTAGACCAGCTTGTCTGCGAAGCCTTCGCCCATCAGTTCGGTCAGCAGCTCGTCAGTGCGGACCGATTCCACCAGCTCTTTGCCATACTGCAGTTCGCTGACTTCACGGGTTGTGTGGGTCAGGATGATCTGGTCGTAGTCTTCGTAGGTCTGGGGTTCGCGGATCAGCGAAGCGAAGGGCGCAATGCCGGTGCCGGTTGCGAAGAGCCACAGGCGCTTGCCGGGCAGCAGGGCGTCGTGCACCAGCGTGCCAACGGGCTTGGGACGCAGGATAATCTGGTCGCCGGGCTGGATGTGCTGCAGCTTGGAGGTCAGCGGGCCGTCCTGTACCTTGATCGAGTAGAACTCCAGCTCTTCGTCCCATGCAGGTGAAGCGATGGAGTACGCGCGCAGCAGCGGCTTCTGCTTGCCGGTTTCGGGGTGCGGATCGCCCATCAGGCCGATCATGACGAATTCGCCCGAACGGAAGCGCAGGGATGCGGGACGGGTCACGCGGAACGAGAACAGGCGGTCGTTCCAATGCTTGACCGAGGTTACGGTCTGCGCGTCGGGGAGAATGACTTTCGAAGCGGGTTGCTCGGTCACAGCGGTTTGTTCGGTCATCGTGTATCTCTTTCTCTGCCGCCCTCGTTATAGCGACACATTCTGAATTTTGAAAGTGACTCAGCTGGCGCGGAGGCGCGACTGATAGTCATGCGCCTGCCAGTTGGCGCGGAACTTCCATTGATCTTCGGGCTGGCGTGCTGCGAGCTCTGAACTGATTTCGACCTCATCAAAGCCGCAGCGGCGCGCCATTGCATATTGGTCAGCGATAACATGGCCCTGAGCGCGGAGGCGGCCCGTGTAGCCCATGTCTCTCAAGCGGCGAGCAATACCAAATCCGCGGCCATCCGCAAAGGAGGGAAATGCCACACGAATGAGCGCAAGCTCGTTAAAGCGGTTTTGAATGCCCGCCAGATCAGCATCTGATGCCAAATCAGCCACATCTGCGCGGTCTTCGAAGCCGCCGGTCCAGTCATCCGCGGCAAAACCCGCGTCGGTCACGATTACAGTCATGCGTTCACTCCTTTGCGGACCATTTTGCCATTCACGAAATGGATGCCGCATTCGGTTTTGTCCTGTCCACGCCAGCGGCCGGCACGGGGATCTTCGCCTTCCTTCACCGGCGAGGTGCAGGGGGCACAGCCGATCGAGGGATAGCCTTTGGCCACCAAGGGGTGACGGGGCAGGCGGTTTTCTTCCATGTAGTTCTTGATGTCCTCGGGGGCCCAACGGGCCAGCGGGTTCACCTTGATGCGGCTGGTGCCCTCTTCGACCTCGAAGAATTCGAGAGCGGCGCGGGTGCCTGCCTGAAAACGTTTGCGGCCAGTGATCCAGCCGTCAAACCCTTTGAGTGCGTTTTCCAGCGGCACGGTCTTGCGCAGGGCGCAGCACGCGTCCGTGCTGAACTGGTGCAAGGTGCCGTCGGGGTCGTTCCGAGCGATTTCCGTCTCTGCTGCGCGGATCACGCGCATGTCGGTAAAGGCCAGACGCTCTGCCAGATCGGACTGGTAGGCCAGTGTTTCGGCAAACAGCATCTGGGTGTCGATAAAGATCACAGGCGTGCTGCGGTCGATGATCGAGACAAGGTGCAAAAGCACAACCGACTCGGCGCCGAAACTGGAGACTAGCGCCAGTTCCCCCGCTTGGGGGTCCTGAAGCGCCTGTTCCAGCACGGAGGTCGCCCCGTGGTGTTTGTAGCGTTCGTTCAGTTCGGCAACGCGGGCGCGCAACTCTGCGTCGTCCGTGCCCGTATCGGGCACGGCGTCAGGCACGCCGCCGAACAGAACATCGCTTTTGCGATCAGGCTGCATTCGCCTTTTCCTCTGCTTCGGGGTAGAGCGCCGCCTTGAAGGGGGCGGGGCCTACACGCCGATATGCGTCGATAAAGCGTTCCTCGGCCGAGGTGCGCAGCTCTAGGTAAGCCAGCATCAGACGCTCGATCGCGGGCACGATCTGGTCGTAGCTGAAGCCGGGGCCAGCGCGTTCGCCGACAACGGCGTTTTCGGTGTGATCGCCGCCCAGAGTGACCTGGTAGTTTTCAACGCCAGCGCGGTCCAGACCCAGAATGCCGATATGGCCCACGTGGTGGTGACCACATGCGTTGATGCAGCCCGAGATCTTGATCTTCAGTTCGCCCACTTCGTGCTCGATCTTCAGCTCTTCGACGCGGGTCGCGATCTGCTGTGCGATCGGGATCGAACGGGCGGTTGCCAGCGCGCAGTAGTCCATGCCGGGGCACGCGATGATGTCCGAGGCCAGACCAATGTTCGCGGTGCCAAGGCCTGCTTCTTTCAGAGCCTTGTGCAGAGCGGGCAGGTCCGACTTGTGCACGTGGGGCAGGATCACGTTCTGCTCGTGGCTGATGCGCAGCTCGCCATAGGCGTAGTTGTCGGCCAGATGAGCCATCAGACGCATCTGGTCGGCGCTTGCGTCGCCGGGGGTTTTGCCGTGTGCCTTGATCGAGATGGTCACAATGGCGTGGTCCGCCTGCTTGTGCTCGGTCAGGTTGGTGTCGGCCCATGCGCGGAACACGGGGTCGTTGTCGTAGGCCACGATGTAGGGCGTGGTTTCAGCATTGCGGAAGGCAGGCGGCAGGAAGTGCTGCTCGATATCCGCCAGCAGCTTCTGGTCGAAGCCACCGAACTGATCGCGGATGACGGCATAGCGCGCCTCGACCTTCTCGCGGAAGGTGTCGAGACCCTGCTCGTGGACGGTGATCTTGATGCGCGCCTTGTACTTGTTGTCGCGGCGGCCTTCGATGTTCCAGACGGACACGATCGCCTCGAGGTAGGGCAGCAGGTCTTCTTTGCTGACGAAGTCGTTGATGACTTTGCCGATCATCGGGGTCCGGCCAAGGCCGCCACCGACGATGACTTCGAAGCCAATCTCGCCGTTCTTTTCGACAGCGCGCAGGCCGATGTCGTGCGCCTTGGTCACAGCACGGTCGTTCGGCGAGCCGGTGATCGCGATCTTGAACTTGCGGGGCATGAACTGGAATTCAGGGTGGTCGGTGGACCACTGGCGCAGCAGTTCGGCCACAGGGCGCGGGTCGATCAGTTCATCCTTGGCGGCGCCGGCAAAGTGGTCGGCGGTCACGTTACGGATGGTGTTGCCCGAGGTCTGGATGGCGTGCAGGCCAACCTCACCCAATGCGTCCAGCATATCGGGGATATCGGGCAGCTTGGGCCAGTTGTACTGGATGTTCTGGCGGGTGGTGAAGTGGCCGTAGCCCTTGTCCCACTTCTCGGCCAGCAGAGCCAGTTGGCGCATTTGGTCCGACGACAGGGTGCCGTAGGGGATCGCCACGCGTAGCATGTAGGCGTGCAGCTGCAGGTACACGCCGTTCATCAGACGCAGGGGACGGAATTCATCCTCGGTCAGCGATCCGTCAATGCGGCGCTCAACCTGGCTGCGGAACTGGGCATTGCGCTCTGCCAGAAAGGCGGCGTCGAATTCGTTATACTTGTACATGCGCTTATACCTCGGCGTTGGCGGCTTGCTTGCCGTGGAAGTAGTTCGAGGGTCCGGTGCGGCGGAAATCCTCGCGGAAGTGGGTTGGCTCGGGGCCGTTCTCGCCGGCGACTGCATCGGCCAGATAGGCGCCGACGGTGATCTCGGGTTGCGACACGGCGTGCAGCAGGCGGACCTGAGCGTGGGCCTCATCCTCGATCAGCTCGGCCTCGCACATGAGGCGGGTCCAGCGGTCATCTGCGGTCAGGTAGATTACATCTCCTTCCAGCAGGTGGTTTGCGGTCACGACCTTGGGTGTGAATTTGCGGGCCATATCAGGCGAGCTCCTGTGTCAAAACAAAGTGGCGGTTTGCACGTGCAGCAAGGCGGGTCGCGGCGTCGCGTGTCCCGCTCAGGTCTGCCATGTCGTGCATCTGTGCCATTCGAGAGATTCCGTTTGGGGTGATCTTGGTCTTTACATAGGAAATCTTCCCCCATATTGGCTATATGGCGCGGCCAATAAGGACGTTTGTTCCATTTGCGGCGCCGCATGGAACGCGGGTTTTCCAAAACAGGGGAAATGCAGAATGAGCGTACGTCTTGATCAGGTAGACCGGAAAATCCTTTCTGAGTTGCAGGAGGATGCGAGCCAATCTTTGGACGATATCGCGAAAAAAGTGGGGTCTTCGAAGACCCCTGTGTGGAATAGAATCCGAAAATTACGCGATGCGGGCGTTATTGGTGCACAAACTGTACGCTTGGACCCCGAGGCTTTGGGCTTTGATGCCTGCTTCTTTGTGCTGATCCGCACCAGTGCCCACGAAAAAGAATGGCAGGACAAGTTCCTGACCGCCGTGCGCGAACGCCCCGAGGTGCAGGAAGCGCACCGGTTGGCCGGTGATATCGACTACATCCTGAAAGTGCGGGTCGAGAATGCACGCGCTTATGACAAGTTCTATCAGGCCCTGATTTCAGAGGTGCGGGTGCACAACGTCACCGCGCTTTTGTCCATGGAAGAGATCAAGAGCACGACAGCTCTGCCACTCTAGTAGGTGACGTTCAGCGCCTTGAGGCCGTGGAAGTGGTAGACGTCCGCATATTCCGGTTGGCCGTGCAGCGCCAGATTGGGACGGCGTTCGAACAGGACACGTAGAGCGATCTGCATCTCTAGACGGGCGAGGGGCGCACCGATGCAGAAGTGTATGCCACCGCCAAAGCTGGTGTTGGTTTTGACAGGGCGGGTCGGGTCAAACTGATCGGGGTTGGCCCACGCGGCCGGATCGCGGTTGGCCGAGGCCAGCATTAGCGCCACCTGTTGCCCGCGTTTGAAGTCGAAACCGAACAGCGTCACATCCTCGTAGGCATAGCGGGTAAAGACGTGCAGCGGTGGGTCGTAGCGCAGGATTTCTTCGACCGTGGACTGAACCGCGTCGCCTTGTAGGGCCGACACGGGCACCTTGTTCTCGATCAGGGTTTTGACGCCATTCCCCAGCGTGTGGACAGTCGCCTCGTGCCCCGCGTTCAGCAGCAGGATGCAGGTGGTGATCATTTCCTCGACCGTCAGGCGCTGGCCGTTCTCTTCGGCAGCGATGAGTTCCGAGATCAGGTCATCCGCAGGGGTCGCGCGGCGGTCGGCGATGTAGTCCTCCATGAACGAAGAGAATTCGCGCGCGGCAGTGTTGGCGGCGATCTCGTCGTCATGGGTGCGGCCCGCTTGGTACATGCCGACCATCGCGTTCGACCAAGAAAGCAGCTGGTTCGCCATCCCTTCTGGGACCCCAAGCAGGCGGGCAATGACGATCACAGGGACCATCGCGCAGTAAGTCGGCAGCAGATCGCAGCCGCCCATGGGCATCTCGTCGATCAGGTGGTGGCTCAGGCGCTCGATCTCCGGCGCCAGCCCTTTGATCCGGCGGCTGGTAAAGGCGCGCAGCACCAATGACCGCAGGCGCGTGTGGCGCGGCGCCTCTAGCTCCAGCATCGAGTGGTCTTCGATCCGGTAGAAATCGGTCAGGTGGGCAGGGGGCGTGGATTGCATCTCTGCAGGGACTTCGCGCCCGAACCGCTTGTCCTTGAGCAGAGCCGCCACAGCCTCGTGCGAGAACGCTGCAGGCATCCGGTAATCGAGCCAGTATTGGACCGGAGCAGCCGCACGTGCAGCCTCGTAAAACGGGTAGGGGTTCTGGACAAACGCGGGCTGCGTCGGAGACTGCTCTAATACTGACATGCGGTGACATTGCGCAACTGTTGCCCCCTGCGCAAGAGCCTGTTGCACCGTGATAGGATGTGCTTGCAATTCAGTCTGCTGCGGCAATTCTCTGGTGCAGATCGTGGCAGCTTGGTAGCACAGGGACATGAGCACAGGATTGTGGCGCCGCATCAGCCTCGTGGCTGCGTTTGTGATTGCCGTGGGGGGCGTGGCCTCTGCGCTCTATAGCTATGCGCACACGCAAGCGCTTGAGCAGATTGCGCAGCGGGGGCGGTCGGATTTGGCGCTAGCCTCGGACCGTTTGCGCGGGGAATTGCAGCGCTATCGCGAATTGGGGGTATATCTGTCGGACCATCCGGTCGTGCGCTTGCCTGTCTCTAAACTGGCGATCGAGGATCTGTTTATCACCTCTGCGGACAAGACAACGGCGCTGGATGTGGTGCTGCTGGATACCGAGGGCAAAGTCCGTGCGAACGCAATCGGAGAGCCGCCCGCCGACTGGTCCGAGGCGCCCTTCTTTCAACGCGCGATGGATGGGGCCTTGGGCAGCTTTCACGCCTATAGTCCGCGGTTCGAGCGTCGCGCATTTTACTACGCCGCGCCTGTTTTTGGCATGGATCGCAGTGTGCAGGGCGTGGTCGTCGTCGTGGTCGATATTGAGCGGATCGAGACCGACTGGCGCGGGGGGGTGCCGGTCGTGTTCTTTACCGATGACCTTGGCGTGGTCTTCATCGCGAACCGCGAAGAGTTGCTCTATCTGCAGCGCGGGACGGGCAAAAGCAGTAGCAGTGCGGATTACGAGAGCGTCACGCTACGGCCTTTCCTGTCCTACACCGTCGAGCAGCGCGGCAATATGGAGCTGTGGGACCTGAATGCAGGGCGCTACGTGCCCGCGAACGCGCTGCATCTGGTGCAGGATATGCCAATCATCGGTATGCGGGCCGAGGCGCTCGTGGATATTGCGCCTGCTGCCAAACTTGCGAGCCTTCAGGCGGCTGTGCTGGCTGCGATCCTTTTGGCTTTTGGGGCGCTCTTGTTCTTAGCGACAGAACGACGGCGGACCCTGAGCCTTGCCAATCAGCGGCTTGAAGAACGCGTGGCGCAACGCACCGCCGAATTGGAGCGCGCGCAGGCTGATCTGGTACAAGCTGGCAAGCTGAGCGCGTTGGGCAAGATGTCTGCAGGCATTAGCCATGAGTTGAACCAGCCGCTCATGGCGGTGCAGAGCTTTGCAGAAAACGCGGTGCTTTTTCTGGACCGCGACCGTGTGCCCGAAGCACGCGCCAATCTGGATCGGATTTCCGAGATGGCGCATCGCATGGGCCGGATCATCAAGAACCTGCGTGCCTTTGCCCGCCAAGAGAAAGAGCCGGTGGGTCGTGTCGATCTGACTGGTGTGATCCGCAGCGCGTTGGAACTGTCCGAAGCGCGGATGCAACGCGAGGGCGTTTCGTTGGTCTGGTCCGAACGCGAGGCCCCAGTGATGGTGCGCGGCGGAGAGGTGCGTTTGCAGCAGGTTGTTCTGAACCTGATCTCGAATGCTCTGGACGCGATGGTTGGGCAGACCTTTCAGTGCCTGTCGATCTCGATCACCCGCGAAGCGGGGAAGGTGACTCTTTGCATCGCCGACACTGGGCCGGGGATTGAGGCACCGGAAAAGATTTTCGACCCGTTCTACTCCACCAAAGAAGTCGGCGCGTCCGAAGGCATGGGGCTGGGCCTGTCGATCTCTTATGGTCTGGTCCAAAGCTTCGGCGGCATGATACGGGGCGAAAACGCGCCTGAAGGCGGCGCATTGTTCACCGTCGAATTGCAGCCATGGCAAGAGGATAGCACGCTATGATCCGTTCCGTTCTGGTCGTCGAAGATGACGCCGCTGTGCGCGAGGCGCTAGGGCAGACGCTGGATCTGGGGGGCTTTGAGCCGACACTATGCGGGTCCTTTGTTGCGGCAAAGGATCAGATCACCCGTGATTTTCAGGGCGTAATCCTGTCGGATATTCGTATGTCGGGGCGCGATGGATTTTACCTGCTGGACTATGCACGCGGGCAAGATGCGGAACTGCCGGTGATCCTGTTGACGGGTGAAGGCGATATACCCATGGCGGTGAAGGCGATGGGGGCAGGGGCCTTTGACTTCCTCGAGAAACCCTGCGCGCCCAAAGACCTGCTCGCGGTGTTAGAGCGGGCCGTGGCCAGCCGTGCACTGGTGATCGAGAACCGCAGCCTGAAAGAGCAGTTGGTGCAGGGCGATCCGGCCGCGCGGATGATCTTTGGGAAATCGGCTGCGGTGGATACCCTGCGGTCTCATGTGCGCGCAGTGGCTGCGACAGGCGCGGATGTGCTGGTCACCGGCGCTCCGGGCACGGGGGTGCCAAAATGCGCCGAGGTGATCCACCTGCTGTCCCCGAACGCCCGCAAACCCTTTGAAAAACGCTCCGCTGCCACGCTGAGTGTCGATGACTTGGACCGTGCCCTTGAAAAGGCCGAGGGCGGTAGTCTGTTTCTGGATGAGATCAGCCTATTGCCGCAGGAAACGCAGTTCGCTTTGGCGCAGCGGCTGGAAACGCCCGCGCCGCGCATTCTGGCGGGCTGTACCCGTGATCTGGACGAGATGGTGTCCAAGGGTGAATTCAGCAGCGACCTTTACTACCGGCTTGAGGGGGTGCGCGTGTACATTCCCGGCCTGCGCGAACGCCCCGAGGATATTCCAATCATCTTCCGCCAATACGTGGCACAAGCGGCAGAGCAGGCGGGTGTGACGGCGCCGGAAATCACGCCCGACACCATTGCGCGCCTGATGGCGCAGGACTGGCCGGGGAACGCGCGGGCGCTGATGAATGCGGCCATGCGCTTTGCTCTGGGACTAGGGGATGTGTCCGAGGACCAGACGCTCGGGCTGGCCGAACAGATGGCGCAGGTCGAACGCTCGCTCTTGATTGAAGCGCTGCGGAAACACTCTGGTCAGGCGACAGCCGCAGCCAAGGCGCTCAAGTTGCCGCGTAAAACCTTTTACGACAAGCTGACCCGCCACGGGATTCGACCCGAAGACTTCCGATCCGAGTGATGTGCGGAAATCCGCACAACGGTAAATTTGCGTGTGCGGATTTTCGCACTCCGCTGCATTGCCGCATAGCAGGGTTGCGCAGGGTGCAATGCTTAACCTTTTGGAAATAAGCGCAAAAACGTGAATTTCACGAAAATGTAATTCTCCGCTTGAGCCCTCTGAGGTCGCTACGGTTATCTCTGGCCCAAGATCTCAGAGATGGGGTCGCGTACTTTAATTTCAAAGGGGGAGGAGACCCATGAAATTTCTCGCAACCGCAGCGACCGCAGTCGCACTGACCGTTACCGGCGCCGCTGGCGCTATGGCCGCATGTGACGAAGGTGAAATCGTCATCAAGCTGAGCCACGTGACCAACACCGACAAGCACCCCAAAGGCATCGCCGCATCGCTGCTGCAACAGCGCGTCAACGACGAGATGAACGGCAAGGCGTGCATGGAAGTGTACCCGAACTCGACCCTCTACAACGATGACCAGGTTCTGGAAGCGATGCTGCAGGGCGACGTTCAGATGGCGGCCCCCTCGCTGTCGAAGTTCGAGCAGTTCACCAAAGTCTTCCGCATCTTCGACCTTCCCTTCATGTTCAAGAACATGCCCGCCGTTGACGAGTTCCAGAACTCGGAAACCGGTCAGGCGATGAAGGAATCGATGGTGCGCCGCGGCCTGCTGGGTCTGGGATTCTGGCACAACGGTCTGAAACAAATGTCGGCAAACAAGCCGCTGGAGCTGCCCACCGATGCCGCTGGTCTGAAGTTCCGCGTTCAGCCGTCGGAAGTGATCAAGGCGCAGATGGAAGCGATCGGCGTTTCGCCCCAGCCCATGGCATTCTCGGAAGTGTACGGCGCGCTGCAGACCGGCGTTGTGGATGGTCAGGAAAACACCTGGTCGAACATCTACGGCCAGAAGTTCTTTGAAGTTCAGGACGGTGTGACCGAGACCAACCACGGTCTGCTGGACTACATGCTGGTGACCTCGGTCGACTTCTGGGACAGCTTGGATGACGATGTCCGCACCCAGCTGGAAACCATCGTGAACGAAGTTACCGCGACCCGTAACGCAGCCATCGCCGAAGTCGACGCAGACGCGCGTCAGGCGGTTCTGGATGCCGGCGGTGTGATCCGCGAACTGAGCCCCGAAAGCCGTCAGGCTTGGGTCGACGCAATGCTGCCCGTTTGGGACCAGTTCCGTGAAGATGTTGGCCAAGAGAACATCGACGCGGCTCAGGCCATCAACGAAAAGCACTAATCTTTCACCACTCGCGTGAAATTGCCCCGGCCTTCTTTATGGGGGCCGGGGTTCTCTTAACCTCTCACCTGTCCTCAGGAGCGTCCCATGTCCACCAAATACGAGCCGAAATCGGCGGTGGGGCGGTTCATCAACTCTCTGGAAGAAACGGTTATCGCTATTCTTCTGGGCCTGATGACCCTCGTCACCTTTATCAACGTTGTGCTGCGTTATGGCTTTAACGACAGCCTTACCTGGGGCCTCGAGGCCACGACATTCCTGTTCGCGTGGCTGGTCCTTTTCGGCATCAGCTACTCGGTCAAAGTGACCGCCCACTTGGGCGTCGACGCTCTGACCAACCTGTTTTCGCTGCAGGTTCGCCGCGTACTGGCGATCATCGCCGCTGCGGTTTGCGTCGGTTACGCGTTCCTGCTGACCAAAGGCGCATGGGACTACTGGGCAAACTTTGCCAACCTGCCGCAGACCGACGGTCGCTGGTTCCCCACCGGTCTCGAAGAGATGAAACGCACCTCTTACCGCGCATGGTACGAAGTGCTCGAGGTTCCGATGCCCGAATTCCTGCGTTGGATCGAACCTCTGATGAACGAAGGCGAGCACTACGAAAAGCTGCCGCGCTTCATCCCCTACGCCATTCTGCCCATCGGCATGGCTCTGCTGCTGTTCCGCTTTGTCCAAGTGTTCATCGCCGTTGTGCGCGGTGAAACCGACAGCCTGATCGTGAGCCACGAAGCCGAAGACGCCGTCGAAGACGTGCGCCACATGAACTACGAGGAATAATTCGATGGAAGTCGCAATTCTCTTTGCCATGATCGTCGGCTTGATGCTGATCGGCGTGCCGATCGCGGTCAGCCTTGGCTTCTCGTCGATCATCTTCCTGCTGGTCCTGTCCGAAACGTCTCTATCGTCCATTGCACAGAGCTTCTTTCAGGCGATGGCGGGTCACTATACCCTGCTGGCGATCCCGTTTTTCATCCTCGCGTCGTCGTTCATGTCGACCGGCGGTGTGGCACGGCGGATCATCCGCTTCTCGATCGCGCTGGTGGGACACCTACCGGGCGGTCTGGCCATCGCAGGCGTCTTTGCATGTATGTTGTTCGCAGCGCTGTCCGGCTCGTCCCCTGCAACCGTTGTGGCCATCGGCTCCATCGTGATCGCGGGTATGCGCCAAGTGGGCTATACTAAGGACTTCGCAGCAGGCGTCATCGCCAACGCCGGTACTCTGGGCATCCTGATCCCTCCGTCGATCGTGATGGTTGTGTATGCGTCGGCAACTGACGTGTCGGTCGGCCGTATGTTCCTTGCTGGTGTGATCCCGGGTCTTCTGGCGGGCACCATGCTGATGGCCACCATCTACATCATCGCCAAAGTCCGCGACCTGCCCAAGGGCGAGTGGAAAGGCTGGGGCGAAGCGGTCGAAGCGGGCCGTGAAGCTGGCTGGGGTCTGTTCCTGATCGTCATCATCCTTGGCGGTATTTACGGCGGTATCTTTACTCCGACCGAAGCTGCTGCGGTTGCTGCTGTCTACTCCTTCCTGATCGCCACCTTCGTGTACCGCGACATGGGCCCTCTGGCGACGGCGGATGGCGAGCGCAACCTCTCATTGATCGAAAAGCCCAAAGCCATCGTGACCGCGTTCTTCCACAAGGACACCAAAGACACCCTGTTCGAAGCGGGCAAGCTGACCGTCACCCTGATGTTCATCATCGCCAACGCGCTGATCCTCAAGCACGTGCTGACCGACGAGCAGATCCCCCAGCAGATCGCGGCTGCAATGCTCGACGCTGGCTTTGGCCCCGTGATGTTCTTGGTGATCGTGAACGTGATCCTGCTGATCGGCGGCCAGTTCATGGAGCCCTCGGGTCTCTTGGTCATCGTCGCGCCGCTGGTGTTCCCGATCGCGATCGAACTGGGCATTGACCCGATCCACCTTGGTATCATCATGGTCGTGAACATGGAGATCGGCATGATTACCCCGCCGGTTGGTCTGAACCTCTTCGTGACCTCGGGTGTGGCTGGTATGCCGATGATGTCGGTGGTCCGAGCAGCGCTGCCCTTCTTGGCTGTCCTGTTCGTGTTCCTGATCATGGTCACCTACATCCCGTGGCTCTCGACCTACCTGCCGACCACCTTTATGGGCCCGGAAATCATAACCAGATAATAAAAAAGGGGCGCCCCTCCCGCGCCCTATACCTCCCCTCAAACTTCAAAGGCGCCGCTCCTGCTGGAACGGCGCCTTTTCTTTGATGTCCGGATTTTGAGTATTTGTGCAAAGCAGAAAGAGAAACGGGCTTTCTGCTTTGGTTAAATACTCACTTCGATCAGGCCGCCACGAGCGCGTCGATGATGGCAGAGAAATCCGCGGCCTTCAGGCTCGCGCCGCCAACCAGTGCGCCGTCTACATTCGAGGTCGCAAAGATTTCAGCTGCGTTTGCGGGCTTCACCGAGCCGCCGTAGAGCAGGCGAATGCCGTTACCGGTTTCTTCGCCAAAGCGTTTGACCAGTTCTGCACGGATGAAATCGTGGACCTCTGCGATCTGTTCGAGGGTGGGTGTTAGGCCGGTACCGATAGCCCAGACAGGCTCGTAGGCGATGACGGTTGTGTCGGCGTTGGCGGCGTCGGGCAGGCTTTCGGCGATTTGGGTGCCGATGTGCTCCAGCGTCTTGCCGTCTTCACGGGTGCTCAAATGTTCGCCGCAGCAAACGACCGCGATCAGACCGGCGTCGTAAGCCGCGGTGGCTTTGGCTGCGATCATTTCAGAGGTTTCGCCGTGGTCGTCGCGGCGCTCGGAGTGGCCTATGATCACGTAGGTTGCGCCTGCGTCGCGGAGCATTTCTGCCGAGATGTCGCCGGTGTGCGCGCCAGTGACTTTGGCATGGCAGTCTTGGCCGCCAATCGCAACAGCGCTGCCTGCGGCGGCTTCGCTGGCGCGGTCGATCAGGGTTGCAGGGGGGCAGATCAGGATGTCGACCGAGGCTTCGGAATAGCCCTGTGTCAGTTCGTTCAGTTCCGACAGGGCGTCCGCCGTGCCATTCATTTTCCAGTTACCCGCGGCGAGTTTTTGACGCATTTGATGCCCCCCAAAGTTGCTTTTGACGCACCTTTTACGAGAGGGGGGCAATGGTCAAGCGGGCAGGGTGCCTCAGTTGCCTTGTTCGGCCTTCAGCTCGTCGATGTCTTTGAACTTGATGGATTCGCCGCAGCCGCAGGCGTCGACGACGTTCGGGTTCTTAAACTTGAAGCCAGATTCCAGCAGCGAGGTTTCGTAGTCGATCTGGGTGCCGAACAGGAACATCTGGGCCATCGGGGCAATCATGACGCGCGCGCCGTCTTGTTCGACGACCTCGTCATTTGGGTCAACGGCGTCGACATATTCCATGGTGTATTCCATGCCCGCGCAGCCGCCCTTTTTGACGCCGATACGCAGGCCTTCGGACCCGTCACGCTCCATGAGCTTGCGGATTTGAACGGCAGCCGCCGAAGAGATCGAAACGGCTTGTTTGCCGGGAATGCTGAACATCTTGCTGTCCTTCCTACGCTGTCGCGCTGACAGGATTACATGAAGCCCAGTTCAAGCCGGGCTTCATCGCTCATCATGTCCATGCCCCAAGGCGGATCGAACACCATTTCGATGTCCACGTCCTTGACGCCGGGGATGGGGCTGACCGCATCTGCGATCCAGCCGGGCATTTCGCCAGCCACCGGACAACCCGGCGCGGTCAGGGTCATGGTGACCTTCACCTCGTTCTCGGGCGAGATCAGGATAGTGTAGATCAGCCCCAGATCATAGATGTTCACCGGAATCTCCGGGTCAAAGACCGTGCGGCACGCCTCTACGACCGAGTCGTAAAGCTCGTGGTCGGTGGTCGAGGGCTTGATCAGAGGAGCCCCTTCGAGGTGTTCGTTTGCCTCAGTCATTGCTGGTCCTGTCCTATTACCTGACTGTTCATATAGGAAATGAGTTGCCCAAGGTCCAGAGGTCAGGCCTCTGTTGAATCGTCTGTCTTGCGGCGACGTACGGGATTGGGGCGGACTTTCATCTCGATCGCATCAAAAAGCAGCCCTGCGATATCTTTGGCGCTGGCTTTTTCGATGCCCTCAAGGCCCGGAGAGCTGTTCACTTCGAGCACTTTGGGGCCATCGGAAGAGCGCAGCAGGTCGACCCCCGCGAGGCCGAGGCCAAAGGCGCGGGTGGCACGGATCGCCGTATCGCGTTCCTCTTTGGTGATGCGGACCGCTTTGGCCGTGCCACCGCGGTGCAGGTTGGAACGGAAATCGCCCTCAGCGCCTGTGCGCTTCATTGAGGCCACGACCTTGCCGTCGATCACGAGGCAGCGGATGTCTTCGCCAGCGGCCTCTTTCACGAACTGTTGCACGAGGAAGTTTGCTTTCAGACCGCGGAAGGCGTCGATCACCGACTCGGCGGCTTTCTTGGTTTCCGCAAGAACAACGCCCTTGCCTTGGGTCGATTCGAGCAGTTTTACGATCAGGGGCGCCGCACCGACCAGACCCATCAGGTTGCCTGTGTCCTTGGGTGAGCTGGCAAAGGCAGTGACGGGCATGCCGATCTTGTACTTGGCCATAAGCTGGTGGGCGTAGAGTTTGTCACGGCTGGCGGTGATACCCTGAGAGCCGTTCACACAGTATGTTCCGATGGTTTCAAACTGGCGGATGATCGCGGTGCCGTAGCTAGTAATCGACGCGCCGATGCGCGGGATCACGGCGTCGTAGCGAGGCAGGCGCTTGCCGTCGTAATGGACCTCGGGGGCCAGCGCGTTGATCGCCATGTAGCAACGCGCGGTGTCGATGACCTCGACCGAGTGGCCACGGGATTCGCCTTCTTCGACCAGACGGCGGGTGGAATAGTTGTCCTCGCGGCTTAGTACAGCCACGCGCAGGGCACGGCGCGGCGCAGACTGCGCGATCTTGGTGCTGTGGTAGACGTCGTAGCTGAGTTTCGGCTGGCAGAAGCGGTCGTTGGGGCTAACCGTGACATGGTCGATCAGCGCCTGACGCCCCAGCAGCATCCGCGCGTTCATGGTGCGGCGGTCGGTCAGAGTCAGCTCGATCGGCCAGGATTGGCCACCAATCGACAGGTTCGACTCGATGACATAACGGGTTTCGGTTTCGCCGTTGGACGAGGTCACTTCGCGGCGATCCACGATCTCCGCCGAGCAGGGGATGATCAGATCCTCGCGTCCAGGGATCGGATGCACGGTGAAACGAACGCGTGGACGGGTTGCGCTGCCAAAGGATTCAATGTCAAAGGCGTGCAAAGCGCTGGTTTTAGCCCCAGTATCCACTTTGGCGCGCATGGCGGGCAGCCCCAGATCAGGCAGACTGAGCCACTCCTCCCATCCGAGGGTTAAAGGCATCGGTGCACCGGAAATGGTGTCTGTCTGGTCAGTCATTTTGGCAAGGCTCCTAATACGCGAACCAATTCGGGGTTTCAGCGCGTAATACTAGTCGCGCGATAGAACGAGAGTATGACTATGGCAACAGGTTTTGGCTTTGAACTCAAGGCAACAGACGGAAAAGCTCGCACAGGCGTGATCTCGACGCCCCGTGGAGAGATCCGCACGCCTGCCTTTATGCCGGTGGGCACAGCGGCTACGGTCAAGGCCATGTTGCCCGAAAGCGTCCGTGAAACAGGCGCCGATATTCTGCTGGGGAACACCTATCACTTGATGCTGCGCCCAACGGCTGAACGGATCGACCGCTTGGGCGGCTTGCACAAGTTCATGAATTGGGAGCGTCCGATTCTGACCGACTCGGGCGGGTTTCAGGTCATGTCGCTGGCCGGGTTGCGGAAGCTGACCGAAAAGGGCGTGACCTTCAAAAGCCACGTGGACGGCTCCAAGCACGAGATCACGCCGGAGCGTAGCATGGAAATCCAGCGCCTGCTGGGATCGGACATCGTGATGTGTTTCGACGAATGCACGCCGTTCCCTGCCACAGAAGAGCAGGCTTTGGAGTCCATGCGCCTGTCCATGCGGTGGGCGCAGCGGTCGCGCGATGCGTTCGGGGACCGTCCGGGGCACGCGCTGTTCGGCATCCAGCAGGGCAGCACCTTCCGCGATCAACGCGAGGAAAGCGCCGAGGCGCTGCAAAAGATCGGCTTTGATGGCTATGCCGTCGGCGGTCTGGCAGTGGGCGAGGGGCAGGAGATGATGTTCGACGTGCTGGATTATGCGCCGGACATGCTGCCCGTGGACAAGCCGCGCTACCTGATGGGCGTGGGCAAACCCGATGACATCGTGGGCGCTGTGAAACGCGGCATTGATATGATGGACTGTGTATTGCCGTCGCGGTCAGGGCGGACGGGGCAGGTTTTTACCCGCCGCGGTGTGCTGAACATTAAGAACGCGCGCCATCAGGACGATCCGCGTCCGTTGGATGAGAACTGCACATGCCCTGCATGCCGGAACTACAGCCGCGCCTATCTGCATCACACCTTCCGCGCCAAAGAGATCATCCAGTCGATGCTGCTGACTTGGCATAACCTGCACTACTATCAGGACCTGATGCAGGGAATGCGTGACGCGATTGCGGCTGGCACCTTTGCGCAGTGGGAGGCGGATTTCCACGCGAAACGGGCCGAAGGAGATATCGAGCCTTTGTGATGTGCGGGCTCGCACAACTGCGTTTCGATCACGGGCACGGCAAGGGAACTTGCGGTGCCCGTTTGCGTTCATAGCTGCAATGCCAAGGCCCACTTGCGGGCCAAGCTAAGGAGTATTTTATGACCGACGCACTTTTCACACCCTTCACCGCTGGCAAGATCGAGCTGTCCAACCGTGTTGTCATGGCCCCTCTGACCCGCAATCGCGCGGACGACGAGACCGGCGAAGTGAATGACCTTCATGTTGAATACTACCGTCAGCGTGCCAGCGCCGGTCTGATCATCACCGAAGCCACCCAGATTTCCCCCGAAGGCAAAGGCTACATCCAGACCCCCGGCATCCACACCGACGCGCAGATCGCTGCGTGGAAGAAAGTGACCGACGCGGTCCATGCCGAGGGCGGCAAGATCGTTGTCCAGCTGTGGCACGTTGGCCGTATCTCCCACACCTCGATCCAACCTGCGGATCAGGCACCCGTTGCGCCTTCGGCGATTGCGGCGGGGGTCAAGACCTTTACCAAGAACGGGTTCGAAGACACCTCGACGCCTCGCGCTCTAGAAACCGATGAACTGCGCCGCGTGGTCGAAGATTTCGCGCACGCCACCCGCTGCGCCAAGGCCGCAGGGTTTGACGGCGTCGAAGTGCATGGCGCGAATGGCTACCTGCTCGACCAGTTCCTGAAGGACGGCGCGAACAAGCGCGACGACCGCTACGGCGGCAGCGTCGAAAACCGCAACCGACTGCTGTTTGAAGTGCTGGACGCTGTCGTTGCTGCTTGGGATGCGGGACATGTCGGCCTGCGCCTATCGCCCTTCTCGAATGCGAACGGTGTCAGCGACAGTGATCCGATGGCGACGTTTACACCCGTGTTTGAACGTCTGAACGAATACAAGCTGGCCTACCTGCACGTGGTCGAAGGTCAGACCGGCGGCGAGCGGGACGGTCAGTTCGATGCCCTGCGTGACCTCTACAAGGGCACCTACATGGGCAATAACGGATATGACTACGACCTCGCCGAGAAGCGTCTGAGCGATGGCGTTGATCTGGTCGCGTTTGGTCGTCCGTTCATCGCAAACCCAGATCTGGTCGAGCGTCTGCACCAAGGCGCCCCCCTGAACGAGGGTGATCAAGAGACCTTCTACGGTGGCGGTGAAAAAGGGTTCACCGACTATCCCACGCTGAGCGCAGCATAAAACCGGACGCTTTGGCCAGTGGGCCAATCGTGCTAGAATAAATCAAACGCAAAACCCGCCGGATGGTGCGGGTTTTGCACTCTTCTGGGCAGGTGCCGCTGCGGTGGCTCTGCCTGCGCCTGCAAAGCGTAAGTGCCCCTTGCGGCCCGCTGCCGACAGGGGCATTCTATTACAAACCGGTTGTAAATCGGGCCTGCTGTCCCCACATCAACATCCGGAAACGTGGAGATGGCTAGAGCTGCTGCAGATGTGGGGCCGGGCTGTCTTGCCAAGAACAAGGATGCGTTATGCAAGAACCTCTCAATTCCTCTTACCCCGTCCTTCCGCTGCGCGATATCGTTGTGTTCCCACATATGATCGTGCCGCTGTTTGTCGGGCGTGAGAAATCGGTGCGCGCACTGGAAGAGGTCATGGCCGATGACAAGCAAATCCTGCTGTCCAGCCAGATCGACGCCAGCGTCGACGACCCCGATACCGACAGCATTTACCGTGTCGGTGTGCTCGCGAACGTCCTGCAGCTGCTGAAGCTGCCCGATGGCACCGTGAAGGTGCTGGTCGAAGGCGTCGCTCGAGTCAAGATCACTGAATACCTGGACAACGAAGCGTTCTTCGAAGCTCGCGCCGAATACCTCGACGAGGAAATGGGCGACGAGGCGGCTGTGATTGCGCTGGAAAACTCGGTTGCCGAGGAATTCGAGCGCTACGCCAAGATCAAGAAGAACATCCCCGAAGAAGCCCTGTCGAACGTTGCGGAAACCGACGAACCCGGCAAATTGGCAGACCTCGTTGCAGGTCACCTCGGGATCGAAGTCAATCAGAAGCAAGAGCTTCTGGAGATGGTCGTCATCGCTGACCGTCTGGAGCAGGTCTACGGCCTGATGCAGGGCGAGATGTCGGTTCTTCAGGTCGAGAAAAAGATCAAGAGCCGCGTCAAAACCCAGATGGAGCGCACACAGCGCGAATACTATCTGAACGAACAGATGAAGGCGATCCAGCGCGAGCTGGGGGATGGCGACGAGCAGAACGAAGTCGCCGAGCTGGAAGAAAAGGTCGCCGCGACCAAGCTGTCCAAAGAGGCCAAGGAAAAGGCCGAAGCCGAGATCAAGAAGCTCAAGAACATGAGCCCGATGTCGGCCGAAGCGACCGTGGTCCGCAACTATCTGGACTGGATGCTGTCGATCCCGTGGGGCGTGCGCTCGCGCGTGAAGAAGGACTTGGGCCGCGCTCAGGAAATTCTGGATGCGGATCACCACGGTCTGGAAAAGGTCAAAGAGCGTATTGTTGAATACCTCGCTGTCCAAAGCCGCAGCAAAAAGCTGAAAGGCCCGATCATGTGCCTCGTCGGCCCTCCGGGTGTTGGTAAAACCTCGCTGGGTAAATCGGTGGCCAAGGCGACCGGCCGCGAATTCATCCGCATTTCGCTTGGCGGCGTGCGGGACGAATCCGAAATCCGCGGTCACCGCCGGACCTATATCGGCTCGATGCCCGGCAAGATCATTCAGGCGCTGAAAAAGGCGAAAACCACGAACCCGCTCATCCTGCTCGATGAAATCGACAAGATGGGGCAGGACTTCCGTGGCGACCCGGCCTCGGCGATGCTGGAAGTGCTGGATCCGGAACAGAACTCGACCTTTGTCGATCACTACCTCGAGGTCGAATATGACCTGAGCGATGTGATGTTCCTGACCACGTCGAACAGCTACAACATGCCTGGGCCGCTTCTGGACCGTATGGAGATCATTCCTCTGTCGGGCTACACCGAAGAGGAAAAGTCCGAGATCGCGCGCAAGCACCTGATCGACAAGCAGATCAAGTCGCACGGTCTGAAAAAGGGCGAGTTCGAAGTCACCGACGAAGCGCTGACCGACGTGATACGCTACTACACCCGCGAAGCTGGTGTGCGTAATCTGGAGCGCGAGATGGCAAAACTGGCCCGTAAGGCCGTGACCCAGATCGTCCAGAAGAAAGCGGACAAGGTGGTTGTGACGTCGGAGAACCTAGAGGATTTCCTCGGGGTGAAGCGTCACCGCTATGGTTTGGCGGAGAAGGAAGATCAGGTCGGCGTTGTGACCGGTCTGGCCTATACTTCGGTCGGCGGCGATCTCTTGCAGATCGAAGCCCTGCGTCTGCCCGGTAAGGGCCGCATGAAGACCACTGGTAAGCTTGGCGACGTGATGAAGGAATCGATCGACGCAGCATCCAGCTATGTCCGTTCGATCAGCCCTCAGATCGGGGTGAAGCCGCCGAAGTTCGACACTTGGGACATCCACGTGCACGTGCCCGATGGCGCGACGCCCAAGGATGGCCCGTCGGCTGGTCTGGCCATGGTGACCGCGATTGTATCCGTGCTGACCGGTATTCCGGTGCGCAAGGACATCGCGATGACCGGCGAGGTTACTCTGCGCGGCAATGCGACCGCCATCGGCGGCCTCAAGGAAAAACTGCTCGCGGCGCTGCGCGGCGGGATCAAGACGGTCTTCATCCCCGAAGAAAACGTCAAGGATCTGGCCGACATCCCGGATAACGTGAAAGAGGGTCTGGAACTGATCCCTGTCACTCACGTGAGCGAAGTGCTTGAAAAGGCGCTGCTCCGGCAGCCCGAAGCTGTCGAATGGGACGAAGCTGCCGAAGAGGCTGCAGCGGCCAAACGCCAGCAAGAACAAGCGGCGGCGAGCCAGATTGCGCACTAATAAGTCGCGATGAAAAACAAAACAAAGCGCACCTTCTGGGTGCGCTTTTCTTTTGGCCAAGTGGTGCTAGGCTTTAAAAACACGGTTTGTAAGCTAGTGTTTGTTTATGGATAATTCCCCTATGGAAAAAATTGATATGACTGTTGTCACAACGAAAGAAGCTGCTCCGGCAGTCCCACCGATGAAGAAAAAAGAATTGATCGACGCGGTGGTTGCCAAGCTGGATATGAAAAAGCCGGATGCCAAAGCTGCTGTCGAAGCTGTGTTGGAGATCCTTGGCGACACGCTTGCAAGTGGTCAGGGCGTGAATGTTCCCCCGCTCGGTAAGTTGATGGTCAAAAATATGAAATCCGGCGCGAATGCGACCGTCGTGAATGTCCGCCTGCGTAAAAATAGTGGCGAGAAATCCGACCAGAAAGCGCTTGCAGCCACTGGCGAAGACAGCTAATTCCACGCCCCAACGGGTGATTAGCTCAGTGGTAGAGCGCTTCGTTCACATCGAAGATGTCAGGAGTTCAAATCTCTTATCACCCACCAGAATTCCCGGGCGCTCCCTGCATAGGGCGCGCCCTTTCTGTATGACGGAGCCCGCCGATGCCTCTGCCAGACCTGTACATCCTGCGCCATGGCGAGACGGTCGCGAACACCGAAGGGCGCATGCAAGGCGCGCTGGATTCTCCACTGACCGCCAAGGGCATCGCTCAGGCAGATGCGATGGCAGGCCTCTTGAGAAAAGAGGGGTTATTGGCGGACAACATAGACCTGTTCAGCAGTCCACAAGGAAGGGCACTGAACACTGCCGCGCCGATTTCCCAGACGCTAGGTTGCGCGGTCCAGCCCGACTCAAGGGTTGCTGAAATCGGGATGGGGCAATGGGCAGGCCTGCTGCTGTCAGAGATCGCTGAACGTTGGCCCGCTCCCGCGCCGAACGAGACAGTTTTGGACTTTTACTCTCGCGTGCCAGAGGGAGAGAGTTTTGCCAGCCTGTGGGCGCGAACGGGCGCGTTTCTGAGCAACCTTCAGCGGCCAGCGGTGATCGTTACGCACGGCTTTACTTCGCGGTTTCTACGCGCACAGGTGATGGGGCTCAGCATTAATGAACTGGCTCAAGTCCCCGATGGTCAGGGCGTGATCTTTGCGTTTCGAGAGGGTCGGCAAACTATTCTCGAATAGATGAACTTTTTTCGAAAACGGCTCTTGCCTTCCCCAAATCATAAGATTAAACACCGCGCTACCGGGTGATTAGCTCAGTTGGTAGAGCGCTTCGTTTACACCGAAGATGTCGGGAGTTCGAGTCTCTCATCACCCACCACTTCCCCCTCTTTGCGATGTTCATAGCTTGGCCAGCCAAGCCAGAACATCAGGGTATCGTCCCCGAGAGACGGGAATTTTCTGCCCATCATTTAGGGCTAGAAAGCGCTTCCCACCTTCCGTTACCAGTTCGTTGGCCGCACGCGCAGAGACCCACCACGACCGATGGGTTTGGATGCCATGAGCCTCGCTGACCTGTTCCAGAAAATCCGTGATCCGCGCCCGTACAACACGTGGTTCGCCCGCGACGCTATGGATTTCAACGTAATGCTCCAATGCGCGGATCAGCCAAATCTCATTCAGTGCGATGGCAGGCTCGCCAGGAAAAGTCACGACGTGATCTTCTGAAGCACTTGCCGGTATTGCCGGTATTGCCTGTTGGGACACTGGGGCGCTCTCAAAGGTGTCTTCGGCTTTGCGGGCGGCGATATCCTGAAAGGACTTCGGAAGCCCGTACCGCAGGTACAGCGCCTCGAATCCAACCTGCGTCATCAGCAGGAATATGTGGCTGGGGAAAAGTTCTTGTTCCCACAGGCCGTCCGATAGAAACCCTCCGACGACTTTATGAAAGAGGGTCGAAAAGATGAACGCGGGCATACCGACCACTGAAATCGGCAGTGTGACTCGTCGAGACACTGGGGTCATCGACCAGAGGAAAATCAACCCCACATAGGTGAGTAGCGTGATGCCCATTCCAGCCGTCCACAACATCAGCGCTGCTGGAGAAGAGATGAACTCTCGGTAGTCCACGGGATCGCTGATCCACAGTACGAGCAAGAGCACGACAAAGAACAACAAGCTCGTCATCGAGAAGATTGCCGGAAGCGCCGTCTTGAGTTGAACGCGATATCGCCTCCCGAAGGCATCGAGAAGGCGGAAGGGTCGGTTCAGGGCGGTGGCTACAATACTCATGATGGGCTCGGAGACTCGTTACTTTGATGAGTGTCGAGCCATTTTTCCACCGCGTCAATTCGACCTCTGGCTACTGGTATTTTGTGGCCGAAATCCGTAACGAGCCACCGTTTCCGGCCCTCTGTGATCAAAGAGGGGCGCGCCTCAATAGAAACCCACCATGACCGGTGAGGCTGGATGCCGGCAGTTTCGGGGAGGGTGTCCAGCACATCGGAAATGCGGGCGCGGATAGTTTCCGATTCTGCATTCAGAAAATCGACCTTCAGATAGTGCTGGTTCGAAGAGATCGCAGCGACGTCGGAGAGGGGCCATTTGCTCTCTCCAATCTTCAGAAAAGCGCTGTCTGGTGCCTCCGGGGTTTGCGCTCGAATATCAGCAAGGACATCGGGTAAGACGTATCGGACAAACAGAAACTCGAAGAGTTGGGCCACCACGACGAAAGCCACGACGTCTGGCCACACCTTCGGCGTGTACTCGCCCAAACTCAGCGCGCCAATCAGAGATTCGACAAAGACTGTCGTAAGAGTGAATGCAAATGTGCTAGGGATCGGAAGATAGATTTTCAGGGGTCTTCGGGTCGGGATCATCGCGATTCCAAGCAGAGTCACGAAATACACCAAAGCGAAGATGACATCTGCGCATGCCCACACAAAAACGGCTTCAAAAACCGAGATGTGTTCAAGAAAATCGTGTGGATCCAGCGCGATGAGTGTAAGCCCTGATAAACAAAGAAAAACCAACGCTTCACGACGCGCGAAAATCTTAGGAATTTCACGAAGCGTGAGGTGAATTTCGTGCCATAAGGCGTCAAAAGTGTGCATTTCACGACACAAGGCTTGTTCGAATGGGCTCATAAGTCTTAAGTTTTTTGAAGATCACCGATGGCTGTAATACTGCAGAGTGGGTGAACGGTTTTTTAACTCGTGTGTGTTTAACGAGTGAAGCGGCAGGCCGCAGGCATAGTGAGCGGCTTAACGGTTTTTTTTTACCCTTCGGTCTGTCGCACCTAAATCTCCCTCCTGATCCTTGATCGCGCGCCGATCTGTTAGACGATCGCACAGGCGTTACCAGCGAAGATAGTCGAGCGGCTGTGCAGATCAAAACAGGAATTGTTCACGAAATGCGCTCGTAAAAGGCTATGAGCACCCCACATCCGACCTATGCGCTAGTCGAAAGGATTGGATATGTGCGGCTCCCCGTTTTCTGATGAACTCGAAACCGTGATTGTGCCACGCGCGAGCGACATCGGCGGGTTCGAGGTCCAACGCGCTCTTCCCTCAAAACAGCGCCAGATGGTCGGTCCTTTCATCTTCTTCGATGAAATGGGGCCGATGGAGTTTCTGAACGGCCGTAGCCTAGATGTTTTGCCTCACCCACACATCGGTTTGGCAACGGTGACCTATCTTATGTCTGGCCGGTTGCATCACCGCGATAGTCTGGGGACGCGCCAGTGGATTAAGCCAGGTGACGTCAATCTCATGATCGCAGGGCAGGGGATCACCCACTCGGAACGCACAGATGGGGTCGCCCTGCGTGGCCCGCACGCGCTTCATGGCATCCAGAGTTGGGTCGCTCTGCCCGAACATTTGGAAGACAGTGCGCCGAGCTTTCATCATGCGGGCGTGCATGACGCTCCGCTCTTGAACGACGGAGGGGCACAGGTCCGCGTGATTCTTGGCGACCTCTATGGTGCCAAAGCCAGCGTCCCGACCACGTCAGAAATGTTCTATGCTGAAGCGATGCTAGAGTCTGGTGCAGCGTTACCCTTGCCAGACAGCCAAGAAGACCGCGCGATCTATATCTTGTCGGGTTCAGTGACGGTGGGCGGCGACCGTTTCGAGGCAGGGCGCCTGCTGGTCTTTCACCCCAAGGATGCTCTGACGGTGCGTGCAGCAGAGTTTGGTGCTCGTTTGTTGCTTCTTGGGGGCGCAACAATGAATGGGCCCCGCCATATCTGGTGGAACTTCGTCTCTAGCTCGCGCGAGAAGATTCAAGAAGCCAAGGCACAGTGGCGTGCAACCGATTGGGAAAACGGGCTTTTCCACCTTCCTCCCGATGATGACCAAGAGTTCGTTCCCTTGCCTGTACGTAGGGCCTGAAGGGTCCGTGAACTTTTTTTGAAAAAGGTGTTTGGTTCCGCTTGACGCCACCCGCGCCACGCCATAAACACCGCCCACACGCCAACGAGGCGTCACACACAGCAGCGAGCGGTTGTAGCTCAGTTGGTTAGAGTACCGGCCTGTCACGCCGGGGGTCGCGGGTTCGAGCCCCGTCAACCGCGCCACTGCTGAATGTGAAACCTCGGGCGAAGTAGATGCGCGGTTGTAGCTCAGTTGGTTAGAGTACCGGCCTGTCACGCCGGGGGTCGCGGGTTCGAGCCCCGTCAACCGCGCCACTTCTTCCCTTAAAATCAGAGAAGTGGCGCTTGAAGCGCACAGTCTACGGATTACCTATCCATCATGGATTGGACGACTTTCATTATTCTTCTGGCGGCCAGTGGCGCCGCGGCTGCGACCGGCGTGCTGTTCAAGCCTGGTGCGTGGTATGTTTCCCTGCAAAAGCCGTCGTTTACGCCGCCGAACTGGGCTTTCCCAGTGGTGTGGACGACACTTTATGTGCTGATGGCTTTGGCCGGTGCGCGCGCTGCCTTTGCCGACGGCCCTCTGCTGGGGCTGGCGATGGCACTCTGGGCTTTGCAGATCGCTTTGAACACGCTTTGGACGCCAGTGTTTTTCGGCGCGCATCGGATCCGGCTCGGGATGGCGATTATCTCAATCATGTGGATTGTGATTGCCGTCCTGATGGGCGTGCTCTGGCAGATCGACTGGCTCGCTGGGATGTTGTTCGTGCCCTATCTGGCTTGGGTCAGCGTTGCGGCTGCTTTGAACGGGTCGATCTGGCGGAACAATCCCGAAGCGCTGAAGGCCTAGGCGGGTTGCGGCACAGCACCGGAGTCGCTATTTCCGCGCCCGTTAAGTGCAATGGAACGGGCGCGTGATGGCTGATCTTATCCCTGCGTGGCGCGATGGCGTCCTGACACCGGTCGAAAAGCTGGAGGTGCACCAACTCGGTCTGCGCCATCCTGCGGTGTCCGTGTTTCTGCGAGACGGTAATCGCATTTTGATACAGCGGCGCGCTTTGTCCAAATACCACACACCGGGTTATTGGGCGAACACCTGCTGCACCCATCCCCATTGGGACGAGGCGCCAGAGGCCTGTGCCTTGCGCCGTATGGAAGAGGAACTGGGTGTCACCGGTATCACGGTGCGCTACCGTGAAGAGGTCGAATACCGCGCCGATGTGGGGCAGGGGCTGACCGAACATGAAGTTGTACAGATTTACGTGTCCGACGCGCCAGAGGGTCTGACAATCAGGCCCAACCCGGACGAGGTGATGGCGGTGGAGTGGGTGACCTTGCCTGACCTCGCTCGCCGGATTGCAGAGCATCCTGATCAGTTCACGCCGTGGCTCAAGGTCTACATGCAGGACCACGCTGACGTGATCTTTGCCTGAAAAGAAGAAAGCCAAGGCGCGGTGCCTTGGCTTTGCTGTTCTTACTTCTTCGAGAGCGCCTCTAGTACCCGCGCCCAAGAGCGCATGCCCTTGTGGAAACTCTCAACATTGTACTTTTCATTGGGCGAGTGGATGCGGTCGTCATCCTGCGCAAAGCCGATCAGCATCGCGTCCATGCCAAGAATGTCCTTGAACAGGCCCGCGATCGGGATCGAGCCGCCCATGCCCACAAACACTGCTTCGCGGTTCCATTCGTCGGACAGCGCCTGACGGGCGGCTTCGAATTCGGGGCGTTCGATATTCATGACTGCGGCCTTGGCGCCGTCTACATCATTGTCCCACTGAACAGATGCGTCTTGGGGCAAGCGGTCTTCGACGTGCTTGCGGATGGCGGCGCGCAGGTGGTCGGGCTCCATGTCGCCGACCAGACGGCAGGTGATCTTGCAGTGCGCTTCGGACGGAATTACCGTCTTGCTGCCCTTGCCGTTGTAGCCGCCCCAGAGGCCGTTGACCTCCAGCGTCGGGCGTGCCCATTGCAGTTCGAGGGTCGAGAAACCCTCTTCGCCGTGGGCTGTGGTCATGCCAACGGAGCCAAGGTAGTCCTCTTCGTCAAAGCCGCAGCCTTCCCACTGGCGCTTCAGATCGTCGGGCAGGGGATGCACGCCTTCGTAGAATCCCTCGACTGCGACTCGTCCGGTCGAATCATGGAAAGAGGCCACAATGTCGGCAATCGCGTGCAGCGGGTTCAGCGCGGTGCCTCCATAATGACCAGAGTGCAGGTCCATTTTGGGGCCGATCAGAGTGAATTCTTCCTTAAGCATCCCGCGCAGCTGGCTCGCGATAGATGGGACACCGGGGGCAACCATCGAGGTGTCGCAGATCAGAGCCAGATCGCAGCGTAGTTCGTCGGCGAATTCCTTCATGAAGGGCACCAGCGAGGGCGAGCCTGTTTCCTCTTCGCCTTCGAAGAAGAAGGTGATGCGGCAGGGCAGGGAGCCATGCACTGCTTGCCACGCGCGGCAGGCCTCGACAAAGGTCATCAGCTGGCCTTTGTCGTCGCTCGATCCGCGCCCACGGATCACGCGGGTGCCGTTCGCATCTTCAATCGCGGGATCAAAAGGGTCTCTGTGCCAAAGGTTTAGCGGATCGACGGGCTGAACGTCATAATGACCATAGAACAGCACATGGGGGCCATCGCCAGGCACGTGACCCACGACCATCGGGTGGCCGGGGGTCTCGCGTTTTTCTGCTGCGATGCCAAAACTCTGCAGGTCGGCCACCAGCCAGTCAGCGGCAGCCTGACACTGGTCGGCATAAGCAGGGTCGGTCGAGATCGACTGAATGCGCAACAGCTCCATCAAACGGTTGAGAGAGGCATCCAGATCGGTGTCGATCTTTTCCAAAACGGCGGGCAGGGTCATCGTGAATCTCCGAAATATTTCTGGAGGCGACCCTAACAGCCGGCGGTGGGCTGTCCAATCACGGTCAAGTCAAACGCGTTGATACAGATCAAAGTCTAATACCTGCGGCACCTTGTAGCCTGTTGCCTACGCGAACAGTAACCTATATCCGTTCTAAATCGACGGGATGCCTAGGTAGGCATGTCGTATTTCGCCATCGGCGGGGTGCGGCAACCAAACACAGGAGACACCGGTGGACTACACCCAACAGCTCGACGTAGCTCTGAACCGCCTGCATGAAGAAGGTCGCTATCGGACCTTCATCGATATCGAACGCCGCAAAGGCAATTATCCCCACGCCGTATGGCGCAAGGAGGATGGTTCGGAGCAGAACATCACTGTGTGGTGTGGCAACGACTATCTCGGCATGGGCCAACACCCCAAAGTGCTGGAAGCAATGCACGAAGCGCTGGACGCCACGGGCGCCGGCTCGGGCGGCACCCGCAACATTTCGGGCACCACTGTCTACCACAAGCGTCTTGAGGCCGAGCTGGCTGATTTGCACCAGAAAGAGGCGGCGCTGCTGTTCACCAGCGCGTACATCGCGAACGACGCGACTCTTTCGACCCTGCCCAAGCTGTTCCCTGGCCTGATCATTTACTCGGACGAGTTGAACCACGCCTCGATGATCGAGGGCATCCGCCGCAACGGTGGTGCCAAGCGCGTGTTCCGTCACAACGACGTCGCGCACCTGCGCGAGCTGCTGGAAGCCGACGATCCCAACGCGCCCAAGCTGATCGCGTTTGAATCGGTCTACTCCATGGACGGCGACTTTGGTCCCATCGCAGAGCTGTGCGATCTGGCCGAAGAGTTTGGCGCGCTGACCTATCTGGACGAAGTGCACGCTGTCGGCATGTACGGCCCCCGCGGTGGCGGCGTGGCCGAACGCGACGGACTTCTGGATCGTCTTGATATTATTAACGGCACTCTGGGCAAAGCATTTGGTGTGCACGGCGGCTACATCGCGGCATCGGACAAGATGTGTGATGCGATCCGCTCGTATGCGCCCGGCTTTATCTTCACCACCTCGCTGCCCCCCGTTGTGGCGGCAGGTGCGGCGGCCAGCATCGCTGTGCTGAAAGAAGACCAGTCGATCCGCGACGCGCACCAGACTCAGGCTAAGATCCTGAAAGCGCGCCTAAAAGCGATGGGGCTGCCGCTGATCGACCATGACAGCCACATTGTACCTGTTCACGTGGGTAACCCAGTGAAGTGCAAAATGCTCTCTGACATGTTACTTGAGCAATACGGAATCTACGTGCAGCCTATCAACTTCCCCACCGTTCCGCGTGGGACTGAACGGCTCCGTTTCACCCCGTCTCCGGTGCATGGACCCAAGGAAATGGACGCTTTGGTGCGTGCGATGGATGACCTCTGGTCTCATTGTGCGCTGAATCGTGCCGAATTAAGCGCTTAATCAAGTCCTACGCTGAATTCTCCTACGCAGTGTGGTAGCTTTGCCCTAATAACAGTTCACGGCGAATCAAAAGTGCGTTCGCCGTGTCGGAAACAAGTAAGTAGGGCAGTAAACTTGGGTATGCGTTTCAAATCCCAGTCGAGTGATGCGCAGATTGAATCGTCGGACCCCAAGGGTTTCGACGACTTTGAGTTGCGGCTTGGGGATGTCCTGCGTGGCGAGCGTGCGACGATCGGGAAATCGCTTCTCGACGTGCAACGCGAGTTGCGCATCAAAGCGTCCTACATCGCTGCCATTGAAAACTGTGACCCCAGCGTTTTTGATACACCCGGCTTTATCGCTGGGTACGTCCGCTCCTATGCCCGTTATCTCGGTCTTGAACCCGATGTGATCTTCGCCGCCTTCTGCAAGGAAAGTGGCTTTTCGACGGCTCATGGCATGGCGCCCGAAGCGTCCTCCCGCAAACGCGAGGGCATTCCTGCGCCTCGCGCCCGCAAGATGAACGCCGGTCCACTGCTCGAATCCGGCACGCCTTTCGTTCCTGGAAAAGAGAGCATTTTTGCCGGTATCGAACCTGGTGCGATCGGGTCTTCGATTGCGTTGCTGGCGGTGATCGGTCTGCTTGGCTTCGGTGGCTGGAGTGTGTTCACTGAGATTCAGCGCGTCCAACTTGCGCCGGTCGAGCATACACCGATGCTGGTCAGTGACCTGGATCCCCTTGTCGAACAGAGTGAGGAAGAGGGCGAGTTGGTTGCGGACGCGGCCGGTATTTTCAACCCGCCCGCCGAGGCTCTGGACCGTCTGTACCGACCCGAGGCTTTGGATGTGCCTGTTCTGGTGCCCCGTGACGCACCGATTGCATCGCTCGATCCGAAATCTGTGGGTGTGTTCAAACAGCCCGAACTCCCCCAGATTGCCGAAGTGGTCGAGACCCCGATGGGCGAAGTGCCTGCTGTGCTGACCCCGCAGGTGGTCGAGGATGCGCCGCCGCGTCTGGCCGTTGTTGCTGTGCGCCCTGCTTGGGTGCGCGTCCGCGCGGCTGATGGCTCTGTCATCTTCGAAGGTATCATGAACGCTGGTGACAACTACGAAGTGCCCCAAACCGAAGAGGCGCCGACCATCCGTGTTGGCGAATCCGGTGCGGTCTACTTTGATATCAACGGCACCCATTACGGCCCCGCCGGTGACCGCGGGGTGGTCACCAAGAACCTTGCTCTGGACAGCGCATCTTTGTCCGAGGCGTATTCTGTCGCCTCTCTCGAGAGCGATCAGGATCTGGCCAAGGTTGTTGCTGAACTCGCGCTTGCAGATGTGGCCGAGCCGGAACAGCCTACCGCTGACTGATAAACTTGTTCTGATCTAAGGCAGGGGGCGATTGCACCCCAGCCCTATCAGGCCTATTTGTTGCACGACTTCTGATTAACCGGAGTGCGTGCCCATGTCGCTGAACCACGTCCGCCCTTGGCGTAATATCTATCGCCGCAAAAGCCGCCAGATCATGGTGGGCAACGTACCGGTGGGCGGGGATGCTCCGATCTCGGTTCAGACCATGACCAACACGGTCACAACCGACATCAAAGGCACCATTGCGCAGGTTCTGGCCGCAGCCGAGGCTGGCGCGGACATTGTGCGTGTCTCTGTCCCTGACCGCGAAAGCGCGATCGCTTTGAAAGAGATCGTCAAGGAAAGCCCTGTTCCGATCGTCGCGGACATCCATTTCCACTACAAGCGCGGAATTGAAGCGGCTGAGGCTGGCGCGGCCTGTCTGCGCATCAACCCAGGCAACATCGGCGACGAGACCCGCGTGAAAGAGGTCATCAAGGCCGCGCGGGACCACAATTGCTCGATCCGGATTGGCGTCAACGCGGGTTCGTTGGAGAAGCATCTGCTCGAAAAATACGGTGAGCCGTGCCCCGATGCGATGGTCGAGAGCGGGTTGGAGCATATCCGTATCCTGCAGGACAACGACTTTCACGAGTTCAAAATCAGCGTGAAGGCCAGCGATGTATTCCTCGCTGCGGCGGCCTATCAGGGCATTGCCGAGGCGACCGATGCGCCGATTCACCTTGGGATCACCGAAGCGGGCGGTCTGATGTCTGGCACGATCAAGTCGGCGATTGGCTTGGGCAACCTGCTGTGGATGGGAATCGGCGACACGATCCGCGTAAGCCTGTCGGCTGACCCGGTCGAAGAGGTGAAGGTCGGGTACGAAATTCTCAAATCTCTGGGCCTGCGCCATCGCGGTGTGAACATCATCAGTTGCCCCAGCTGTGCGCGTCAGGGCTTTGACGTGATCAAGACCGTTGAGGCGTTAGAAAAGCGTTTGGAGCACATCAAGACGCCGATGAGCCTGTCGATCATTGGCTGTGTCGTGAATGGGCCGGGCGAAGCGCTCATGACCGATGTGGGCTTTACCGGCGGCGGTGCTGGCAGTGGCATGGTTTATCTGGCGGGTCAGCAGAGCCACAAGATGTCGAACGACAAGATGATTGACCACATCGTCGAGCAAGTCGAAAAGCGCGCTGCCGAGATCGATGCGGAGATGGCGGACGCGGCCGAGTAAACTGGCTGGCTTTCTAAACTAGGGCGCTGAATGGCGCCCTTTTTTATTGGCTCAGGTATTTCTGGATCACGACTGGCGGCACCGGTCCTTTGATCATGATGCCATTGATCAGCAGAAAGGGCGGTGCGTCCATCTCGAGCGCTTGCGCCAAGTCTGAACGGTCGGTGTCTAAAGTCGCGGCGAGTTCATCGATCTCGGTGCGATCCCACTCAGGGTCAGTTTCGCCAGCCATAGCGCGCCAGAATGCGTCGGCTCCATAGACCTGGTGGATTGCCGAGACGCGATCGTTCGGCCCCCAGAATTTCACAATAATTCTAAGTGGGTTCGCCGGATCCAAGAGGCTATGAAGCACCGCAGCCATCTCTTTGGACCCTTCGTCAGGGCCGAGGAAAGCGGTGACCGTAGAGCCACCCTCCGGACCAATCACCACGTCGCCCGTTTCCGGCGCAAGCTGCTGCTCCAAAGCAGAGAGCCTGCGTTTATCTTCTTCGATGTAGAAGGACGTGGGGTCGGGACGTTCTGGCGCCAGCGCGCGTTCGATTAGTTCAGGCTCAGACAGAAAGAGCGCCCTGATCTCGTCACCAAAGGCCTCATGCTCGGCAGTGGACAGTGTCCCAAAATCAAGCGCAGCAGCGGGGGTGGCCGCAGCCAAGAAGGCAACGGCCCAACGGATCATTGCGCGCGAATGTCGTCGGCTATCGCCTGCATCTGCGCCAGCGGAACGTAGCCGCGCAGCATGGTGTCATCCATCACAAAGGTGGGCGTCCCGCTGATTTGCAGTGTGTTCGCCAATTCGCGGTTGGCTTGCAGCACCTGATTGATCTCGGGCGCATCCATGCCTGCGATCACTGCGTCTGCATCGACGCCAAGACCTTCGGCCAGACGGCGCAGGGCGGGTTCAGCGTAGCTGCCTTTGTAGGTGATCAGCGCGTCGTGGGCGGCTTTGTAGGCATCATCGCCGCCGACCGTACGGACGGACAACGCGAAACGGGAGGAGATCACGCTTTCTTCGCCAAGGATCGGGAACTCTTTGACGATGAATTTGATGTTGCCATCGGACTCGATCAACTGCTCGACCTCGGCCGAGGCTTTGCGGCAGTAGCCGCAGCGGTAGTCCAGAAATTCGACCAGAGTGATGTCGCCCTCGGGGTTGCCGCCAACCCACGAATGCCCGTCAGCAAAGATCGCGTCGCGGTAGGTCTCGACCAGCGTGCGGTCGGTGTTCGCTGCGTCTGCGGCCTGGCGTTGTTCCAGCGCGGCGACGGCTTCCATGATGACTTCGGGGTTGTCCAGAAGGTAAGCGCGGACTTCGGCACGGAAGGCCTCGCGCTCGGCGTCGGTCATGCTGGTCAGATCGGTTTCTGCGGTCGCAGAGCCTGCAACGGTCAGAGCCAAAGCGCTGGCGGTGACGAGAGTTCGGATCATGGGGCGTCCTTTCATTTCGGCGCGGCTTTCGCAGCAGTCAGCACATCCTGCGCCCGTTGCCAAGGGGCGGATCCGCGCGGCAGCAGCCCTTCGGCCCGTTTCGCGTGGAGTGCAGCGTCATTCAGCCGACCGTTCAGAGCGTATCGTTCGGCGGTTACAAGTGAGGCCATTCCGTTCTGTCCAGCGCGGGCATAGGCCATACCCAGATCGCGCAGAACACCCGCGCTGTAGCGGTCGATGCGGCGGGCTTTCTCAAGAGCGGCAAGGGCGCGTTTGTTGCTGTCAGCGGTGTCGAGCGCCAGCAAGGATCGCCCGTAGCCGCCCAAAATCAGCGGATCGTTAGGGGCCAGCTGCACCGCGCGGCCATAGGCGTTGCTCGCGGCCGAGAAATTGCGGCTCTCTAGCAGGATTTGACCGCGCAGCTCGTGGACATACGGGTCTTGGGGGCGGGCGGCGGCCAGTTTGTCGATGGTGGCAATGGCCTTCTTTGCGTTCGGTTGGCGGTGATAGGCCACAGCCTGGCGCATCAGGCGGATGTCTTCGGTTGCGCTGGATTTGGCGCGGCGCAGGGTCCAGCTGGGGGCGCGGGTAAAGGCGGTCAGTTTGCCTTGGGCCCGTGCGAACCAGTAGTTGGCGGTGGTGGCATCCGGCCAAGCGCGGTCGCCGTAGGCCGCCGCGAACCCCTGTAGGGCGCGGAAGCGATCTTGGGTCAGGGGGTGCGTGCGGGTGTAGGGGTCTTGGCGCGAGACGCTCAAGGCTTCTTGGCCGCGAAAGATATCGACGACCTCGACAGCGCCTGCGGGGTTGATACCAGCGCTGACCATGTACCGCACACCAGCTTGGTCGGCGCTAGCTTCTTCGGCGCGGGTGTGGGCAAAGAGAACACGCTGTGCGCTCGACTGCGTCCCTAGTGCGAGCCCGGTGGCAGCGCGACCTTCTCCGCCAGCGGCTGCGGCGGCTGCGAGCGCCAGCCCAATGCCCGCTGCAGTCCGCGCTGTCCGCATGTTCGTAAGGCGGCGGGCCATGTGGCCATTGGCGATGTGTGCAGCCTCGTGGGCGATCACGGATTGCAGCTGGCTGGCGTTTTCAAGGCGCGAAAGCAGACCGGCATGGATGAAGATATGTTCTGCGTCGACGACAAAGGCATTCAGGCTTGATTCGTTGACCACAAGAACCTTGACCCGGTTCGCGCCAAGGCCTGCCGCGTTCAGGATCGGAGCCGCAATCGTGTTCAGGGCATATTCAATGTCAGGATCGCGCAAGAGCCCCACGGCTCGGGCCGGCAGGCTGGCGATCAGGGTCAGGCACAGGGCGGTGGCCAGCACACGGGCGGCATGGCGCATTGACGATCCTTTCCTCGCCTGAAATGACATTGGCAACACCCTAGAGAGGACCCCATGCGAAATTCAAGCCGCAGCGATGTCGATCCCTTTATCGTGATGGACGTGATGGAGGCCGCGCGCCGCGCCGAAGAGGCTGGACGCCACATCATCCACATGGAGGTGGGCCAACCCAGCACTGCAGCGCCTTCGGGTGCGCGTCAGGCTCTGGCCACTGCGATGGAGAGCGGGTCGCTCGGGTACACGGTTGCTTTGGGCATTCCTGAACTGCGCGCGCGGATCGCGCAGCTGTACGGCGACTGGTACGATGTGGATCTGGACCCCGCGCGGGTTGTCGTGACCTCGGGATCGTCGGGGGCGTTTTTGCTCGCGTTCACTGCGCTGTTTGACGCGGGGGACAGGGTTGGCATCGGCGCGCCGGGGTATCCGAGCTACCGGCAGATCCTTAAGGCGATGAGCGTTGAGCCGGTGATGCTCGAAACGGCGCCTGAGAACCGTTATCAGCCCGTGCCGTCGGATATTGTAGGCAAGGGGCTGGACGGTCTGATGGTCGCGTCCCCGGCGAACCCATCAGGCACCATGTTGGGCAAGGACGCTTTGGGCGCTTTGATCGATGCGGCGCAGGACGAGAACACCGCCTTTATCAGCGACGAGATTTACCATGGGATCGAATACGAAGCCAAAGCGGTCACCGCGCTGGAGCTTTCCGACGACGTCTACGTAATCAACAGCTTTTCCAAGTATTTCAGCATGACCGGTTGGCGTGTCGGCTGGATGGTGGTCCCGCCGGACCACGTTCGCCGGATCGAGCGTCTGGCGCAGAATATGTTCATCTGCGCCCCCCATGCCAGCCAGATCGCCGCCCTCGGGGCGTTGGAGTGCAAGGAAGAACTAGACGCGAACCTGCAGGTCTACACCCGCAACCGCCAACTGATGATCGAAGGTCTGCCCAAAGCCGGCTTCGACCGCATCGCGCCGCCGGATGGGGCCTTTTACGTCTATGCCGATGTCAGCCACATCACTGATGACAGCCGTGCCTTCTGCGCCGAAATTCTGGAAAAGGCGGGTGTCGCCGTGACCCCCGGTCTGGATTTCGATCCCGATCGCGGGGCAGGGACGCTGCGGTTCTCTTACGCGCGCTCGACCGCCGATATCGAAGAGGGCCTGCGCCGCCTGACCGAATTCATGGCAAACCGATAGCGGATTTGTGCCGTCTTTAGGCGGGCTTACGTTATCCCCTTCTTGATAACTTTGCGGAGGCGGTCAGACCGTGTATCTATTTGCGAAAAGACGGTCAGAGGCCGAGCAGATGGTTCTTCGCATTGTTACAGGTTTGGTGGTGGCGCTGTGTCTCGCAGGCGCCGCGCTCGCTCAGGATTTCACCGGGCGGGCCCGCATTCTGCCGGACGAAACGTTCGCTCGGGGCACGGATAGCGGTGTGACGATGACCTTGGCGATGACCCAGGGCGTGCCTTACCGCGTCTTTACGCTGGATGAGCCTGCGCGCCTGATCGCGGATTTCCGCGAGGTCGACTGGACGGGGCTCGGGGCTGACCACCTGACCCGTGCCAACGGGATCAATGAGGCGCGGTTCGGCCAGTACCGCCCCGGCTGGACACGGATGATCCTCGATCTCGATGGACCTTTGGCCTTGGCGTCCTCTGACCTGCGGATCGATACCGAGACCGGACAGGCCAAACTGAACCTTACCCTGAAACGCACCACGGCAGAGGATTTTGCGGCGCGGTCGGTTGCGCCTGCGGATCCCGACTGGGGCACGCCTTTGGTTGCCAACGTCGACCCTGCACGTGAACGGCAATCGGGCAATGGCAAGCTGGTTGTGGTCATCGATCCTGGCCACGGCGGCGTCGATCCGGGCGCACAGCGCGGCGGCTTTGATGAAAAAGACCTGATGCTGCAATTCGCCATGGAGCTGCGGGATACCTTGGTTCGCACGGGCGAGGTTGACGTGTTCCTGACCCGTGAGGCTGACGACTTTGTCCCCCTAGAAACCCGCGTCACCATTGCGCATGAGGCCCGCGCAGACTTGTTCCTGTCCCTGCACGCAGATGCGTTGGACGGGGGCGGCGCGCGTGGCGCGACGATCTACACGCTGGCCGAAGAGGCGTCGGACAAAGCTTCGCAAAAGCTGGCAGAGCGTCACAACCGCGCCGATTTGCTGGCGGGTGTCGATCTGACCGGTCAGGACGATGTGGTCGCCCATGTGCTGATGGACTTGGCTCGCACCGACACCATGCCACGGGCCAAACGCGCCGCCGACCAACTGCTTGAGGCGCTCAAAGAAAACGGCAATCCCCTGCATTCGCGCCCACGGCGTGGGGCTGGGTTCTCGGTCCTCAAGGCTGCGGATATTCCGTCTATCTTGCTCGAAGTCGGATTTCTGTCCTCTGACCGCGACCGCGCCAACATCACAAACCCTGAATGGCGTACGCAGACAGCGACTGCGATCACAAGCGCCATTCTGGAATGGGCGATTGCGGACGCAGCAGAGGGCCAATTGGTCCGGCAATAGCCCGCCTTTCCAATTTCCTCGACCCATTGTGTTTTGACCCCACAAGGCCCTGCCTATATGAGGGGGCACGTTTGACACGAGGGCCGGCCAGTGGTGCGATTCATATTATCCTTCTTCGGGGCGATTTTCAGCGCCATCACCTTGGGCATTTTCATGATTGCTCTGGGCATTGGTGGCGTGTTCTGGATGTACGGACGCGATCTGCCGAGCCACGAGGCCTTGGCCCAGTACGAACCTCCGACGATCAGCCGGATCTACTCGGCCGAGGGACGCATCATCGACGAATTCGCCAAAGAACGCCGTCTGTTCGTCCCCGCCGAAGAAATCCCTGATCTGGTAAAGGCCGCCTTTATCTCGGCCGAGGACAAGAATTTTTACCAGCACTCCGGCTATGACCTGATGGGCATCGCCTCGGCGGCGCGAGACGCAGTCGTGTCGCGTGGGCGCAATGTGCGGGGTGCGTCGACCATTACCCAGCAGGTCATGAAGAACTTCTTGCTGTCCGGTGACCGTCAGGCAGAACGGAAGATCAAGGAACTGATCCTCGCGACCCGCATCGAGCAGACGCTGGAAAAGGACGAGATCCTCGAGCTCTACCTCAACGAAATTTACCTTGGCGCGAACTCTTATGGGGTGGCCGCGGCGGCGCAGACCTACTTCAACAAGACGCTGGTCGAGCTGACACCGGGCGAGGCGGCTTACTTGGCTTCGCTGCCCAAGAAGCCCGCGAAATTGCACCCTGTCCGCGACTACGAAGAAGCGGTGGATCGCCGCAACTACGTGCTGCGCGAGATGGAAGAGAACGGCTACATCACCGCTGAGATGCGCGATGCTGAACAGGCGCTGCCGCTGAAATCCGTGCAGAACGGCGATTACGAGGACTTCCGTGTCGCGCTGCCCTATCGCGATTACTTCACCGACGAAATTCGTCGCCAGCTGAGCGATGATTTCGGCGAGGGGGAATTCTTTACCGGTGGTCTGTCGGTCCGCGCGACCGTCGACCCCGACTTGCAGGCTGTGGCGGGCGAGTCCCTGCGCCGTGGCTTGGAGAAATACGACCGTGGCATCGGCGTATGGCGTGGCACGGGTAAGAAAATCGATCCCGCCGAACTCGACACCGAAGAGAAATGGCGCGCGGCGCTGGCTAATGTCGATGTGCCCCGTGACATCTTCCTCGAGGCCCAATGGTATCCAGCCGTCGTTCTGCGCGTTGGCGATACCTCTGCTCGCATCGGGATTGAAGGCGTCGAAGAGGACGAAGACGGCCACTTTATTCCCGCCGAAGATGTGCAGTGGGCCCGCAAGCGTCTGGCCGATGGCAAGCTCGCGAACAAGGCCCGTGTGGCCGGTGATCTGGTTGAGGTTGGCGACGTCGTGCTCGTCCGCCGCATGACCAAGGACGAAGACGGCAGCTTTATCCGCTGGACTCTGCGCCAGACCCCCGAAGTACAGGGCGGTCTGATGGCGATGGACGTGGAGAACGGCCGTGTTCTGGCGATGCAGGGCGGCTTCTCCTATCAGGACTCGGTTTTCAACCGCGTGACACAGGCGCAGCGCCAGCCGGGTTCTAGCTTCAAACCCTTTGTTTACGCGTCGGCTTTGGACAGTGGCTATTCGCCCGCGACCATCGTGATCGACGCCCCGATCGAGGTGGACACCCCCCAAGGTCTGTGGCGTCCCAAGAACTCGTCGAACAAGTATTACGGTCCCACACCCCTGCGGACTGGCATTGAACAGTCGCGGAACCTGATGACCGTACGTCTAGCCCAAGAGGTCGGCATGGACACAATCGCCCGATATGCCGAACGTTTTGGGGTCTATGACAACATGGGCCGGTTCCTCGCGAACTCGCTGGGGTCCGAAGAAACCACGCTCTATAAAATGGTCGCAGCCTACGCGATGTTCGCCAACGGCGGCGAGCGGGTGCAGCCCACTCTGGTGGACCGCGTGCAGGACCGCTATGGTCGCACCATATACCGCCACGAAGAACGCATCTGCACCGATTGTGCCGATCCGTCGATCCCGAATGGCCTTGGGCCGCGCATCACCTCGAATCGTGAACGCGTGATGGATGCGATCACTGCGTACCAGCTAACCTCGATGATGCAGGGTGTTGTGCAGCGCGGGACAGCCGCGAGCACCGTGAACCTGCCGGTGCCGACCGCGGGCAAGACCGGCACCACCAACGACGCAAAGGACGTGTGGTTCGTCGGCTTTACTTCGAACATCGTGGCAGGGTGCTACATGGGCTTTGACAGCCCGCGCCCGATGGGCCGCGGTGCCTACGGCGGCACCCTGTGTGGTCCGGTGTTCACCGAATTGATGCAAGCCGCGACCAAGAAATACGGCGGCGGTCCGTTCGATGTGCCCCCGGGTGGTCACTTCATCAAGATCGACCGCTTTACCGGTGCGCGTCTGGCGGATGATGCCAGCGGCGATTTTGTCGTGGCGGAATATTTCCGCGATGGCGAAGAGCCGATGTTCGGTATCGCCTTTGACGGTGGCTTTGCCGTGGGCTCCAACCTACCGCTGTTTGAGCGGGGCGAATCCGATGATGCGCCCAAGCAGGTCACGACCTCGGGCGGGGGCACGGCGGTTGTCGGACCCAAGGCCGATTTCGGAACGCTCAGCGCGGGCGGCCTCTACTGACCTTGCTCATATAGCGATGCTGCGGTATCACCGCTGCCTGACAGGGCTGCCGCCCCGCGCGGCGCCCTTTGACCCTTTCAAACCCATAGGACGAAGATGCGCGCAGAAGCACAGAACACCGTGGCCGAGATCGAAAAATCGCTGGAGCTGTTGCGCCAGCGCCTGAACTGGGACACCGCGCAGCACCGGCTCGAGGAATTCAACGCCCGCGTCGAAGATCCGACCCTGTGGGACGATCCTGAGGCCGCGCAAAAGCTGATGCGCGACCGTCAGACCCTGATCGATTCGATTAATGTCTACACAGGCATCAAGCAAGAGCTGCAGGACAACATCGACATGATCGAGCTCGGCGAGATGGAAGAGGATGACGAGGTCGTCAAAGACGCCGAGCTTGCTCTGAAAGAACTGGCCAAGACCGCTGCCCAGAAAGAGCTAGAGGCTCTGCTAAACGGCGAAGCGGACAGCAACGACACCTTCCTCGAGATCAACTCGGGCGCGGGCGGCACCGAGAGCTGTGACTGGGCCTCGATCCTGTCGCGCATGTACGTGCGCTGGGCCGAGAAGAAGGGCTACAAGGTCGAACTGCAGTCCATGAGCCCCGGCGAAGAAGCGGGCATCAAGTCGGCGGTCTACAAGATCAGCGGCCACAACGCCTATGGCTGGCTCAAGACGGAGAGCGGCGTGCACCGTCTGGTCCGCATTTCGCCCTATGACTCGGCGGCGCGTCGCCATACTTCGTTTAGCTCGGTCTGGGTTTATCCCGTGGTCGACGACAACATAGAGATCGAAGTGAACCCGAGCGAAATCCGCATCGACACCTACCGTTCGTCCGGTGCAGGCGGTCAGCACGTGAACACGACCGACTCGGCGGTGCGGATCACGCACATTCCGACTGGCATCGTCGTGACCTCGTCTGAAAAGTCGCAGCACCAGAACCGTGATATCGCCATGAAGGCTCTGAAATCGCGTCTGTACCAGATGGAACTGGATCGCCGGAACGCGGACATCAACGCCGCTCACGAAGCCAAGGGCGACGCGGGTTGGGGCAACCAGATCCGCTCTTACGTTCTGCAGCCCTACCAGATGGTCAAGGACCTGCGGACGGGGTTCGAGACCTCGGATACCTCGGGCGTTCTGGACGGGGATCTGGACGGGCTGATGGCGGCGACGCTGGCCATGGACGTCAGCGGCAAGTCCCGCGCCGAAGCGACCTTCGAGGACTAAAGATCACCGCGGCCCCATCGCCGCGGTTTTTTCTTGGCCTCTCTCTAAGCTGTATTGAATTTACATCTTCGCGGCACGTCTCTGGGTCGCTAGGCTCCCTTCCGGAGGAAGAGGGGAGACCATGAATGGATGCCATTGAGCAGGGCAGCAAGCTCGGCGCGCCCGAGCTGGCGCAAGCAACGATGTCTGACGTTTTTTTGGCGCTACGTCGCGGCGTTGGGGACTTTCGACGGTCACCGGTGTTTGGGCTGATCTTTGCGGGCGTCTATGTCGTTGTCGGATGGCTGATGTGGGCGATCACTGTGATGACGGGGCAGACCTATTGGCTGGTGCTAGCAGTGATCAGCTTCCCTTTGCTGGGCAGTTTTGCGGCGGTGGGCTTGTACGAGACATCACGCCGGCTGGAGTTCGGGCTCGCGATGGACTGGCACCGCATCTTTGGCGCGGTCAAAGGGCAGGGGAGTCGCCAGCTGCCGTGGCTGAGCGCTGTGGTCGTCATCATCTTCCTGTTCTGGTTCTTTATCGCGCACATGATCTTTGCCCTCTTCATGGGGCTCTCGACGATGACCAACGTCTCGACGTCTTACGACGTCTACCTGACGGCCAACGGGCTGACGATGCTGGCGGTCGGGACGGCAATCGGGGCAGTTTTTGCCCTGCTGATCTTTGCGATCACGGTGGTTGGCCTGCCGATGGTGGTGGACCGTGATGTGGATTTCGTGACAGCGATGATCAGTAGCTTCGAGGTCGTCACGCAGGCGCCTGTGCCGATGCTGATCTGGGCCGGGATCGTGGCGGTGCTGACTTTTGTCGCGATGTTGCCAGGCTTCTTGGGTTTGTTCATCGTGTTGCCCATTCTAGGGCACGCGACCTGGCATCTCTATCGCATCCTGATCGAGAACGCCTGACCACCGGAACACGAATAGAAAAAGGCACCGCAATTTGCGGTGCCTTTTCTGTCTCGTCCTAAGAGATCGTCCCGAACGGCCGATCCGGAGAATGCCGGATTAGCTCTTGCTTTCGGGGCCGGTGATGCGCTTGGCGCCTGCGGTCGACAGCGGGTCGTCCTGACGCTGGACCGAACCTTCGAAGTGCGCACCGCTCTCGATGGCGATGGTCTTGTGGATGATGTCACCCTCAACACGTGCCGAAGAGGTCAGGCGGACCTTCAGGCCACGCACGCGGCCTACGATGCGGCCGTTGACCACGACGTCGTCAGCAACGACTTCGCCTTTGATGGTGGCGGTTTCGCCAACGGTCAGCAGGTGCGCGCGGATATCGCCGTCAACGGTGCCTTCGACCTGAACATCGCCCGTGGTGCGGATGTTACCTTCGACGTGCAGATCAGACGACAGAACCGATGCGGGGGGCTTTGCCTTGGTCGCCGCGGGCGCTTTGAATTCAGTCTTTTCCGCAGGTGCCGGAGCCGGTGCCGGAGCTTCGGTGGCCTTGGGGCCAGGTTCGTTGATCTTGCTTTTAGAAAACATCATTAGCAGCCTTGATATATACCATCGGGTTGACGGGTTTGCCCCCGACACGCACCTCGTAATGCAGGTGCACGCCGGTCACGCGTCCTGATGCTCCCATATCACCGATACGGTCACCACGCGAGACCCTTTGGCCCTTGGTCACGTTAAGTTTGGACAAGTGGGCATACCTTGTCTCGATACCAAATTCATGCTGGATTTTAACCAAACGACCATAACCAGACGACCAGCCAGCATGGATTACTACGCCATCGGCCGTCGCGTAAAGCGGCGTTCCGGTGGATGCTGCAAAATCTACACCGGCGTGCATACGGCGTCCGCCTGTTTTCGGGTCGCGGCGGTAGTCGTAGGGGCTGGTAAAGCGGAATGCCGATTTAACAGGCGACGCAAAGGGCGCTTTTTCAGCGGCCATGCGGTACATGTTCAGCATGTCCATCTGTTCCAGCAGACGGTTGGCGCGGTCGATTTCGTGACTGTGTTCTTCTTCGGGGCCGAAGGTCAGCGGCATCAGCGGTCCGCCCTGACCGGAATAGCGGCTGCGAATCTGACCGATGATGCGGTCAGGATCCATGCCTGCGTTTCGGAACATTTTGTTCAGGGGCTCGACCGAGACAGTCATAGCCTCTTCGAGCTGGCGGAACACGCGGTCGTTCTGATCGCGCAGCAGTTTGAGCTGCATGGCGATCTCGTCAGCCTCGCGGAGCGCTTTGCGGGCTTCGGCCGCTTTGGTATCGCGCTCTGCGGCGGTCTCGGACAGAGCAATGCTCAAAGCGTCGACTGCGCCATTCACCTCTGCGCCCATGGGCAGAACGCTGATCGCGCCCTCTTCGCCGTTCAGGGCAGCCTCGAGCGTGCCGGCGCGTTCGGTGGCAGCGTCGCGCGCGGTCATCGCACGGCGCAGGGTGTCCTGCACAACGGTCAGGCCGGTCTCCAACTCGCGGCGGCGATCTTCGGAGGCCAGAAGCTGGGTCTGCATGACCGAAATCTGCTGCAGCGCCAGATTGAAACGATCCTGCGCGTCCGACGCTTCTTCGGAGCGCATGTCGCGTTCCAGAGCCAGTCGGTTCAGGCGCTCTTCGTAGTTCTCTTGTTCTCGCTGGACTTGGGCGCGGACGTTGCCGGATCCAATGCTGTCCATCAACAGGATCGACGTCGATATCGCGGCCCATGCCATGATCAACGCCAACCCGCCGAGCGCGGTGATCTGGGTCAGCGGTGTTAGGCGGATAAAGCGGGTTTCGGTGTCTGAACGCAAAAATACGCGGCGTTCCGGAAACACATTGCCGAAGCGTGTTTCGATAAAGCGGTTAACGCGGCTTCTCACTGGTTAGGTCCCCTAGGTCGTGTTTTTGACGCCGGCACACGAAAGGGCGCAACAACGGCGTGCCTAGGGGATAAACCGCACCGTGTTTTCGGCGCAACCTTTTTGAAAATTCCGGCTCCGTGGGTGCGCCACATCCCGCCATTTCGGCGAGAACCTGCCGATTGATGCCACTTTGTTTCCGTAGGGGGAACTATTCGTCCGTGACCGACCCCGTTTCGGTCAGAGGCCAATAGAAGTCAGGGGGAATCCCTGCCTCGGCCCGCTTTTCTTCGTTGAAGGGGGGCTTCAGCGCGCCGTGGAAATAGCGGCGCACCAGATCGTGGAACACATCCTTGGGGTCCAAATTCTCGCGTCCGCACATGAAATGGAACCACTTGGAGCCAAACGCGACGTGCCCGACCTCTTCGGAATAGATGACTTCCAGCGCCTCGACGGCCTTGTCCGCTTTGGCCTTGCGGAAAATCTCGATCATGCCGGGGGTCACGTCGAGCCCTCGGGCCTCGAGCACCATCGGGACCACGGCGAGGCGGCCCATGAAATCCTCGGCAGTGTCTTCAGCGGCCTTCCACATGCCGGCATGGGCGGGAAGGGCGCCGTAGTGGCTGCCCAAATCTTCGAGGCAGTCGCAGATCAGGTTGAAATGTTTTGATTCCTCAGCCGCCGACTTCACCCAGTCGTCGTAAAAGCCGATCGGCATGGGGATGTGTCCGAACCGCGCGATGATGTCCCAGTGCAGGTCCACCGCGTTCAGCTCGATATGGGCGACCGCATGCAGCAAAGCGATGCGCCCCTGCAGGCTGCCGGGGCGGCGGCGGGGCACATCGCGAGGATCAAGAAGCGCTGGCTTGGCCGGACGGGACGGGCGCAAGGGCGGGGTCGCGGTGCCCACGGGAATGGGCGTGCCTGCCTTGCGGGAGGCGAACCAAGCCTCTGCGTGCCGTTTAGAGATTTCGGTCTTCTCGCGTCCTTCACCGCAGGTCAGTACCTCGGTGGCCATTTCTGCCAGAGTTTGGGTCACAGCGCCTTCACGGCCTCCAGTACGTCTTCGGCATGTCCGGCAACTTTGACCTTGGGCCAGATGCGGGCGATGGCGCCCGACGCATCGATCAGCACGGTGGTGCGTTCGATGCCCATGTATTTGCGACCGTACATGTTCTTTTCTTTCCAGACGCCATAGCGTTCGCAAACATCGCTGTTTTCGTCGGACAAAAGCGCCACTTTCAGGCCGTGCTTGTCGCGGAACTTGTCATGCTTGGCAACGGTGTCTTTGGAAATCCCCAGCACCACCGCATTCGCCGCGCCAAAGGCATCCGCATGCTCGGTAAAGGCAATCGCCTCTTTGGTGCAGCCGGGGGTGTCGTCCTTGGGGTAGAAATAGAGCACGACAGCCTGACCTTGCAGGCTTTCCAGTGAAACCTCGCCGCCGCCATCACGGGGGAGTGTGAATTCGGGGGCTTTCGCGCCAACTTCAATCATGGGCATATACCTTGCAATGAGTGTTTACGGGCAGTCTAGGGCCGCATGACCGAAAAGAAAGAGAACGAGGCACCTGAAAAGGCAGAAAACCCCATCGATCCGCCGCGCAAGCGTCGGAAATTGTGGGCGTTTGTCGGTGTGGTGCTTTTGCTGACGGTTTTGTTGCCGGTAGGCGGGGCGTTGTACCTGCTGGATCGCCCTGTGCGCGCGCCGGAATGGGCCGAGGTGCGGATTGAACAGGCGTTGGCCGGTCAGGGCACTGGCGCACGGGTCCAGTTGGGCGAGATTTTTCTCACGATGGGGTCGGGACTGCGTCCGTGGGTCGAGCTGCGGAACACGCGGATCATACAGCCGGACGGAGCGGCCCTCGCACGCGTCAGCAACATGCGCGTGAATTTGTCCGGCCGCAGTCTGGCAAAAGGGACACTCGCGGCAGAGCACATCGCGATCAGTGGCTTGCTGATTGATCTGAAGCGTGCATCAGACGGCACGTTCGAGTTGTCCTTTGGCAGGTCAGAAGTGCCGGTCGAGCAATCCATGGACTTTCCGAGGCTGATCTCGGTGATGGACACCGCTTTCGAGACGCCGGAACTCAGCGCGCTGAGGACTGTGGAACTTGATAACATCAGCCTGCGCTATGTTGATTTGCGGGCAGAGCGGTCTTGGACCGTGGATGGCGGGCGCTTTACGGTCGAGCGCAGCGGCGAGGATTTGCACGCAGCTTCGACGATGACATTGCTGACGGGTGGGGCCACAGCAGCGACCGTCGAAGCCAGCTACTGGCGGACGATCGGTGAGTTGTCGGCAGACTTCGGACTCACCGTGACGGATTTGCTGGCGCAGGACATCGCGACCCAAGCACCCGCGCTCAGTTTCTTTGGTGCGCTTGATGCGCCGCTTTCAGGGTCTCTGCGTGGGCAGATGGATGACGCCGGAGCACTTAGTAATCTGAGCGCGTCGCTTTCGGTCGGCGCAGGCGCACTGCGCCCGAATGCGGATGCGCGGCCCGTGCCCTTTAATGGCGCACGCACCTATTTCAACTACGAGCCTGCGGCAGGACTGCTGCTGTTTGATGAGGTCTCGGTCGATAGCGACGGGATCAGTGGCCGCGCCGAAGGCAGTGCGCGTCTGATCACCGAAGAAGGCAACCCTTGGCCCAAAGCGATGATCGCGCAGATTAGGCTGTCAGACTTAAACGCGGCTCCGATTGGAGTGCTGACCAAGCCGCTCGATATTCAGCAAGCGACGGCCAGCTTCCGACTTTCGCTGGATGATTTCGCGCTGGATCTGGGTCAACTGACAGTCGAGGTTCCCGAGGGGCGCGCGAATGTCTCTGGTCGGGTCGAGGCTGCGGTGGGCGGTTGGGCTCTGAGCCTCTTGGCCGAAGTCGATGAAATTGCACCCGAAGATGTGGTGTCCTATTGGCCCGAAAGCAAAGCTGACAAGGTCCGCGAGTGGTTGGCGAACAACATCACGGCTGGGACCTTGCGGGACATACAGTTTCATCTCGCTGCTGAACCGGGACAGAAGCCCAAGCATCAGTTGGATTTCGCCTTCGAAGGGGCGTCCGTCCAGTATTTGCCGACCATGCCCAAGATCCAGTCGGCCTCGGGGATTGCGGCATTGGACAACACCCGCTTTGCGATTGCCTTGGACGAAGGCGAGGTCCGCCCGAAGCAGGGCGGCGTGATCGATATCTCTGGATCGCGCTACGAAATTCCGCGTTTTGGCAAGCCACCAGAAGATGCACAGCTAAATCTCAAGGGCGAAGGTACTGTCACCGCTTTCATGAGTTTGTTGGACAGCGAACCCTTGCTTGTACCGACCAAAGCGAATTTGCCGATCACCCTCGCTGACGGACGGGCGAAAATTAGCGGGAGCCTGCAAATCCCTTTCAAGCCGAAACTCGGTCCTGACGACGTGGCCTATGATTTCGACGCCGAGATTTCGCAGGTCCGTACAGACACTCTCGTGGCGGGGCGCACGATCGCCGCCGAAACATTGCAGCTGCATGCCGATCCATCCGGGGTCAGAATCTCTGGCAAAGGGCGCTTTGACTCATTGCCGTTTGACGGAACATTTCGCGCACCGAAAAATGGAACGCCCACTGTCAAAGCGCAGATCGAGCTGAGCAAACAAGCGCTGGACGCTTTGAAAATTGACCTTGGGGCTGTCGCCGTGACGGGGCGCGGGGCGGGGACGCTCGAGATGTCTCTGCCAAAGAACGCGCCGATTGATTTCAGCCTAACGAGCGCCCTGTCCGGTGTGGGAGTTGGGCTGGATGCGCTGGGCTGGGCCAAAGCACAAAGTGCCAAAGGCAATCTGACCGTCGCAGGTCAGTTGAACCCGCTGAAAATCGGGACATTGGAGTTCGCTGCTCCGGGACTGTCATTGGCGGGAGATTTGAAAACCACCGCCGAGGGAAAAGTCTCTGATGTTCGTCTCTCGCGTCTTCAGGCGGCGGGATGGCTTGATGCGGCGGTGACTTTGGGACTTCGCGAAAACGCTGCTCCGCTGATTTCGGTGACGGGCGGGACGGTTGATGTTTCCAAGATTCCCGGCAGCAAGTCAGGAGGCGGCGAAGGCGGGCCGATCCGTTTGTCAGACATGACGGTTCGGATCACCAGTGGAATCGCTTTGCAACAGTTCAACGGGGACTTTGATACCACAGGCGGTCTGCGTGGAAACTTTACCGCCAAGGTCAACGGTGGTGCACCTGTCGAAGGCCTGATCGCGCCGAGTCGGGGGCGAAGTGCAATTCGGGTGACCAGCGAAGATGGCGGCGATGTGATGCGCGACGCGGGCATTCTGAAGCAAGCAAACGGCGGCGAGATGGTGCTCACGCTCACGCCTGCGCGTACAGATGGCCAGTACGACGGCGTTCTCGCCATCACCAATACACGCCTGTACGACGCCCCTGCGGTCACAGATTTGCTGAACGCGGTGAGCGTCGTGGGTCTTTTGGATCAGATGGCCAATGGCGGGATTTACTTCTCGAACGTCGATGCGAAGTTCCGGCTAACGCCAGAGCAGTTCATTCTTCTTGAGGGCAGCGCTGTCGGCCCGTCGATGGGGCTTTCATTGGACGGAACGATCGGACTGAAATCGAACCGCCTTGATTTGCAGGGGGTCCTGTCCCCTGTCTATATGCTGAATGGCATCGGCGGGATTTTCACCCGTCAAGGCGAAGGACTCTTTGGCTTTAACTTTACGCTCACGGGGACTACCTCTGCGCCGGATGTCGGGGTCAATCCGTTGTCGGTTCTGACCCCCGGCATGTTCAGAGAAATCTTCCGCCGCCCTCCGCCAAAGGTAAGCCAGTGAAACTAAGCGACTTCGATTTTGATCTTCCTGAAAGCCTGATCGCGACCCGACCGGCCAAACCGCGCAGTGCCTCGCGCCTGTTGGTGTCGCGTCCTGACGGGCTGTCGGACTTGCATGTCTATGACCTGCCGGATCTGCTGAAATCGGGGGATCGACTGGTGTTGAACGACACGCGAGTTATTCCGGCACGGTTGTTTGGCCAGCGTTGGCGGGACAGTGCCCAAGGTCGCGTGAGCGCCAAGATCGAAGTCACCCTGCTAGAGCCGCGCCCGAATGGGCAGTGGGCCGCGTTGGTTAAACCCCTGCGGAAACTGGGTGAGGGCGAGTGGATCGCGTTTTCGGCAGACCTCAAGGCGCAATTGGTTGGTCGCGAAGAGGGGCAGGCGGTGCTGGAATTCAACCTGACCGGCGATGACTTCGACGCGGCGCTGGCCGAGGCGGGCGCGATGCCCTTGCCCCCCTACATCGCCGCCAAACGTCCTGCGGATAGTCAGGACAAAGAGGATTACCAGACCGTTTGGGCCCGCAATACCGGCGCAGTCGCGGCTCCGACCGCTAGCCTGCACTTTGACCAGCCGCTCTTGGATAAGCTGGCGGCGATGGGTGTGGGCTTTACCTATGTGACGCTTCATGTGGGCGCGGGGACATTTTTGCCGGTCAAGGTGGACGACGTCACCACCCACAAGATGCACTCGGAATGGGGCGAGGTCAGCGAAGCTGCCGCGGCCGAGATCGCCGAAACCAAAGCCAACGGTGGCCGTGTGATCCCCGTGGGCACCACCGCTCTACGTCTGATCGAGACGGCCGCGCGTGACACCGGTGCGATCCGTCCGTGGGCGGGGGATACGGATATCTTTATCTATCCCGGCTTTGAATTCCGCGTGGCCGACGCGCTGATGACCAACTTCCACCTTCCGAAATCAACGCTGATGATGCTGGTTTCTGCCCTTGTCGGTCGCGAGCGGATCATGGCCGCATATGACCATGCAATTTCGCAAGAATACCGTTTCTTTTCCTATGGGGATGCGTCTCTGTTGATTCCCTAGGCTTTGTGCGAGTACCCAAGTGATGTGAGGGTTGTGGTGCCATAAGTCTTCCAAACTGAAACGCAAACGCCGGGAGATACGTATGCTACAGGTGTTGTCGAGCGCGTGGCCATTGCTGCTGGGTCTTTTGCTGCTGATGGTGGGCAACGGGATGCAGGGCACCCTCTTGGGTCTGCGCGGCGCTTACGAAGGCTTCGGGACCTTCGAGATGTCGATCGTGATGTCCGCATATTTCCTCGGTTTCCTCGGCGGCTCGCGCATGGCGCCAGAGATGATCCGGCGTGTCGGGCACGTCCGTGTCTTTGCAGCGCTGGCCTCGATGGTGTCAGCGGTGCTGATCCTCTATCCGGCGATTGCAGACCCTTGGGCATGGACCGTGGGACGCGTGGCGATCGGGTTCTGTTTCTCGGCCGTGTACGTGACCGCTGAAAGCTGGCTCAACAACACCACCACGAACGAGACGCGGGGTCAGGCACTGTCTCTTTATATGCTTGTGCAGATTTTCGGCCTCGTGACGGCGCAAGGTCTGGTCAACGTCAGTGATGTTGGCGGCTACCTGCTGTTCGTCATCCCGTCGGTTCTGGTTTCCCTGTCCTTTGCGCCGATTTTGCTGTCGATCAACCCGACGCCAGCGTTTGACCGGACCAAGCCGATGACCCTGCGCCAACTCTACAATATCTCTCCGCTGGGCTGCGTGGGGATGTTCCTGCTGGGGGGCGTGTTTGCTGCGCAGTTCGGCATGGCCTCGGTCTTTGGCACAGAGGCTGGGCTGAACACTGCTCAAATTTCGATCTTTATCTCGGTGTTTTTTGCAGCAGCGCTTTTGGTGCAATACCCGATTGGCTGGTTGTCCGATCACATGGATCGCCGTCTGCTGATCGTGATCCTTGCGACTATTGGGGCGGCGGGTGCCATTCTGGGCATGGTCGTGGGCACTAACTTCGTACTGCTCTTGGTGTCGGCGTCGTTGATCGGCGGCGTGACCAACCCACTCTATGCGCTCTTGCTGGCTTACACCAACGACTACCTTGAGCTTGAGGATATGGCCGCGGCCTCTGGCGGTCTGGTTTTCATCAACGGTTTCGGTGCGATAGCGGGACCTGTTATCTCTGGTTGGCTGATGGCGCAGCTGGGGCCGAACGGTTTCTTTGTGATCATCGCGGTGCTACTGGTGGCGCTCGTTGGCTATGCCGCTTACCGGATGACAGTGCGCGCTGCGCCCGCGCGGGAAGAGTACAACTCCTACGCTCCGGTCTACGCGACAGCGACCCAACTGGCCGTCGAAACTGCGATGGAAGAGTCCAGCGCGAACCCCGTCGAAGAGAAGTGATCTGCGTGCAACGCTCTCTCGTTGCATCAGGATGTTATAAATTGTGACTGTCCTCTCCACCCAACCTTACGTAACGATTTTATGTAGTGTTGAGTGGAGGGCATACGGATGACACCGCAAAAAGTATTAGAGTTCTGGTTGGATGAGGTTGGTCCAAAGGGGTGGTACAACAGCACCGACGCCTTGGACGCAGAAATCCGCGACAAATTCTTCGATATTTGGACCGAAGCGGCCGAGGGCGCATACGGTCTGTGGCTGACCTACCCAACGGGTGCCTTGGGCTACATCGTGCTGCTGGACCAGCTGCCGCGGAACATGTTCCGTGACGACGCACGGGCCTTTGCAACCGATTTTCCGGCGCGCGCTGCGGCCAAAGTCGCCATCGATCATGGCTGGGATATGAAGATCCACGAGCCTGCACGCCAATTCTTTTACCTGCCGCTGATGCACTCCGAGAGCCTGTGCGATCAAGACCGCTGCGTGCGTCTGATGCATGAACGCCTGCCCGAGACCGGAGCAAGCAACCTGCTTCATGCGAAGGTTCACCGTGAAATCATTCGCAAATTCGGCCGCTTCCCCTATCGGAACGCCGCGCTGGGACGCAGCTCGACCGCGGCAGAGACCAAATTCCTTGAGGCGGGTGGCTACGGCGAGATCTTGCGTGAGTTGCAGGAAAAACAACAACTCGAGACTGTCGGCTGACGCCTTTGTTGATGCTCCGTTCAAGATAGTTTAACGTCAAACTAATTCTTGAATCGGAGGAGAGCCAATGGCCGCCAAGGAATTCGATGTTGTTGTTATCGGGGCGGGCCCCGGCGGATATGTTGCTGCAATTCGGGCAGCGCAACTGGGGCTCAAGACCGCTGTGGTCGAACGCGAGCACATGGGCGGGATCTGCCTGAACTGGGGCTGTATTCCCACCAAGGCGCTCCTGCGTTCGGCAGAGGTTTACCACATGATGCATCGGGCCAAGGATTATGGCCTGTCGGCGGAAAAGATCGGCTTTGATCTGGATGCGGTCGTCGCGCGTTCGCGCGGTGTGGCCAAGCAGCTGAACGGTGGCGTTGGCCACCTGCTGAAAAAGAACAAAGTCACCACCATCATGGGCACCGCGACCATCCCCGCCAAAGGCAAGGTCAGTGTCAAAACCGACAAGGGCACCGAAGAGTTGGTCGCCAAGAACATCATCGTCGCCACCGGTGCCCGCGCTCGCGAGCTGCCCGGTCTGGAAGCGGATGGTGATCTGGTCTGGACCTACAAGCACGCCCTGACCCCCAAAAAGATGCCCAAGAAACTGCTGGTCATTGGCTCTGGCGCGATCGGCATCGAGTTTGCCAGCTTCTACAACACGCTGGGCGCTGACACGACCGTGGTCGAGGTTCAGGACCGTATCCTGCCTGTCGAAGACGCAGAAATCGCAGCATTCGCGAAGAAGGCGTTCACCAAGCAGGGCATCAAGATCAAAGAAAAAGCCATGGTCAAGAAGCTGGACCGCGGCAACGGTAAGGTCACTGCGCACATCGAAATGGGCGGCAAGACCACGACCGAAGAGTTCGACACCGTGATCTCGGCTGTGGGCATCGTGGCCAACACCGGCGGCATTGGTCTGGAAGAAGTGGGCGTCAAGATCGACCGCAGCTTTGCCGTGACCGACGAGTTCTGCCGCACTGGTGTCGAGGGCATCTATGTCATCGGCGACGCGACCAATGGTCCTTGGCTGGCGCACAAAGCCTCGCACGAGGGCGTTATGGTGGCAGAGCACATCGCGGGCGGTCATCCGCACCCTGTGAAGCCCGAGACCATCGCCGGCTGCACCTACTGCCACCCGCAGATCGCCAGCGTTGGCCTGACCGAAGAGAAGGCCAAAGCGGCCGGATACAAGATCAAGGTTGGCCGCTTCCCCTTCATCGGGAACGGCAAGGCGATCGCGTTGGGCGAGCCTGAAGGCATGGTGAAGACCGTGTTTGACGAGAAAACCGGCGAATTGCTTGGCGCGCACATGGTTGGCGCAGAAGTCACCGAGATGATCCAAGGCTACGTCATCGGCCAGAAGCTGGAGACCACCGAAGCGGATCTGATGGAGACCGTGTTCCCGCACCCGACCCTGTCGGAAATGATGCACGAGAGCGTCCTGGATGCTTGGGATCGCGCGATCCACATCTGATTTGGTCGGATAAGATTTGAAACGGGCGAGGGTGGCACAGGCTGCTCTCGCCCTTTTTCTTTGCGCTGATGGCGGGGGTGGGGCCGTGAGTATTTTTGCAAAGCAGAAAGCAAAGGGCGTGAAAGAGCGGATGTTCTTAAAAAGTTCTTAACGAATGGTTGGAGACTCGGGCAGGCTGGACTATTTGATAGGGGTCACTTTCTGGGGGTCCGAATGGCCGAGCTGAAGAACATCGAGGTCCGCGGCGCGCGCGAGCATAATCTGAAGAACATCGACGTGGATATTCCGCGCGACCAGCTGGTGGTGATCACTGGCCTGTCTGGCTCGGGCAAATCTAGTCTGGCGTTCGATACGATCTATGCGGAAGGGCAGCGACGCTATGTCGAGAGTCTGAGCGCCTATGCGCGGCAGTTCCTTGATATGATGGAAAAGCCGGACGTAGATCACATCAGTGGTCTGAGCCCTGCAATCTCTATCGAGCAGAAGACCACCAGCAAGAACCCGCGGTCCACCGTGGGGACTGTGACCGAGATTTACGACTACATGCGTCTGCTGTTTGCGCGGGCAGGGACACCTTATAGCCCCGCGACCGGCTTGCCGATCGAGGCGCAGCAGGTTCAGGACATGGTCGACCGTGTCATGGGCATGGAAGACGGCACTCGGGCCTATCTGCTGGCGCCTATCGTGCGTGACCGCAAAGGCGAGTACCGTAAGGAATTTCTGGAACTGCGGAAGCAGGGTTTCCAGCGCGTTAAGGTTGATGGCGAATTCTATGATCTGGACGAGCCGCCGACCCTGGACAAGAAATTCCGCCATGACATCGATGTGGTCGTGGACCGGATCGTTGTGCGTGAGGGGATGGAGACTCGACTGGCGGATTCGTTCCGGACCGCGCTGGATTTGGCCGATGGGATCGCCATTCTGGAGACGGCGCCGCGCGAAGGGGAGCCGGAGCGTTTTACCTTTTCCGAGAATTTTGCTTGTCCGGTCAGCGGGTTCACCATCCCCGAGATCGAGCCGCGCCTGTTTTCGTTCAACGCGCCGTTCGGGGCCTGTCCCGAGTGTGACGGCCTAGGGGTCGAGCTGTTCTTTGACGAAAAACTGGTGGTTCCGGACGAGGATTTGAAGGTCTACGACGGGGCCTTGGCGCCTTGGCGCAAGGGGAAGTCGCCGTATTTCCTGCAGACCATCGAGGCGATCGCCAAGCACTATGAGTTCGACAAGAACACCAAGTGGAAGGACTTGCCTGCTCATGTGAAGCAGGTGTTCCTGTACGGCTCTGGCGACGAAGAAATTCAGTTCCGCTATGATGAAGGCGGGCGCGTTTATCAGGTTAGCCGCGTGTTTGAGGGCGTCATCCCCAACATGGAACGCCGCTACCGCGAGACCGATTCCAACTGGATTCGCGAGGAGTTCGAGCGCTATCAAAACAACCGTTCTTGCGGGACCTGCCACGGGTATCGCCTGCGCGAAGAGGCGCGAGCGGTGAAGATTGGCGGGCTGCACATCGGTCAGGTGGTCGAGATGTCGATCAAGCAGGCCTATGCGTGGTGCCAGACCGTGCCCGAAAGCCTGACCAAGCAGAAGAACGAGATTGCCCATGCGATCCTGAAGGAGATTCGCGAGCGACTCGGGTTCCTGAATAACGTGGGTCTGGAGTACCTGACCCTGTCGCGGAATGCGGGGACGTTGTCGGGGGGCGAGAGTCAGCGGATTCGCTTGGCCAGCCAGATTGGCAGCGGCCTGACGGGTGTTCTGTATGTGTTGGACGAACCCTCCATCGGTCTGCACCAGCGGGACAATGATCGCTTGCTGACGACGTTGAAGAACCTTCGCGATCAAGGGAACACTGTGATTGTGGTGGAGCATGACGAGGACGCGATCCGTGAGGCGGACTATGTGTTCGACATTGGTCCGGGAGCGGGTGTGCATGGTGGTCAGGTTGTTGCTCATGGTACGCCAGAGCAGTTAGCCTCTGATCCGGCGTCAGTGACGGGACAGTACCTGAGTGGGGTCCGCGAGATCTCCGTGCCGACCGAGCGGCGCAAAGGAAATGGCAAGAAGATCAAGGTCGTGAAGGCCAACGGGAACAACCTCAAGGACGTGACCGTGGACTTCCCTCTGGGCAAGTTTGTCTGCGTGAGTGGCGTGTCTGGCGGCGGCAAATCGACCCTGACCATCGAGACTCTGTTCAAGACGGCGTCGATGCGTTTGAACGGCGCGAAGCAGGTGCCTGCGCCCTGCCAGACCATTAAGGGACTTGAGCACCTCGACAAGGTCATCGACATCGACCAGCGTCCCATCGGGCGGACACCGCGGTCCAACCCCGCGACTTACACGGGGGCGTTTACGCCGATCCGCGAGTGGTTCGCGGGACTGCCAGAGGCCAAGGCTCGTGGATACAAGCCGGGCCGCTTCAGCTTTAACGTCAAAGGTGGGCGTTGCGAGGCCTGTCAGGGCGATGGTGTCATTAAGATCGAGATGCACTTCTTGCCCGACGTCTACGTGACCTGCGAGACCTGTAAGGGCAAACGGTACAACCGCGAGACGCTTGAGGTTCAGTTCAAGGGTAAGTCCATCGCGGACGTGCTGGATATGACTGTCGAGGACGCTCAGGAATTCTTCCAAGCGGTGCCGAGCATTCGCGAGAAGATGGATGCGCTGATGCGGGTGGGCCTTGGGTACATCAAGGTCGGCCAGCAGGCGACGACCCTGTCGGGTGGTGAGGCGCAGCGCGTCAAGCTGTCCAAAGAGCTGTCGAAACGATCCACGGGCCGAACGCTCTATATTCTGGACGAACCGACGACTGGTCTGCACTTCGAAGATGTTCGTAAGCTGTTGGAAGTGCTTCATGAGTTGGTCGAGCAGGGGAACAGCGTGGTGGTGATCGAGCATAACCTCGATGTCATCAAGACCGCCGACTGGATCATCGATATCGGTCCCGAGGGCGGCGATGGCGGCGGCGAAGTTGTCGCCACGGGCACGCCTGAAAAGGTCGCCAAAGAGCAGCGCAGCCACACGGGGCACTATTTGGTCGAGATGCTGAAACCCAAAAAGCAAGTCGCAGCCGAGTAGGTAGAAAGAGGGCGGAACATCTTGGTTCCGCCCTTTTCTTGTCCTGCTGTCGTCTGAAAGACCTGTGAATGCTGCTTCCGTTCAAGTGACGGAGGTATTTGTGAAAACATTGATCAGTGCAGCGGTTTTGGCCGTGTGTGGGGCCGGGCCAGCGGTGGCCGGACAGCCTTTTGAAGAAAGCCTTGTTGAATGCGCGGTTTTGATAGAACTCATGACGGGCGAGCAGACGCCGGTGCCCGGCGAAAATCCCGAGATGGATTATTACGTAGGGACCGCTGCCAACATGCGGTCAGAGGCTGCGCGCCGTCGAGACGCGTCCTACGTGCAGAGCACAGTAGTTGAAAAGCGGCAGCTTTGGCGCGATCGCTGGGAGGCGGGACAGTGGGACAACGCCGAGAACCGCGAAGACTTGGGGGAGTGGTGGACCTACTGCTTCAAGTTTGCGGAGCATCTTGGTGTCGAAGGTCCAACCCCATTCAGTCAGTAGCAGCGCGGCTTATTTGCGCGGGCAGGTGTTCATCCCGAGGATCGAATAGATCGGGCAGGTGGACAGCAGTCCGGTCGCCAGCGGGATGATCCCGATCAGGTACAGCCAGCCATAGGCGCCGTCGCCGTTCAGGAAGAACCCGAGCAGCAGCGCGGCACCAACGACGATGCGAAGAATGCGGTCAATGCCGCCAACATTTTTGGAAAACATAACGAGCTCCTAATGATATTCCATAATTGGAATGTATCATTAAGGAGCCCGTTCTACTAGTCGGATAAGATGCGGCGCTTTGGCCGCGCCGCGTTAGTTCAGAAGGTTCTGCATTGCGCCGATCAGGGCCAGCACTTCGCCGGTCTGTTCGTTGATACGGTACACGTAGCCGTTCGACACAACGTAGTTCCCGTCGTTCAGGCCGTATCGTTCGGGGCGTTCGATGCGATCGTAGTGGTCGATGTGGTCGCCGCGGCGATAGTGGCCGTCATGATCATCACGATCATTGTACATTTTCTTGGCTTGGCCGGGGGGCACGCATTCGGGGCTCTTCTTGGCAAGGCCGGGCGGACAATGGCCGTTTCCGTTTGCAGCGAATGCTGCCGGAGCGGCGAGCGTTGCAGCAAGGGCGGAGGCGATGATCAAGGCTTTGCGTTTCATGGTGCTTTCCTTTGTTGTTCATCCCACTAACGCAAAAGCCGCGAGTCAGTTCGCACTGCTCGCGGCTCTGTGATGTTGTTGGTGTGGCTCAGCTGCGGCTGCGGCTCGAGAAGCGGGGGAGCATGGCGCTGAAGTCCTTGCCGCTGCCGTCTTCGGCTTCGACAAAGGTTTGGTAGAGCGTTTCGGCCAGTTGTCCCATCGGGGTGTCGGCGTCGGCGCTGGCGGCGGCTTGTTGCGACAGGCGCAGGTCTTTGAGCATTAAGTCAGCGGCGAAACCCGGTTTGTAGTCGTTGTCTGATGGGGATTGCGGGCCGATGCCGGGGGCGGGGCAGTAGGCGTTGATCGACCAGCTCGCGCCGGAGGAGGTCGAGACCACATCAAACATCGCCTGACGGTCGAGGCCCAGTTTGTCGGCGAGTGCAAAGGCTTCGCAGGTGGCGATCATGGTGACGCCAAGGATCATGTTGTTGCAGATCTTCGCCGCTTGGCCGTTGCCCGAGGGGCCGCAGTGCACAGCCTTTTGCCCCATGATGTCGAACAGTGGCTTGGCGGTCTGGAAGGCGGCGTCGCTGCCGCCGACCATGAAGGTCAGCGTGCCCGCTGCCGCGCCACCGATTCCGCCCGAAACAGGCGCGTCCAGCGCATCAAGGCCGTTTTCGTGCGCCATGGCCGAGACGGTGCGGGCGCTTTCTACATCGACGGTCGAGCAATCCAGCAGGATGCTGCCTTTGGGCATGGCGGGGATGACTTCGGCGGCGACCTTTTGCAGGATCGCGCCGTTGGGGAGCATGGTGATCACCACATCAGTGCTACTGGCGGCCTCTGCGCCAGAGGCGGCGGTCGCGACGTTGTCGACGGTGATCCCGGCGGCGTCATAGCCGGTGACCTCGTGTCCCGCTTTGGCGAGGTTGAGCGCCATGGGGGCACCCATGTTTCCGAGCCCGATGAATGCGATTTTCATTGTGTCCTCCCTTGGGCGCAGGTCGTGAATGGTGCCGCGACACTGCGCCCTGTGGATCGCGGAGGAGTTGAGTATTTTTGGCAAAAAGAAGCTAGAAGCGCAGTTCGTTGTCCCCGAGCGGTTCGATCATGCGGTCGATTTCCGCCTGCGTGAGGTCTGCGGGGCTGCTGTGGGTCCACTTGGGTGTTCGGTCCTTGTCGATGACTTGGGCGCGGATGCCTTCGAGGAAGTCGCCTTGTTCCTGCGCGCGGTAGGTACAGCGATATTCCCAAGCCAGAGCGTCCTTGAGGTCTGGCGTGGGGCGCTGGCGGCGGATCAATGTTAGCGCGGTCGCCATTGCTAGCGGCGCGTGGTGTTTCAGGGATGCGAGCGTTTCTGTGGCGAGGTCCGAAGAATTGTTTTCGAGGCGCTCGAACAGGTCGCTGAGGGTGTCGGCAGAAAAGAGCTCGTCGATGAGGTCCTGTTTGAAGGTTAGCGCAGATTCGGGGGCAGGGTGGAGGGTCGCCGTCAGGGCGGTGATGTCGCCTGTCTCGATCAGCTGCTGCTTCAGAGCGTCCCAATCGGACTCGGCGATATAGTGGTCGGCGAATCCTGCGAGGATGGCGTCGCCTGCTTTCATGCGGGCCCCTGTCAGGCCTAGGTATTCGCCTAAGCGGCCGGGGGCTCCGGCGAGCAGGGCGGTGCCCCCTACATCGGGTACGAGGCCGATCCCGCATTCCGGCATCGCCATGCGAGTGGTATCCCCGACGATCCGGTGTTTGACGTGGCAGCCGACACCAACGCCGCCACCCATGACGTAGCCTTGCATGAAGCTCACGATAGGTTTGGGGTAGGTGGCGAGCCGGTTGTTCATCCGGTATTCGTCGGCCCAGAACTGGCGGGCCTCGGCGTAGTCGCCCGCGATGCCTTGGTGGTAGATTGCGGCTATGTCACCGCCTGCACAGAAGGCGCGGTCGCCTTCGGCGTCGATCAGGATGATCTGGACGGCGTCATTGTTTTCCCAGTCGTCCAGAGCCGCGGAAATCGCTTTGCACATGTCGTAGGACAGGGCGTTCAGGGCCTTGGGGCGGGTCAGAGTGATGCGACCGGCGCGGCCTTCGATCCGTGTGGAAATGTCTGATGTCATCTTTCGGCCAGCAATTGACGCGCCACAATCAGGCGCATGATTTCGTTTGTCCCTTCGAGGATCTGATGCACACGTAAATCGCGCACGATCTTTTCAATGCCGTAGTCGGCAAGGTAGCCATATCCGCCATGCAGCTGCAGGCATTGATCGGCGACGCGGCTGCCTGCTTCGGTCACGAATTTCTTGGCCATGGCGCAGAACTTGGTGGCATCCGGTGCCCCTTGGTCCAGCTTCCATGCGGCTTGGCGCAAGAAGGTTCGGGCGGCTTGGAGTTCTATTTCGGCATCAGCCAGACGGAATTGCAGGGCCTGAAACTGGTCGATGGGTTTGCCGAATGCCTTGCGTTCGGCCATGTAGCTCAGGGTTTGGTTTAGCGCAGATTGCGCTGCCCCCAGCGAGCAGGCCGAAATATTCAGGCGTCCGCCGTCCAGCCCCTTCATGGCGTATTTGAACCCTTCGCCCTCGATCCCGAGAAGGTTCGCGGCGGGGATGTGACAGTCGTCCATCTGGACCTGACGGGTCGGCTGAGAGCGCCAGCCCATCTTGTCCTCAAGCCCGCCAAAGCTGAGACCGGGGGTGCCGTCCTCGATCACAAAGGCCGAGATGCCGCGGGGGCTGTCGTCGCAGGAACGGGCCATCACGATATAGGCGTCGGAATAGCCGCCGCCCGAGATGAACGCCTTGGTGCCCGTCAGGGTGTAGCCCTGATCGGTGGCCGTGGCGCGAGTGCGAAGCGCGGCGGCGTCGCTGCCTGATCCGGGTTCGGTCAGGCAGTAAGAGAACACCTTTTCCATCGACAGGGCGGCGGGCAGGTAGCGGTCGCGCATCTCGTCGCTGGCAAAGCTGTCCAGCATCTTGGCGCACATATTGTGGATCGACAGGAATGCCGCCACGGACGGGCAGGACATCGACAGCGCTTCGAACACCAGCGTGGCGTCGAGGCGGGTCAGGCCCGAGCCGCCATTCTCTTCGGAGACATAAAGCCCGCCGAATCCCAACTCGGCCAGTTTGGGCCAAATCTCTTTGGGAATGGTGCCGTCGCGTTCCCACGTCTGGGCATAGGGCGCGATATGCTCCTCTCCGAATGCGCGGGCCATATCGAATATGGCCTGTTGTTCTTCGGTCAGTGCGAAATCCATGGCGCGGCCTCCCCTCCGATGCATGAATTGAACATTTGTTCAGAAGTTGCCCTGAACCCCGTATGATTGCAAGAGGGGGATGCTGCGCGTATATGCCAATCCTAGCGCGAATTGGCCCAAGAGCGAGGAGCCCTCATGCCCGCTAAGCCCGTCGAGGCGACCCCTATGCAGACTGTGAAGCGTCTGCTCAATGACGAATTGCTGCCCCGTTGGAAGCTTTATGCCCTGAACGTGGTGTTCATGATCGGGGTTTCTGTGTTCACCGGTTTGCTCGCTTGGTCCACCAAGCGGATCGTGAATGATGTCTTTGTGTCGGAAAATGTGTCCGAGGCGTGGATTGTCGCGGGGCTGGTCATCGGGATCAGCGTGGCCAAGAGCTTCTTTCAATACGGGAACTCGGTGATCCAGACGGTGATGAACCGGCAGATCGCGGCGAACAATCAAAAGAAGCTGTTCGAGAACGTGCTCTATCGGGACGTAGATTTCTTTGCGGGTCTGCATCCGGCCAAGCACATGCAGCGGATCATGATGTTCGGGAAGTCCTGCGGGACTGTGGTCGTAAACATCGCGAACAAGCTGATTACCGATATTCTGACGCTGCTCGCTCTGGTCGCTGTGATGATCTATCAGGACGCCACGATGTCCTTGATCTGTCTGGTGATTTTCCCACTGATCTTCTTTCTGGTTGGGCGGCTGATTAAGAGCGTCCGCAAGCATTCAAAGCATGAAACCGAACTTTTACAGGTCATGGCCTCGACCGGTGTGGAGTCGATCGAAGGCATCCGCACCGTCAAAAGCTATGCACTCGAAGGCAAATCCGCCCGCCGGTTTGCCAATGTGGTCGAGGATCTGGAAAAGCGCGTGGTTGGCATTGCCAAGGCAACGAACGCGACTGTTCCGTTGATGGAACTGCTGGGGGGCGTCGTGATCGGCCTATTCGTGATGTACGCCAGCTGGCAGACCATCACCAACGGCAAGACGCCCGGCGAATTCACCGCGTTCATCACCGCATTCTTGTTGGCCTATCAGCCCGCCGAACGCGTCTCGAAAACGCTGGTCGACATCCAAAAGGGTCTGGTTCACGTGGGCATGATGCACGAGATGCTCGACACCCCGCAGGCTGCAACGCGTACTGGTACGTTGGGACTGGAAGGCGTGGCGCCTTCGATCGCGTTCGAGGATGTCAGTTTCTTCTACGCTGACGATGCACCGGCGCTGCACAATGTTGACCTAAAGATCGCCGAGGGCGAGCGGATTGCAATCGTGGGCCGGTCCGGCGCGGGCAAGACAACATTCATCGACCTGTGCCAGCGCTTCTATGATCCGACTGACGGTATCGTGCGCTTGGGGGATCTGGATCTGAAAGACGTGTCGCCCGAGGCGCTGCGAGACAGCATCGCACTGATTTCGCAGGACGTGTTCCTATTTGATGGCACGATCCGCGACAACATTCTGGATGGCCACGCCACGGCAAGCGATGCCCAAGTGCAGGACGCAGTGCGCCGCGCCGCGCTCGACAACGTGCTCGATAAGCTGCAAGGCGGATTGGAAGCGCAGGTTGGCCCTAATGGCTCGAACTTGTCGGGCGGCCAGAAGCAGCGTGTGGGCATCGCCCGTGCACTGGTGAAACAGGCTAAGGTCTACATCTTTGACGAGGCCACAAGTGCACTGGACGGCGAAAACGACCGCGCCGTGATGGAGGCCGTTGTGCAGGGCGCCAAGGACAGCACCATGCTCTTCGTCACGCACCGTCCTTCGACGCTGGAGTGGGTGGATCGCGTGCTGGTGCTGGATCACGGGCGTGTGGTGGGCTTTGACACCCACGAAGCGCTGATGGCCGAGAATGCGCTCTATCGCAGCCTGTTCAGTCTGGAGATGGGTCAGGCCTGACGGCTGATCGTCTCTAGAATGATGCGCTCGACGCGGGCGAGGCCTTTGTCGTTGTCGAACTTGTCCTCGGCCGTCTGACGGGCGGCAGCGGCCATGGCGCTGCGATCTGCCTGATCCAGAACAGCGGCGATCTGGCGGCTGAAACCGTCCTCGTCCCATTCGTCAACCAAGTAGCCGTTTACGCCGTGCTCGACGGCCTCAGGGATTCCTGCATGGTTCGTCGAGATCGTGATGCACCCGCAGGCGAGAGCTTCTTGGATTGCTGTGGGCAGCCCTTCGGTATTGCCGTCAGCGGCGGTAATCGAGTGCTGTAGGAACACTTCGGTGGTCAGCAGGTGCTGGCGGACATACTCATGCGGCTGTTGGCCGTGGAAGGTTACCTGATCGGCGACCCCCATGTCGGAGGCCATCTTTTGGCATTCTTCCAATAATGGGCCAGAGCCGATGAAATCCAGACGCGCCTCGGGATGGTTCTGAGCGGCCTTGGCAAAGGCGCGCAGGGTGATCTGGGGCGCCTTCTTTTCCACGAACCGGCCCACGGCCAGAAAACTGCCGGGACGCTTTTCACCGGGGACAAAGCGGCGGATGTCCACGCCCGAAGGCACCACATGGGCATTCGGGTTCACCGCGACACCGTGGCGGGTCAGGTTGTCCAGCAGGAACTGGCTGACAGAAAAGACTCCGGCCAGACGCGGCATCATCTTATTATAGGCTTTCACGATCCGCGGACGCTGGATTTGCTTGGAGGCATCGGTGCCGCGGAAGTAGGTGAAGATCGGAATGTCCAGCTCATTCGCCAATGGAGCCAGTGCCAAAGCCTGTGTCCCGAACTCGGCCAGAATGACGTCCACCCGATGCTCACGCAGGAACGCGATCAGATCTGCTTTCGCTTGTCCGTAGGGTAGGCGGGACGTCCCGTGTTTTAGCGTATTCAGTGGGATGTGCCAGAGCAGCCCCTGCAGTAGTGCCGCCGTGCCGCGAGCCCGCTGACGCCGTTCGAACACGGGTTTGTCCAGTGGGTTTTCCCCGTGATAGCGCCCCGTGATGACCCCGACCGAGCCGCCAAAAATCTCTGCGATGTGACGGTTCACAAAAGTCTCGCCAAGGCGGTAGTAGTCGCCGGTTGCGATGCAAACGCGGGGCTGGGTCATCAGATCACTTTCTGTAGAGCGTCACGCAGTTCGACCGCGTGGGCAGGCACGTCATAAAGCCGTTCAAAGCAGGCACGGCCGTTCTTGGCGATAGCCTCACGCTCGGCGTCATGGGCGACATAATAGCGGCTCATGTCGATCATCTCGTCCTCGGTGTCAAAAGCGGCATAGTCCTGACCTTTGACCACCGGCGCGCGCAGCCAGAGCGGCTCGATATCATTGTTCGATAGGGCAAAGGCGCCGGCGTAGAACAGCTCCAGATGCCGGTGGGTGAAGGGCCCGATGCCAGAGAGCGCGAGGTTCACTTTGGTGGTGAGCAGCGTCTTCAGATACTCGGGCTTTTCCATCAATTCGCCCTTCAGATGGGCGGGGACTTCGACTTGACCGTTTGACGCCAGACCACCTTTGAGCCGCAGATCGCCGAGTTCAGCAGTCACGCGCTCCCAAGCGGCCACGCGATTGTCGAACCGGTTCGGGCCGAGTTTGCCAGAGAAGTAGACATCGTGGGTCTTGTCGTACTCGTAGCCATACTTGGGCAAGGTGAACGAGGTGTTCCGGTTTTTAAAGCGCCAGCTCATGTTCAAGAGCTGGTTCGAAAGCAGGGTGGTGACCAGCTTGGCACGGTTTGCATTGGACAACTCGTATCGGTCCAGGTCCGCGAAAGGCTCTCGCTTGAACAGAATGTCAAAGCCGTCCGCGACGCCATCGGGGGCCATTTCTGTGGGGCGGGCCTGGCCGATAAAGAGCGCCGAAGGACGGTTCCAAGTGCGTAACAGGGCATTGGCTTCGTCCGCCTTTTGCCATGGAAAACCCGACTTCGCGTTAATTACGATGGCGTCGAATTTGCGCAGCTCGGCGGGGGTCATTTCCGTCACTTCGCGAAAGGTCTGACGCGTGACGTCGCAGCCGTAGTGCAGGCTGGCCTCGAAAAAACCGTCCTGCCCGTCAGTAAACCCCGTCAACCAACGCTGCAGACGTTTCGACCAATGGCGCTTCTCGCGCTTGCGGATGACATACAGAATTTTCATGGCTTACCCGTTCGACACTCTGGGTCGTTTACCTTTCCTACGCTGAGAGGGAAAGGCTAGAGCACACTGTCGTAAATTTCGACCATCTTGGAAATGTGACGTTCGGCAGAGAAGGTTTGTTCGGCTCGCGATTTTCCGTGCTCTGTCAGGTCGTGGGCGAACGCAGGATCGCCAAGTAACCGGAGCGCTTTGGCCGCAAAATCCTCTGCGTTGTCTGGCTCAGCCAAAAGGCCTGTTTCGTCACCCAAAATGATCTCTGGATTGCCGCCTGCATTTGAGGCCACGACAGGGGTCGCGAAAAGCTGGGCTTCAATCATGGTGCGGCCAAGGGCTTCGTGGACTGCGGGCGCGATCAGAAGGTCCAATCCCGCCATCCAAGGGGCAATGGGATACTGCGGTCCGATGTGTTGAACGGTGCCGCCTAGACCAGTTTCCGCGATTTTCTGGTTCAGGGTTTCGATATGGGGGCTACGTGCCTCGCCAAGCATGATGAAGTGCAGATCATCTCGGCCCATGTCGCGCAGCTTTTGCGCGATGTCCACGAAGAGAAGCGGGCGTTTGCGATCATCAAGATTTGCGATGAATCCAATGATCTTGGCGTCGTGCCCAACGCCCAATCGACTTGCTAGAGCAGCCTTTGCCGCGATGCGGTTTGCGGGTTCCGGAATGTCGAAAGGATTGAACAGCACCTGTGCCCGTTCCCGCATCTTGGGCGGAAATTGGCTACGGCAGTAGTTGGAAACCGCAAGGATGCGCGCGGCATGGGATGTGTATTGATCCAGACGTTTTGCTGTGGTCGGCGTGCGCTGGTGCCAGATATGCGGGATGCCCGCCCGCTTGGCTGCCATGCCCCAGATGATGTGCATCCGGATGTCGTGTGTGTGGACCAGATCAATCCGCTGCTCCCGCAGGAAGCGGGTGAGTTTTGGGACACCCCGCCATGCCTTTAGGAATTGTTTGCGATAGCGGCCAGTGTTCAGAAAGTCGACGACAGGCGCTTGGACGGCCTGCATCCCGAGTTGTGCAAGATACGGGGTCAGCGGTCCCGCTTGGTGCTGCGCGATGACCGGAGCGTACCTTTCCGGCAGACCCCGCGCCAAAGTCAACGAAGAGATGTGACTGCCGCCGACGCTGTCACCGACATAGGGAAAGAGGATGCGATTGGTCATAGCGGTGCTTGGTCCTCTGCGTCCCACAGAACGTGGATCGGGCGTCGCGTTTTGTCCGGGGCGGCAACATGAGCAAGCAGCCGGTCGCTCCATCCCTCGCGGGCGTAGAAGGCGACGGCATCGGCGACACTGTTCGAAGCCAGCGTTTCGGTGCCATACGTCACCCCGTCCGCAACGTATTGATAAAGGTCGAATGCATGCTGATCGAGACCGGGGATGTGGATGACAAGCACACCAAGGAGCAGCATCTCGATCTGCACCGAGGAGTTCCCACACAGCACAATATCGCAGTCTCGGCAAAAGGCTTCGAGTGGCTCGCCTCTGGGGCGGACAGAGGCTTGGCTGGGTAAATCACCGAGGTCAGGATTGGCAACCCGTGGATGGGTCCGCAGGTGCAAGCGCGCGTCGGGAAAGATGCCTAGAACAGCGCGGCAGAGGTCCGCGACCTCGGGGCCCGCAAACGCGTTCATGGTCAGCCCGATACTCTGCGATTTCGTCGGTGGTGTGACGGGCTTCATCGGCGCGGGCGTCTGACGCAGCGGTTCGGTTCCATGGGCTGCGACACAGGTTTCGGCGGGTTGGTTCAGCACGGCGGCGTGGCTGTAGCCTAGGTTCGGGATGGCGATGTCGTGATAGCCCAACTGCCAATACACCGAGGGCAATCCGGCAAAGGCCGCGCCAACCGCCATTGCATTGCGCCGAGATGACCGGTCGCCGATATGGATCACCGCTGCGCTGGCATTCTCTAGCATTTGCTCATGCAACTGAGCCGCGAGACAAAAGGCCAGTTCATCCTTGCGCAGCCAGCGCCGCGACGGACGCATCGCGACGAAGCCGATCAAAGCGCGTAGGCGCAGCGCGTGGCGGTCCTTTTTGGCCATCGGAACGGGCGAATTAATCGCGTCAGGCGGGCAGCCTTCTTTGATCAAGGTGTCGCGGATCAGGCGCGCTTTGGTGTGAGGGGCAGGGCAGTCCAGCAGGGCCAGGCGTGCGGTTGGTGCAGGAGCGATGCCGTCTGACGTCACATGGCGCAGCTTCTGCGCGACCTGCCAAAGATTTTTGACCGAATAGCGCTTGGGCTTGGGCAAGAGGCCGCCACTGACAGGCTTTTTGTTCCGGCGCCGCAGATCCCGAAGCGCGGCAAGTAAGAGCATTGCACGGCGATGAGTCTTAGGCCGAACACGGCGCGTGATGTCATTGCGAAAGAGGGGAGGCGATGCGGACATCCGGACACTACTTCGGTAAGTTTCCGCTGAACCTATGGGAAAAAGCCACTGGATTGAAGAGGTGCAGACTGATAATCGCTGGGCTCAAGCGTAAGAAAAGTAAGGAACGGGTTGAGCCATGTTCGAGAACAAGACAATTCTGGTGACAGGCGGTACGGGCTCTTTCGGGCATGCCTTTGTTCCGATGACACTGGAACGCTACAACCCCAAAAAGGTCATCATCTACTCGCGCGACGAGATGAAGCAGTGGGAAATGGCCAAGCTGTTCCAGAACGATCCGCGTGTCCGCTTCTTTATCGGCGATGTGCGTGATCGTGAACGGATGTACCGCGCGTTTGACGGTGTGGACTATGTGGTGCACGCCGCCGCAACCAAGATCGTGCCGACTGCCGAATACAATCCGTTCGAATGCATCAAGACCAACGTGAACGGCGCGATGAATGTCATCGACGCCGCCATCGACAAGAAGGTCAAAGGCGTGGTTGCTCTGTCCACCGACAAGGCCTCGAGCCCGATCAACCTGTACGGTGCGTCCAAGCTGGCATCGGACAAGCTGTTCGTTGCGGGCAACGCCTATGCCGGCGGCCACGACACCGCGTTCTCGGTCGTGCGCTATGGCAACGTCATGGGCTCGCGCGGCTCGGTCATTCCGTTCTTCATGTCAATCAAGGACAAGGGTGTTCTGCCGATCACCGATCCGCGCATGACCCGCTTCATGATCTCGCTCGAGCAGGGCGTTGAGCTGGTCTGGCACGCGTTCGAAGACATGATCGGCGGCGAGATCTATGTGAAGAAGATCCCCTCGATGAAGGTGACCGACGTGGCCCGCGTAATCGCGCCCGAGGCCAGCCAGGACATCATCGGCATTCGACCCGGTGAGAAGATCCACGAGCAAATGGTTGGCGCCGAAGATGCGATGTTCACTTACGAATATGAAGAGCACTTCAAAATTCTGCCGAACCTGAACAACTGGGGCACAGACAGTGCTCGCATCAAGGACGGCGTGCGCGTGGCCGAGGACTTTGTCTACTCCAGCGACAACAATACCGAGTGGATGAAGGACGAAGAGCTGCAGGCGTGGATAGACGCCAACCGCGAAAAGATCGGAGCGATCTGATGATCCCCTATGGCCGTCAGGATATTTCGCAGGCCGATATCGACGCGGTTGTCGATGTCCTGAAATCGGATTTCCTGACCCAAGGGCCGGCGGTTCCGGCCTTTGAGCAGGCCATTGCGGACTACGTTGGGGCAAAATTCGGGGTAGCCGTCAACTCGGCAACCTCGGCGCTGCACATCGCAGTCAAGGCGCTGGGATTGGGCGAGGGCGACCTGATGTGGACGACCCCCATCACGTTTGTCGCCTCTGCCAATTGCGGGCGCTACTGCGGCGCGGACGTGGATTTCGTCGATATCGACGCGGATACCTTCAACATGTGCCCCGATGCCTTGGCGGCGAAACTGGAGGCGGCCGAGGCCGCTGGACGTTTGCCCAAGGTCATCGTGCCCGTGCACATGTGCGGCCAGTCCACCCGCGCTGGCGAAATCGCCTCACTGGCCCGCAAGTACGGCGTCAAGATCGTCGAGGATGCCAGCCACGCCATCGGTGCAAGCTATGGCATTGCCAAGGTCGGCGCTTGCGAACATTCCGACATCACCATCTTTAGCTTCCACCCCGTCAAGATCATCACCACAGCCGAAGGCGGCTTGGCCACCACGAACGACCCTGTTCTGGCCGAACGCATGGGGCTGCTGCGCAGCCACGGCGTGACCCGTGATCCCGCGCTGATGACCCACGAGGCGGACGGCCCGTGGTACTATCAGCAGGTCGATCTGGGATGGAACTACCGCATGACCGAAATGCAGGCCGCACTGGGTCTCTCACAGATGGCACGTCTGGATCAGTTCATCGACCGCCGCAATGCGCTGGCCGATCGCTATGACGCTTTGCTGGCCGATCTGCCCCTGAAAACACCGGGCCGGATCGAAGGCGCGCGCTCTGCGTGGCACCTCTATGTGATCCGTCTGGACGATGCCGCACGGCACCGCTCGGTGTTCGAACATCTACGCGCGAACGGGATTGGTGTGAACCTGCACTACATCCCCGTGCATACGCAGCCCTATTATCGCGATCTGGGTCACAACATCGGGGATTTCCCCGTGGCTGAGGATTACTACGCGCGGGCGATCTCGATCCCCCTCTACGCCGGTTTGACCAACGAAGACCAAGACGAAGTCGTGCGTGTCCTGACAGAGGCGCTGGCCTGATGGCAGTTTGCGTCATCCCCGCCCGCGGCGGGTCCAAGCGCATCCCTCACAAGAACATCAAGTCTTTCTGCGGACAGCCCATGATCGCGTGGTCGATCAATGCAGCGCGAGGGGCAGGGGTCTTTGATCGTATCGTGGTCAGCACCGATGACCACCAGATTGCGCAGGTTGCACAAAGCTATGGTGCCGATGTTCCGTTCCTGCGGGATGCTTCGCTTTCTGATGACCATGCGCCGACGGTCCCGGTCATTGCTGATGCGACAAAGCGGCTTGCGCTCTCGCCAGAGACGCCGGTTTGCTGTCTCTATGCCACTGCGCCGTTTGTCGAAGCGGGCGATATTTCCCAAGGGCTGGAAATTCTGCAGGATCGGGCCGCGACTTACGTGATGGCTGTCACGACCTTTCCGTTTCCGATCCAACGCGCGTTGCGTCGGTCAGAGGAGGGGGCGGTCCAGATGTTTGATCCATCGACGATGCAGACCCGCAGTCAGGACCTCGAAGAGGCATGGCACGATGCAGGGCAGTTCTATTGGGCGACTGCTGAAACCTGGCAAAGCGGGCGCGGCGTTTTTGCCGATGGCGCGCACGGGGTCGCACTGCCGCGTCACAGGGTTCAGGATATCGATACGGTCGAAGACTGGATCCGCGCAGAGTATCTGAAGCGTGCTCTGGATGCGCAGGCTGCGGATCATTAAATCTGAGAAAGACTGCGCAACAGGCAAGGCGCATTCGGGTTTGGAGGCTCCATGGCGACAGCTTTGATCGCATTTCGCGCAGACGCATCCTTGGAAATCGGCTCTGGCCATGTGGTCCGCTGTTTGACCCTGGCCAAGGCATTGCGCGCTGCGGGGGCAGAGTGCCTGTTCCTGACGCGCGATCTTGAGGGAAACCTGTGTGATCGCATCCGCTCCGAAGGCTTCACTTGTCATCTTTTGCCTGCTCCCATGGCGGGCGTCGAGCCGACGGTTGGGCCGGCCCATGCACGCTGGGCCAAGGTGTCTTGGGAACAGGACGCGCAGGAGTGCCAGTTGGCGCTGAAAGACCGAGCGGTCGATTGGTTGGTTGTGGATCACTATGCCTTTGACCGGAACTGGCAGTCGGCGCTGCGTCCCTATGTGGGGCAGGTCATGGTGTGGGATGATCTGGCAGATCGCGCCCATGATTGCGACGTCCTGCTGGATCAGAACCTAGGCACGAAGTCCGAGGACTACGACCCTTTGTTGTCCGATGAAGTCAAACGGCTGATCGGGCCGAAATACGCGCAGCTGCGTCCAGAATTTGCAGCTCAACGCGCCGAGGCGTTGGTGTCTCGGAGTGACCGGTCTTTGAAACGGATTCTGATTGCGATGGGCGGCGTGGACCAGCACAACGCGACGGGCCAGATTTTGGAGGCGCTTGAGAGCTGGCACAATGCGTCCAGCTTGGAGGTGTCCGTCGTGCTAGGGGGGCAGGCCCCCCATCTGGAGGCGCTGGCAAAAAAGGCCGACAGTTTCCAATTTGCCCTAGAGATCGCGACGGACGTCACGGATATGGGACACCGCATGGTGGAGGCAGACCTCGCGATCGGTGCGGTTGGCGGAACGACTTGGGAGCGATGCGCACTTGGCCTGCCGACGTTGATGTTAACGATTGCGGCCAATCAAATCCCCGCAGCCCACGCCTTGGGACAAACGGGTGCTGCCATCCTTCTGGGGGATGAAACATCGGAGCATTGGCAAGAGGCCCTTATCAACGCGTTGGACCACCTCTCTGCGCCTGATGCGCTCTCTCAGATGTCAGAAGTTGCGGCAGGAATTAGCGATGGCGACGGCACGGCCCGTTTGGTCCGCGAGTTACTGCAAGCGGAGGTGAGCCTGCGTCCTGCCACCCAAGAAGATGCCCGCCGTGTCTGGGAATGGCGGCGCGAGGGGGGGGCGAACAGATATTACCGCAGCCAGCAAGAGCCACCCTATCCAGACCACTGGAACTGGTTCCAGCGTGCGCTGCGTTCGCAAACCATGCGGTTTTGGGTCGTCCAGCAAGGGGCCTTGCCGCTCGGCTATGTCCGGTTGGATTTGACAGACGCAGATCGTGCTTTCGTCAGCCTCTGTCTGGCTGAAGATGCGCGCGGACGCGGGATCGGGCTCTCTGGCCTTGTGCTGGCCGAGGCGATAGCATCAGACCTGAAGCTGACTTATCTGGATGCAGAAATCCATCCGGACAACCATGCCTCTGCAAGAGTGTTCGAGAAGGCAGGATATGCGCAGACCGGCGAGAACGAAGGTTTTAATGTCTATCAGCGCAAAGTACAGGCAAGGACATGACTGAAATTAAGATTGATGGCCGCGCAATCGGTCCTGACCACCCGCCTTATATCATCGCAGAGTTGTCGGCGAACCATAACGGCGATCTGAACAAGGCGCTCGAGATCATCACCAAGGCCAAAGCGGCTGGCGCTGATGCAATCAAGATCCAGACCTACCGTGCGGACACGATCACTCTGAAATCGGATCGGCCGGATTTCCAGATCATGGATGGTCTGTGGGCGGGTCACTCCCTGTATGACCTGTACGAATGGGCGCATACGCCGTGGGATTGGCACAAGGCGCTATTCGACCATGCGCGCGCCGAAGGCATCACCATGTTCAGCTCGCCCTTTGATGCGACCGCCGTGGATTTGCTCGAAGACTTGAATGCGCCGGCCTACAAGATCGCCAGCTTCGAGTTGGTTGATTTGCCCCTGATCCGCTACGTGGCCCAAACCGGCAAGCCGATGATCATGTCCACGGGTATGGCTGACGCTGAAGAGATCGCCGAGGCCGTCGAAGCTGCGCGCGGGGCAGGGTGCCGTGATCTGGTGGTGCTGCACTGTGTGTCGGGCTATCCGGCGCCTGCGTCGGATTACAATCTGCGGACGCTGCCGGATATGGCGGAGCGGTTTGGAACGCTGACTGGCCTGTCCGACCATACGCTGGATAACACGACGGCTCTGACGGCGGTGGCGCTCGGCGCTTGTGTCGTGGAAAAGCACGTGACGCTTGATCGCAACGGTGGCGGCCCCGACGACAGTTTCTCGCTCGAGCCCCATGAACTCGAGGCCTTGTGCACCGGTGCCAAGACCGCGTGGGAGGCTCTGGGCCGCGTGGATTATGGGCGCAAGTCGAGCGAGATGGGGAACGTAAAATTCCGCCGCTCTCTGTACTTTGTGCAGGACATTCCCGCGGGCGGTCTAATCACTGCCCAAGCCGTGCGCAGCGTGCGTCCGGGATACGGGGCCGCGCCAAAATATCTGGATGATGTGATCGGCAAGCACGTGAAGGTCGCGGTTGAGGCAAATACGCCTGTGGCGCTCGACAACCTGACTGACTGATCAGGATCGCACCCGACCAAAGAAAAACCCCGCCAGAGCGATCTGGCGGGGTTTTCTGTTTGCTAGGCCAAGCCTTAGTCCATCGCTTTGAAGTTCAGCGCGGCACCGTCTTTGATGCCCGAGAACCAGCGTGCGGTGACGGTTTTGGTCTTGGTGTAGAACTTGAACGCGTCGGGGCCGTACTGGTTGAGGTCGCCGAAGGCCGACTTCTTCCAGCCGCCGAACGAGAAGTAGGACAGCGGAACGGGGATCGGGAAGTTGATGCCGACCATGCCGACGTTCACGCGGTGTGCGAAGTCACGAGCGGTGTCGCCATCCGCGGTGTAGATCGCGGTGCCGTTACCGTAGTTGTTGGTCATGATCAGGTCGAGCGCTTCTTCGTAGTTTTCAGTGCGCACGGTCGAGAGCACGGGGCCAAAGATCTCTTCTTTGTAGATCTCCATGTCCGGGGTCACGTTGTCGAACAGCGAGGGGCCACAGAAGAAGCCGTTCTCGTAGCCTTGCAGGCTGAAGTCACGGCCGTCGATGACCAGATCCGCGCCTTGCTCGACACCCGAGGTGATCAGCTTGTTGATACGCTCTTTCGAAGCTGCGGTGATAACGGGACCGTAATCCACGTCGTCGCCTGCGGTGTAGGGGCCGACTTTCAGCTTTTCGATGCGGGGAACCAGCTTCTCGATCAGCTTGTCAGCGGTTTCCTGACCCACGGGAACAGCAACCGAGATCGCCATGCAGCGTTCGCCAGCCGCGCCGTAGCCTGCGCCGATCAGAGCGTCAGCCGCTTTGTCCATGTCCGCGTCGGGCATGATGATCATGTGGTTCTTCGCGCCGCCGAAGCACTGAGCGCGCTTGCCGTTGGTTGCCGCGCGGCCATAGATGTACTGCGCGATCGGGGTCGAACCCACGAAGCCAACCGCCTGGATGGTCTCGTTGTCGAGGATGCCGTCAACGACTTCTTTGTCACCGTTGATGACCTGCAGAACGCCCTTGGGGAGGCCTGCTTCGGTCAGCAGTTCGGCCAGACGCAGCGAGGTCGAGGGGCAGCGCTCGGAGGGCTTGAGGATCATGGCGTTGCCGCATGCAATCGCGGGGGCCATTTTCCACAGCGGGATCATTGCGGGGAAGTTGAAGGGGGTGATACCTGCAACAACACCCAGAGCCTGACGCATCGCGTACAGGTCGATGCCGGGGCCGCCGTTGTCCATGTACTCGCCCTTCAGCAGGCTGGGGGCGCCCATGCAGACTTCGACCACTTCCAGACCACGCTGAACGTCGCCTTTTGCGTCGGGGATGGTTTTGCCGTGCTCTTTGGAAACCAGCTCGGCCAGTTCTTCCATGTGCTCGTTGATCAGGGCACCGAACTTCATCATCACGCGAGCGCGACGCTGGGGGTTGGTGTTGGCCCATGCAACCTGAGCTTCGGCCGCGTCTTCGATCGCTTTGTTCAGCTCTTCGATGGTGGCCAGCGGCACTTTGGCCTGAACTTCGCCAGTGGCGGGGTTGTAGACATCGGTGAAACGACCCGAGGTGCCTTTGACCATCTCGCCGTTGATGTAGTGGGTAAGCTCTTGCATTGCGTCCTCCCGGAGTTTTGGTTGAGCGCAGCATAGTCTTGCAAATCTGGCGCAAACAGAGGAAGTTTCCCAAATTCATTTTGCGCAAATGCAGGTACGAAGATGTCAGTGCTCTGGGACGATCTCCGCATGTTTCTGGCCGTGTCGCGGGCAGGGGGGCTGACGGGCGCCTCTAAGCTGCTGCGGGTGGACCCTGCGACTGTGGGCCGCCGGATCACGCGGCTGGAAGAGGCGCTGGAGGCGCCGCTGTTTGCACGGTCCCCCCAAGGTTACGCGCTGACCGAACGGGGCCAGCGCCTGATGACAGAGGCGGTGCGGGTCGAGCAGGCCATGGAAGCGGCTCTGGAAACAGTGGGGTCGCAGACTGGGGGCCTGTCAGGGCAAATCCGCATTGGGGCGCCGGATGGCTGCGCGAACTACGTCTTGCCTCAGGTTTGTGCGCGGATCGTCGAAGAGAACCCTGATCTCGAAGTGCAGATCGTCGCCTTGCCCCGGGTCTTTAATCTCACCAAGCGCGAGGCCGATATGGCGATCGGTGTCAGCCGCCCAACCACAGGCCGCCTGACCGTGCAGAAGATAAGCGACTATCACCTGCATCTCGCTGCGTCCGAGGATTATCTTGCGCAGAACCCGCCGATCAAGTCCCTCTCTGACCTCAAAGGGCACCGTCTGGTTGGCTACATCCCGGACATGATCTTTGACAAGGAACTGGACTACCTGACCGAGATGGGCGCGGAACGGGTGAGTCTGGGCTCAAACTCCGTATCGGTGCAGTTCAACTGGGTGCGGATGGGGGGAGGCGTCGGCGTGGTGCATGATTTTGCGATTCCCTCGACGAATACCGTCCGGCGCATTTTAACCGAAGATGTCAGCTTAAAGCGAAGCTTTTATCTCATTCGGCACGCAGACGATCGTCGACTTGAACGAATGAACAGCTTTGCCAAACTGGTGGCAGAGGGCGTGCGAAACGAGATTGCCAGACTGGAAGCAACTGCTTGACAGGGTCAACAATCGGGCAGACGCTTGACCTCAAGAAATTTTATTTCGGGAGGAAGAACATGCTGGTGCAACAAATCCTGGGTAGTAAGAGTCAGCAGGGCGTTTTTACCGTCAAACCCACCGTGACCGTCATGGAAGCCGCCAAGATTCAGGCGGAGAAGAAGATCGGGACCGTGATGGTGTCTTCGGACGGAGAGCATCCTGACGGCATCCTGTCAGAGCGTGACATCGTCCGCCATCTGGCCAAATCCGGCCCTTCGGTGCTGGATCTGCCTGTGTCCGAATTGATGACCGCGAACCTTGTCACCTGCGCCAAGGGCGACCGGACCGACGAGGTGATGCAGAAAATGACCGATGGCCGCTTCCGCCACATGCCTGTGCTTGAGGATGGTAAACTGATCGGCGTCATCAGCCTTGGCGATGCGGTAAAGGCGCAACTGAGCCACGTTGCCATGGAGAAAGAAGCCCTAGAAGGCATGATCATGGGCCAATAGTCGCGCCCCCCTTGCATTCTGCGCCGCAATATTGTTGCGTCGCAGAAAAACGGGGGAAGGAGCCACCTTATGCGTATCGGACTGTATCCGGGAACATTCGATCCGATCACACTGGGGCATATCGACATCATTCGACGCGCGACCGCTTTGGTCGACCGTCTGGTGATCGGCGTTGCGATCAACCGTGACAAAGGCCCGCTCTTTTCGCTGGATGAACGGGTCGCGATGATCCAGTCCGAGTGTGCGATCCTGAGCCAGGAAACCGGCGTCGAGATCGTTGCCCACCCCTTTGAAAATCTACTGATCGATTGCGCCCGCGATGTGGGGGCCCAGTTGATCGTGCGCGGCCTGCGCGCGGTGTCTGACTTCGAGTACGAATACCAGATGGTCGGTATGAACCGTCAGCTGGACGACTCGGTCGAGACTGTCTTCCTCATGGCCGAAGCGCAGCATCAGGCTATTGCTTCCAAGCTGGTCAAAGAGATCGCTCGCCTCGGGGGAGACATCTCGAAATTCGTGACCCCAGCTGTGGCCGAGGCGCTGAGCGGCAAGCTGCGGTAACACCTACCCAGACCTTTGAAATGCAGAACGGCCCGAAGCGATGCCTCGGGCCGTTTGCTATTCGCGATCCTGATGGGATCAGATGAACTTCGCCATCGCAACGGCGGTGTCCGCCATACGGTTCGAGAAGCCCCACTCGTTGTCGTACCAGCTCAGGATACGAACCATGGTGCCTTCCATGACCTTGGTCTGGTCGGTGGCAAAGATCGAGCTGTGTGGATCGTGGTTGAAGTCGGTCGAGACCAGCGGCTCATCGGTCACACCCAGAATGCCTTTCAGCTCGCCTGCGGCGGCTTCGTGGATCGCTGCGTTGATCTCTTCAACGGTGGTTTCGCGCGCCGCTTCGAAGGTCAGGTCAACGACCGACACGTTCGGGGTGGGAACGCGGATCGCAACGCCGTCCAGTTTGCCGTTCAGGTCGGGCAGAACCAGACCAACCGCTTTGGCTGCGCCGGTCGAGGTCGGGATCATGGACAGAGCTGCCGCGCGGGCGCGGTACAGGTCTTTGTGCATGGTATCCAGAGTCGGCTGGTCGCCAGTGTAGCTGTGGATGGTGGTCATGAAGCCTTTGACGATGCCGATCTTGTCGTTCAGCACCTTCGCTACGGGAGACAGGCAGTTTGTGGTGCACGATGCGTTCGACACGATCAGGTCGTCCGCGGTCAGAGTGTTGTCATTTACACCGAAAACGATGGTCTTGTCCGCGCCGGACGCAGGAGCAGACACCAGAACGCGCTTGGAGCCGTTCTCGAGGTGCAGGGCAGCCTTTTCCTTCGAGGTGAAGATGCCGGTGCACTCCAGCGCCACGTCAACGTCGCCCCAAGGCAGGTCTTTGGGGTCACGGATGGCGGTCACACGGATCGGGCCACGACCTGCGTCGATCACACCGTCACCAACAGTCACTTCGCTGGGGAAGCGGCCGTGAACGCTGTCGTACTTCAGCAGGTGTGCGTTGGTCTCAACCGGGCCCAGATCGTTGATGGCGACGACTTCGATATCGGTGCGGCCCGACTCGATGATTCCGCGCAGTACGTTACGGCCGATGCGGCCAAAGCCGTTGATAGCAACTTTTACGGTCATGGTTTCCTCCCGCGAAATGGTTCGCTGATAACGCTAACAAAGTTATCGCTAACATGGCGATATCGCACAGGATGTCAACCGATCAGACGATATCGCCGGATCAGCGCCAGAATTCGATGTATTCGATCAGGAGAATTCCCTTTTTGGCCAGAAAGATGGTGCTCTCGCCATCTTGGGCCATCCAATCATAGCAAAAGGCGCCCACAATGAGGGCGCCTAGAATCAATGACAGTCTGTTCGTCACGCGGAGGCCGCTCCTTAGTTAAGGAGCTGCCCCATTGCTGCGGCCACGTCGGCCATGCGGCAGGAGAAGCCCCATTCGTTATCGTACCATGCCAGAACGCGCACGGTGCGACCACCCACAACCTTGGTTTGATCGGGGGCAAAGATCGAGGATTGCGAAGTATGGTTAAAGTCGATCGAGACCTTGGGCTCGGGATCGTAGCCCAGAACGTGGCCCATGTGACCTGCTGCGGCCTCACGAACGATTTCGTTAACGTCAGCGACGGTCACGTCTTTGCCAGCTTCAAAGGTCAGGTCCACGCAGGACACGTTCGGGGTGGGAACGCGCATCGAAGTGCCGTCCAACTTGCCTTCCAGCTCGGGCAGAACCTCTTTCAGAGCCTTCGCCGCACCGGTCGAGGTGGGGATCATCGCCATGGCCGCTGCGCGAGCGCGGTACAGATCCTTGTGACGACGGTCCAGAGTGGGCTGGTCGCCGGTGTAACTGTGGATGGTGGTCATGATGCCACGCTCGATGCCGATCGCGTCGTTCAGAACCTTCGCCAGAGGAGCGAGGCAGTTGGTGGTGCACGACCCGTTCGAGATCATGCGGTCGCCTTCGACCAGGCTGCGGTGGTTCACGCCATAAACGATGGTCTTGTCCACGTTGGTCGCGGGGGCCGAAATCAGAACCGACTTTGCGCCGCGATCAAGGTGGATCGCTGATTTGCCGCCATCGTTGAACTTGCCGGTGCATTCCAGAACCACGTCAACGCCGTCCCAGTCCAACTCGTTGGGCTCGTAGGTCGACATCACGTCGATCGGGCCACGGCCCAGATCAAGGCTGTTGCCGTCAACCTTAACAACACCGCCAAAACGACCATGCACGCTGTCATACTTCAGCAGGTGCGCGTTGGTCTCGATGGGGCCGGTTGCGTTGATCTTTACAACCTGTACGTCATTGCGTGCGCTTTCCGCGATGTGCGCCAAAGTGCAGCGACCGATGCGGCCAAATCCATTGATGCCAACGGTGATGGTCATGGGTAATCTCCTGAAACCGAGCTGAGGGAGTTAACGGGTATATGGCCCAACCCCGCTCAGGGGGCAAAGAAAATCTGCTAAATCTATCAGTATGTTAGCGATAAACTGCACCCCGAGCATAGGTTTGCGCTAACAGTCAATCGCTAACAGTTCTGCATTGCAGCATTGCGCGAACGGCCCGCGCGAATCCCCTGACTTCCTTTTGCTGCAAATACTCACGGCACGGCCTCGCAGCCCGACCCGAGAGCCAAAAGAAAAGGGCGCCCCGCAGGACGCCCTCTCCGAATTTCCGATCGCTCAAGAGATCAGAGCAGGTCTTTGACCTTCTGCGCAACGTTCGCAGCAGTGATGCCGAACTTCTCGTAGAGGGTCTCTGCAGGGGCCGAGGCACCAAAGCCTTCCATGCCCACGAACGCTGCCTTGGTCTCGCGTCCGCGCTCACCCAGCAGGTACTTGTCCCAGGGCTGACGGACAGCAGCTTCGACGGCCACACGGACGGGACCTGCGGGCAGGACCTTTTTGCGGTAGCCTTCATCCTGCGCGTCGAACAGCTCCATGCAGGGCATGGAGACAACGCGAGTGCCGATGCCTTCGGCTTCGAGCAGCTTCTTGGCTTCCATCGCGATCTCGACTTCCGAACCGGTCGCCATGATGATCGCCTGACGCTTGCCTTCGGCCTCTGCCAGAACGTAGCCACCTTGCGCGGTCAGGTTCTTGAGCTTGTGCTCGGTGCGGACGGTGGGCAGGTTCTGACGCGACAGAGCCATCACTGTCGGGGTCGACTTCGAGGTCAGCGCGATTTCCCACGCTTCTGCAGTCTCGACCGCATCTGCGGGACGGATCAGGTAGGTGTTCGGGGTCGCGCGGCAGTAGGCCAGATGCTCGACGGGCTGGTGGGTCGGGCCGTCCTCACCCAGACCGATCGAGTCGTGGGTCATGACGTAGGTGACCGGAACGCCCATCAGCGCCGACAGACGCATGGAGCCACGGGCATAGTCCGCAAAGCACAGGAAGGTGCCGCCGTAGGGGCGCACGCCGCCGTGAAGGGCCATACCGTTCATCGCAGCGGCCATGCCGTGCTCGCGAATACCGTAGTAAACGTAACGGCCTTTGCGGTCCTCGGGGGACAGGATGCCCAGATCACCAGTCTTGGTGTTGTTCGAGCCGGTCAGGTCAGCCGAACCACCGATGGTTTCGGGTGCGATCGGGTTGATGACTTCCAGAGCCATTTCCGACGCCTTGCGGGTCGCGACCTTGGGAGCCTCTTCCGAGATCTGCTTTTTCAGCGCCTTGATGGTCGCCGACAACTTCTTGGGCGCTTCGCCGGTCATGATGCGGGTGAATTCCGCCTGACGGCTGGCCGAAGCTTCTGCAAAGCGGCCTTCCCATGCTTCACGCTCTGCCGCGCCGCGGGTGCCGATGGCTTCCCACTGGGCTTTGACATCTGCGGGGATCTCGAAGGGACCATAGTTCCAGCCGTACAGCGTCTTGGCAGCAGCCAATTGGTCCGCGTTGGTCAGAGCGCCATGGCCCTTGCTGGTGTCCTGCGCTGCGTGACCCAAAGCGATGTGGGTTTTGCACGCGATCATCGAAGGCTTCTTGGTGATCTTCGCCTTGGCAATGGCTTCGTCGATCTCGGCGGGGTTGTGGCCGTCGATTTCGATCACATGCCAGCCCGACGCCTTGAAGCGCTGCACCTGGTTGGTGCGGTCAGCAATATCAACGGTGCCGTCGATGGTGATGTTGTTGTTGTCCCAGAAAACGATCAGCTTGGACAGTTCCTGACGGCCTGCCAGCGCGATGGCTTCTTGGCTGACGCCTTCCATCAGGCAGCCGTCGCCGGCGATCACGTAAGTGAAGTGATCCACAATCTTCTTGCCATAGCGACCGCGCAGCGAGGCTTCGGCCATTGCGAAACCAACCGCGTTCGAGATGCCCTGACCCAGCGGGCCGGTGGTGGTCTCGATGCCTTTGGCGTGGCCGTATTCAGGGTGACCGGCGGTGATCGCGCCCCACTGGCGGAAGTTCTTGACCTGCTCGAGGGTCATGTCTTCGTAGCCGGTGAGGTACAGCAGGCTGTACATCAGCATGGAGCCGTGGCCCGCCGACAGGATGAAGCGGTCGCGGTCAAACCAGTCGGGGTTTTTCGCGTCGAATTTCAGGTGCTTTTCGAACAGCACGGTCGCGACGTCAGCCATGCCCATGGGCATACCCGAGTGACCCGAGTTTGCGGCAGCAACGGCATCCAGCGTCAGGGTGCGGATGGCGGTGGCCTTCATCCAATGTTCAGGGTTGGCTGTGCGGAGGGCTTCGATATCCACGGGCAATTCCTCTGTCAGAAGCGTATCTGAGGGCTGAATATCAGGGTCCCACGATAGTGCAACCGCCGTAAACGCGTACAATCGGCCTAAAAACGCCCAAAGGGGCGCATTTTTATGGGGATAGGGATAAAGTACCTTGTAGCGACGGTTTCGCGATTCGGCGGGACCCAAGAGCAGTGTTGTCTCGAAGAAAGGCAAGCAGGAATGACTGAGATTGACGAACTCCAGCGTCGCATCACGGCGGCGTTCGAACGGATCGGACAGGGCGTGCAGATGCTGGACGTTGCGCCCGCGGCTGATGCGCTGCCCGAAGGTGCGCTCGCTAAGGCGGATGCCGATGTTCTACGGATGGAGTTGCAGGCGGCGCTGGCCCATAGCGAGGCGCTGCAGGACAAACTGGATGGCGTTCAGGACAAGCTGGCCAAGGCCGAGCCAGAGATCAGCTCGACCCTCGTGGCCGAGATGGAAGAACAGATCGCCAAGCTGAAAGAAGCGAATGCAGAGCTTATGGCGGCCAATGAGGCGATGCGCGGGGCCGAAAGCGGCGTCACCATCGAACAGATGGATCAGGGCGTTGTGGCGGAACTGGCCGCATTGCGTGCCGAACGTGCGGCCGAAGCCACCGAAATGAAAGCGCTGCTGGCAATTGTCGAAGGCGCCAACCGCGTCGCCACCGAAGAGGAGAGCACCTAATGCCCCACGTTCAGGTATCGATCGGTGGCCGCTTTTTTGAAGTCGCCTGTCAGGCTGGCGAGGAAAGTTATCTGCAATCCGCAGCCGCCATTTTGGATGAAGAGGCCTCTGTTCTGGTGGAGCAGATCGGCCGTATGCCGGAATCGCGGATGCTGCTGATGGCAGGCCTGATGCTGGCGGACAAAACGGCGGGGGCAGGGGATAACTCTGCCGCTCTGAACGCGCGTATCGCGGAACTCGAAGCCGAAGTCGCGGCGCTCAAGGCGCGAGAGCCCCAGACCGTGACCGTCGAAGTGCCAACCTTGCCCGAGGGGCTGGAGGGTGCGCTGGCAGCCTTGGCCGAGAAGGCCGAGAAGCTGGCCGAAGAGGTCGAGGAAAAAGCGACGGCCTGATCGGTTGTCCTAGTTCCAAAATGAAAAAGACCCGCCGGATATGGCGGGTCTTTTTGCTTTGGCGATGCCCGATGCGATTACGCGTTGGCTTCGCGGATTTTTTCAGCCGAAGCTTTGTCGTAGGCGATGCCGTTGGATTCGAACAGGGTGTCCAATTCGCCCGACAGGGTCATCTCGGTGATGATGTCACAGCCGCCGACGAACTCGCCTTTGACATAGAGTTGGGGAATGGTCGGCCAGTCCGAGAAGTCCTTGATGCCCTGACGAATGCCTTCGTCGGCCAGCACGTTGACATCAGTGTAGTCGACCCCGATGAAGTTCAGGACACCGGCCACGCGGCTCGAGAAACCGCACTGGGGCATGTCTTTGGTGCCTTTCATGTAGAGCACAACATCGTTGCTCTCGACGGTTTCTTTGATCTGTGTTTGTGCGTCGCTCATTTGACCCTCCTTGAGGTCTTGCGATTGTGAGCCCGGTGATACCGCCGGGCGTAGTCTGCATCATCCGCCTCTGGCGGGATATGAATGTCGGCCTGACTAAAGCTGCCCCCGAGCCAGCTCACACCGCGTTCAAGCGAAGCGTTCTGACGGTGGGACCGTGCCAAGGCCTCGTGATCGACCGCCTCGAGGCCCAATTCGGGCGTTTCCGGCGATCTGGGTTTCGGCTGCCTTCTGGCTAAAGGAACATATGTGCGTCGACCCATGACCTTTCCAGCAATGAAAAGGCCAAGCGCCACAGCGATCAGTCCCCAGAAGGCGGGATCATTCATTCAGGGGCCCGTGTGGTCAGCGCCAGAGCGTGCAATTCGCCCGCGGAGCCGTCCATTTTCCCTTTGAGAGCTGCGTAGACCGCGCGCTGTTGCTGAACGCGGTTCTTTCCGCGGAAGCTCTCGTCCACGACCTCGGCGGCAAAGTGGTTTCCGTCACCGGCAGTGTCGGTGATCTGAATCCGTGCCTCGGGGAAGGTTTCACGCAGCAGGTTTTCGATTTCGTCTGCACGCATTGGCATGTGCAATTGGCCTCCGTCTTGTAGCGTTACAAGGGTAGGCGTCGTGTGCCCCCTCTGCAAGGGGGCACACTGTGCGATACATCGAATTAGGATGTGTCTTTGCGATTAGCCGAGACGTTCGGCAAGTGCACCGCGGAACTGGGCCGAAAGCTCGGCCAGCGATGCTGATGCGCCACCAAAGGAAACGGTGTCGCCCGAGAATTTACCAACGCTCTGGATGGTCACATCTGCCTGGGCAGCTGCGGTCATCAGGGCTTCGGCCATGTCAAAGTTACATGCGATCAGGTAGCGGCCCTGATCTTCGCCGAACAGGGTCGCGGTGTCTGCTGCATCCAGATGGATGCCGACGCCGTGTGCTTCGGCCATTTCGAACGCTGCAACAGCCAGACCGCCGTCCGACAGGTCGGTACAGGCGCGGATGAACTGGCGGTTGTCACGGATGAAGTCGCCGTTCTTGCGCTCTGCGTCCAGATCGACGTGGGGCGCATCGCCGTCTTCGCGGTTAAAGACTTCGGCCAGCAAGGCTGACTGACCCAGATGGCCAACAGTTTCACCAACCAGCAGAGCCACGTGGCCTTCGCGCACGTCGCCGCCGATGATGTTGTCCACGTGGTCAATCAGGCCAACCGCACAGATGGTGGGGGTGGGCAGGATCGGCTCGCCGTCGGTTTCGTTATAGAGCGAGACGTTGCCCGACACGATCGGGGTGTCCAGCGCGGTACAGGCTTCGCCGATACCCTGAATGGCGCCCACGAACTGGCCCATGATCTCGGGCTTTTCGGGGTTGCCGAAATTCAGGTTGTCGGTGGTTGCCAAGGGCTTGGCGCCAACGGCGGTCAGGTTGCGGTAGGCTTCTGCGACCGCTTGACGGCCACCTTGAACAGGGTTGGCTTTGACGTAACGCGGAGTAACGTCGCTGCTGAAGGCCAGCACTTTGTTGGTGCCGTGGACTCGGACCAGACCAGCGCCCGCACCGGGGGTGCGCAGGGTGTCTGCCATCACCTGAGTGTCGTACTGCTGGTAGACCCACTGGCGCGAGCAGTAGTTCATGGAGCCGATGATCGCTTTCAGCGCGTCGATCGCGTCAACCTCGGGCACCGGCGCCAGCTCTTCTGCGGCGGGGGTGGGCACGTGGGGACGGTCGTATTCGGGCGCGTTGCCCGACAGAGCGCGCAGGGGCAGGTCGGCCATGACCTTGCCTTTGTGCTCGATGATGAACTTGTCCTCGGGGATCGTCTCGCCAACGATGGCGAAATCGAGGTCCCACTTGTCGAAGACAGCCTTGGCTTCGGCTTCCTTCTCGGGGCGCAGAACCATCAGCATGCGTTCCTGAGATTCCGACAGCATCATCTCGTAGGCGGTCATGTTCTCTTCGCGGCAGGGCACGTTATCGAGGATCAGGCGTACGCCCAATTCACCCTTGTCGCCCATTTCCACGGCCGAACAGGTCAGGCCCGCAGCGCCCATGTCCTGAATCGAAATCACAGCGCCGGTCTGCATCAGTTCCAGCGTGGCTTCCATCAGACGCTTTTCGGTGAAGGGGTCGCCAACCTGAACAGTGGGACGCTTCTCTTCGATGGTCTCGTCGAATTCTGCCGAGGCCATTGTCGCGCCGCCAACGCCGTCACGGCCGGTCTTTGCACCAAGGTAAACCACGGGCATGCCCACGCCGGACGCTGCCGAGTAGAAAATCTTGTCCGCATCCGCGAGGCCCGCCGCAAAGGCGTTGACCAGACAGTTGCCGTTATATGCCTTGTGGAAGCGCAGCTCGCCGCCCACGGTGGGAACGCCAAAGCAGTTGCCGTAGCCGCCCACGCCTTCGACAACGCCGTGTACCAGACGCTTGGTCTTGGGGTGCTCGGGCTCGCCAAAAGACAGAGAGTTCATCGCTGCGATGGGACGTGCACCCATGGTAAAGACGTCACGCAGAATGCCGCCCACGCCGGTCGCCGCACCCTGGTAGGGTTCGATGTACGAGGGGTGGTTGTGGCTTTCCATCTTGAAGATGACAGCCTGACCGTCGCCGATGTCGACAACGCCTGCGTTCTCGCCGGGGCCACAGATGACCTGCGGGCCGGTGGTGGGCAGGGTGCGCAGCCATTTCTTGGAGCTTTTGTACGAGCAGTGCTCGTTCCACATCGCCGAGAAAATCCCGAGCTCGGTAAAGGTGGGCTCGCGGTTCAGGATGCGAAGGATTTCGGCATATTCATCGGGCTTGATACCGTGGGCCTCGATGAGGTCGGGCGTGATCGCCGGCTCTTGCATGGAATAAGTCCCCTTAAGACGGATTGCCGCGCTTTTATGACAGGTTCTGCAAATGGGAAAGGGGGTAGGGGTCGAAAACCCGAGCGCTCTTATTCGGCCCGCAGACCGATGCGCAAAAAAAAAGGCCGAGCACTAAGCCCGGCCAAAGTCCAACAGGGAGGTATGAAGTTGATGCGCCAAACTGCGCGACCAGCTTCGATGGCTGAAATAGGCCGCACTGGTGACTCGATCAAGACTCGAATTGCCGCAGGCGCATCATGCCTGCTATGCGCACAAGGCATAGCTGGGTAAGCGTCGCTTCTTATAGCGGCGGTTCGTCCGGATTGGCACGCCGGGATTCGGCGATCTCGGACTGTACAAACTCTCGGAACGCGGCGATCCGTTGGGACTGACGCAGCTCCTCTGGGTAAGCAAGGTAGACCGGAACTTCGGCGCTTTCAATTTCTGGCAGCACTCTGACGAGCTCTGGGAAGTCAACTGCCAAATATTGAGGCAGAACACCGATCCCTAGGTCGTGGATGACCCCCTGAAGCACCCCGAAATAGCTGTTTACGGTCAGAGTCGACGAAATATCGTGGGCGAGGATCGACGCAACCAGCTGCGCGCCTGCCCCGACTTGGGGGGTGCTAGGGCTTTGACAAATCAAGCGATGCTTGGCCAGATCTTCCAGTTTCTCGGGGGAGCCGTGGGTCTTGATGTATTCCTCGGACGCATACATCCGCATCCGGACGTTGAACAAACGCTTGCGGACCAGATCGGCCTGACTGGGCTCTTTCATACGGATCGCGACGTCTGCTTCGCGCATGGGCAGGTCCAAAACGCGCTCTTCAAGCATCAGGTCGATCTTCAGATTGGGGTACTGTTCGTACAGCTTGGTCAGGCGCGGCGCGAGCCACATGGAGCCAAAGCCCGTCGTCGTGGTGACACGCAATTCGCCAAAGACTTCTTCTTCGCTGTCCTTGATCCGCGCAGACGCCGCATCCAGGCGCCGCGACATCGCCGAGGTCGCATCAAACAGCAATTCACCCTGTTCGGTGAGAATCAGTCCCCGCGCGTGGCGGTGGAACAATGTGGTGTTCAGGCTCTCTTCGAGTGCGCGAATCTGTCGACTGACCGCCGATTGGGACAGATGCAGCACGTCGCCGGCATGTGTGAGGCTGCCCGCGTCCGCGACCGCGTGAAATATCCGTAATTTGTCCCAGTCCATCTTTGTAACTTTCTGCCCGCTCTTCGCACCTTAGACGAAATGTCATTCATTTGAACGGATTATACACGAGGAATTGTGCAAAAACCCGAACTTTCGCCTTTGTGGGTCAGCATTCGTGACCTAACCTTGTGCTATACTATAGCACGCACATTGAGCGAGGGGAGGCGCGAGATGAGCAAGCACACTGTTACTTTGGAAGATCGTTTTGATCTGACGAAATCCCCGATTCTATTGAACGGAACGCAGGCACTTGTGCGACTTATGTTGGCACAACGCGAACGGGACCGTCTGGCTGGGCTAAAGACCGCCGGTTTGGTGACGGGATATCGCGGCTCACCCTTGGGCGCGGTCGATATGCAGATGACTCGCGCGGGCAAAGTCCTCGCGCAACACGACATTACATTTCAACCCGGTTTGAACGAGGATCTGGCGGCCACCGCGCTCTGGGGGAGCCAGCAAGCCGAACTGCGCGGCGAGGGGAAATACGACGGTGTCTTCGGCCTTTGGTACGGCAAGGGGCCGGGCGTCGACCGGTCCGGCGACGTGATGCGCCATGCGAATATGGCGGGGTCGTCCCGTCATGGCGGCGTGCTGATGGCGATGGGGGATGACCATACAGGCGAATCCAGCACCGTGTTGCACCAGTCTGATTGGGCGATGGTCGATGCCTATATGCCCGTGGTGAACCCTGCGGGCGTTCAGGAAATTCTGGACTACGGCCTCTATGGGTTTGCCCTGTCGCGCTATGCCGGTGTCTGGGTTGGCCTAAAGACCATGAAGGATACGGTCGAGGCCACCGGGGTGGTTGATGGCGATCCGATGCGGGTACAATTGGTCGAACCAACCGATTTCGCGATGCCACAGGGCGGGCTGAACATCCGCCTCGGAGATACGCCCCACGCCCAAGAGGCACGGATGATCGATTACAAGCGTTTCGCCGCCGAAGCCTTTTCCCGCGCCAACAACATGGACAAGCGGGTTTGGGGTAAAGCCGGGGCCAAGATCGGCTTTGTCGCCGCCGGTAAAAACTGGCTCGATCTGGTGCACGCGTTCAACCTGCTGAACATTGACGCCACTGAGGCTGAACGTCTGGGCCTGACCACCTACAAGGTCGGGCAGACTTGGCCGCTGGACATGCACGGGTTCCACGACTGGGCCGAGGGGCTCGACCTGATTATCGTGGTCGAGGAGAAGCGCAAGCTGATCGAGGTGCAGGTCAAGGAAAGCATCTTTGACGATCGCCGCGGCCGCCGCGTCTATGGCTGGCACAAGGGCGGCGGGGCAGGGGCTGACCACGGCGAAGAACTGTTCCCGACCCGCATGGCGCTGGACCCCGTGATGATCGCCGAAAAGATCGGCGCGATCCTGATCGAAGAGGGGCGCGGCACCGATGGCGTCCGCGCGGGCCTCTCGACCTTGGCCGAGGCGCGCCGCGCCGACAACGCCGAGGATATCGCCGCGCGTCTGCCTTATTACTGCGCGGGCTGTCCGCACAACACATCCACCAAGGTGCCCGACGGCCACCGCGCCTATGCGGGGATCGGCTGTCACTACATGGTGCAGTGGATGGACCGGAACACCACCGGCTTCACCCACATGGGGGCCGAGGGCGCGAACTGGATCGGCGAGGCGCCCTTTAGCAACCGCAAACACGTGTTCCAGAACCTCGGGGACGGGACGTATAACCACTCGGGCGTTCAGGCGATCCGCGCGGCTTTGGCGGCGGGGACGAACATCACCTACAAGATCCTCTATAACGACGCGGTGGCGATGACCGGCGGCCAGCCGAACGAGGGCGGCCTGTCCCCCCAGCGCATCGCCCGCGAATTGCGGGCCATGGGGGTGGGGCACATCGCGGTGGTCTATGACCCCAAGGAAGAGGTTGATCTGGACGCCTTTCCCAAGGGTCTGAAGATGCACGAACGTAGCGAACTGCCGCGTGTCCAAGAGGACTGCGCGCAGATTGAGGGCGTCTCGGCCATCATCTACATCCAGACCTGCGCCGCCGAAAAACGCCGCCGCCGCAAGCGGGGCCAATTCCCCGATCCCGATCAGCGCGTGTTCATCAACACCGACATCTGCGAGGGCTGCGGTGATTGCGGGGTGCAGTCGAATTGCGTAGCGATTACGCCGGTTGAGACCGAACTGGGCCGCAAGCGGGCCATCGACCAATCCGCCTGTAACAAGGATTTCAGCTGCCTCGACGGCTTTTGCCCGTCCTTTGTCACGCTCAAAGGGGCCAAGCTGCGCAAGCAGGCGACCACGGCGCTGGACCTGCCGGACATGCCCTTGCCCGAGTTACCCACCATCAACGGCACGTGGAACGTCGTTGTCACCGGCGTTGGTGGCACGGGCGTCGTGACCATTGGCGCTGTATTGGCGCAGGCAGCGCAAATCGCGGGTCTGGGCGCTGGTATGATGGAGATGGCTGGTCTGGCGCAAAAGGGCGGTGCGGTGCACATCCATTGCCGCCTGGCCAATTCCCCCGACGACATCAGTGCGATCCGCGTGGCGACGGGTGAATGCGATGCCTTAATCGGCGGGGATCTGGTGGTCAGCGCGGGGGCGAAAACCCTTGGCCTGACCAGCGCGAACCGGACGGGCGCGGTAGTGAACAGCCATGACACAGTCACAGGCGACTTCACCCGCGATCCGTCGTTCAAGCTGCCGTCGGATCGCTTGTCTCTGGCGCTAGAGGCGCGGCTGAAAGAGCGCGTGCAGATGTTCGACGCTAGCACCCTGGCCAAGAATACGCTCGGGGACAGCATCTATTCCAACATGATCCTGCTCGGGGCGGCGTGGCAGCGCGGGCTGATCCCGATTGCCCAAGATGCTCTGGTCGAAGCAATCAGACTCAACGGCGCCGCCGTCGACAACAACCTGCGGGCCTTCGAGATTGGGCGGTGGACGGTGCTCTACCCCGAAGAGGCCTTTGCCCTGAGTGCGCCCGTCGAGGTGAACTTGCCCCAGTCGCCAGAGGACAAGATCGCCTACCGGACGGACCATCTGCACACTTACGGCGGCACCCGTCTGGCCCGCCGCTATACCAAGCGGCTCGACGGGATCGACGACCTCGAACTGAAGCTTGCTGTGGCCGAGGGCTATCACAAACTGCTTGCCTACAAGGACGAGTACGAGGTCGCGCGCCTACTGCTGCAAACCCGCAAGCTGGCCGAAGAGGAGTTCGATGGCGATTTTGAGATGAGCTATCACCTCGCGCCACCGATCCTTGCCAAAGAAGGTGCGAATGGCCGCCCGAAGAAGCGGGAATTCAGCACGGGCATGGACCGCTGGCTGCGGCTTTTGGTGAAGATGCGTCCGCTGCGGGGCACGCCATTCGATCCCTTTGGCCGCACGGCAGAGCGCAAGATGGAGCGGGCCATGATCCGCGAGTATGAGCGCGACATGGACGAGGTGCTGGCGCAGATCACGCCTGCCACGCGCGATATCGCGATTGCTCTGGCACGATTGCCAATGGACATCCGTGGCTTCGGGCCCGTCAAAGAAGCCAACGCCACCAAAGCACGCGCAAAACGCGAAGAGCTTCTGGCGGCTTTCCGCTCTGGTGGACCCGAATTGGCGCAAGCGGCGGAATGACAAAAATGCGCGCGGAAAATGGATGACAGACTGCGCGCATTTGTGTTCAGAAACGACATCTGTCGGGAGGAACACCATGGCCAAGGGCAAAGAGGTCGCCCGCGAAATCAGCTACGCCCATTCTGCGGCATCGCGGGGTGGGGCAGCCATGATTCGGCTCATGGAAAACGTCACGGGCCGGCTGGGTCTAATCCGGCAGGCACTTGGGTATGAACAAGAGGTCGCCTCTGGACGCGACTTCTGGGAGGTCATGGTCGAACGCTACCGGTTGTCGTTGGACGTAATGGGCGGATCGTTAGACAACATCCCCAAAGATGGCCCTCTGATCCTGATCGCCAATCACCCTTACGGCATCCTCGATGGGCTGATGATGGGTCACATCCTTTCGAAAACCCGCGGTGATTTCCGCATTCTGGCCCATCAGGTTTTCCGCAAGGCCGCAGACCTGAACCGCGTGATCCTGCCCATCGCCTTTGACGAGACGAAAGAGGCGGTCAAACTGAACCTCGAAACCCGCAAAAATGCGCTGAATTATCTGAACGAGGGCGGGGCGATCGGTGTCTTTCCGGGGGGCACAGTGTCCACCTCTGCCAAGCCGTTCTCGCGGCCCATGGACCCCGGTTGGCGCAGTTTCACAGCGAAAATGGTGGCGAAATCCAATGCGACCGTGGTCCCGATCTACTTTGACGGTCACAACAGCCGCATGTTCCAACTGGCCAGCCATCTGCACTACACCCTGCGCATGGGCCTCTTGATCAAGGAGTTCCGTGCCCGCGTCGGTACCCCTGTCCGCGTCGTCATCGGCCAACCCATCGACCCCACCGAGATTGCCAAGAGGTCGAAGGACACGCGAGAGATGATGGATTTCCTGCGAAAAAGCACCTATGCCCTCTCGCCAAAGCCATACGCATCGTATGATTATGGCTTCGAGTTTGAAGAAAAACACAAAGGCTAGGGCAGATGGCAGTAGGGATTTTCGACTCGGGTCTGGGAGGACTGACCGTGCTGGATGCCGTCAGCCGCCGTTTGCCCGACGTACCGCTGGTCTATTTCGGGGATAACGCACACGCACCATACGGGGTGCGCGATGCAGACGACATCTACGATCTGACCACCAAAGCGGTGACCCGCATGTGGGAAGAGGGCGTCGATCTGGTCATCATCGCTTGTAACACCGCCAGCGCCGCCGCCCTGCGCCGCATGCAAGAGAGCTTCCTGCCCACCGACAAGCGCTGTCTCGGGGTCTTCGTGCCCTTGATCGAGGCGCTGACCGAACGCCAGTGGGGCGACAACAGCCCGCCGCGTCAGGTCAAGGTTCAGCACGTGGCTCTGTTCGCGACGCCCGCGACCGTCTCCAGCCGTGCCTTCCAGCGCGAACTAGCGTTCCGCGCAATCGGTGTGGATGTCGAAGCCCAAGCCTGTGGCGGTGTGGTCGATGCGATCGAAGAGGGCGACATGATCCTCGCCGAAGCATTGGTGCGCAGCCATGTGGATGCACTGAAGCGCAAGATGCCCAAGCCCGAAGCGGCGATCCTTGGCTGCACTCACTATCCTTTGATGGAAAGCACCTTTCAGGACGCTTTGGGACCAGATGTGGAAGTGTATAGTCAAGCCAACCTCGTGGCCGAGAGCCTTGCCGACTATCTGGAGCGCCGCCCTGAAATGCTGGGCAAGGGGACAGAGAGCATGTTCCTCACCTCGGGCAATCCTGCCAAGGTGTCTGCCCGCGCCACCCAGTTCCTGCGCCGCGAAATCAAGTTTCGTTCTGCGTGATAACCGTTTGAAATAAAGGGATAGTATCATGTCCTACAAAGTCGCCATCATTGGCGCCTCGGGCTATACCGGGGCAGAGCTGATCCGCCTGATCGCCACCCACCCCGAGATCGAGATCGCGGCTCTGGGCGCGAACTCCAAGGCCGGTCAGACCATCGCGCAGGTCTTCCCGCACCTGCGCCATCTGAACCTGCCGCCGCTTGTCACCATGGACGAGATCGATTTTAGCCAGATTGACCTGTGCTTCTGCGCCCTGCCGCACAAGACCAGCCAAGAGGTCATCAGCAAGCTGCCCAAAACGCTGAAGATCGTGGACCTGTCCGCGGACTTCCGTCTGCGCGATCCTGCGGACTACGAGAAGTGGTATGGCAACCCCCACGCTGCGGTCGAGATGCAGAAAGAGGCCGTGTATGGCCTGACCGAATTCTACCGCGACGACATCAAGAACGCCCGTCTGGTCGCTGGCACCGGCTGTAACGCGGCCACCGGCCAGTACGTGCTGCGCCCGCTGATCGCCGCTGGCGTCATTGATCTGGACAACATCATTCTGGACCTGAAATGCGCAGTGTCCGGCGCGGGCCGCTCTCTGAAAGAGAACCTGCTGCACGCTGAATTGTCCGAGGGCTATCACGCCTATTCCGCTGGCGGCACCCACCGTCACCTTGGTGAGTTCGATCAGGAATTCTCGGCCATCGCGGGCCGTCCGGTAAAGATCCAGTTCACCCCCCACTTGGTTCCCGCCAACCGCGGCATTCTGGCGACCAGCTATGTCCACGGCGACGCGGCCAAAATCCACGAGACGCTGGCAGCGGCCTATAAGGACGAGCCCTTTATCGAGGTTCTGCGCTTCAAAGAGCTGCCCTCGACCCGTCACATCCGCGGCTCGAACTTCTGCCATATCGGCGTGGTTGCAGACCGGATCGAAGGCCGCGCCATCGTGGTCGCCGCGCTGGACAACCTGACCAAAGGCTCCAGCGGACAGGCGCTGCAGAACGCCAACCTGATGCTTGGGATCGAGGAAACCACCGGCCTGATGCTGGCGCCTTGCTTCCCGTAATGACATCGCGCCGCAGGGGCTTGGACCTTGCGGCGCTTCCGCATATATTTCGAAACACGAATATTCGGAGGAGGTTCGGATGAAGTCGCTGAAAAAGACACGTCGCATTCAAGTGATCGCAGTTGCGGTCGTGGCACTCGTCGTGTCCACCGGCCTGATCGGCTATGCGATGCGCGACGGCATCAACTTCTTCCGCGCGCCGAGCCAGATCGTGGCCGAGCCGCCTGCGCCCAACGAAACCTTCCGCATCGGCGGTCTGGTCGAAGAGGGCAGCCTGAAGCGCGGCGAGGGCGAGACCATCAGCTTTGCCGTGACCGATGGCGGCGCGACGGTTCCCGTTGTCTACACTGGCGTTCTGCCCGATCTGTTCGGCGAGAACCAAGGCATGGTCGGCACGGGCCGTTACATCAACGGCGTGTTTGAGGCCTCTGAAATCCTCGCCAAGCACGACGAAAGCTACATGCCCAAAGAGGTCACGGATGCCTTGAAAGAGCAGGGCGTTTACCGTGATCCGGACGGTGAAGACACCAGCAGTTAACGGCTGTTCATAATCCTTGGCCCCCGAAACAGCATTCGGGGGTTCGAATGGACAAAATTACGAAAATGGCTTGGGACATCGTCGCGCGCGAAGGCGGCTATGTGAATGATCCCGACGATCCGGGCGGCGCGACCAATCACGGCGTGACCATCGGGACGATGCAGCGGCTGGGGCTCGACCTGACCGGAGATGGGCGCGTGGATACAGCCGATGTGCGAGCGCTGACCTGCGATCAGGCCGTGCAGATTTTCCTCGATCACTACTATCTGAAACCGCGCATCGACCAGTTGCCGGACGTGCTGCATGACACCGTGTTCGACATGTACGTCAATGCAGGGGCCAACGCGATCAAGGTTCTGCAACGTCTGCTGACCCAGATGGGCCACGGCCTGCAGGCCGACGGCGTCATTGGCCCGATCACAGTCGCGGCCTGCCACGCGGCAGCGGCAGTCTCCGCCAGCCACCTGCGTGACGCATACGGAATCGCCCGCCGCAACTACTATTACCGCCTCGCAGACCAACGCCCGGCCAGCCGCAAATACGCCCGCCGCCGCGACGGGGGAAAAGGCGGCTGGATCGCCCGCGCCGAGGAGTTCATCTCGCCCCGCTACCACCTGACGGACGCGGACCACGCCGCGCGGGTGGCCTCATGGGGGTGATGTGGAAAGCGATGGACCTTCTGTTCGGAGGCCGCAACGTGATCGCCGACACCGCCCACGTTTGGCGAGAGAACGCAGAGGCCTCGGGCCAGAGAGCGGTGCAAATGCAGTCCGCTGCGCTTGAACAACTGGCTGCCGAATACGCGCGACCGCGTCAGAGCTGGTTTGACGGGTTTGTCGATGGACTGAACCGCCTGCCGCGCCCCATGCTGGCGTTGTCGGTGCTGGGGCTGTTCGGCATGGCGATGCACGATCCCGTTTGGTTCGCGGCGCGAATGCAGGGGCTGGCGCTGATCCCGGAGCCGCTCTGGTGGCTGATGGGCGTTGTGGTCAGCTTCTACTTTGGCGCGCGGCATCAAGCGAAAACCCAGTCGTTTCAGCGTGATATGATGAACAGCGCAGCCCGTGTCCCTCAGGTCGTCCAGCAAATCCAAGCGATCGAAAGTGCGGCCAAATCGGACAATCCGGCGCTCGCGGAATGGCGCACTCTGGCAGATCACGGGCCCGCGACAAAGTGAACCTAAGTCGGGGCTGATTGTGATTGGCCCCGAGACTTCAAATGCCTAATATCCGCGCATGATTACAGAGCTCGGACACTTCGCCCTTATCCTCGCCTTTCTGGTTGCCATCGTTCAGGCAATCGTTCCGCTGATTGGCGCCCATAAACGCTGGCACGGCTGGATGGCCGTGGCTGAACCCGCCGCCGTTGCGCAATTTCTGCTGACGGCTGCGTCTTTTGCGGCACTTACCCATGCCTTCGTGACCTCGGATTTCAGCCTGCGCCTTGTGGTGCTGAACAGCCATTCGGCCAAGCCGATGCTGTATAAAATCAGCGGCGTCTGGGGCAACCACGAGGGGTCGATGCTACTTTGGGTGCTGATCCTGACCTTGTTCGGCGCCTGTGCTGCATGGTTTGGCGGGCAGTTGCCGCCGACGCTCAAGGCCCGCGTGCTGGCCGTGCAGTCGGCGATCTCTGTGGCGTTCTTCGCCTTTATCATCTTTACCTCGAACCCCTTCCTGCGCCTCGCGGTCCCGCCCTTTGACGGGCAGGACCTGAACCCGCTTCTTCAGGACCCCGGTTTGGCCTTCCACCCGCCGTTCCTGTATCTGGGCTATGTTGGGCTGAGCATGGCCTTCAGCTTTGCCGTCGCCGCGTTGATCGAAGGGCGCGTGGACGCCGCGTGGGCCCGCTGGGTGCGTCCTTGGACTTTGGCCGCTTGGGTCTTCCTGACCATCGGCATCGCGCTGGGCTCTTGGTGGGCCTATTACGAGCTGGGTTGGGGCGGTTTCTGGTTCTGGGATCCCGTGGAAAACGCCAGCTTCATGCCGTGGCTCATCGGCGCAGCGCTCCTGCATTCGGCCATCGTGGTGGAAAAGCGCGAAGCTCTGAAAAGCTGGACCATCCTGCTGGCCATCCTCGCCTTCGGCTTCTCGTTGATCGGCACTTTCATCGTTCGCTCGGGTGTGCTGACCTCGGTCCATGCATTCGCCAATGACCCCGAGCGCGGTGTCTTCATCCTGTTCATCCTCGCGTTCTTCATGGGCGGTGCGCTGACCCTGTTCGCCGCCCGCGCCAATGTGATGGAGGCGAAGGGCGTCTTTGGCATGGTCAGCCGCGAAAGCGCGCTGGTAGCCAACAACATCTTGCTCGCTGTGGCGGCGTTTGTGGTGTTCATCGGCACTATCTGGCCGCTGGTGGCCGAGATGTTCTTTGACCGCAAACTGTCGGTCGGGGCACCGTTTTTTAACATGGCCTTCACGCCCTTCATGGTGGTCTTGGGTCTGATCCTGCCGCTCGGGTCCATGCTGCCGTGGAAACGCGGCAATCTGGGCCGCGTTGGTCGCCATCTGGTGCCCGCACTGGTGCTGGCCGTGGCGATCGCTGCTCTGGCCTACGCGCTGCAAACCGGCAAAACCGCTCTTGGTCCCATTGGCCTGCTGCTGGGGACATGGATGGTCGCCGGCGCCGCGATTGATCTGTGGAGCCGTACCGGCCGCGGCGACAATCGCCTTGGCCGTCTGACCCGTATGCCCCGTGCAGACTGGGGCAAAGCGGTCGCCCATGCAGGCCTCGGCATTACCTTTATCGGCATCTCGGGTCTGATGGCGTGGCAGCAAGAGGACATTCGTACCGTTCAGACGGGCGAGCCCTTTGACGTCGGCGCCTACACGCTGGTTCTGAACAGCGTCGAAGAGGTCAAAGGCCCGAACTACATCTCGACCATGGGCGATTTCACCCTGTCCAAGAACGGCAATGTGATCTCGACCCTCCACCCTGAAAAGCGCATCTATCCTGTGGCGAAGATGCCCACGACCGAAGCGGCCATCGACGGTGGTCTGCTGCGCGACGTCTATGTCGTGATCGGCGATCCGCAGTCCGACGGCGGTTGGGCCGTGCGCACCTATATCAAGCCGCTGGCGAACTGGATCTGGCTCGGCTCGATCATCATGGCAGTGGGCGGTGTGCTCAGCCTGTCGGACCGCCGTTACCGCGTTGCCGCTGGCGCCCGCAAAGCGCCCACCCAAGGAGTGCCCGCAGAATGAAACGCCTGATCCTTGCCTTGGCGCTCATCCTGTCGGCGCCCTTTGCCTACGCCGTCCAACCGGACGAAGTGCTGCCCGATCCCGCGATGGAACAGCGGGCGCGGGACATCTCGGCCGGTCTGCGATGTTTGGTTTGCCGCAACGAAAGCATCGACGAATCGAACGCCGAACTGGCCCGCGACCTGCGCCTCTTGGTCCGTGAACGCCTGCTCGAAGGGGACACGAACGAAGAGGTCGTGGATTACGTGGTCGACCGCTATGGCGAATATGTCCTGCTGAACCCGACGACGCGCGGCTCGAATATCGTGCTGTGGCTGGCGGGTCCGCTCATGGCGGTCATCGCCCTGATCCTTGCCTTCTTTTACCTGCGCGGCCGCGCCACAGCCAAACCCGCGACCGAAGACCGCCTGAGCGCGGACGAAGAAGCGCGCCTGAGCGAAATCCTCAAGGACTGACGCTGGGTTTTTCTTTTCTGCTCTCGGGCTTTCCGCTTTGATGCGGGCCAGAGAGCAGAGGAGGCCTTTCATGCAATTCCAGACCATCCGTTACGAGATTGCGGACAACATCGCGGTCCTGACCCTGAACCGTCCGGACGTGATGAACGCGCTGTCCTCGCAGATGCGCGCCGAGATCCTCGAAGCGGTCAAGGACGCGGGCAAGAATGCGCGCGTTCTGGTCATGACAGGCGCGGGCAAGGCCTTTTGCTCGGGGCAGGACCTGTCCGACGCGGGCAACCTGAACGCCCTGGACCTGGAGCGTGTGCTGCGCGACGAATACGTGCCGATGCTGCAGGCTATCTATGACTGCCCCGTCCCGACCATCTGCGCTGTGAACGGCACGGCTGCTGGGGCAGGGGCCAACCTCGCGCTCGCCGCGGACGTGGTAATCGCCACCGAAAGCGCTGTGTTCCTGCAGGCCTTTGCCCGTATCGGTCTGATCCCCGACGCGGGCGGCACCTACTGGTTGCCCCGCCAGATGGGTGCGGCCAAAGCCATGGGCGCGGCCCTGTTCGCCGAGCCGATCACCGCCCGCCAAGCCGATGACTGGGGCATGATCTGGGAGGCTATCCCCGACGCCGATTTCGACGCCCACTGGCGCGCCCGCGCGGCAAAACTGGCCAGTGGTCCGTCCATCGCCTATCAGCACATCAAAGCCTCGCTCCGCGGCAGCTGGGACAATAATCTGGAACAGCAGCTCCTGCTCGAAGCCCAACTCCAAGGCACCTGCGGCGGAACCCGTGATTTCAAAGAAGGCGTATTAGCCTTTCTCGAGAAACGACCGGCCTCTTATGAGGGGCGTTGACCTGAATACGGAAATAATGAATGGAAGCCTGAGTGGAGTACAATTTTACTCAGGCTACATTTCTATAATTGGTTAATTCATTTAAAATCAATGATCTAAGAGGATTTTCCTTTCCTTCCTCGTTCCAAAATTGCAAGGCAATATGAAAATCTCACTTGCATTTGCCACAAAGTTGCCAAAATCTTGAGCCGGGTCAGGCGGGATTTTCCCCGTCTTTTGAAGTGAAAGCGTCGGTTTAAGGCGCTCAAGATTTTGGTGCGAAGTAATGATTGGAATTATGCTCTTCTCGCTACTGGCGAGCTATGGCGCCTATGCGGCATTCATTGATGACGATGTGGATAGCGATTCAGACGACGATTCAGACGATCAGGTGCAAGCAGAAGCGCCCGACGTCGAAACTGAGACCGACACGTCCGATGGTGAAGATCAGACCGACAACGAAGACCAGACCGAAGAAGAGGACCTGACCGAGGGAGAGGACACCGTGTCTGTATCTCTGGATGAGTACCTCTCCGGGACCGATGCTTCGGATGAACTCAGAGGCGGTGACGGCAACGATAGCCTCGTGGGTGGCAAAGGGGGCGATCTGCTTCTTGGCGGAAGTGGCGATGATATGCTCGCTGGCGAGGAATGGGAGGACAGCGTCAACGGTGGGCAAGGCGATGACCTTGTCGCTGGTGGGCGCGCCGATGACCTGCTGTACGGTGCTGGCGGCGATGATGCGCTTTACGGCGATGGACAGAATGACACGCTGCTCGGCGGCGGTGGACGCGACACCCTCTGGGGCGGAGACGGCGAAGACGTTCTGATCGATACCTCGTTCAAGAATACCTTCTATGGCGAGGGTGGCGATGACACCATCGTCAGTGCCGGGAACTTCGATCAGGGCTCCTTCTTTGACGACGAACAGCTGCGCACTGGGCCGTTTGATTGGAACGCAGCGATTGCCTATTTCACCGATGCTGACGCCAGCAGTGCAGATATCCTTTACGGCGATGAGGGTGATGACAGCTTGCTGATGGGCGGTGGCGACACAGGCTATGGCGGCGAGGGCTCTGACACCTTCGTGGTTCTGCGCGAGCACATGTTGGAAGCGAACCAGCCCGCGATTGTCGGTGATTTTGACGCGTCGACCGACATGGTCGAATACACTCTGAATTCGAATGTCACGCCCGATTTGTCGATCAATTACGAAGACGGCTATGCCGAGCTTCTGGACGGCGAAACCTTGGTCATGCGCCTTGAGGGTGCGGACGAGAGCTTTACCCTCGACCACGTGGTCGTCTCGGGCATCTTCTCCTCTCCTGAAGAGGGGGACGTTGGCCGAGTCTGGGGCTCGCCTCAAAATGACGCCTATATGGGCTCTGAGCAGGATGAAAGCTTCTATGGGCAGAGCGGCGATGACCTCATGGTCGCTGGCGATGGCAACGACACATTCGTTGGCGGCGCTGACGATGACATCGCTCTAGGCGAAGCCGGTGACGACTATCTCGAAGGCGAGAGCGGCTCTGACGTTTTGGATGGCGGAGAGGGCGATGACACGCTCTTTGGGGCAACCGGGAACGACTTGCTCAATGGCGTCGGTGGAACGTTGACCTATGCTGATTTTGTCGTGTCGGGCTCTGAGACCTACCTTGATGTGCGCTTCGGCGAGGACACAATCTCGACCGAGGGCAACGACCTGATCAAAGGCGGACCCGGTCAGGATTTTTTTATTGCCGGTGGCGGGGACACGATCGACGGCCGCGACGGAGAGGATGCCTTGGTGCTGGTCGAAACGGCTGATAGCGACGAGATTATCACCCTGCGTGCTTTCGAGCCAACCGAAGACGTCCTGATGATCAAGTACGAGGGCGATGTGGCCCCTGTTGTCACCACGGTGCTCGATGACGATGGACAGGGCACGATGATCTATCTGGATGGCGTTGCCTTTGCCCAGATCAATCAGGCTCTGCCGGACGGGTACGATCTGGCCTCGGCCATCGGTCTGGAGAGCCTCAGCGCTTGATCCATCCGCTGCCCATGAAAAAAGCCGCCCCGAAACGGGCGGCTTTCTTTTTGTCTGGGGGGAAGAGCGCGATTAGCGCTCTTCGATGTCGATGTAATCGCGCGAGGTTTCGCCGAGGTACAGCTGACGGGGACGGCCGATTTTCATCTGCGGATCCGACAGCTGCTCTTTCCACTGCGAAATCCAGCCCACGGTGCGCGACATCGCGAAGATCGGGGTGAACATCGAGGTCGGGAAGCCCATCGCCTCGAGGATGATGCCCGAGTAGAAGTCGACGTTCGGGAACAGCTTCTTCTCTGCGAAGTAGGGGTCTGCCAGAGCCGCTTGCTCCAGTTCCTTGGCGGTCGCGAGGATCGGGTTGTTCTCGACACCCAGCAGTTCCAGAACTTCGTCAGCCGACTGCTTCATCACGGTCGCGCGGGGGTCGAAGTTCTTGTAGACGCGGTGGCCAAAGCCCATCAGACGGAACGGATCGTTCTTGTCTTTCGCGCGGGCGATGTACTCGGGGATGCGATCGGGGGTGCCGATTTCCTTGAGCATTTCCAGACATGCCTGGTTTGCGCCGCCGTGTGCGGGGCCCCAGAGGCAGGCGATGCCAGCCGCGATACATGCGAACGGGTTCGCACCCGAGGACGACGCCAGACGCACGGTCGAAGTCGACGCGTTCTGCTCGTGGTCCGCGTGCAGGGTAAAGATGCGGTCCATAGCGCGGGCGAGGATCGGGTCTACGTGGTACTCTTCTGCAGGCACGGCAAAGCACATGTGCAGGAAGTTCGACGCGTAATCCAGATCGTTGCGCGGATACACGAAGGGCTGACCGATCGAGTACTTGTACGCCATTGCCGCGATGGTGGGCATCTTGGCGATCAGGCGGTGCGAAGCGATCTCGCGCTGGCGGGGGTCCGCGATATCGGTCGAGTCATGGTAGAACGCCGACATGGCGCCAACCACACCCACCATGGTTGCCATGGGGTGCGCGTCGCGACGGAAACCACGGAAGAAGTTGTGCATCTGCTCGTGGATCATCGTGTGACGGGTGATCGTGGTCTCGAACTTCTCCAGTTCGGCTGCGGTGGGCAGATAGCCGTAGAGCAGCAGGAAGCAGACCTCGAGGTAGTGCGATTTTCCGGCCAGCTGGTCGATGGGATAACCGCGGTGCAGCAGCTCGCCTTTGTCGCCGTCGATGTAGGTGATGGTGCTGTCACAGGCTGCGGTCGAGGTGAAACCCGGGTCGTAGGTAAAGACACCTGCCTGAGCGTACAGCTTGCGGATATCGAGCACGTCAGGGCCCACGCTCGGCGAGTGGATCGGCAGATCGTAGGTGTTCTCACCAATCGTCAGCTTCGCGGTCTTGTTAGTATCAGCCATCGTCATTCCTCTTGAAAGGCCCTCGGAACGGGTCCGGGGCTACCTCCCGGCGGCCGGAAATTCCGGCCAGGGTACGCTATTATCTAGTCCCTTTTTCCGGCCAGTGGAGGCCGGGAAGGGTTGGTATTGCCAGCTTATGTACGGCCTAGCCGTTTGCTGCATCGTTAAAGCGGGCCAGAGTTTCCTCTTGCCCGAGGACAATCATCATGTCGAAAACGCTAGGGGTAACGGAACGGCCCGACAGGGCTGCCCGCAAAGGACCGGCCATTTTGCCAAATTTAAGCCCGCGAGCCTCGGCAAACTGGTTCAGAACCTCCTCCAACGCGTCACGCGTCCAGCTAGCATTTTGCAGGTGCGGCGTCAATTCTGACAGTATACCACGGGATACCGTATCGAGGTTCTTTGCCGCTTTTTCGTCAGGCTGGATGGGGCGATCCGCAAAAACAAATGCAGCCTTTTCAATGAGTTCCGGGAAGGTTTTTGCACGATCCTTCAGGCAGAAAAGAGCATTTTGTAACAGTTCTTTTTTCTCGGGAGAAAGGGCGGGCTGATTGGTCGCGCCAAAAAATGCCTCAATTTCAGCAAGCAGCGCAGCATCGTCGGCCACAGCGATGTGCTGACCGCACAGATTCTCCAGCTTTTTGAAGTCCAGACGGGCGGGTGATTTGCCGATCCCCTTGAGATCGAACCACTCTTTGGCCTGCGCATCCGAGAAGAATTCGTCGTCCCCGTGGCTCCAGCCTAGACGCGCGAGGTAGTTGCGCATGCCCGCGGCAGGGTAGCCCATGGCCTGATATTCCTCGACACCCAAGGCGCCGTGGCGCTTGGACAGCTTCTTGCCATCGGGGCCGTGGATCAGCGGGATGTGGGCGTAGACGGGCAGGGGCCAACCCATCGCGGTATAGATGCCCATCTGGCGCGCCGCGTTGTTCAGGTGGTCATCCCCGCGGATCACGTGGGTGACGCCCATGTCGTAGTCGTCGACAACCACGGCCAACATGTAAACGGGGCTGCCATCCGAGCGCAGAAGGATCATGTCGTCCAGTTGGTCATTGCGGATCTTCACGGTGCCCTGCACTTCGTCCTCGATGACGGTGGTGCCTTCGGTCTCGGTCTTCAGGCGGACCGCATAGGGCGCGTCGGGGTAGGTGCTGGGATCGGCATCGCGCCAAGGGCTCTGGAACAGGGTGCTGCGGCCCTCTTCCTTGGCCGCATCGCGGAAGGCCTGAATTTCATCCTGCGTGCTAAAGCACTTGTACGCCTTGCCCGCGTTCAGCAGCTCCAGCGCCACTTCGCGGTGACGGTCGGCGCGTTCGAACTGGCTGATCGCCTCGCCATCGTGGTCCAGACCCAGCCAATTCAGCCCCTTCAGGATGGCGGCGGTCGCCTCGGGGGTCGAGCGTTCGCGGTCCGTATCCTCGATCCGCAGCAGGAACTTGCCCCCGCGGCCACGGGCATAGAGCCAGTTGAACAGGGCGGTTCTGGCCCCGCCGATGTGCAGGTAGCCGGTGGGCGAGGGTGCAAAACGGGTGACGACGGCGGAGGTCATGACAGGATTTACCTTTGCTTAGGAAAGTTCGTGCAGCGTTCGGCATGTGTCTATCGACCCCATATTTGGGTGGCAAGAGTGCGCGCACCTACGGCAATCCGCGATGAATGGCTGAAACAGCAAGAGGCGCTGTTTCTCTGGGCCCCTGTGTGCCTCGGCCTTGGGATCGGTCTGTATTTCAACGCCCGCAGCGAACCGGCGCTCTGGTTGCTCTGGGCATTGGGGGTGCCCGCCGCGCCGATGGTGATCGGCGGGCGCTGGCTTGGCGTCTACCTCGGCCCATTGGTCATCGGGCTCGGCCTAATCATGGGCGGCTACGTTCTGGCCGCGACCGAAGCCCTCCGCCACACCGCGCCCGTGCTGTCCAGCCGGTACTACGGCCCGGTCCAAGGCCGCGTCATCCTGCTCGACCGTGCTGCGTCCGGAGCGATCCGCGCCACCCTAGACCAAGTCCGCCTCGACCGCCGCATCGCGCCCGCCCGTGTTCGCGTCGCTCTCTATGACCAAGGGACGCCACCCGCGATGGGCGACACCGTCCTTCTGACCGCGCACCTCTCGCCCCCATCCGGCCCCGCCGAACCGGGCGGCTTCGATTTCCGCCGCCACGCGTGGTACCAACGCCTCGGCGCGGTCGGCTACACCAAAACCCCCGTTCTGCTCTTAGACCCCGCCCCACACGACCTGTCCCTCATGCGCCTGCGCCAAGCCTTCGTCGCCCGCATCCGCGCCGCCCTCCCGTCCGAGACCGGCGACATCGCCGCCGCCCTCTTGGCGGGCGACCGTTCCGGCGTTCGCCCCGAAACGGTCCAAGCCCTCCGCGACAGCAACCTCGCGCACCTCTTGGCAATTTCGGGTCTACACATGGGCCTTCTCGCGGGCCTCGTTTATTCGGCCACGCGGCGCACACTCTCCCTGATCCCGCGCATCGCGCTCTATCACCCGACCAAGAAAATCGCCGCGATCATCGCCCTAATTTGCGCCGCCACCTACCTCGCGCTTTCGGGCGCAAGCGTGGCCACCCAGCGCGCCTTCGTCATGGTGGCCGTCGGCCTTTGCGCGGTGCTCGCCGACCGCCAAGTCTTCAGTCTCCGCTCCGTCGCGACCGCCGCGCTCGTCCTATTGGTGCTCCAACCCCACGCCCTAACCGGCCCGGGTTTCCAAATGTCCTTCGCCGCGACCACGGGCCTCATCGCAGGCTTCGACCTGATCAGCCCCCACATCTCGCGGATCAAACAGCGCTGGCTCCAAGCCATCACGATCACCGTCTTCTCTTCCATGATTGCAGGACTGGCCACCGCCCCTTTCGCCGCCGCGCATTTCAATCGGCTGTCGGACTACGGGCTAATCGCCAACCTGCTTGCGACCCCTCTCATGGGTACGGTCGTCATGCCCGCAGGCCTCGTCGGCGCAGCCCTCATGCCTTTTGGTTTCGAAGAGCCTGCCCTTGCGGTCATGGGCCTCGGCATCGACTGGATCACCACCGTGGCAACAACCGTCTCCGAATGGCCCAATGCGGTCACGCCTGTCAAAACGCCCGCTGCTTCGGCGTTTATACTTCTCACCGCCGGAGCCTTGATCCTAACCCTCTGGCGCGGCTGGGGGCGCATCGTCGGAGCCATCATTCTATGTCTCGCTTCTGTCCTCTGGTACCAATCCCCGCGGCCCCAAGGGCTGGTGTCCGACGACGGAAAGCTCGTCGGCATTTCCTCCGGCCAAGGCCGTGTCCTCAGCCAACCCAAAGGCGCAGCTTTCGTCGCATCTGTCTGGCTTGAGAATGACGGGGACGCAGCGACCCAAGAAGAGGCGGCAACGCGCCTCGGGTGGCAGCAGCGCAGCGACGGGAAAATCTGGCGCGCAGGCGACTGGACGATCCATCACATCAAAGGCAAAAAACAAGCCCGCGACTTTGCAGGCTGCCAAGGCAAAACTTGGGTCATATCCGATCAGACTCTCGATCCGAACCTCGCATCAGACGGGTGCCGTTTAACAACCCCCGAAGACCTCCGAAACTCAGACGCCTTGTCATTCCGTTTCGAGAACGACGAACTCCTGATCACCTCGGCCAAAGAGATCACCGGCCAGCGAATCTGGAACACACTGGCCGATCGAGAAGCTCAGTAGCTGCGGATCAAGCCGACCAAGCGACCCTGCACCTCGACCTGACCCTCACGGAACACGCGGCTTTCATAAGCGGGGTTCGCAGCTTCCAGCGCAATCGACGACCCGTTCTTGCGGTAGGTCTTCAGGGTCGCTTCATACCCCTCGACTTGCGCCACGACGATATCGCCGTTCTTTGCATCTTCGGTCTCGAGAATGATCACCAGATCGCCGTCGTTGATGCCTGCTTCGATCATCGAGTCCCCGCGGACCTCCAAAGCATAGTGGTTCCCACGGCCTCGCAGCATCATTCCAGGTACCGCGACGCTGGTATCACCATCGCCAATCGCCTCGATCGGAACACCAGCGGCAATCCGGCCCATCAAGGGCAGTTCGGCCACATCGCCGCGTTCCACAGGAATCCCCTTCAGTGCTGGGGCAGGGGCTGCAGCTTTGGGCTTGTCGCCCTCGATGACCTGCGGGACAAAGCCGCCCATCGCATCGGGCAGCTTCACGATTTCAATCGCCCGCGCGCGGTGTGCCATGCGGCGAATGAAACCGCGCTCTTCCAAAGCCGTAATCAACCGGTGGATGCCCGATTTCGACCGCAGATCCAGCGCCTCTTTCATCTCGTCGAACGAGGGCGGCACGCCATCGCGCTGCACCCGCTTGTGGATGAATTCCAGCAAATCCTTCTGCTTCTTCGTCAGCATGTTCCGCCCCGTGATGCTCAATATCTCGGGTTTGTTCTACCGATGTTCCCGTTTTGTGTCAACGGGATTGCTTAAATTGCAATGTATTCCACGGTTTCGCCCGCCGCGCGGGGACCGTCGCCCACGGGCCGGATCAACAGCGCATTCGCACCCGCCAACACGGTCAGCAGAGACGAATCCTGCGAACCCGCCGCCGTGATCTGACCGTCCACCACAACCGCCCGCATGTAATATTCACGCGGGCCATTCTGGCCCAGATCAGCCGCCAGAACCGCCGTGCGCCGTGCGGGTGCGCGAGCAGGCAGACCCAGCATCACATCGACCATCGGACACAGGAACAGCTGCCCGCAGACCAGCGCCGACACCGGATTTCCGGGCAGGCCGACCATCACCTGATCGCCCAACTTGCCCGCCATCAGCGGCTTGCCCGGACGCATGGCGATTTTATAGAAACTTGTCTCCATGCCCATGTCGCGGGCCACGGGACCGACCAGATCGTGATCCCCGACCGAGGCTCCGCCGATGGTCACAATCATGTCCGCGCCCTTGGCCAGCTGAAAACCCAGACGCAGGGCATCCTCGGCATCGCGGGCGATGGGCAACATCCGCACCTCGGCGCCGCGCGCCTCAAGCATCGCTTTCAGGCCAAAGTTATTCGACGCAATGATCTGGTCCGCCGCAGGGTCTTCGCCCGGCATGCACAGCTCGTCACCCGTGGCCATGATCGCCACGATGGGGCGCCGCCGGACGGGCAGGGCAGGGATGTTCATTGCCGCCGCCAAAGCGATATGCGCAGGGCTCAACCGCACCGGCGCGTCCATCGGATCACCCGCCGCGAAATCCCCGCCAGCGGGGCGAATGTGCCCACCGCTGTCCAGATTGTCCTGCAGGGTAATCGTGTCGCCAGACCGCTCAACGTCTTCTTGGATCACCACACGGGTCGCGCCGCTGGGAATGGGTGCGCCAGTAAAGATCCGCACCGCCTGACCGCGCCCCACGACGTCGTCAAACGCGTGGCCCGCTGCGGCCTCTCCGATCACGGTGAACACGTCGCCCGAGGCCACATCGCCCGCCACCGCATAGCCATCCATCGCCGACGCGGCAAAGGGCGGCTGGGTGCGCTGCGCATAGACCGTCTCGGCCAACACGCGCCCACCGCATGACGCCAACGGAACCGTCTCAGCCGACAGAGGCTGAACCAGTGCGAACAACCGCGACAGCGCCTCTGCGACAGAGATCATTCCGCTTCGATCCTTCCGGACTTGCCGCCGTCCTTGAGCGTCACGCGAATGCCGCCGATTTCCATGTACTTATCGACCGCTTTGACCATGTCATAGACCGTCAGGGCGGTGGTGCTGACAGCGGTCAACGCCTCCATCTCGACGCCGGTCTGGCCGGTGGTTTTCACGGTCGCGGTGATCTGCACGCCGGGCAGATCCGCATCGATTTCCAGATCGACGGATACCTTAGTGATGGGCAGCGGATGGCACAGAGGGATCAGTTCCGGCGTCTTTTTGCAGCCCATGATCCCCGCCAAACGCGCCACCCCCAGAACGTCGCCTTTCTTGGCGCCGCCCTCGGCGATCATCTCCATGGTGGCGGGGGCCATGCGGACCCAGCCTTTGGCCGTTGCGATCCGGCTGGTGACGGCCTTTTCGGACACGTCAACCATGTGGGCCTGCCCCTCGGCGTCGAAATGGGTCAGGCCGGTCATTACAGCGCGCCCGAGGTCAGCGGGTTCGCCAGCAGGTCACGGGTCGCCTGAGCGACATCGTCCTGACGCATCAGGCTCTCGCCGATCAGGAAGGTGCGCGAGCCATAGCGGGCAATCTCGGCCAGATCGGCGGGGGTGAACAGGCCCGACTCAGACACGATCAATCGATCCTCGGGGACCAGTTTCGCCAGCGTCTTGGTCGTTTCTAGCGTGGTCTCAAAGGTCTTGAGATTGCGGTTGTTGATCCCCATCAGCGGCGATTTCAGCTTGGTCGCGCGCTCCAGTTCCTCTTGGTCGTGGACCTCGATCAGAACGGACATGCCCCAACCGAATGCCGCATCTTCCAGCTCTTGGGCCAGCGAATCCTCGACCGAGGCCATGATGATCAGAATGCAGTCCGCCCCCAAAGCGCGGGCTTCGGCGACCTGATAGGTGTCGTACATGAAGTCCTTGCGCAGGGCGGGCAGGTTGGTGGCCTCTCGCGCCTGAACCAAGAACTCCTTGGCCCCTTGGAAGCTGGGGGTGTCGGTCAGAACGGACAAACAGGTCGCGCCGCCGTCCTCATAGGCCTTGGCCAAGGTCGCGGGATCGAAATCTTCGCGGATCAAGCCCTTGGACGGGCTGGCTTTCTTGACCTCTGCGATCAGGCCGTAGCCCTCGCGGGATGCTTTCATCAGGCTTTCGGCAAAGGGGCGAACGGGGCTTGCATCCCGCGCCGCGGCCTCGACCTCGGACAAAGAGCGCTCAGCCTTGTCGGCGGCGACCTCTTCGAGCTTGTAGGCTTTGATCTTGTCGAGAATGGTGGTGCTCATGCTGCCCCCGATGTGATTTTTGCCAGCGCGTCCACGGCCCGTTTGGCCGCACCGCTGTCGATGCTTTCTGCGGCGATGGCGACGCCTTCTTTCAGGTCCGCCGCCTTGTCCGCCACGACCAGAGCCGCCGCCGAGTTCAGCAGAACCGCGTCGCGATAGGCGCCTGCCTGACCGGCAAACAGATCCAGCATCGCTTTGCCGTTTTCCTCGGGCGTGCCGCCAAGGATATCCTTCAGAGGATGCACGGGCAGGCCCGCATCCTCTGGGTGGATTTCGCGGCTGTGAATTTCGCCGTCCTCTAGCGCGGCCACGGCGGTGGTGCCGGTGATCGCGATCTCGTCGGTGCCGTCAGAGCCGTGCACCAGCCACGCCTTCTCGGACCCCAGCTGCTGCAGAGTCTCGGCCATGGGGTGGATCAGATCGACCGCAAAAGCACCGGTCAACTGGCGCTTGACCCCCGCAGGGTTGGTCAGCGGCCCCAGAATGTTGAAAATCGTTTTGCAGCCCAACTCGGTCCGCACAGGCATCACATGCTTCATCGCCGGATGGTGCATGGGGGCCATCATAAAGCCGATGCCCGCCTCGGCGATGGCTTTTTCGACCACGTCAGCCTCGACCATGACCTCAATGCCCAGAACGGCCAGCGCATCCGCCGCGCCCGCCTTGGACGACAGCTTGCGGTTGCCGTGCTTGGCCACCGGAACACCTGCGCCTGCCACAACGAAAGCCGTCGCGGTGCTGATGTTCAGCGTGCCCATCCCGTCGCCGCCCGTGCCCACGATGTCCATCGCGCCCTCGGGCGCCGACACCGGCACACACTTGGCACGCATCGCTGCCGCCGCCGCCGCATATTCCGACACAGCCTCGCCGCGCGCCCGCATCGACATCAGCAAACCCGCCACCTGCGCCGGAGTCGCCTGACCCTCGAACAGGATCTCGAACGCCTCATTGGCCTGAGCGCGGCTCAGGGGGCCTTCGGACGCGGCGTAGATCAGCGGCTTGATGGCATCGGTCATGCGGGTACCTTCATATCGTTCAAAAAGTTCTGCAGCAGGGCGTGGCCATGCTGGCTGGCAATCGACTCGGGGTGGAACTGGACCCCGTGAATCGGCAGCTCTTTGTGCTGCAGACCCATGATGGTCCCGTCCTCCAGCTCTGCGGTCACTTCGAGACAGTCGGGCAGGGTCTCGCGCTCGACGATCAGCGAATGATAACGCGTCGCCTCGAAGGGCGAGGGCAGGCCAGCGAACAGCCCTTTGCCGGTGTGATGCATGATGCCCATCTTGCCGTGCACAATCTCGTGGCAGCGCACAACATTACCCCCAAAAGCCTGACCAATCGTCTGATGGCCCAAACAGACCCCCATCAGGGGAGTCTTGGTTTCGGCAGCAGCCTCGGTCAGGGCCAGGCAAATACCGGCCTGATCAGGGTCGCACGGGCCGGGTGACAGCAGAATTCCCGCCGGTTTCAAGGCCATAGCCTGTTGCACATCGAGCGCATCATTGCGCTTGACGACAACATCCGCGCCCAACTCACCTAGATAGTGGACCAGATTGTAAGTAAAGCTGTCATAGTTATCGATCAGCAAAAGCATGGGCAGACCTTTGAATAAATGGGTAGAGCCCCCTGTGCGGGTCGGGGTATACATGTTCAGGCTTGGCAAGCGGCGTCAAGGGCGCGACCAAGCAATAAGTCAGGGATTTCCCCTTGCAGGTGCGGGGATGTCTGCCGCTAATGCGGAAAACATAACGGAGGTGGGCAGTGGCTAGCGGATTCTGGAACGGAGTGGTCTGGGGCACATTCGTGTCCGTGGCAGGGGCTGTCACGGTGTCTTTGCTGTCCGATGTGCCGGAACAGGCAGCAAATCTGCCCGAACTTCCGGTCCAACAGGCGCAGCCCGCGCCCGACTCTGATCCGGTCGAGGAAGCCGTGCCTGCGCCGCTTCCGGTCGAAGATCCGATGGCCGAAGACCTGCCGATGCCCATCGTGACCGAAACCGATCCCGAGGCGATGGCCGAAGAGTCTGAAGCGCCTGAGGTCGAGACCGCGCCGGAATCCGAAATCTCCGAAGCACCAGAGCAGCCGGACCCGACGCCCGAAGTCGAAGAGGCTCCGACGCCCGAGGTCACGGCTGACCCTCTGCCCGAAGCGTCCGAAACCCCCGATCAGCCCGACATGTCCGAAACCCCGGATCAGCCCGAGGTGACTGAGGCTGAACCCGCTCCGGAACCCGAAAGCCCTCTAACCCCTGAACCGGAACCCGCTGAGGCCGAGCCCGAAATGGCCGAGGCAGAGGCAGACCCCATGCCGGAGCCCGAGCCCACACCCGACAGCACCGAAATGGCCCCCATCGTTTCGGACGTCGCCCCCGAACTGCCCCCCGTGCAGCCCGAAACCATCGACCTCGGCGAAACACCCGAACCCGGTCTGCCCGAACCCGCGGGCAACCTGATCGACGCCCGCCGCGCTGCCGAAGCCGAAACCACGCCGACCCTACAGGACAACATCCTGCCCCTGTCGGTCTACAGCACCGAATTCGACAACCCGTCCAACCAGCCGATCATGTCCATCGTCCTGATCGACACCCCCGGCACGGCCCTCGGCCCGCAGGTCCTGCGCGACTTCCCCTATCCGATCACCATCGCCATCGACGCACTGGCCCCTGACGCCGTAAAACGCATGCAGGCCTACCGCGACGCGGGCTTCGAAGTGCTCGCCACCGCGAACTTCCCCCAAGGCGCAGGCCCCACCGATGCCGAAGTGGCCCTCGGCGCGATCTTCGGCGCCGTCCCCGAAGCCATCGGCTTCCTCGAAGCAGACGACGCCTCGCTCCAGCAAAGCCGCGAGCTGACCGACCAAGTCACCGCCGTTCTGGCCGACAGCGGCTACGGCCTCGTCCTCCAACCCAAAGGCCTGAACACAGCACAAAAAGTCGCCGTCCAAGAAGGCGTCCCCGCCGCCTCGATCTTCCGCGATCTGGATGGCAAGGATCAGAACGCCGACGTCATCCGCCGCTTCCTTGACAACGCGGCCTTCCGTGCCCGCCAAGCCGAAGAGGGCGTCGTCGTCCTCACCCGCCTGCGCCCGGAAACCATCTCGGCCCTCCTGATCTGGGCCCTCCAGGACCGCGCCAGCCAAGTCGCCCTCGCGCCCGTCTCGGCGGTCCTCAAGAAAAGCGTGACCGAGTAATCAGACCACGCCGCCCCACTGGGCCATCCACATCAGCAGGTTGAAATACCCTTGGAAAAAGCCCCACAGCAGGGGCTTTCCCCACTGGATCAGCGCCCAGATAACGGCGCAACCGGCAACAATCGGCGCGGCCCAAACCACCCCCAAAACCATCGGCAACAACGCCTGAGACAAGGGCGAAGGATCATCCACCTCGATCCACCCCGCCAATTTGCGCCGCCACTTCGCGGGCCAAAGCCCCTGCAAACCGATCAAGCTGATCAACATATGCAGCCCCGTCGGCACCATGGTCGAAAACACCATGAACAGCGCCCAACTCTGGCTCCAGTCCCCGTGTTTCAGCGCATAAACGCGCCCCAGCAGCGCAGGCAAATCCAACAAAGTGCCCCCCGCCAACTGGTCCAGCCCATGCAGCACCGCAACCAAAGTGATCCCCAATAGTAGGAACAGCACACAGGCCACGATTAGGTCGAGCAAACCCCACAAAAACGGCCAAGCCTTCGCCTGCCCGTGTCGTAACAGGCTTAGAGTTATTCCATAGCTGAGCCAGTCGAAAACGCCGTTGATTAGCGGGAAAATCCCCAGAAAAATAAATATGGCAGACTCGGGCCTGCCATAGCCTTCCCAATCCCTCTCCCATGTTAGTCCGCAAATGACCGTAAACCAAAACAGAGCATGCACTGCGTAAAACTGATTGGGAAATCTTTCTAGGGTCAGGACGCATTGATTTCCGTTGTGCTGCGTGATTCACGGCTCGGAAAACGGAGCGGTGACATGAGTGATCTATACTGGTTAAGCGATACGCAGATGGCCAAGCTTGAACCTTTTTTC
>JAUILL010000040.1 GCA_030433335.1 Alphaproteobacteria bacterium | reverse complement strand
CTAAGTTATAAATCTTTCACGAATAATCTTAAGAAATTCCTAATTCATTTCAGTCAATTTATTGCATTTATATATCCCAATGGTATTAATACCTATGGTTATCGATTCCGATGATACTGGGTGCATTGGTTAACCGGATAGAAGCGGCCCACATTTCGGGCCTAAACGTTAGGGAAAATTTCATATGGCGGAATATAGCAACGCAGATCTGCAGGAAGGCCTGGGAGAGATCCGGGAAGGCGTAGCTGAAGAAGTGCTCGCAGCCTTCGAGGGCGAAGAAGACGTAGAGGTCGCAGTTCTGGGACCTGAGGACGACATCCCTGATGATGTCGATGTTGTGGTTCGTGGCAACGAAGATGGTTCCAAAACCATCGAAGTTGTTGGCTCGAACAAACAAACCACCGTTGGCGGCGACGAGGACAACTCGATCGATCTGAGTGATGACGAATTTGCTGCTCAGGACCCCGATGGCGAAGAGCCTGTGAAAGAAGTCTTCGCCGGCAAGGGTGACGACGCTGTTACCGGAAGCGACAGCGGCGACGTTGTCAAAGCTGGTCTGGGTGATGACTTCGTTGACGCCGGCTTTGGCTCTGACAGCGTCTTTGGTGCGGGCGGCGATGACTCCATCGAGGCAGGCGCTGGCAACGACAGCCTCAAAGGTGGCAATGGCGCTGATACTCTTGCGGGTGGCACCGGTCGCGACAAGCTCGGCGGCGGCAAGGGCAAAGATATGCTCGATGGCGGCGACGGCAACGACACCCTCAATGGTGGCGGCGGCAGCGACACTATCATCGGCGGCGACGGCAGCGACAAGATGTTCGGTGGCGCTGGCAACGACGTTATCTTCGGTGGCGCAGGCGACACCATCATGGGTGGCGCAGGCGACGACACTGCGATCTTCACCGGCAGCCTCGATTCGCTCGAAGAACTCTCTGGTGGCAAAACCCTCATCACCTTTACCGATGGCTCGACTGTCATCGTCAAAGGCATCGAGAACTTCGAATTCGACTACGACGACGGTTCGGACAGCTAAGTTTAGCCCCAAAAACAACAGAGCGAAGCTACGGCTTCGCTCTACTTTTTAGTACTCTTATTTCGAAAAATCTATGAATACGTCTCATATTCTAAGGCTCTTGAAACAGGGTCGAGACATTCATGCACTCGCTGCATTCCATCAGGTTTTTGCAAGCTTTGATCGCCTCGGCGGCAAAGATCTGATGCTGCGCGCCCGTATTCTCGCGCGTGTGGGTGGTAAAGCAGCCGCCATCAAAGACATAGACAAGGCTTTGGAAATAGACGGGTCCGATCCCGACATTATCCTTTCCGCGGCGCAGTTAAAGCAAAGTGGAAATCCACAGGTTGCGCATGAACTCGCACTGCAAGTCTTGGCATCGACAAGCACAACCAACCGCCACCGCAAGGCTGCTCTTCGGTTTCTCGACCCATTGAAAATCCCGCTCATACTTCAAACCGAGTTGAAGGTTGCCGACAGACTCACCGCAGTAAGGTGGGCCAGTCAACCAAGCGCGCTGCGAGATCGCAACTCTGGCGACTTCGAAGATTTGCTTGGTGCATCCAAATCTGGCGGAGAGGTTCTCTTCGCGACTGACACCTATCTGGAAAAGCCCGAAGAGGGCACCAGAACTCTGTCTCTCGACATCGCCGAAGAGAGTTTCGAGATCAAAGTCGAAAGCGCAAAGAAGGTCACCAATGATCGGATAGGTCGCGGCACCCGACACAGAGGCCGCCCTTGGATCATCATACCCGTCCATGATGGCGGGAAGGCGCTCGCACGGTGCATAGCAAGCGCACTTGGTGAACTGGATCAAACCCCTTGGGCACGTTTGGTGATCGTAAACGACGCGTCCAAAGAAAGAGCAACCGCACGCGTCCTATCTGCGGCCCTTCAACACGAGCGTGTAACAGTTGTCAGAACACCCGAGAACTTGGGCTTTGTAGGCGCGGTGAACCTCGGGCTTCGGTCTATCGGGCCTGGACCGGTTCTTCTCTTGAATTCCGACACTTACCTGCCTGATGGGATCTTGAACCGTCTCGTTTTTCACCTCAAAGATGACGACATCGGAACCGTCACGCCCCTTTCTAACAACGCAGGAAGCTTTAGCGTCCCCAAGGCTCGAACCGGTTATGAGATGCCATCGGAACCTCAAATCGAGCAGCTGTCTGCGATTGCTTTCAAACAGAACGCTCGGGCTTCTGTCGAAGTCTTCAATGGCAATGGTTTTGCAATGCTAATTTCTGAGCGCTGCATAGAAGAGACAGGTTTTCTTTCTCCCGACTTCAAGAGCGGTTACTATGAAGAGGTCGATTTCTGCATCCGTGCAGCGATGAAGGGGTTCCGCCATATCGCAGCTGTCGACTGTTTTGTCGGTCATGTGGGCGCGACCAGCTTCGGTCCGGCCAAGCGGAAGCTCGTCTCTGACAACTACCGAACATTGATTAAGAAGTATCCATTCTACGCTCAGGCCTACGAGCGTTACACGCAGATCGACCCCCTTAAAGAATATCGCGAAGCTCTGGTCGAAGAGGCCAACTGGGTACCAAAGAAAATACCTGATGCGCACAACACCGAAGAAAGTGAGACTCGGTTGGTTAAAGTCACGGGCACCCCGATTTTCCCTTGCCACGGTGACTTTGACAGTACTCTTGAACGCCTACACTTGCGACGAATTGCGCTCCTCCCACATGACACTCTCGAATGTGTCGGACAGCAAATTCAGGTCGGTCACGAATACAGCATAAACCATGACCCAAATGAGGGCCTCCAACTTCTTGACCAATCGGGCGAAGTCATTGATCGATTGCCTCTGGAAACAGTATCCTCGCAAGATATCGAAGCCTTCGAAGACCGCCTTCTGGAACTTTTGAACGGAACCAAAGATGCCGCTTGAATCTGCCGTAGACTTTTACCAACCCGGCTTCATTCGCGGCTACGTATACGACCCTCAGAAGTTATCCCAGCGATGGGCGGTCGGCCTATTTCATAACGGGAATCTAGTTGGGACCTACTACGCAGACCAGACCATCGAAGCCTTCGAAGACACGATCGACGTCCCTTATGACTGCGGCTTTGAATTCAATCTCAACAAGGCTGTGTTCAACGACAAAGATCTTCTGACGATTTCTGTACTCAATGCAGATCACACGATTGCCGAAGTCTGCATGAAGGATTTCAAGGACTGGAGGGTCGCAGGCGAAGGTCTGAATGCCGGTCTGGTGCGTCATGCCAGCGGGTTAACCCTCTCTGGCCACTTGAACGATACGGTCACCAAGCATCCATCCTATGAAATTCTCGCGTTCGACGGTGACGATCTGGTCGGACGCACCCGTCTGTATCGCTGGCAACACATCGGGAACCCTCGCAACGCTAACGGACAACGTGTCGGGTTCGAAATCCTCGTCGATGCGAAACTAGCGGACGGCGTTCCCCGAAAGCTGCGGATCGAAACCTCAACCGGCATGGCGCTCGAAGGAAGCCCGGTCGATTTCATCGCATATCCCAACAGCATGAGAGATATGTGGCTCGACGCAGACGGGCGGCGCAAGACCCGCACTGCCGATATGGCGTTAGACCGCATTCTGGAAAACAGCATGCCCATGACGGCCTATGCCGAACTTTATCCAGAGCTTCTCTCGAAGTCGCTCAGCAATAAAGAGATCGAGCGGTTCGGATTCGACGGCAGTTATTGGGAGCTTCCCGACAGTGATTGGACGCTGGTGTTCAGTGCTGCGGTCACGCCGCGCAAAGACATCCAGACGCTCCTGCCCCCGCGTCCCGAGGGCATAGTCTACTTTGACTTGGGCGTCCAAAAGGGTCGAGATGTCTGGCCGCTGCTTTTCCCAGCGTTTGACCAAGAGCGCCAATTGGAACAAGGATACGCGGCATTGTGTTTCGCCGCTCCATCCTACTTGGTTGCGCGCGCGATGTCTCAACGTCCGCGGTCCCCGCTAGAGGTTTTTCTAGAAATTCAGGACCAGCTTGGCAGCGAAGACATCCAGCACATTCCGCACCCAGCCGGGCTCCTGAACGAAGAAGAGTTGCGCCTGTCTCGGGGTCTACATGAAACGGTCCTGCGCGATTACCTGCCAAAGTTCGCTCCGAACGCGCAGCTCCTGAGCAACACAGAGACACTGTTCCCCGCAGTACAGATTAAACGCCCACTCACCAGCAACCAAGTCAGCGTGATCATTCCGACCAAGGACCAAGGGGAAATGCTCACGGAGTGCATCGAGAGCCTGCGTAGCAGCAATCCCGAGTTCGACCTTGATATCATCGTCGTCGACAACCGATCAGAGGAAGAAGAGTCCGCGCAGATCTTCAATGATCTCGAAGATACCGGCGTGACGATCCTCGAGTATGATGACGGCTTCAACTTTTCGCAGATCAACAATCTCGCCTGCGAGTTCGCGAAACACGAGCGGGTCTGTTTTCTCAACAACGACGTCCTCTTTCCAGAACAGGGCGTCCTGGCAGAGCTGTCTAGCCGCCTCGAAGACCCGACGATTGGTGCTGTCGGTCCACTCATGGTCCGTGCCTCTGATATCATCCAACATGCCGGTGTCGCGCTCGGGCCTAGCAACGGTGCTCTTCACTCCTTCGAAGATCGCATGCGCGGAGATCCCGGATACACAGAGCTTTTGAAAGTTGCTCACGAGTGCAGCGCCGTAACAGGCGCTATGATGTTAACGCGCAAATCGCTGTTCGAGCGGTTGGGCGGCTTCGAAGAGACCCTCTTTGCGGTCAACTTCAATGACGTGGACTACTGCCTCCGGCTGCGCGAGCACGGATACCGCGTGGTATTCACGCCGCATTGCTATGTCCAACATTTTGAATCCGTGAGCCGCGGAAAAGAACACGCCTCTCCGTCAGGGAACAGAATGCGGCGCGAGGTCGACAATCTGCGCCTGCGTTGGCGCGATGTCATCCTGAACGATCCGTTTACACATCCGCTTCTCTCTACAGACACCCTACCCTATCGTGCGCTCTGCACCCGCCACAGAGCGCCTGCCCCCAGAAAATCGACTATCAAGGCAAGCGCCATAGTCCCGAACTGGATTTAAGAGACAACTTTGGAAAAAATATTTTTGAACCTTGGTTCCGGCCCCCGCAGCGTGCTGCCCAAGGACGCGCCTGAATTTTACGGCTGGCGCGAAGTGCGTGTCGACATCAACCCCATGGCCAATCCCGACAAGGTGGCCAGCCTGACAGACATGAAGGGCGTGATTGAGGACAACTCTGCCGATTTCGTCTTCTGCTCTCATGCGGTTGAGCATTTTTATGCGCACGAGGTCCACTTGGTGCTGGCAGAAACTGTTCGCGTTTTAAAACCCGAAGGTGTCGCCGTTTTCAGAACGCCTGATCTGGAGCAAGTCATGCGACTGATCGACCCCGAAGACCTTGAAAAGCCGATATATTCCTCCCCTGTCGGGGATATCACCGCCCTCGACATTCTGTATGGTCACCGCGCATCCATTGAGGATGGGGACCAATTCATGGCGCATAAATCAGGCTTCACAGAAGAGTATTTTGCCAAGCTTCTTCTTGATGCAGGCTTTTCCGAGGTCCGAACGGAAAAAGGGACTTCGATCGATTTCTGGGCCCAAGCCGGCTTCAAGCGCCTTGCGATGCAACACCAAGTCGCGGCTCTAAAAGCTTCGCTCTGAGCCTTCGGGCGTTTCATGTATTCGGCCCACGCAGACCTCGACACCTTTTTGATTTGCGCCATGTCTAGGAGCAAACGTCAGGAGGTCAGCGAAACTTGGGTAAAGATCAAGAGACTTTCGGGCGGCCAATCCCCAGTGGCCGTCTGAATAGGATACTGCGGATGGGCCGGCTTGCTGCTGGCATCTCGGGTGGCGTTGCAGCCGGTAGTTTGCGTTCAATGGCGACAGGCCGGAAACCGGACATCGAACAACTGCTTTTCTCGACGCGCAATATGACGCGGCTCACCGAGAGCCTCTCTCATATGCGCGGTGCAGCTTTGAAGCTGGGGCAGATGCTGTCGATGGACACTGGCGTCGTGCTCCCACCCGAGCTGAACCGAATTCTTGTGGGTATGCGCGATAACGCAGTCCCGATGCCTCCAAAGCAATTGAAGCAGGTTCTGGACCGGGAATGGGGCACTGGCTGGCAGTCCAACTTCAAACGTTTTGACGTCAGACCCTTCGCCTCGGCTTCGATTGGTCAGGTACACCGCGCCGTTACTCGAGAGGGCCAAGACCTCGCCATCAAGGTCCAGTACCCCGGCGTGCGAGACAGCATCGATAGCGACATAGATAACCTCGCAATCCTTCTCAAAGTCTCTGGGCTTCTCCCCAAGAACGCGCCAATCGACGACCTATTGGAGACGGCGAAACGCCAACTTCACGCAGAGGCTGATTATCAAACCGAAGCGCAAAATTTGGCTGTGTACGCAGAGCTGTTGGGGGACGATCCGCTCTTCCGGCTCCCTGCTCTGAATAGAGGATTGAGCAACGCGCATGTGCTCGCCATGAACTACGTGCACAGTGAGCCTCTGGAAGCGCTGGCGGATGCCCCGCAAGACATCAGAGATCAGATCGCGCGAGCGCTAATCACGCTCGTCTTGCGCGAGCTTTTTGAATTCGGGATGATGCAAACAGACCCCAACCTCGCCAACTACCGCTATGCACCTAACGATGGTCGGATCGTGCTTCTTGATTTTGGTGCAGTGCAGAGCCTTGCCCCAGCCTTGCAATACAAGTTCAAACGGCTCGCTCGGGCAGCGCTGGCAAGAGATGTTGACGCGACGCGCAAAGCCATGACGGAAATCGGCTATTTCAACCAGACGACGCCAGAGCGCTTTCAGACCGTCTTTCTCGAGATGTTCGATATGGCAATGTCCCCAATCCGGCAGGACGATCCCTTCGATTTTGGCACTTCTGATCTGATGCACCGTCTTCGCGACCGCGGGCTCGAGGTTGGGGGCGAGCGCGAATTGCAGCAGGTACCTCCCTCCGAAACACTGTTCCTCCACCGCAAGATCGCTGGAACCTATTTGATCGCAACGATGCTGAAGGCCAGAGTCAGTTTACGCCCGCTGGTCGAAGCCTATTGCGCCGACTAGCTGACCGCCAAAGCCTGCACCAGCTCAGCGACCCGTTCGGCATTGCTCTTGGCGGTCGAGCCATCGCGGTTTGCTCGGTTATTTTCAAACCCGATGCGCGCCTTTCCACCACGTTTGCTGGCAGCGACCAAACACTCTGTCTCGTGTGCACCAAAGGCGCAAACACTCCAATCGACATGCGGAAGCGCCTGAAGAAGCGCGTCAGCGGGCGCATTTAAATCTGACGGGTCTGATACCTGACCCTGTCTATACCGCCCCAAAACGATGATCGCTTGAAGTCCGTCGACTGGAACCACGCCTTGTTGCGTTAGATCGGCAAGCTGCACAATGTCTACTAGATCATACAGGATATGCTGGACAGAAATCTCGGCATCGTTGCAGCGATGATAGAATGTCCGCAGCGTTGCGGCGTCCTCGCCCGCAGTCATTTCTTTGATCGCGACCGAAACAGCCTCGGGCTGCACCGCGTCCACAAGTGCGCGCTGCTCTGCGGGGGAATAACGCCCGACGGCTTCGGTGGTGATCTGAACGAAGAAGTCCGCTGGGGTGTGACGACGCAGTTCAGCCAGAAGTTCGATGTAAAGTCCCGCGTCCAAGATATGCTGCTGTTGCGCATCCCGTATATGAGCGTGAAGCCCGTCTGCACCCGCCGCGATGCAGTCCAGCGCGCATTGCACTGTTTCGGGGATCGTCACGGGAAGCGCCGGATGATCCGCTTGGGTCAGCCGCGCCCCGTTGGGCGCGACCATGATCTGGGGCAGCGGCCTCATGCACTGAGCGCCGTATCGATGGCACCCGACAGTTTCGAGACGAGTTCATCGATCTGCGCGTCTTCGATGATAAAAGCTGGGGCCAGCAGCACGTGGTCCCCGTTTACGCCATCAATCGTGCCGCCCATGGGGTAGCAAATCAAACCGGCTTCAAACGCCGCGGCCTTGATTTTGGCATGCAGCTTTCTCGATGGGTCAAAGGGCTTTTTGGTCTCTCGGTCGGCGACCAGTTCGACCCCGCGGAAGAGACCACGACCACGGACATCACCCACATGCGAGTGCTGTCCGAATTCGGCAACCAGAGCCGCTTGCAGCTTGTCCCCTTGGCTGCGAACCCGCGCGAGTAGGGCGTTTTCCTCGATTTCGGACAGGACAGCATTCGCCGCTGCGGCCGCCATCGCATGTCCCATATAGGTGTGCCCATGCTGGAAAAAGCCAGAGCCCGCAGCTACCGCATCATAGATTTTGCCCTGCACCAACAACGCACCAATCGGCTGGTAGCCCGCACCAAGGCCCTTTGCGATCGTGATCATATCGGGCGAAACGCCGTCTTCGGCGCAGGCGAACAGATGCCCCGTTCGGCCCATGCCGCACATCACTTCGTCAAGGATAAGTAGAATTCCGTGCTGGTCACAAATTTCACGGATACGCTTCAGATAGCCCGCCACGGCGGGGACCGCGCCAGCCGTGGCGCCTACTACAGGTTCCGCCACAAAGGCCATGAACGTTTCGGGTCCCAAGCGCTGGATCTCTGTTTCCAACTCATTCGCCACGCGCAGGCCGTAAGCCTCGACACTCTCGTCGTCCTGACGGCCGCGATACTCATAGCACGGCGAGATGTGCGTGGTTTCGACCAACAAAGGCGCAAACTGGGCACGGCGCCACTCGTTGCCCCCAGCCGCCAGCGCCCCGAGCGTATTCCCGTGGTAACTCTGGCGGCGCGCGATCACGCGGTGCCGCTGGGGCTGCCCGATCTCCATGAAATATTGACGCGCGAGTTTTAGCGCAGCCTCAACCGCTTCGGACCCGCCAGACACCAGATAGACGCGGTCAATTCCTTCGGGCGCGGCAGCGACCAGACGATCTGCCAATTCTTCAGCCGGATCAGAGGTAAAGAACCCCGTATGGGCAAAGGCCAACTGGTCGACCTGCGCATGAATCGCAGCGCGCACGCGCTCGTTCGAGTGGCCAAGGCAGCTGACCGCCGCCCCGCCAGAGCCGTCCAGATACCGCTTGCCTGCGGCATCGATCAGGTAGCAGCCATCCCCCGCGACGGCAGTGGGCAGCTGTCCGCGCGTTGAGCGTCCGAAGATGTGGCTCATGGTTCTAGTTCCTTACGACGTAAACCGATTGTTTGGCATGACGGACCACGCGGGCCGCATTCGGGCCGAGCAGATAGTCCGAGAATTCAGGGCGGTGTGCACCCATGACGATCACATCCACGTCCAGCTTGTCCGCCACACGCAGGATTTCATCGTAGACCGTGCCGTGCACCAGATGAGGATGGACCTCGACCGCGCCAGGGATATTGGCCGAGACCCAATCGCGCAGCTGATCGCCTGCGGCCTTCATCATGTCCTTCTCGTAACCCTCGCGGAAAAATCCCGAGACCTGAGACATTCCGAAATCGGGCATGACTGCGATCACATGAAGGCGGCCCGCAGGCTCCAAGATCCGCAGCGCCTCGGCCAAGGGTTTGGTGGCGTGGGTCGGGTTGTTCAGGTCAATTGCAAGCAGGATGTTCTGTGCCATGGTCCGTCCTCCTTAGAATGCCGGTTTGGTCTGGCGGCGACGCTGGAACATTACCACAACCGCCAGAAGCAGGATCGCAGGCAGCCAGAACCAGTATTTGCTGATCCGGTCCGCAGGGTGCAGCAGGCTAACCACTTCGACCCGCGGGTCGCCGTAGAAATCAAAGCCCTGCATCTGCTGCTGATAATCGGTTCCGAACATGGGCTCGTCCATGTACATCTTGTCGCCTTCGGGCAGCAGCATCAGGCCAGCCGCGTCCGCGCGGCCAGTTTCAGGCGCGTCTGCCGTAATGGTGTGCACGATCGTCAGTTCGGTCGGGCTGCCGTCGACAAAGGCCGGACCCGCCACCACAAAGCGAACGGTATCGCCAGGTGCAGCCGCGTCAAAGGCTTCGGCCAGTTGGGTCGGCGGCATGTCCTCGAACTTTGGCTGAATGCGGTCCAGCCAGAAACCGGGGACGAATAGCGTGAACGCCACCAGCAGCAGTGCCGCGCTTTCCCATTTGCGCGAGTCCGCGAGGAAGTAGCCTTGGGTCGCAGCGGCAAATAGCAGCATCGCGATGGTCGCCACAAAGAACACCATGATTGCCTGCAGAATGCCTGCTGTCGTGCCCAGATCGACGCCGTACAGGATCAAGGTCGGATTATAGATAAACAGGAACGGCAGAGCGACGGTCCGCATCGAGTAAAAGAACGCGGTGAAGCCGGTTTTGATTGGATCGCCTCCTGACACGGCGGCGGCGGCAAAGCTCGCCAGACCCACAGGCGGGGTCACGTCCGCCATGATGCCGAAGTAGAACACAAAGAGGTGCGCTGCGATGAGCGGGACAATCAGGCCTTCTTGCGCGCCAAGTTGGACCACAACGCCCGCCATCAGGGAGGAAACCACGATGTAGTTCGCTGTAGTGGGCAGCCCCATCCCGAGGATCAGGCTGAAGACGCCGACCAGCAGCAGCATAATCATCAGGTGACCGCCAGACAGCAGTTCGACCAGACCTGCGAGTTCAGTTCCGATAGGGGTCTTGGTCACGGTCGCGACAATGATGCCCGCCGCCGCAGTCGCGACGCCAATGCCGATCATGTTGCGCGCGCCGCCGATCATGCCCTCGACCAGATCCATCAAACCTGCGCGGGTCGCGGTGCCAACGTCTTCACCGCGGAAGAAGGCTTTGAGCGGGCGCTGGGTGATGATGATCGCCAGCATGACCGAAACCGCATAGAAGGCCGATTTCGCGGGCGACTGCATCTCGACCATCAGGAACCAGACGAGCACCAGAATGGGCAGCAGATAGTGCAGGCCGGTGGGGAAGACTTCTTTGACCGTGGGCAGGGTGAATTGGCCTGCGTTGGGGTCTTCGAGTGTCAAATCAGGGTACGCCGCTGCGGTTCGCACCATCAGGACATAGGCCACGAGGAGGACGGCAAGGATCACCCATTCGGAGATCGAAGGCGCCGCTGCACGCAAGCCATTGATGCCATAGACCAAGGCCGTGAATGCCACGCCTGTGACCACAAAGCCAATCGCGATCTTCAGGAACATCTTACCTAGATTGGCCGCCGGACCCAGTGCGGGCATGTCTTTCTTCAGCGCCTCGAGGTGCACGATGTAGACCAGAGCGATGTACGAGATAACCGCTGGGATAAAGGCGTGCTTGATCACCTCCACATAAGAGATGCCGACGAACTCGACCATCAGGAACGCCGCAGCGCCCATCACGGGGGGCATGATCTGACCGTTAACCGAGCTTGCGACCTCGACCGCGCCCGCTTTTTCCGAGCTAAAGCCCACCTTTTTCATCAGCGGGATGGTGAAGGTGCCGGTGGTCACAACGTTCGCAATCGACGAGCCAGAAATCAGGCCGGTCATGGCAGAGCCGACGACCGCCGCTTTGGCCGGACCGCCCCGCAGGGCACCGAGGCCCGCAAACGCCAGTTGGATGAAGTAGTTGCCTGCACCGGCCTTATCCAGAATTGAGCCGAACAGCACAAACAGGAACACAAAGGCCGTTGAGACCCCAAGAGGGATGCCGAAAACGCCAGTCGTATCCAGCCATTGCGCGTTCACGATTGCGGTGAAGGATAGGCCGGAATGTTCAATGATATCAGGGATCAGCCAGCCTTGGCCCATGTAGGCGTAGAGCAAGAAGATCGACCCGACGATGGTTAGCGCAGGCCCGAGGGCGCGCCGTGATGCTTCGAGCAACAGTAAAATCCCGATGGAGCCGATCACGATCTGTGGCGTCGTGGGCAGGCCCGACCGCGCGGTCATCGAAATCTCTCGCGAGAACAAAAAAACGTAGAACGCGCAGCCCGCACCGACGATCGCAAAAATCCAGTCGAGGGCAGGCACGCGGTTTCGAGGGGACGTCTTTAGTGCCGGATAGGCCAGAAACGCCAGAAGGATCGCAAACCCGAGGTGCACGGGCCGCGTCTGGGAAGAGTTCATAACAGGGACCCAAGCACCGAACCACAGTTGCGGCTGCGCAATCCAGAGCTGGAACAGAGACCACGCGAACGCCGCCCCCGAAATAAAGAGCGCCACCGCCCGATTGTCAGGAGCGCGGCCCCCGGTGTCGGTGCTGGCGACGAGGTCCTGCAGCTCGTCATCGCTGAAACTGCGCGTCGTCTGTTCGTTCGTCATGAAAAGATCCCCATCAGAAAAAAGGACCGCCGCGAGTGGGCGGCGGCCCTAAAGCCTTTGACCCGCCGTTATTCGATCAGGCCAACCTCGCGGTAGTACTTCTCTGCACCGGGGTGCAGGGGCGCCGACAGACCGTCGTTCGCCATTTCTTTGGGGTCGAGGTTCGCAAATGCGGGGTGCAGACCACGGAAACCGTCCATGTCTTCGAAGACCGCTTTAACTAGCTGGTACACGGTTTCTTCGGACACGCTGGCCGAGGTCACGAGGGTCGCGCCCACACCAAAGGTCGCCACATCCGCATCGTTGCCTCGGTACATGCCGCCAGGAATGGTCGCGGTGCGGTAGTAGGGGTTGTCGGCGACCAGTTTGTCGATCGCGTCGCCGCTGACCGATACGAGGGTCGCGTCACAGGCGGTGGTCGCTTCTTGGATCGAGCCCGAGGGGTGACCCACGGTGTAAACCATCGCGTCGATGTTGTTGTCGCACAGCGCTTGGCTCTGCTCGGCGGCCTGCAGTTCGGACGCGAGGCTAAAGGTGCCCATGTCCCAACCCAGTGCATTCATCACCACTTCCATGGTGTCGCGCTGGCCGGAGCCGGGGTTGCCGACGTTCACACGTTTGCCCGCCAGATCTTCGAACTTGGTGATGCCAGAGTCTGCACGGGCCACGACGGTGAAGGGCTCGGGGTGGATCGAAAAGACCGAGCGCAGGTCAGGGTTCGGGCCTGCATCCGCCAACGAGCCTTCGCCATTCACGGCTTTGTACTGCACGTCGGACTGCGCCACGCCAAATTCCAGCTCGCCCGAGCGGACAGCGTTCACGTTGTAGACCGAACCGCCGGTCGACTCGACCGCGCAGCGGATGCCGTGCTCTTTGCGGGTCTTGGACATCATGCGGCAGATGGCGCCGCCGGTGGGGTAGTAGACGCCGGTCACGCCGCCGGTGCCGATCGAAATGAACTCTTCGGCCATGGCCGGAGCCGATGCGACCGCCATTGCTGCAGCCAGTGCCACGCTCACGATTTTCATAGGGAAACTCCTCTCCTGTCTCGCCTTATCCAGCGATGATGCGTTCGTGCTAATCTGAATGACAAAATAAAACAAATGAATTATTTTGATCTCACACATTTGATGGTAGTGTGATTGCCGCATCGGGCGAGGAGAAAAAATCATGGGAAAACAACGGCAAATCCGGCAGTCCCTCATGTATGTGGTCGAAAACGGGACGCCCACGTTGTCGTCGTTTTCTGCGTGGACCCTCGATCATTTGAACGATGTGGCCTTCCAGTCGATTCGGGGACTGGCCCAAATGGCGGGAGTGAATGCCAACACAGTCACTCGCCTTTCCCGAGAATTGGGCTACGACGGTTTCGAAAGTTTCCGCCAAGATGTGCGCGAAATGATCCAAACCTCCCCTCCCCTATATGGTGATAGAGCCGAAGCGCTGCGCAACAAATCCGGAGCAGCGATCTGGGACGAGGCATTGTCCTCTAGTTGGTCAAACGTCGAAGGACTGTTTCAATCCGACGCCCTATCGACGCTGGATTCCTGCGTCACGCCGCTGTTGCAGGCGCGCAGCGTCCTCTCGGTCGGTGTGCGCAGTTGCTATGGGGTAGCCCACTACTTCAGCTACGTGGGGGGCATGGCCTTTGACAACTTCATGCCTGTGCCAAGCATGCCCGGCGCGATTATCGATCAGGTGGCCAAAGTCGGCCCCGATGATATTGTCATGGCCATCACCTACGAGCATTATTCTACAGAAGTGGTTCGCGCCTGTCAGGTCGCCCGCGAAGCCGGCGCGCGCGTGCTGGCGCTGACGGACAGCTATCAATCCCCCATTGCAGTTGGCGCGTGGAAGGTCCTTCGGCTTCCAATGGCCGGACCCCAGTTGATGCCATCCCTCACCACCGCGTTCATCACGGTTGAACTGCTGCTGGCGGCAATGACCGCCAAGGACCAAAAGGCCGCCCAGCGCATCGCGGGATTTGAGCACAGCATCATGAGCCATGGGGGCTATATGCAGAAATAACCTCTGCCAAAGGAAACCAATCTGGTTGCTTGGCTGTGAAGTAAAAAGTCGAGCGCTTCGAGACGCTCGACCAATAGCACTTTGTCTTTAAAACGATTTACTCTGCAGCCACTTCTGCTGATCCGGTTGGCCTGTAGTTCAAGACCGGAGCAAGCCAGCGTTCAACCTCGGCGACGTCCATGCCTTTGCGGGCGGCGTAGTCCTCGACCTGATCGCGCTCGACCTTGGCGACGCCAAAGTAATAGGCATCTGGATGGCCGATATAAAGACCACTGACCGAGGCACCGGGCCACATGGCCATGCTTTCTGTCAATTGAACGCCGCTTGCGGTTTCCGCATCCAGTAGATTGAAGAGCGTCTGCTTTTCCGTGTGGTCGGGCTGCGCGGGGTAGCCGGGGGCGGGGCGGATGCCGCGGTAGGGTTCCTTGATCAGCTCTTCGGGCGAGAACGCTTCATCACTCGCATAGCCCCAATACTCTCGGCGGACCCGTTCGTGCAACATCTCGGCCATCGCTTCGGCAAAGCGGTCGGCAAGAGCCTTGACCATGATCGCGCTGTAATCGTCGCCTTCGGCTTCGAATTTTTTGGCGATCAGGTCTTCCTCGGGGCCTGCGGTCACGACAAAGCCGCCCACGTAGTCGGCCACGCCTTCGGGCGCGACGAAGTCGGCCAGCGCCAGATTGGGGCTGTCTTTCCGCTTTGAGGTCTGCTGACGCAGGGTATGCAGCACCTGTAGCGGCTGGCTGCGGGCGTCATCGGCGTAAAGCTGGATGTCGTCGCCTTTGCGGTTTGCGGGCCAGAAGCCGATCACGGCGCGGGGCTTGAACCACCCCTCACCGATGATCCGCTGTAGCATCGCCTGCGCGTCGGCAAAGAGGTTCCGCGCCGCCTCGCCGTAGGTTTCGTGTTCCAGAATGCGGGGGTAGACGCCTTTCAGTTCCCACGTCTGGAAGAAGGGCGTCCAGTCGATGTAGCGGGCGATTTCCGCCAGATCCCAGTCGTCGATCACCTTTTGGCCGGTGAACTTGGGGGCTTGAACGGTGTAGTTCGACCAATCCAGCTTCAACGCATTGTCGCGGGCGGCGGCCAAGGGCAGGCGCTGTTTGGCAAGTTCTGCCCGTTCGTGGCGGTCGGCCACTTCGGCGTATTCGGTGCGGATGTTTTCGATATACTCGTCCCGCTGGGTCGGGCTAAGCAGGGCCGAGACCACACCCACCGCGCGACTGGCATCGGTCACATAGATCACCTGATTGCGGGTGTAGCGGGGCGAGATTTTCACCGCCGTATGCACCTTGGACGTGGTAGCGCCGCCGATCAGCAGCGGAATGTCAAAGCCGCTTTTTTCCAGTTCGGTCGCCAAGTGCACCATTTCGTCCAGAGAGGGCGTGATCAGACCCGAAAGGCCGATGATATCCACGTTGTGTTTGCGCGCCTCTTCCAGAATTTTCTGGGGCGGGACCATGACGCCAAGGTCGATGATCTCATAGTTGTTGCAGGCCAGAACCACGCCGACGATGTTCTTGCCGATGTCGTGGACGTCGCCCTTTACGGTGGCCATCAGAACCTTGCCCGCAGCTTCGCGGCCGCCTTCTTTGTCGGCCTCCATATAGGGCAGCAGTACGGCGACGGCCTGTTTCATCACGCGGGCGGATTTGACCACCTGCGGCAGGAACATCTTGCCTGCGCCGAATAGATCCCCGACCACATTCATGCCTGCCATCAGGGGGCCTTCGATCACATCCAGCGGCTTTTCGGCCTGAAGACGGGCGGCCTCGGTGTCTTCATCGACGAATTCGGTGATGCCGTTGACCAGCGCATGTTCCAGCCGCTTTTCAACGGGCCAGTCGCGCCACGCCAGATCGCGCTTTTTCTCTTCACGGCCTGTGCCGCGATAGCGTTCTGCGATCTCTAGAAGGTTCTCAGTGCCGTCAGGGGAGCGGTTCAGAACCACATCCTCGCAGGCGTCGCGCAGGTCGGGGTCGATCTGGTCATAGACCGCCAGCTGACCGGCGTTGACGATGCCCATATCCATGCCCGCCTGAATGGCGTGATAGAGGAAGACCGCGTGCATCGCCTCGCGCACAGGCTCGTTCCCGCGGAAGCTGAAGGACAGGTTCGACACCCCGCCCGACACATGGGCGTGGGGCAGGTTCTGGCGGATCCAGCGGGTGGCCTCGATGAAATCGACGCCGTAGTTGTTATGCTCTTCGATGCCGGTGGCGACCGCAAAGACGTTGGGGTCAAAGATGATGTCTTCGGGCGGGAAGCCGACCTTTTCGGTCAGCACCTTATAGGCGCGTTCGCAAATCTCGATCTTGCGCTGAAGGGTGTCGGCTTGGCCTGCCTCATCGAAGGCCATGACTACAACCGCTGCGCCATAGGCAAGGCAGAGGCTGGCGTGGTGAATGAACGCCTCTTCGCCTTCTTTCAGCGAGATCGAGTTCACCACCGGCTTGCCCTGAACGCATTTCAGACCTGCCTCGATCACCTCCCATTTCGAGCTGTCGATCATAATCGGCACGCGGGCGATGTCGGGCTCGGCGGCAATCAGGTTCAGAAAGTCGATCATCGCCTGTTTGCTGTCGATCAGACCTTCATCCATGTTCACGTCGATGATCTGCGCGCCGTTTTCCACCTGATCGCGGGCCACCTCCAAAGCGGTGGCATAGTCGCGATTGGTGATCAGCTTGCGGAACTTGGCCGAGCCGGTGACATTCGTCCGCTCGCCCACGTTGACGAAGGGGATGTCGGGGGTAAGGATAAAGGGTTCCAGACCGGAAAGACGCAGAAGAGGTTTAGACATCGGCGGTCTCCTTGATCTGGCGGGGGGCGTAGGGGGCGACATGTTCCGCGATGGCGCGGATGTGGTCAGGTGTCGTGCCGCAGCAACCGCCCGCCACGTTGATCAGACCTTCGCGGGCGAAGACCTCGACCAGTTTGGCGGTTTGTTCGGGCGTTTCATCGTATTGGCCAAAGGCGTTGGGCAAGCCCGCGTTGGGATAGGCGCAGATGCGGGTGTCCGCGACGCCTGCCAGTTCCGCCAGATGGGGCCGCATGGCATCCGCGCCAAGGGCGCAGTTCAGACCCACAGTGAAGGGCCGTGCATGACGGACCGAGTGCCAGAAGGCCGTGGGCGTTTGCCCCGAAAGCGTCCGCCCCGAGGCATCGGTGATCGTGCCCGAGATCATGATCGGCAGTTGCCGCCCCACTTTGGCAAAGCTTTCAAAGGCCGCGAAAATCGCCGCCTTGGCGTTCAGCGTGTCGAAAATCGTCTCGATCAGGATCAGGTCAGAGCCGCCCGCGATCAGCCCGTCGATCTGCTGGCCGTAGGCGCTGCGCAGATCGTCAAAGGTCACGGCGCGGTAGCCGGGGTCATTCACGTCAGGGCTGATAGATGCGGTGCGGTTGGTCGGTCCCACAGCGCCCGCCACCCAGCGGGGTTTGCCGTCTTGCGCAGTTGCGCGGTCTGCGGCGCGGCGGGCCACCTGCGCGCCTGCAACGTTCAGATCATGCACCGCGTTTTCCAAGCCGTAGTCGGCCTGCGCGATGGTGGTCGACGAAAACGTATTGGTTTCAAGGATATCGGCACCTGCCAAAGCGAACTGCAGCTGGATATCCTCGACCGCTTGGGGCTGGGTCAGAACCAGCAGGTCGTTGTTGCCCTTTTGCGGGTGATCCGAATGGTGGCGGCAGTTGGGGCCGTGGATGTGACCGCTGGCGGTAAAGTCCTCTTCGGTCATGTTCAGGGTCTGGATCATCGTCCCCATCGCACCATCGAGGATCAGGATACGCTCGTCGGCGGCTTGGGTGATGGCATCGTACGAAGGGCTGCGCGGCAGCGAGAGAGAGTTCATGAGGGCACCTGCTTTCTACGCACGCGGGTAGCACAGCAGGCAGGCAAAGCATAATTCATGCTTCTTGAGTTTGTTATGAGTGAAATTCATCTTCACACAGTGCACCGCGATAGAGCGCACCGATCAAAGCGCAGGCAATTCTCCCTCCCTAGGGTTGTTTCGCGTGATCAATCTTATTCCATTCAAGACGGTTCACACCCCAAAAACGGCAGAGCACGGCTCCCCTACCCTATCGCACCTTTGGCCTATGCTGTTCTGGATTGACTCGTCTCTGGACTCCCCGCATTACAAAGCTGTGAACGGTTCTGCGTGGCGCGACACGGCGCAGCAGAAGTAAAAGGGAACACGGTGCGGCGTACCCATCAGGGACCAAAACCGTGGCTGCCCCCGCAACTGTAAGCGGTGAGTGCGTCCGACACGCCACTGGGGAACACCTCGGGAAGGCAAGGACAGCATTACGACCCGCGAGCCAGGAGACCTGCCGTCACGGGGTCGGGAAACCGGCCTTACCCAACCGGACGCCGGGGTGAGCGTCTGGCTCGGCAGGTCTAAACATCTACCGTGTCCAGCTTCCCTTCTGTCCTTTCATCCGTGGGCCTTTGCCCCGTCGCCTGAAAGGTTTGAAATGAAAACCAAACTCGTGTCAGCCGCTGCGCTGATCACATTACTTCCGATAGCTGCGCAGGCCCATTTCCTGTTGCCCTATGCCGAGGAAACGCAAATTGCCAAGCCCGGGGACATCCCTTTGGCAGTCGTGTTCTGGCACCCCTTTGAAAACGGGCACGTTATGGACATGGAGGCCCCAGAGGCCTTTTACATGGTCCACAACGGAGAGCGGACGGACCTTGCCGATCGTCTGGAAGCCGCCAGCTTCAAGGGTGCAAAGAACGAAGGTGCAGGCTTTCGCGCAACGCTTCCCGTGAAGCGGTCGGGGGACTATGTGCTAGTGACCGAGCCCGCCCCCTACTACGAAGAGAGCGAAGACAAATACATTCAGCAGCTCACCAAAGTCGTGTTCAACCGGAACGAGTTGCCGACCGACTGGATGACTCCCGTTGGCCTTCGGACCGAGATTGTCCCACTGATCAAGCCCTATAATGTGATTGCGGGCTCGAGTTTCACTGGCCAAGTCCTGACCGAAGGCAAGCCCGCCGCTGGTATCGAAATTGAGGTCGAATACGTCGCGGCGACACCGGACATCCAGACTTTCTCTGCCACAGAACCCACCGTTGGCACCATGCCCGGTGGGACTGTTGTCGCGATTTCGGATGCCAATGGCTATTTCACCTTCGGTGTCCCCAAAGCCGGGTGGTGGGGCTTTGCCGCCTTGGGATCAGGCCCCGACACCGAACACAATGGCAAGCCGCTCAGCCAGGACGCTGTGTTCTGGATCAACGCCTACGATATGGAGTGATCAATGCATATCGTAGACGGCGCACTTTCAAACCCTGTTGTCATCGCTGGCACTGTCCTGGCGGTTGGTGGCGTTGCGATGGGCCTTAAGCGGTTGACGCTTGAGAGGATCCCCGCAACCGGCATCCTTTCGGCCAGCTTCTTTGTTGCCTCTCTGATCCACGTTCCGATTGGCCCGTCGTCGGTGCACTTGATCCTGAACGGTCTGGCAGGACTCATCCTTGGATGGGCCGCCTTTCCCGCGCTCCTTGTGGGGCTGCTGTTGCAGACGGTATTCTTTGGCTTTGGCGGATTGACTGTTTTGGGCGTCAACGCCCTGAACATCGCGGGGCCTGCAGTACTGACATGGCTCTTGTTCGGCAAATTGGTCGAGCGCAGTTCCCCCACCACCGGTGCAATCTGGGCCGGCGTAGGCGGCGCATTTTCGATCGCGGCAACCACCGGTCTGGTCGCCTTTTCGTTGATGCTGACGGGCGACGCGTTCATCCCCGCCGCCAAGCTGGTCTTCTTCGCGCATATCCCTGTCATGGTGATCGAAGCTCTGCTCACAGGCACTGCGGTGTATCTGGTGCGCAAAGTCCGTCCTGATCTGTTTTCGGCAATAAAGGGGGCGGCGCTTTGATCCGGTGTATCGCTCTTGTCCTTGCACTCGTTGCGCTGCCTCTTCCTGCCGCGGCACACAAGGTGATCTTCGCAATTTTCAAGTCCGGCGTCTCGATCGAAGGCGAGTTGGGGTTTTCGAACGGTGATATGTCTTCGGGAACCTCCATTCAGGTTCTCGACACCCAAGGGGCGAAGATCGGCGAAGCTGTGACCGACAGCGACGGCTTCTTCGTCTTCACCCCCACTGAGCCCATCGCGCATGTTTTCAAAGCAGACATGGGCGCAGGACACGTAGCCGAAGCCACCATGCCCGCTGATGAGATCGCCGAAATCCTCGGCGTGGCAGCGATCGAAGAAACGGTGACCGCAACAGCCCCCGCCAGCGCAACCGAGAACGCGGCGCAGGTCACAGTGGCCTCTTTGTCCAACGAAGAACGTCTGGCCATCGCAGAAGCCGTGCGCGACGAGATGCGTCCTCTGCGCCGTGAACTCGCGGCGTATCGGGAAAAGAACGACCTCCAGACCATTCTTGGTGGCATTGGCTATATTTTTGGCCTGTTTGGTCTGTATTTCTATATCGCCGCCCGGCGGCGCATGGCGGGGTAAGGTTTGATGCAAAGACTGACCAGCGCTGAGAAAGCCCCCCGCACAGGATCCCTGTTCACAATCGGCCCCATCGCCGATCTTGACCCGCGCTTGCGCATCGTTCTGTCCACCGTTTTTGCGCTGATCGTTGTCGGCTTGTCCGACCTTCTGGCCCTATCTCTGGCGGTTCTGGTTGCCGCCGCTTTGCTACCACTGTCCGGCCTGCCCAAAAAGCGCACGCTCAAGCGGATGGCTGGCATGGACGGGTTCATCATCTTCACCCTCATCCTGCTGCCCTTCTCCGTGCCCGGAACGCCCATGATTTCGGTCTTCGGAATCTCCGCCTCATGGGAGGGGCTGTGGCAGGCGGTCGAGATCGCGCTGACCGCAAACGCGGTTATTCTGGCGTTGATGTGTCTGGTTGGTTCGATGGAGCCAGTGACCATGGGCCATGCGCTTCATGCTCTGCGGATGCCAGAGCAGCTTGTTCAGCTTTTGATGTTCACCATCCGCTACATTGAAACCTTACGCTCAGAATATCTACGGCTTCGGTCCGCTATGAAGATGCGCGGCTTCCGGCCCGGCACGAATTGGCACACCTATCGCAGTTTCGGCTATCTGGTCGGCATGATGCTGGTGCGCGCGCTAGAGCGGTCAGAGCGTGTTTTGGGCGCGATGAAATGTCGGGGGTTTTCCGGTCGCTTTGTTCTGTTGGAGTCCTTCCAGATGCGCGACCGCGACTGGATCTTTGCCTCGTGGATGACTACAGCGATGGTGCTGCTTGTTCTACTCGAGGCATGGCATGTCGTTGCTTGATCTGCAGAACATTACCTTTGCCTATCCCGGTCACGCGCCTGTTTTGACGGGTGCCTCACTGACTCTGAACGAAGGAGAGCGTTTGTCGCTGCTCGGACCGAACGGGGTGGGCAAGTCAACGCTACTCAAGATTGCGGTCGGTTTACTGCGTCCAAGCGAAGGCACCGTTCAGGCATTTGGCAAAGAACGCCGGACAGAGCAGGATTTTATCGAGGTCCGACAGCGCGTCGGCTATGTCTTTCAAGACCCTGATGATCAGCTCTTTTGCCCCACAGTGACCGAAGATATCGCTTTCGGCCCCTTGAACCTAGGCAAATCCCGTGACGAGGCTTTAGCCATCGTGGACAGCATCCTATCGCAACTGCATCTGACCCATCTGAAAGAACGGATCACCCATCACCTGTCGGGTGGGGAAAAACGACTGGTGACCCTTGCGACCGTTCTCGCCATGGACCCAGACGTTCTGATCTTGGACGAGCCGACGAATGCCTTGGATCAGGAAAACGAGGCGCGGTTGATCGATATTCTGCAAAACCTGCCTCAGGCGCTCTTGCTCATCAGCCACAATCCCGATTTCCGCGCCAAGATCACATCAGGCGCTTATCAGCTGAAAGCTGGCACTCTGCAGCGGATCGGTTGACGCCGGATCACACCGAGGCAGAGGCCCGGCGGCTCTGCACCGAACGCCGCACGAAAGCCGCCACAAAAACCGCCGTCAGCACCAGAATGATCGTCGGCGCAGGGGCACTGTCCAGAAAGAAGCAAAGATATACGCCCGTCAGCATCGACAGCGCGCACACCACGACCGACACCGCCAGCATGTGTTTCAGGCTACGGACCAGCAGGAACGCGATCGCTCCGGGGGCGACGAGCAAGCCGATGGCAAGGATCAGACCAGTCGCGGACAGGGTAGCCACGACCGTTAGCGACAGAATGGCCAGCAAACCGTGATGCAGCCATCCCACCGGCAACCCAGACACGCGTGCCTGCGCAGGATCAAAGGCGTGGAGCATAAAGTCTTTCCACTTCAGCAGCAGAACCGACGCCACTCCGACCGAGATAATCCCCGCCGTCCACAGATCCTCGGTTCCGACGCCGAGCATGTTGCCAAAGAGGATGTGATCCAAATGCACGTTGGTGTCGATCGCCACATACATCACGATCCCCAGCGCAAACATGCCGGAAAAGACAACGCCCATGATGGTGTCCTGCTTGATACGGCTGTTTTCGGTTAGATAACCCGTTGCCAATGCTGTCACCATACCCGCCGCAAACGCCCCAAGGATCAGAGGCACTCCTAGGATATAGGCCAGAACGATCCCCGGCAGGGTTGCATGGCTGACCGCGTCCCCCATCAGCGCCCATCCCTTGAGAACCAGAAAGCACGACAGCAGCGCGGTCGGCACAGACACCATCAACGCAATCCAGAAAGCGTTTTGCATGAACGGAAATATGAAGGGCATCAGCAGCGTGTCGATCATGAAGCATCCGCCTCTTGCAGCGCTGCGGCAGCCTGTCGGCGAGCAGCCAACACTCCGTGCTTTGGGGCCCATATGAAAACACCCAAGAAGATCAGAGTTTGCAGTACGACGATCACACCTCCGGTCGCGCCGTCGAGGAAGTAACTGATGTAAGCACCAGCAAAGCTCGTGGTCGCTCCAATCAAAACCGACGTCATAATCAGCCTCGGAAACCGGTCACAGAGCAGATAGGCCGTCGCGCCCGGTGTCACCACCATGGCGATCACCAGAAACGCGCCGACGGTCTGCATGGCTGCCACGACACAGGCGGACAGAAGGGTAAAGAACACGGCCTTGAGCAGCCGCGGCCGCAGGCCGATGGAACGTGCGTGGCTTTCGTCAAAGAACGTGACCATGAGGTCTTTCCACTTCAGCAGTAGCACCGTCAGAGACACAAACCCGATGAGGGCCAGTTGCAGCGTGTCTTCTGGCGTGATCGCTAGAATGTTGCCCATGGTGATGGTCTGGATCGATACCGAGATCGGACTGACAGACGCCATAAAAAGCCCCAGCCCGAAAAAGGACGTGAAGATGATCCCGATGATCACATCATGCTTCAGCCCTGATCGGTCCGCCAAAAAGAGCATGGCCGCGGCCGCCAAACCTCCGGAAAAGAAAGCGCCAAGCGCAAAAGGCACCCCAAGGATATAGGCCCCGGCCACCCCTGGCACGACGGAGTGGGACAGCGCGTCGCCGATCAGCGACCATCCCTTGAGCATCAGATAAGCGGATAAAAAGGCGCAGACGCCGCCAACCAAAGCGGACACCCACATCGCGTTGGTCATGTAGCCATAGCTAAAGGGCTCAAGCAAAACACTCATGTCTTGCGCGTCACTTTGTGGGTGCGATCCCCGTATTGCACCAGCGGTCGCTCATCGTCGGTAAAGATGGAGACGTGTCGCTCGTCTTCGTCATCGTGCAGGTCTGTCCCGCCAAGGGTGAAATGTCGCAAAACGCCTCCAAATGCGGTCTCGAGGTTCTTGCGATTGAATGTTGTTTCGGTCGGCCCATAGGCCAGTACCGTGCCCTTAACCAGAACGGTGCGGTCGCAGAATTCGGGAACGGAGCCCAGATTGTGCGTGGACACCAGCATCACCCGCCCTTCTGCCCGTAATTCGCGCAGCAAAGAGATGATCTGTTCTTCGGTTTTCACATCGACGCCGGTGAATGGCTCGTCCAACAGAATGACCTGACCGTCCTGCGCCAGCGCGCGCGCAAGAAAGACGCGCTTCTTCTGGCCGCCTGAGAGCTCACCGATCTGACGGTGGCGGAAGTCCTGCATATTCACACGCGCCAAAGCTGCGTCGACTGCAGCATGATCGCCTTTGGACGGCCTGCGCAGGAACCCCATGTGCCCGTAGCGGCCCATCATGACCACATCTTCGACAAGGACGGGGAACGTCCAGTCAACTTCCTCGGACTGGGGAACATAGGACACCAGATTGCGCTTCAGCGCATCTTTGACGCTTAGCCCCAAGAGTTGGATCTCACCTCTGGCGACCGGAACAAATCCCATGATCGCTTTGAACAGCGTCGATTTGCCCGCGCCATTCACCCCGACCAGAGCGGTCACGGTGCCGCGCGGTATCTGGAAACTGGCGTCACGAAGGGCGGTATGCCCGTTTCGATAGGTGACCGTCACCTCTTTGGCGCAAATTCCGCTCTCGGCTGTGGTCTCTTCTGACAATTGCTTGTCGTGCTTCATAGCATTCGGCCTGTAATTGCCCCGAAATTAGTGGCGTTCAAAATAAGATCGCATCGGTTCAGTTGGTTCCGGCATTCAGGCCGTCAACAACTGTTTGCGCTGTGACTTTCAACAAATCGAGATAGGTGGGCACAGGTCCATCTTCCGAAGACAGACTGTCCACGTACAAAACGCCACCGTAGTCCGCGCCTGTTTCCCGCGCGACCTGCTCGGCTGGCGAGGTGTTCACTGTGCTTTCGCAGAACACGACTGGAATGTTGTTCGATGTGACACCATCAATCACAGCCCGCACCTGCTGGGGTGTGCCCATCTGGTCGGCGTTCATCGGCCAGAGATACAGCTCTTTCATCCCGAAGTCGCGGGCCAAATAGCTGAACGCGCCCTCGCAGGTCACCAGCCAACGCTGATCTTCGGGCACGCCAGCCACCGCCTCTCGCAGAGGTTCGAGCGTGTCGCGCAGCTTGGTCTTGTAGGCCGCTGCGTTCGCTTTGTAGACCTCTGCATTTTCAGGGTCCTGATCGGCAAACGCAGTGGCTATATTATCGATGTAGATCTGCGCGTTTTCAAGCCCCATCCACGCGTGGGGGTTCGGCTTGCCTTCGTAGGCCCCTGCATGGATCGCAATCGGATCGATCCCGTTGCTTAGAGTAACTGAAGGGATATCCCCCAGATTGTTGAGGAACTGCTCAAACCAGAGCTCCAGGTTCAACCCGTTCCACAAGACCAGATCCGCGTCATGCGCACGTACAATATCGCGCGGCGTTGGCTCATAGCCATGAATTTCTGCTCCTGGCTTGGTGACCGAAACCACTTCGGCGGCGTCTCCGGCCACCTCTGACGCCATGTCGGCAAGAACGGTAAAGGTTGTTACGACCTTCATCTTGTCACCGTCCGCAGACGCCATGCCCGCAGACAAGGCAAGACAAGCTGCCGCTGACAAGATGCTGTTTCGGTAGGTCATCAAAAGCACCATTCCCTCTGAACTGGATCGAATCCGCCCCACTGGCAAAACCAAAGGCGTTAAGAAACAGATAGGTTCGCGGCATCAAAATGCAATTGCAAATCACTCGCAATATAAACAAAGCGCATTCGCGGGGACGGCTCCGCTTATTGAAGCATCGGAGTTTTGCAAAACAGGCTCGGGAACAGGCGTTCAACGCCAGTGGTTGGGAACACTAGAAACGGCGCTCATCGCCTTGCTTTCAGTTATCTTATCACATAACAAATGCAGAGCGCCTATCCGGCATGCCTATTTTGACTCGACAAGGACAGCCCACCATGAAGTATTTCGCATTTTCCATCCTGGCCAGCGCGGCCGCTCTGCCCGCCTTTGCGCAAGAGACACGGGAAATGGAGGCGCATATTCACGGCGTTAGCACTCTCGAATTCGCGGTCGAAGGGCAAATCGCCGAAGCGATGCTGAAAGCGCCCGGGATGGATTTGGTCGGTTTCGAATACGACGCTAAAACCGACGAGGACAAAGCGGCCGTTGCCGCGGCTCTAACGCAGCTACAAGACCCAGCGGCAGTGATGGTCTTGCCGACCGAGGCCGATTGCGAAGCGATCGAAATCGAGGCACATCTTGCAGGCGAACACGAAAGCCATGATGATCATGACGGTCACAACGACGACGATCACGCGGACCATGATGACGAACATGCCGATCACGAAGAAGGCAGCGTGCACAATGAATTTTTGGCGCATTATCACTTCTCATGTGCTCAGCCAGAGGCCTTGACCCAGATGACGTTCAGCTTCTTTGACACATTCACCCATGCCAAAGAAATCGAAGTCACATTCGTGACCGACGCCGGCGCTGGCACCGCCGAAGCCACCCTCGACGAGCCCGTGGTCTCTTTGAAATGACCGAAGCCCCCGCTCTTGCGCTGACAGATGTCCGGTTTTCATGGCAAAGCAAGGGCGGGTTTGAACTGCGCTGTCCCGCTTTTACGATCGCCAAAGGGGAAACCGTGTTGCTGCTGGGAGAGAGCGGTTCAGGCAAGTCGACTTTGCTCTCTCTGATCTGCGGAATTGTCGCCGCGCACCAAGGGCATATCACTGTCAACGGAACCGATCTTGGCAGTCTCAGCGCAGGCAAGCGGGACCGGTTCCGCGCGGACCAGATTGGTGTGATCTTTCAGCAGTTCAACCTCCTGCCCTATGCGACGGTGGCTGACAACATCGCCCTGCCTCTGCGGTTCGCGCCAGAGCGTCGGAAGCGTGCAGGAGATGTGGCGCGGGTGATCGCCGATCTCTGCGGCGCTTTGGGGCTCCCGGACGGTGCGCCTCAGATGACCGCAGGCGCGTTGAGCGTTGGTCAACAACAGCGCATCGCGGTGGCCCGCGCTTTAATCGGACATCCACCTCTGATCGTCGCGGACGAGCCGACTTCTGCACTGGATGCCGCAACGCAAGAAGGGTTTCTGTCTCTGCTTTTCAATCAGGTGCGGAGTGCGGGATCGTCTCTGCTGATGGTCAGTCATGATGCGCGCCTTTCCCAGAAGTTCGACCGTGTGATCCACCTGACCGACATCACAGCGACCCAAAGGAGCGCGACATGATCCTGCGTCTTGCCCTAGGTTCTTTGACGGCGCGCGCTTTGACGGTCGGGATGACGATCCTTGCGATCGCGCTCTCGGTCTCGCTGTTCTTGGGCGTCGAAAAGGTGCGTACCGGAGCGCGTGCCAGCTTTGCAGACACGATTTCCGGAACAGATCTGATCGTCGGCGCACGGTCTGGCTCTGTTCAACTGCTGCTCTATTCGGTCTTCCGTATCGGAAATGCGACAAACAACGTCAGCTGGCAAAGCTACAAAGACATTGCTGCCCGCCCCGAGGTCGACTGGAGCGTCCCGATCTCTCTTGGCGACAGCCACAAGCAGTTCCGCGTCATGGGCACAACGCCAGAGTTCTTTGAACGCTATCAGTACCGCGGTGACCGCTCGCTGAGTTATGAGACTGGCGCGGGGTTGAATGACCTCTATGACACGGTGATCGGCGCCGATGTCGCAACAACCCTCGGGTACAAAGTCGGCGATCCGATTGTCATTGCACACGGACTGGCCTCCTTTACCGAACACGATGACCAGCCGTTTCGCGTAGCCGGCATCCTTGGGAAGACCGGCACTCCGATTGACCGCACCGTCATTGTAGGGCTGCGCGCTATCGAAGCCATTCATGTGGATTGGCAAAGCGGCGCCAAGACCCGCAATACCACTCCTGTCGAAGCAATCCGAGAAATGGATCTGAACCCGACCGCTATCACCGCAGCATTGGTCGGGACCAAGTCCCGCCTCCAGATTTTCGCATTGCAGCGTTGGATCAATGAATATCCCGAAGAACCTCTGCTGGCGGTCATGCCAGCTGTGGCGCTACAAGAGCTCTGGCAAATCGTGGGGGTTGCGGAGACCGCATTGCTCGCCGTGTCGGGAATGGTGGTCATCACTGCCCTGCTCGGGATGATGGCCATGATCTTCGCTTCATTGAACGAGCGCCGCCGCGAAATGGCAATCTGGCGTGCAATGGGTGCCAGCCCTGCGACGATCCTCGGGCTTCTTGTGCTCGAAGCCATGCTGATGGCAGCGATCGGAGCGGCCTTGGGCGTCGCTCTTCTGTATGGCGCTCTCGCGATTGCGCGGCCCTACATCGATGCATCCTTCGGCATCTGGCTCCCCATCGACCCACCAACCATGCAGGAAGCCATCGTTCTCGCAGGTGTGATCCTAGCCGCCGCTGTTTCGAGCCTCCTGCCTGCATTGCGGGCTTACCGACTCTCGCTCGCCGATGGTATGGTGGTGAGGATATGACAGAGCTACCCCGAATTCACCGCCGCACTTTGTTGATGAGCCTCTGCGCTGCCGGAGCATTTCCGCGTCACGTGTTGGCAGACGCGAGTAAAACGATCACTTGGGACGACCTCATCCCGCCCGGGCTGCCCTATGGCGAAATCGTCGGGCCCGGTCTCATTGACGAAGAGGCCGATTTCTGGCGACCCGAATACGATGCCAATTCCTTCAAAATGAACGAGGCTCTGAACGGCAAGATTATCCGTATGCCGGGCTACATCATCCCCCTAGAGCAAACCGATGAGGGCGTTCCCAGCTTTCTATTGGTGCCCTATGTCGGCGCGTGTATCCACACTCCGCCACCGCCACCCAACCAACTGGTTCTGGTCGACACAAATCCTCCATGGCCGAATGACAACCTCTGGGACCCCGTGTGGGTCACTGGCCTGCTGAAAACCCAACTACAATCGACCGAACTGGCTGAAATCGGGTATCACCTGACGGCGCAGCATATCGAAGTCTTCTCATGACTGTCTCACGCCGAACCTTGTGCCTGACGTCTCTCGCAGCTTTGTTGGCCCCTTCGTTTACGCGGGCCGAAGACATAATCGACCTCGAATGGTCGGATCTGGTGCCCGGCGACGACGCAGCCGCCAGAAACCCATTACGAGGTCTGCTCTCGCATGACGAAACGGCTCCTGCTGCGGGCCAGCCAATGTCATCAGGTGTGAAATCAGACTGGAACGGCCAAATTGTCCGGCTTTCCGGCTTCGTTCTCCCCTTGGACTACAAAGGAACCGGCCTCACCGCATTCCTATTGGTCCCCTTTGTCGGTGCCTGCGTCCACGTCCCCCCTCCACCCGCAAACCAATTGATCCTTGTCTCAACCGAGACGTCGTTTGAAAGCGAAGGACTGTTCTCACCTGTGACGGTCACTGGAATGTTCGGAACAGCTTCCGTCGCGACACAGCTAGCCGATGTTGGCTATGCCCTGTCAGCAGACAAGATCGAGCGGTTTGGGTGAGTTTTAAACCTGCCTAAACAGGCACTCGACACTGTATAGTAGAGCGTCGGAAGTCCTTGAGACCTCAAGCTACGACATTTTAGCTCCCAATCAGCGTATGCATCCAACATCGAGGACAGAAGGTGCGCCTAGCTCTGAGTTTATCCTCCCTAATATTCGCGATAACCTTTTTAAAAAATAACGCATAATGCCAATGCGGACCAAATTTTTCTGTCGTTACCTGCCTTTGGGTGCGGATGGTTCTGCGTCCTGAGGCGGGCTATCCGAACGACCACGCGATTGATCTTCGAGGAGATCTTGGTGCGCTTTTGAACCTTGCGCGGGGAGCGAGAGATCCACCGACAGCAAAACGCAGTTCCGTAGCCGCTCGCCGAATTTTCATGCGTTTGATATTGCTAATGAATTATTATTGGTTGCGGGAGTAGGATTTGAACCTACGACCTTCAGGTTATGAGCCTGACGAGCTACCGGGCTGCTCCATCCCGCGACGCTTATTGGCCTGTGAC
>JAUILL010000090.1 GCA_030433335.1 Alphaproteobacteria bacterium | reverse complement strand
CTAGTGCGTTGAAACTAGAGCCGAACAATCGGGGAAATTCGTAATTAAATCTCGTGAATGATCGGTTGTGCATCACACACCTCCTTGGCAATTTCGACGACATGGCGGTGATGGGTCAGGTAAATGGCCTGGCCGCTTCGCCCGATCCTTTCCATCAGACGGCACGCTGCGCGCGTGCGATCTTCATCGAAGGTTTCGAAGACATCGTCGCAGAAGAACGGAAGTTGTACACCTTGGGACACCATCTGCTCGTAGGCGGCGGCGCGCAGGGCCAGATAAAGCTGGAACCTTGTACCCTTTGACATATCGCCGATTTGCTTGGGCGTGCCGTTCGCATCGACAGCCAGCAGTATCTCTGATGAACCGTCCGGTTGCGTCAGAAGCTTCACATATGCGCCGTTGGTCAGTTCCGAAAATGCACGCTCAGTAGCATCCATCATGCCGCTACGATGCTTGTCCCGGTAACGACGGATTGCCTCCTCCGCGAGGCGTAGGCCGAAATCAAACTCCAGGTAATCAAGAACCGCCTCTTCGATCTGGATCTGCAAAGTGGTGCGCTGCTCGACCAGATCGGCGATCTCTGCGCTGCCGGTAACAGTGCTGAGGTCCCGCGCGGCATTGGCTCGAGCCACGGTTGCTGTGGACAGCTGCTCTTCTGCGAGGTTGAGATCGGCCTCTAAGGTATTCGCTTTCGCCTCGAGCGTTGTCGCGGTTTCATCGGCAAGTAGCTGGCGGGCTTCCTCCACATTCTGCAGGGAAAGGTCATTGAGGATCTGCTGTTCGAGTTCTGCGACTCTTTCTCTTTTTGCGATGATGTCGAGGCCCTTGCCCACGGCGATGCGCAGCGTGTCGATTGTGTTGGTATCCACCGTCTCCTGGAACGCCGAACCAAGCTCCGTTACTTTTCTGGCGATGTCTTCGAGCCTCGCCACAAGTTCCGTTTGCCGTGTTGCCATCTCTTCAAGCGTTGTGCCGAGCTCTTCGTATCGTGCCTTGTCAGCATGTGCTTGCTCTGCAAGCTCCCTAAGGCGTCGGAACGTTTCGAGAGGGTTGCTCTCCTCTATGCCGAAAGGTGCGCCAAGTAAGCGGCAGGCTTCAGTGAACCGACGTTGGTCATCCTGCATTGTGTTAACCTGGCGTTCGGCTTGCCGTCGCTTCTCATTGTATTCGCGTAATTCGCGCAGCTGGCCGAGACCTGTAACAAGTTGGTCAGACGGGAGCAGTTGACCGAACAGTTCATGTACCTTTTCCTGCCAAGCGATAGAGGTCCTTTCAGCGATACCTTCCAAATCACCTTGTTCAATTAACCGGCGCTCGAGGTCCGCCTTGAGCGCGATGGTCTTGTCTGAGGCTGTACGCACCTCGCTTTGGTGGAGCCGTTCGGTTTCAGCAAGACGGCGTGCGGCAACCAACGCTGCATCAAATGGCGGAGATTCTAACGCGACTAGGGGAATAAGCGCCTGACGGAGACGCTCGGCCTGATCTAGCGTTTCCCGGTGGTGGTCGGCAAGCCTGTTTCCTTGCCGCTCAGCTGATACCGCCTGGGCGTGGAACGTTACCCAGTCCGAGAATGCGGATGGGGAAAGTGGCGGCAGCCCGATCTGTGAACATAGAGTGCGGACTTGGTTCTCAAGTTCTCGTGCCTGATCGGCGAACCCAACGCGCTGTTCCCGGGTTGTTGTCGCGCGTGCCTCCGCGTCCGCCAAATCCTGCAGGAGCTTTCGCAGTTCCCCGAGCTCGCTGGCATGGGCGAGACGAGCTGCGTTGATGCCGTCCACTGATTTCATCGCCGGTGCAAAGATATCAGCGCTTTCTGATGTAAGGGTCTCACGATGCGCTTGCCAAAGAGTGTCTCGCCGGTTCCGCGCGGCCTGTTCTTCTTCGTCGGTCGCAATATTAGCGCTTTCCGAAACTTGGGTGATCTTCGCTCTCTCCGCTGCAATGTCTTCATCGAGACGTTCTAACCGGTCGTCCAAGCGCCCGATCTTTTCTTTAAGATCAGCATGTCGTTGGGCGAGGTCTGCTGCTGTCGATGGATTTGCCGGAGAGTCGGGGACGGCGGTAAAGCTGCAGGTACCTACTGAAAGGGCGTCGAGCGCCTCCTCCAGTGCAGTTTCGGCTGACGTGATGGCTTGTGTTGCCGTTGCGACTGCGGTCGCCAAGGTATCGGCGTCAAATCGCTTGAGAAGCTCTATCAAACCCGTCTGTGCCGGCTCTTCCAGCAATGCTTGATATGCATTCTCTGCTTGGGTGATGCGGGTCTGCAAGCCTGTGATTTCCCGCTGCTCAGTCTCACAAGCAGCAGCGGCTTCACGCATTTTGTCACGCAGGTCTTCAAGGACAGCGATTTCTCCCGGAGACGTAACAAGATCGGTGACCTCGCAATCTTCGGTCGCCTTCAGTTCCCGAGCGATGCGTGCCATGTCCGAAAGCGCCTCCTGATGGGCCTGCTCGCGCCTGGGGAGGTCCAAAGCTGCCGTTTGCATTCGGCTGCGCAGTTCGTCCAACTCATCTAGCTGCAAGACCAGAGCGAGACGGTCTGCGTTAATAACCAGCGCCGCGCGCGCCTTTTCAGCCCCGTCGAGTTCGTCCAGCAGCCTCTGCAACTCGGCTTCGGTTTGCCCCCGGTCGGTTTTCATTGTGACCAGGTCTTCTGGATTGATGTCGATCCGCTCGGGGTAATCGACGTAGTCCGCAATCTCGTTCACAATCCGGTCAAGCTCACCAAGATTGGGCAGGGTCCGGCGCAGCGCAGAAATGCGGGCCTGTGAGGCACGCAGATCATCCCTTGTTTGTCGGACCAACGTCTCTTGATCCTTCGCGGCCTGAAGTGTGTCCTTAAGCTTGCGCCAGGTATGGGCATTGACATCAAGGTTGCGGATGTTGGTTTCCACCTCGCTCAGTTCGCGTTTCAGTTCCGCGACCCGAGTGGTGCTGGCGCGCTTTTTGTAGAGGCCGTTCGCCTCGGCCCGCGCCTGTTCGAGAACGGCATTGAGATCCGCGACTCCAGCCGCGGCAGAGAACAGTAACCTGCCGATATCGCCTTGCGCGTTGGCAATATCCTCGCCGCCTTTTTCGATGGTGTCGTCGTCGAGACACAGCAGGCTGCGGTAGTCTTCGAGGGACAGCCCTCCAAGCTGCGATGCCATTGCGCTCTCAGGCAGAACAGCATCCGCTTCTCCCCTGAGGTTTCCACTGCGGGATGGAAGACGCGTGAACAGACGGGTTTCGCCCCCGATTTCAAGCAGACCGGACACGCGAAGGTTTTGCCGTTGGTGCTGAAATCCATAGGGCTCCCGATGGGGGAAGCCGTAAAGAAGACGCAGGTAGGCTTCCATTGTTGTGGTTTTGCCGGCTTCATTTGAGCCGTAGATCACATGGAAATCCGAAGCCTGACCGGCTTTTCCGAAATCAAGGACCTTACCTGTGAAGTGACCAAAAAAGTCGAGAGAGAGCTGCTCGATCCGCATCAGGGCGTAGCTCCCTTCATTCGCGCGAGGATCCGTTCTGCGCCAGCCTCTGCGAGACGCCGCGCAAGCTGGTCCATTGCCGCTTCATCGGGCAAAAGCACGGCGCGCCGATGGGCCGCTAACTCCTGCAGAATGCCTTCAATTTCTTCCCGACAGGTTTTGGAAAACCCGGGTTCCTCGCGGATGGTGTTCATGATCCCGGCCAGTTCGTCGGTGGCGCTATGCCCACGCTCTTGGGAGTCGGACAGGTGGAATATGACCTTGTCCAGCCAAAGCGTGCCCGCCTCCCGCGCGTATTGTGCAGCGGTTTCTTTCCAAACGTCCTGATCGCGCAAGACTTGCCAACGACGTCTTGTGGGCCCCGTAAGCTCCAAGCGAATGACGGCGCTTTCGGATACAAGGCTTTGCGCCGTGTCTCGCAGACTCCGCTTAAGCAAATCACGCAGATCGTCGTCGCTGTCGATATCCGTGGCATCCACCTGAATGTGCAAGAACTCCACAACTGAAGTTGGGACTTCTTCGATTTCGATTGCGTTATCGATGGTCAAGAGCGTTGCAGATTTCGGGCCAGGTTCACCAATGTCGCGTCCCTGTGGCGTTCCAGGCATAACGATCCATGGCGCCTCGGAGTGGACCTGCCGGCGATGGACGTGTCCTAAGGCCCAGTAATCAAAACCAGAAGCCGTCAGTTCCGCAACCGTGCACGGCGCGTAGGGGTCGTGGCCCTCTGCGCCTGCAAGGGAGGTATGCAGCATCGCAATGTTGATCGCACCTTCGATTGGCGCTGGAAACTTTGGCAGCAAACTTTCTGGTGCGTGACGATTGGCGAAGCTCACGCCGTGGATCCAGACATCCTGCGCAAGCTGCACTTTGCCGCCGCGCCCGTCAAAAACATGAACGTTGTCCGGCAAGGTCAACTCGCCGGTGAGCGGGTTCTCTGCGTCGTGGTTGCCCTTGATGTAGAAGACACGAATTCCGCGTTCGCGTAGGCGCTCAAGTTGAAGCGTTAGAAAAGCGGCGGTCCTCGCGCTGCGCTCTGCGCCGTCAAAAAGATCGCCCGCAATCAGCAGAGCGGCGACGTCCTCGGTAAGCGCGGTGTCGATGATACTGGTAAACGCGGTGCGGCTCGATGTCCGGACACGATCTCGTAGCTCTGGATCGCGCATCGCGAGGGATCTTAACGGTGAGTCCAGGTGAACGTCGGCCGTGTGGAGAATTTTGATCATCTACTGGTTTCCGGCTCCGAAAGTCACGTCTCGCTTCTCTGTTGATCCTCTTGTGTATAAAGCGTAACAACTCGCAAATCCGCGAACAAGCGGATTGACGGGGAGATGAATAAATGAACCGGCCATGTCCGTGGAAGGAATGACCTTTGGTCAGGCGATTTCGAAGGCTCGCAAGGCGCTCGGTCTTAGTCAGAAAGAGCTCGCCGGGCGGGTGCTGAAGGAAGAGGGAGGTGGATCGATCTCCCCGCAGTATCTCAATGACATTGAGCACGACCGACGCAGCCCCAGCTCAGGGCACCTGATCCACCAGTTCTCCAGCATCCTGAACATCCCTGAGGACTACCTCTACGCTCTTGCGGGCCGGCTTCCGGATGACCTGCGGCCGGACGCATCCAGTCCAGACACAATCGTGAGGGCCTTTGCCAATTTCAGAAAGACGCTGAAAGAGTAGGGGGGCTTATGGTGAAGATGATCCGTGACAACACGGGCCTCTTTGCCGAGCGCCCCTTCTACCGCGAGCGGGAACTGGATGATGAGTGCGAGCGGTTGATCCATGATCTCTTGTTAAAACGTCAGG
>JAUILL010000089.1 GCA_030433335.1 Alphaproteobacteria bacterium | reverse complement strand
CCGCTTTAGCAAAAAGCGTATAAGAGTTATTATGTAAAAGTAAAGTCCTGCGGTCGTTCTCACGTCCCCGAGGCATCATGGCCAGGAATATCCCGTCGTACTTGCATGTCACTCAGAGCTTGGTGTTCGCGTGTTCTTGGGTTCGTGCAATGCAAGACCAAATGACACGTGGCAGTGGAACCCGATCTTGAAGCGTCTTGGGCCGGTCCGCCTGACCGGTCCTTGGACAAAATCACGCTATAGTCGGTGTCCCCTAATTGTACAGGTCCAGTGGCAAGCGTGGCTAGGTCTTCTTTTGGAGACCGATCGCGGTCCTATTTTCGGCCAGTTTGAGCCGTTGAGGGTGCACCACGGGTTCGCACCGGAATCCGCCCGTCGCCAAAAGCTCCCCAGAAACTGTTTTTGCTCCGTGAAGGCGCCGGTGCGTTTTTGGTTTCCAATAGTTTTGTTGACCGCATCTTCACCTACCTTTCCACCATGAGCATCGCGCAAGGCCCATTTCGCACATCTTCACTCGATCAGAGACTGGAAAAGACGTCCTCAAGAAAATTCTGTAATTAAAGACCGCTCCGAGGACTTGCCAATGCGGAAGACCCGCGAAGCGAATTTCTTGAGCGATGCCTCCAAACCAGTCGAACCCCTCCGCACATATGTACCTCAGGGTTCGCGCAGCGCCTCGCGGGTCTTGTAGAGCGGTTTCAGAAGGTATTGCAAAACCGTCTTCTCGCCGGTGTGCAGCTCCACCGTGGCCTGCATGCCGGGGCGGATTTCCAACTGGCGCTGGCGGTCGCTGAGGGATGTCTTATCGACCCGCACGGTCACCTTGTAATGCGCCGGGGCATCGGGGCGGCGTTCATCCTTGAACGTGTCCGCGGAGATCACGTCGACCCGCCCTTTCAGCGATCCGTATATGGTAAAGTCATAGGCCGAGAGTTTGATCGTCGCTTCCTGACCGGGGCGAATGCCCGCGATGTTCTCGGGCGCGACCTTGGCCTCGACATAGAGCTCCTCACCCAGAGGGATGATCTGCAGGATCTCTTCGCCTGGGCGCACGACGCCGCCGATTGTCGTCACACCCAGCTTGTTGACGACCCCGTGCATTGGGCTCACCAGAACCGTGCGGTTCAACTGGTCCTGCGAGGACCGCAAATTCTGACGCAATGTCGCCAGTTCCTTGAGCGTCTCGGAATATTCCTGTGCACGCGTCAATTCGGTGTGCGTGATGATCTCGTCCATCTTGATCTGCGCATCCGCGTGCGCCTTGCGCGCGCGGGTCACTTCGATCAGCGCGACCACCTTCTTTTCCAGAAGGTTCTCCATCAGGTTCTTTTCCTGCGTCGCCTGCTCCAGAACACGGCGCGCGCCGTCATAGCGAGAGTTGAAATCCAGCTGCCGCGCGGCCAGAAGCGCCTGTTCCGAGGCGGCCATTTCGGGGCTGCGCTGGCGCAGCTCCCACGGGATTTCAAACTCCATGAGACCGGCCATCTCGGCCTCGATCCGCAAGCGGCGGATCTCGAGCGCGGTGATCTGATCTTCAAGATCGTCCACGGACGACCGGAACTGCGTGCCATACAACCGGGCCAGCACGTCGCCGCGCATCACCTCGTCGCCTTCCTTGACCAGCAGTTCTGCAAGAATACCGCCTTCGAGGTTCTGGATGATCTGCGGCCGCGAGGTCGAGATAAACTCACCATCGGCACGCACGATCTCGTCGATCCAGGCATAGGCGGCCCAGATGATGAAGAGCCCGACAGATGCCCCCGTCAGCCAGATAACCATCGACGGTCCGCGCAGGCGGCGGCCAAGCTGGGCGTTCAGATCGGTTGTGCTGACAGCCATCGGTTACGCCCCTTGTGCCGTGCGCAGGTAATTCAAAACCTGCCGTCGTGGGCCATCGACCACAAGCCGCCCCGAGGCCAGAAAACAGGTCCGGTCGGCAAGGGCGAGGATCGGCACGCGGTGGGTGGCGACAATCGCCGTCCGATCCGCCAGCCATGTCTCCAGCCGGGAAATCAGCGTCTTTTCCAGCGTCTGGTCGAGCGCCGCTGTCGGCTCGTCCAGAAGGCAAACATCGGGGTCCTGCAGCCAGAGCCGCGCCCAGCCGATGGATTGGCGCTGCCCGACAGACAGCCCTTCGCCGCCATCCCGAATGGGCAGGTCGAGGCCCTGCGGATGGCCTTTGACGAACTGGCCCAGCCCGGCGAAATCCAGCGCCTCGAACAGGCGGTCGTCATCGCGCTCCATCATGTTGAGGTTCAGGTTGTCACGCAGCGTGCCGTGGAACAGCCGTACATCCTGCCCCAGATACCCCAGCGACCGACGGATATCGCGCATGTCGATCTGGTTCATGTCGGTGCCATCAATCAAGATCGACCCTGAGGTGGGCGCGTAAAGACCCGACAGCATCTTGAGCAGCGTGGACTTGCCCGACCCGTTGGTGCCGAGGATGGCCAATGTTTGGCCGGGCTGGATCACGAGGCTCGGGATGTCGAGAACCGATGGCATCTCGGGATCATAGCGGAAGGTGACTTCGCGCAGTTCGAACCGGCCTTCCAGCTTTTCGCGACGCAGGTACTTGCGGTTCTCGGCGCGGTCCTGTGGCAACTCAGCAATCCCGTCCAGCGCATCCAGTGCCGCCTTGACGTTGCCCCAACGCGCCATGATGCCCGACAGCTGCGTCAGCGGGGCCAGCGTGCGCGAGGTCAGGATACCCACGGCGATGATCGATCCGACGGTGAACTCTCCGGCAAAGACCAGATAGGTGCCCGCGATTACCGCACCCACATAAGTGGCCTGCTGCACGCCTTGGCTCCAGAACGTCAACGCTGCGGCAAGACGGCGTTGTTCGGAGGATTTCAGCGCCTGCACCGATGTCAGCTCTTCCCATTGACGGGCAAAGCGGTCTTCGGCGCGCTGGGTCTTGATCGTGTCAAGTTCGGTCACGGTCTCGAACAAGAGGCGCGATTGCTTGGTCGAGGCGCCCTGCATTTCACGGGTGATGCGGATCATCTTCTTTTGCAGAAAGAAGCCCGGGATCACCATCAGCACGGCCCCGGCAACCAGCACCCAAACGACGCTGCCCGCGATGGACCAGACCATCAGCAGGAACAGCACGATGAACGGAATGTCAGCAAGCGCTCCAACGGTGCTTGCAGTGAAGAATTCACGTACCGAGGAAAACTCGCGCATTGATGCAAAAAGCTGCGAGGGCGACCGCCCCGCCGCATCCGATCGCATGCCCAAAAGCCGGTTCAAAAGCGTCTGCTGCACACCCGTTTCGATCTGCCGTCCTGCGCCATCCAGAAGTGTAGACCGCGCGACCTTGAGAAACGCCTCAAGCATCAGCGCCATTGCGGCACCGATGGCCAGCACCCAAAGGGTGGCCGAAGATTGGTGGGGGATCACACGGTCGTAGACCTGCAACGAGAACAGCGCGACCGACAGCGCGAGGATGTTGGCGACAAACGATCCGACTGCGACCTCGCCGAATTGGCGGGTGTAATTGTTGAAGCTGCCCCAGAACCAATGGCTCTTGCGCCCGTCATCCGTGTGGGTGTCGACAAGCGTCTGCACGGGCGCCTCGCCACGCACCAGAACACCGCTGTAGAAGGGCGCGAATTCGGCCACATCGACGCGTTCAGTCTTGTCCTTTGCGGACGGATCCCAAACCGAAAGTGTCATGCGGTCCTGAGACAGCACGAGCACCGCCTGACCGTTGGTCATAAGCGCAATCGCCGGCCAATGGTCGGGCGTCGGGCGTGGCACATGCAGCCCTTGCGCCAACATGCCAGCCGCTTTGGCGCCAGCGATCAGCGCCGCTTCGCCCACAAGACCGTTCTGGTCCTGATGCAGGCTGATGGCCTCGGTGATGTCGGACGCCACCGTCGTCAGGCCAAGACGGCCCGCGTAGGTGCGGATCAGGTCAGTCCGGGCCGAGCGCAGATGCGAAAGAGAAGCCCTATCTTTCATTTCGAATGGTGGAACTGCTACCTTGTTGCACAAGGCATAGACATCGTCTTTTTGATATCGTGATTTTCGACGAAAAACTCGGCGTAAAAGATTTTGGAGTTTTGCAAGCAGACCGGTTTTGCGTTTCCTTTTAGATAGGACTCTGTTCGATAACGCCCTCAGAGCCGCTATTGCGGCAAAAGCACGCGCATGTATCTGTGATCTTATGCCCGCGATGGATAGCGACATTTTTTTGTAAATTGTCATTCTAGACCTCTCCGCCATCGGCAAGAACGCCCAGCCGCTTGGCGGCGTCCAGTTCGGCACGTGCGGCCTGAAACTTAAGGTCGAGTTGTTTTTCCAGCGCCCGCAGAAAGGTCTCGTAGACGCTAACCACATCCATCACCTGACGCGTGCCCGCATCGTATTGGCGCTGGAACAGGTCGAGATTGGTTTTGGCCTGCGCAGTCAGCCCTTCGGCCTCGGCTGCCTGCCGTTTCAGCGCGGCAATGCTGCGCTGATCGGCTTCGATGGCGCGGCGCGAGATGTCCTCGGCCTCGGTCACCTTGCGATCTGCGGTGATCTTTGTGGCCTCGATGGCTTGCAACGACGCGCCTGTGCCAATGCCCAGCATCTGCTCTGTGTTTACGCTCAGGGCCAGTCCTTCGCCGCCATTGCGCACGCTTCCCCCCGCTGACAGACCGGGCAGATGCCCCGCGCGGGCGATCTTGGCCTGCGCCAGCTGCCGGTCGCGTTCCACCTTGGCGCGCAGGACGTTAAGCGATTGATCCGACGGGGTGCTGCCCATGCCGCGCAAACCGCGCTGACTGGACAGAGACACCGCCGACATCGCGTTCAGTTCAGCCACCGCGCGGGTCGTCTTTTCGCGCGCCGCTGCATCCCGGGCGCGCAGATCGGCCAATTTCTGTTTCAGAACGTTGAGGTCCGAAAAATCCGACACGCCACCTTTGACGCGTTCGTTCATGACCCATTCGAAATGGCCCATATCCTTGAGCGCCTGACCGTAAAGATCCGCCGCTGCACGGCCTTCTTCGGCCTGAAGATACAGCACCAACCCGTCATAAACACGTTTGTTGCTGCTTTCCGACAGGGCAACAGCGGCCATTTCTACATCCGCCTTGGCCAGATCGCGCTCGGCGGCCTTGCGACCATTATCGAAGAGGACCTGGTTGATCACCAGATCGGCAACCACATCGCTGAGAGAGGTCAGAGTGATGCGCGGGGAAATCGTCGGCCACCAGTTCTTGGAGGCCGCTTCGGCGCGCAGTTGCGCAACCTGCAATTCCGCTTCGGCCACACGGGCATCTGCGGCCAAGACGCCTGCTGCCACTTCGGCATAGGGGCTGCCGGGCGTCAGAA
>JAUILL010000039.1 GCA_030433335.1 Alphaproteobacteria bacterium | reverse complement strand
GAAGTAGTCTCAGTACGTCGACCAAGTCTGCCCACGATCCGGCGAAATCAGTGCCCGCGTTCGCGTGAAATCAGTGCCCACGATCAGATGAAATCAGTGCCCGCCATCACGCGAAACATGCAGCCAGAGCCGTGATCGGGCCGACGCCAGGCATGGTTTGAAGGCGTTTGTCTGGTCCCGTTCTTTCAGCAAGCAACTGTGCTTTCTGCGTCCTCGCGTCGATGCAGACCGTTTTCTCGGCGATCTGCTCCAGCAGATCTCTACATTCGTCCCGCACGAGTAAGGGAAGCGCGCCATCTTCGGTATCGAGAAGGGCATCGATGCGGCTGAGTTGCCTCATGCCTGCCGGGAGGACATCGCCGAATTCATAGAGAAGTGTGCGCAAGGCGTTTGCCAACTCGGTTCGTTGATGCACCAGGCGTTCCCTGTCTCGAAACAACGCAGGGCGCGATTGCTGCTCTTCGGTCTTGGGCAAAACGAAACGCATCTCCGGCTGTCGTGCCGCATTGACGATCGCCTCCGCATCAGCTGCATCATTTTTCTGGCGCTTCACGAATGGACGCACATTCTGCGGGGGGATCAACAGAACTTCGTGACCGAGCTGCACCAGTTCACGAGCCCAGCAATGGGCGCTACCGCAGGCCTCCACCGCTACCACAGCATCGGGATACTGCGACATGAACCGGAGGAATTGATTGCGAGACAACTTCTTCCGAAAAACCGGTTTGCCGTCAGGCGCCGCACAGTGGAGTTGGAAAACAGCTTTCGCCAGATCAACTCCGATTATCATATTCTTCATCCAGCCGTCCTCTCTGTTTTGTGGCGAATACTCACCACCAAGCTGGCACATCGCGATGCCGTTTGGGGAGGGCGGCAACCATTCCATCTGTATCTTTCAGGCGTAATTTGTCTCCAACTCCTGCTGCCTTTTGCATGGCGCGTTGGCGACTATGATGAGCTTGCGTGCGACGGCTGTGAGGATGACTCTGTCTGGTTTGCCGGCTTTTCGGAGCCGATCAGCGATGGCTTTGAGCGTCGGGTTGAGAGGCGAGGCGACAAACGCCGCCCAAAATAAGACATGCCTCAGCGCGTGCCGCGCCGCCGCAGGTCTGTTTCGAGCCCTAAGCACCTAAGCCGCAAGGTGTTTGAACGACCGCTTTCAGAAATTATCTCAAAGCAAACCTCTTGTTGCTCGCGAAACGAATTCATTCACGTGGAGTTGCAAAGCATCAATGACGTCAAATTCGACAACCTGTCTGTCGAAGGCCAGGCCAAGGTCGGTCCCTGCAAGCAGGACGGAATCCGCATGTTGATCTTTGACCATGGATTTTCCAGCCTCAAACAATAGCGATCGCTGGTCGGCGGTGCACACCCCTGTCTGAGCCAGTTCCATATATGTATTACCTATATCGTCTAATCCGTTTCTCGGCACGACGATGTCAGGGCCGTTCAGAAGATCAAACAATTTTGTTTTGAGGACCGCCGGGCTTCCAAGTATTCCGAGCGTCTTTATCCCGTTTTCTTGACAATACGCGTCGATGACCGCGGTGCCGTCGACAAGCTCAATCGGCGATTTCTGGCGCGTTTCTTCAAAGCAAAAATGCCCGGTTAGCGCGGTAATAAGTCCAATGTCGCACCCGGCAGCGGCAAGATTATCCAAGTGCCTTGCAAATACCGTCGCCTGAGCTTCTCGCCTATCAAGTGCGGCATTCTCCAAAAGAACGGACATGTCGGCATGCTCGATCGTCAACTTGAGGGGCAAACTGGACTGTCCAAATTGCTCAACCAACCGCTTGTAGTAGGAGATCGTTGCCGCAGGACCGATCCCGCCAACTAGTCCAATATGCATTTATTACACCTATGGGAACGACATATGAAAAACAGTAGCAGTCATTGGCAGGATCGCAACGAAGGCTGCTGAGTCCGCCCTGCCGACCTTCACCCAAGATTTCGCGGCGGTATCCCAAATTCGCCGCGAGCGCCAAGCCGCACTGCCGCAAGTCAGTTATCCGCCCTTTCCTACAGTAAAAGAAAGTAGATCGAACATATCGCATCTGTAAGGTGGTGCGGTCACCAGTTCCATCCCTACAGCCCTTTTGAATGAGAGCGGGCTGGGGCCGGTTCCGTGCTTAACACAAACAAGACCAAAGAAGTTGCGAGAATCGATTGTTCATTTTGGTCGCCGCCTAAAGTTATTAAATTTGCGCAGCGATGTTAGAGACAGGAGCGCGGCGATTTCATGACAATATGGAACGAATGTCAGACGTCGAGCACCACCCCTTCACGGGGCCCGGCTAGGCCCTGTGACGGGGCCACGCTAGCAAATCCGTGTTACAGAAGGGTCAGGACTCCGGTAACGGGGGCGAGATAGCGGGCGCACGGAGGAGGGCTTGATGACTCAACAAAAGCAAATTGATCTTTGTAGTCGGCTCTTTGCATCCCATGTGGTTTTTTTTAAGATGCGCCATTCAGTATGCCATATGTTAAGAGCATGCCCTGTTCAAATGACGGGAGCGTCAGAAAAACTCTGGCCGACGTTGTTTGATCGTTTCGACGCTCGCGAGGGTGCCCGATAGATGCCCGATGATTTCTGTGGTCGCTCCGGTCATATCACCGCGTTCGATGCTCTCAATGATGCGCTTGTGATATCCTAAGATTTCCGCAACTTTTCCCGGGTCCGGTAGGTTGAGTTTCCGCAGCCGATCGATGTGCCCCGAACGCTCGGTCACAAGGTCCCAGAGCGGGCTCACATTCACAGCCATAAACAGAGCACGATGAAACCGTTTGTCTGCTTCGCTGAAGCGGGTCAGATCTCCAGCTTTTTGCGCTGCGTCTTGTTCTGCCAGCGCCACTTTTGCGCCGGTCAGCAGATCTGGTTGGCCAGCTTCGATAAGCTGCCTTGCGACCTGTATTTCGAGCGACAGTCGCAGGAATTGCGTTTCTTTGGCTTGATCAAGATCGATCCGCGACACTTCCGTCTTGGACTGCGGAAAGATCACCAGCAGACCTTCTTCTTCGAGGCGCATCATCGCGTCGCGCACCGGTGTCTGGCTGACACCATAGTATTCTGCGATCTCGACCCGCGACAGGTTTTCGCCCGGCGCCAGTTCCAGATCGATGATCCGCGTGCGTAGAGCATCGTGGATTTGCTGACTTGCGGAAAGTTTGCGGATTCGGGTGCCGCGTGTCGGGGTGTGCGTTTGCTTCATTCTGTGTCGGTCACGTTCGTGCAGCTATTCAATGGCTTGCGGATCATCTGGGTTAAATTCGTTGAAACCTTATACAGTGCGCTTGCATAGGATAAACTAATATATTAATACATGACACGTGTAAGATTGGGAGATCTTGCAGGTTCTATTGGGAGGACACCATGAAATTTTCTACTGCCGCTGTTCTGGCATTTTCCGTTTCAGGCTTTGCTTCAGTCGCTTCGGCTGAAACCCTGAATATCCAGACTTCGTTCAATGCGGGCGACTTCTCGACCCAGTACATCACCGAAAACTGGCTGCCAAAAATCGAAGAAATGACCGAAGGTCGCATCTCGATCGTTCTGACGCCTAACGGCTCTGTCGTTCCGGCCAAAGAGACACCCGAAGCTGTTGCCGCTGGTCTGCTGGACGGGGATTTCACTTCGGTGAACTACTTCGCAGGTCTCGAGCCCGCATACGCGATCATGGGCGACCTGATTTCGGGTTACGATACCCCCGAACAGATGCTTGGCTTCTGCAAAGACGGCGGTGGCGAAGCCATGATGCAGAAGGCGGCTGACTCGATCACCGGCGGTGAAGTGAAAGTCGTTGCGTGCGGTCCGTACTCGCGTGAAGCGCTGGCGGCACGTACTCCGATCCGCACCTTCGAAGATCTGGCCGGCATGAAAATCCGCTCGCCCGAAGGTCTGGCAGCGGCCGTTTTCTCGGCAGCGGGTGCAAGCCCTGTGTCGATCCCGTTCTCCGAAGTCTTTGGCGCGCTTGAAAAAGGCATCGTCGATGCGGCGGACGCCTCGGCCTATGTGAACAACGATGCGACCGGTCTGCAGGACGTTGCGCCGTTCCCGCTCTACCCCGGCATTCACTCGATGCCGTCGATGCAGTTCACCATCAGCACCGCGAAATGGGAAGGTCTCTCGGCCGAAGACCAGACCGCGCTGCGCGACTGGTGGTATGACGCGATGTACGCGATGGCTGCCGAAGTGTCGAAGCGTGACGCCGAACTGGCTGCCCGTGACGACGCTGGCGACAAGATCGAAGTCATTAATTGGGCACAAGAAGACCGTGACCAGCTTCGTGTTGTCGCCCGCGAGCAGTGGGAAGATTACGCAACCAAATCCGATCTGGCGAAAGAAGCGCTGGACGCTCACATCGCTTACATGACCGAAATCGGTCTGTTTAAATAAGTTCTCCCCCGATGATGGCCGCCTTGTCCCCCTGGCAGGGCGGCTGTCGCTTTTTTCTCCGATTGTCGAGGCAATGCGATGAAACGCCTTTTTGCCCTCTACGCCGACGCGATGGACGCGATCAGCGTATTTGTCGGTCAGGCCTGCTCGGTGCTTTTCTTTGCCTGTATTGCGATTTCCGCCCTCGAGGTGGTTCTCCGTTACGGGTTTGACGCACCGACCTTGTGGTCGACCGAACTGGCCATGACCCTCTGCGCGAGCGCGTGGGTTCTTTCTGTCGGGTATGTCACCCAACGTCACCGCCATATTTCGATTACGATGCTGGAATTGCTGGTCGGTCCCAAAGTTTGGCGCGTGTTTCGCCTGCTGCAGATGGTATTCGCCACCGGCGCCGTAATCGTGCTGTCCATGGCTCTGTATCACCCCGCATCCAAGGTTCTGGGCCGCACCGAATACTCGGGCACCGCAATGAACTCGATGGCGCCGACCTACCTCAAGGTGCTGCTCTTTGTGGGGACCATTTTCTACATTCTACAGCTTCTGGCGAACATCGTGCGATGGGTTCAGGACACCGAAGGAGACGTGACCGGTGGGCATTGAGATTATCACCCTTCTGATCGTCATCTCGCTGCTGGCTCTGATGGCGATCGGTCTGCCCTTGGGCATCACGACGCTGACGGTGTCGCTGGCCACAGCGGTCCTGTACTTTGGCGAGCGCGCCGGTTTCTTTGTCGTCGCCGCCAATGTGGGCGAGGTTCTGCACAAATACGAACTTATCGCGGTTCCGTTCTTTGTCTTTATGGCAAACGTGCTCGAACGCTCGGGCATCGCGAAATCCATGTTCGACTCGATGGCGATCATGGGCGGGCGTTTCCGCGGGTCGGTTGGCGTGCAGACCACGTTCGTTGCGGTTCTGCTTGCCGCGATGTCCGGCATCATGGGCGGCGAGATCGTTATGCTTGGCCTGATCGCGCTGCCGCAAATGATGCGTCTGGGATATGACCGCAAACTGGCGATCGGCATCATCTGTGCCGCGGGTGCGCTGGCCACTCTGATCCCGCCCTCGGTCGTTCTGATCATCTATGGCCTCGCGGCTCAGGTCTCGATCACAAAGCTTTTCGCGGCCTCTGCCGTGCCCGGCCTGATCCTCGCTACGCTGTACATCATCTACATTCTGGTGCGCGTCCGCCTGCGTCCCGAAATGGCCCCGATCTATGACGTACCGGAAACCGGTCTGCCGTTCTTTCAGCGTCTCAAGTACCTCAAGGGCATCATCCTGCCCGGTATCCTGATCGGTGCCGTTCTGGGTGTGATCTACAGTGGTGTCGCCACCGTGACCGAGGCTGCTGCGATCGGTGCCGTGGGTGCCATTGTCGTCGCCGGTGTCCGCAAGGAGCTGACTTGGGTCATGTGCCGCGATGCCATGCGCCAGACAGTTCTGACCGTGGGTTCGATCATCTGGCTCGTCATCGGTGCGGTCTCCTTGATCGGGATCTACAACCGGATTGGTGGCGGTGACTTCCTGCGCGGTGTTCTGACCTCGCTCGATATCGGGCCAATCTGGGTGATCGTGGTCATGATGCTGATCGTGATGGTTCTGGGGACGTTCCTCGAGTGGATCGCGATCATCTTTATCACTGTCCCGATCTTTGCCCCCGTGGTTGTTGATCTTGGCTTTGATCCGGTTTGGTTCGGCGTTCTCTTCGCGATGAACATCCAGATGTACTACCTGTCGCCGCCCTTCGGCCCTGCGTGCTTCTTCCTCAAGTCGGTCGCTCCAAAAGAGGTCCAACTGCAAGAGATTTTCGTGGCTGTCCTGCCCTTCATCGCCTTGCAAGCCGTGGGTCTGTTCCTGGTGCTGGCCTTCCCTGATCTGGCGCTCTGGCTGCCATCGCTGATGGACTGAGGAGAAAGGATTAACAATGTCTGACAATGACTTGACCAAACAGGACGAAGACCTCTCTGCTGCCGAGTTCATCGAAGAGGAGTTCCGCTCCCAAAATCGCTTCGGCAACTGGCCCGAGGTCGTTGGCCTGATCTTCACCGCCTTCGTTTGCTGGCTGATCTTCAACTTCAGGGGATAACAACAATGACCAAAAAGACATCCCAAGACCTGCGGTCCGCCCGTTGGTTTGCCCCCGATGATCTGCGCTCTTTCGGTCATCGCAGCCGGATGATGCAGCTGGGGTACGCCGAAGAGGATTTCCGCGACAAACCCGTCATCGGCATCCTGAACACATGGTCCGAACTGAACACCTGCCACGCGCACTTCCGTGAGCGCGTGCAGGATGTGAAGCGCGGCGTCGCGCAGGCGGGCGGCTTTGGCGTGGAAATGCCCTCGCTGTCCGTAGACGAGAGCTTCACCAAGCCGACCTCAATGCTCTATCGCAACATGTTGGCGATGGAGACCGAAGAGATGATCCGCTCGCACCCGCTGGATGGCGTGGTGTTGATGGGCGGCTGTGACAAGACCACCCCGGGTCTGGTCATGGGTGCGATCTCGGCCGGTGTGCCGATGATCTATCTTCCTGCAGGGCCGATGTTGCGCGGCAACTATGCGGGTAAAATCCTTGGGTCTGGCTCGGATGCGTGGAAATATTGGGACGAGCGCCGCGCGGGTAACATCAGCGACGAAGAGTGGCTGGGTGTGCAGGGCGGCATCGCCCGGTCGGCGGGCACCTGTATGACCATGGGGACTGCCAGCACCATGACAGCGATTGCCGACGCAATGGGCATCACACTGCCCGGCGCTTCCTCGATCCCTGCAGTAGATAGCAATCACCTGCGCATGTCCGCATCCTGTGGCCGCCGCATCGTGGAAATGGTTTGGGAAGACCTGACCCCCGATCAGATCATTACCGAGGGCGCCTGCCGCAACGCCGCCGTCGTCGCAATGGCTACGGGTTGCTCGACCAACGCTGTCGTTCACCTGATCGCCATGGCCCGCCGCGCAGGCGTGGACCTGTCGCTGGATGATCTGGACGCCTTGGGCCGCAACACTCCGCTTCTGGCGAACGTGCGCCCGTCGGGCAAAGACTACCTGATGGAGGACTTCTACTACGCGGGCGGTTTGCGCGCGCTGATGAAGCAGATCGAGGATCGTCTGGACACGGGCGCCTTGACGGTCACCGGCAAGACCATGGGCGAAAACCTAGAGGGTGCGGAAGTCTACAACGACGACGTTATTCGTCCGCTGGATAATCCCGTCTACCACGAGGGCTCGCTCGCGGTACTGCGCGGTAACCTGTGCCCCGATGGCGCGGTGATCAAGCCCGCCGCCTGTGATCCCAATTACTATCAGCACGAAGGCCCTGCGCTGGTCTTTGACAGCTACCCCGAGATGAAAGCTGCCGTGGATGACGAGGATCTGGAGATCACACCGGATACCGTCATGGTTTTGCGCAACGCAGGCCCGCAGGGCGGTCCGGGTTTCCCCGAGTGGGGCATGCTGCCGATCCCGAAAGCCCTGATCAAGCAAGGCCACCGCGACATGCTGCGCATCTCTGACGCGCGGATGTCGGGCACATCCTATGGGGCGTGCGTCCTGCACGTGGCCCCTGAATCCTTTGTGGGTGGCCCGCTGGCGCTGCTGAAAACCGGCGACATTGTGCGGCTCGACCTCGAGGAGCGGCGCTTGGACATGCTGGTGTCTGAAGAAGAACTGGCTGAACGCCGCGCCGCTTGGAAAGCGCCCGAGCGCCGGTTCGAGCGGGGCTATGGCTACATGTTCTCGAAACACGTGACACAGGCCGACAAGGGCTGTGACTTCGACTTCCTGCAATCGGACTTCGGCAAAACCGCCGGAGAGCCGGATATCTTCTAAGAGGCACCAGATGACCGATTACGTCCTCTCCGACGAGACCCGCGCCAAGTACAAGCGCATCTCGACCGCATCTATCGCGACCCAGCTCTACAAGCGCGGTCTGCGCAACCAGTTCATCCAAGGCGCCCGCGCGATCCAGCCCAAGGCGGAAAACATGGTGGGGCAGGCGTTCACCCTGCGCTACATTCCCGCCCGCGAAGATCGCAATCAGTTGGAAGTGTTCCGCAACGCTGACCACCCCCAGCGGGTTGCTGTGGAAACCTGCCCTCCGGGTCAGGTGCTGGTGATGGATGCGCGCGGCGATGCCTCTGCCGCTACCGCCGGTTCCATCCTGATCACGCGTCTTGCGATCCGTGGCGCCGCGGGTGTGGTCTCGGATGGGGGATTCCGCGATTGCGAAGGTATCGGCAAATTGGACATGCCTGCCTATTGCGCTGGCCCGTCCGCACCCACAAATCTGACCAAGCACGAAGCGCTGGATATCAACATCCCGATCGCTTGCGGCGAAGTCGCGGTCTTCCCTGGTGACGTTCTGGTGGGCGATGCGGATGGCGTTATGGTTATCCCCGCGCACCTGTCCGAAGAGATCGCCGAGGTCTGCAGCGGCATGGAAGATTTCGAAGCCTTTGTGCTTGAAGAGGTAGAGCAGGGGGCGCCGATCATCGGCCTGTACCCCTGCACCAAAGAAGAGAACCAGAAGAAGTTCGACGCATGGCGCGAACGCAAGGGTCTCTGAACCCTCTGAAACGACTATTTCAAAAGGGCGCGGCAGGTTCCGCGCCCTTCGTTTGAACACGAAAGGACAGACCATGACCTTTACCCCCCACGGCAAACACCTGATCGCAGGCGAGTGGATCGGCACCGACACTACATTCCAGTCACAGCCCGCGCACGGTCCGGCGCACGCATTCTCTCACGGCACACCTGAACTGGTGAACAAGGCTTGCGAAGCGGCTGAAGAGGCGTTCTGGACCTATGGCTACACCACCCGCCAAGAACGCGCTGACTTCTTGAACGCCATCGCGGACGAGATCGAAGCCCGCGCTGAAGCCATCACCGAGATCGGCACCCAAGAAACCGGTCTGCCCGAAGCCCGTCTGCAAGGCGAGCGCGGCCGCACGACCGGCCAACTGCGCCTCTTCGCGAGCCATATCATGGCGGGTGACTATCTGGACCGTCGCCATGACGAAGCTCTGCCCGACCGCGCACCGCTGCCCCGTCCTGACCTTCGCATGATGCAGCGCCCGATCGGTCCTGTGGCCGTCTTTGGTGCGTCGAACTTTCCGCTCGCGTTTTCGACCGCTGGTGGCGACACCGCTAGCGCGCTCGCTGCGGGCTGCCCCGTCGTGGTCAAAGGCCACGGCGCGCACCCCGGCACCGGTGAAATCATCGCCGAAGCCATCCACGCCGCGATCGAGAAAACTGGCATGCCCAAGGGTGTCTTCTCGCTGGTCCAAGGCGGCAACCGGACTGTCGGGCAAACGCTCGTCCAACATCCGCTGATTAACGCAGTTGGATTTACCGGTAGCCTTGGCGGGGGGCGTGCACTGTTTGATCTGTGTGCTCAGCGTGACAAGCCGATCCCGTTCTACGGCGAACTTGGCTCGGTTAACCCGATGTTCATGCTGCCTGCCGCCATCGCGAACCGCGGTGCCACTCTGGGTGAAGGGTGGGCCGGATCTCTGACCATGGGCGCAGGCCAGTTCTGCACGAACCCCGGCATCGCCGTCGTGATCGAGGGCCCCGAGGCCGAAGCGTTTGTCGAAGCAGCCCGCGAAGCGCTGTCCCGGTCCGGCGCGCAAGTCATGCTGACCGACGGCATCGCCGAAGCTTACACCACTGGCGCAGCAAAAATGGGTGCTCAGACTGGTGTTCAGTCCTTGCTGACCTCCATGTGCGACACGCGCGAGGCGAAGCCCTTCTTGTTCAAGGTGGCTGCCGAAGACTGGCTCGGCAACCACGCCCTGTCCGAAGAGGTCTTCGGCCCCCTTGGCTTGGTTCTCGTTGTCAAAGACGCAGCTCAGATGGAACAGATCGCCCGTAGCTTTGATGGTCAGCTGACCGTCACCCTGCACATGGATGGCGCTGACGCTGACGCCGCGCGCCGCCTGATGCCGATCCTCGAACGCAAAGCTGGCCGCGTGCTTGCCAACGGATTCCCGACCGGCGTCGAGGTTTGCGAAAGCATGGTCCACGGTGGACCCTATCCTGCCTCGACAAATTTTGGTGCGACGTCGGTCGGCACTCTCGCGATCCGCCGCTTTCTGCGCCCGGTTTGCTACCAGAACATTCCAGCTGTGATCCTACCGACGGATCTGGTCTAAATTGCGAAGAATAGGCGGAGGCGCGTGCCTCCGCTTTTAAACCCACAGTGGCGGAAAATGTGGCAAGGAGCTGCTGCCTTTAGGCGGCTTGGTCTAGCCACTGAACGACAGGATTATGCCGGCAACAATAGCCTCCCGCGTTGATGTAAAATTGCGCGGCCAGCGCTTAGGCGCTCGCCTTCCAACGGGTCGGTGTGACATAGGAGATGTTTTCATCCACGCTGACCATCACTTCGCCATCCTGTATATTGACCTGCATCTTCATGGCGCGGGTTGCCATCGCCGCTAGAGCACTCACTTCGGCTTCGGAAAAGGCTGTGACTTCAAGATTGTCAAAGCGGGTCGTGCTGCCCTTGACCTTGTCCCACCAGATGTCGGCGGCACGTCCTCCATAGGGGTAGACCACAACTTTGGCGGATTTGCTGCAGGATTGACGGATCAGCTTTTCACTCGGGAGACCTAGGGCTATCCACAGGTCGATCTCGCCGCTCAGGCTTTTTTGCCAGATATCTGGTTCGTCGTCGGTTGACAGTCCCTTGGTCATCTCAAGGTGCTCGTGCGCATTCAGCGCGAAAGCAACAAGGCGCAGCATAAGCCGCTCGTCAGTCTCCGACGGATGTTTGGCGATGGTGAGTTTGTGGGTCTCGTAGTAGTGCCGGTCCATGTCAGAGACAGAGAGCTCGACTTTGTAGATTGTCGCATTGAGTGCCATTGTCTCTTTCCCGGATGCTGCATGTCGGGCTTGGCCTACTCTGTTGCTGGGGAAATGAAAAGCCGACTTGCTACAAGAGGGTTTTTCAGAGCAAGGGTTGGACCACGCTCTGCTCGTGACGCTTAGCTGTTCAACGCTGCAAAGGCATTCTTGATCGCGCGAGGTCAAACGCTGTTGCGGATGTATTCTAGAAAGACGCGCAGTCGGGCTGGCACATAGGCGCGGCTGGAGTAGACGGTCCAAACGGATGTGTCGAAGCCAATAGCACTCCCTTCTACGCCGGGGAACAAATCGATCAGTCGACCTGATGCGAGATCCTTGTCGATTGTCCAATCTGCAAGCAGGGCGACGCCCAAACCCTCTATTGCGGCGCGGCGCAAGGCAAGAGCATTGGCCGTGCTGAGGGCGGGCTTGGGGAACACTTCTTTTGGCGAGACATCAGGAGAGCTTCGAAAGCGCCAGCGTGTGCCGTACGACGGGAGGGAAAAGAACAATCCGTCATGGGTACTCAAGTCTTCTGGGGCTTGGGGATGGCCGTTCCTTTCCAGATAATTCCGCGATGCCACGGCGCGATATTTGACGTCAAAGAGCTTGGCTGCAACGAACGTGCCTTGCACTTCTGGTCCAAGACGAAGGGCAAGGTCTATCCCTTCGGCGGCGATGTCGATTTGCGCATCAGTCAAGATCATTTCGAGCTGAATGGCTGGATAGAGCGCCCGAAAGCCAACCAGCCGCGGCGTGAGCCAACGTTCTCCAAAGGCAACCGAGGTGGTGATCCGCAAAAGGCCAGAAGGCTCTGAGACTTGATCTCGCGCCGTGTCAGCGGCCTCGGTCAATGCATCCATGATGTCGTTGATCCGGTCCAGATAGATGCGTCCGGGCTCGGTCAGGGACAGCCTACGGGTGGTGCGCTCGAAGAGAATAAATCCAAGCGCCTGTTCCATCGCAGCGATGCGGCGTGAAACGGAAGACGGATCTACGCCATCCTCGCGCGCGACCGCTGCAAATGATCCGCGCCGCGCAACCTCGGCAAATGTCTGAAGTAAGGATAGGTCCATCACGTCATCATTCGTGCAAATCTTGCATGAGAGAATGTCATCGGGACTGATTTCCCGCAAGAGGCTCATGGGCGAAAAAGGCGCTATCGAAATAGGAGCCTTCTTATGCTGAAAAAGTTTCTTCGACCTCTGATTGTATTATCCGTCGCCTCGCCAGCTTTTGCCGAGCCTCAGGAGTGGACCCTTGATCTGGGCCACGCCCATCTTGGATGGGAGGTTGACCACATGGACCTGTCCCGCACCGTGGGTCGGTTCGACCAATTCACCGGAACCTTCTTGATCGACGAAGAGAGACCAGAAAATTCCCAGATAACTGTTGTGGTAGAGGCCGCGTCGGTCAATTCGAACCATGTCGGACGGGACAACCATATACGAAATGCCGATTACATGAACGTTCCCGTATTTCCGACTGCGACCTTCACCTCTGGCAGGATCACAATGCAGTCAGAAAAGACGGGCACTATGGACGGCACTTTGTCGATGTTGGGGGTCGATGCACCAGTCACGCTTGAGTTCATGCTTGTCGCCGATCGTTCTTATCCAGACTTCATCTCAAATTACGACGAACTTCGCACCCTTTCTTTCGAAGCGACCGGGACGATCAAAAGAACCGATTGGGGGATGGACTTCATTGCGTTCCCTGGCTCGCCAACCGGAACGGAGATCGATCTAGATATACATTTCGATCTCGTGGATTGCGCATCCTTGTCCACAGAGGCGGCGGCCACAAACGTGCCCTGCAATTGGGGGTATGTCGACGGCTTCAAAGGCCCGAACGAAGACTAAGCGTAGACGTTCCCGCCGCCTCACAGAACAAGCGGCGGCCCCTGTTATTAGATGAAAGAGAACCATGACCCATTCACCTGATCTATCGGGCCAGACAGCTATTATCACAGGCGCGTCCCGCGGCATCGGAGAGGCGACCGCCCGCCACCTCGCGTCGCTCGGCGCCCATGTTTTCCTGGCTGCGCGGTCATCAGTCGCGCTCCAGAATCTCGCTGATGAAATTACGCAGGCAGGCGGCAGAGCCGACGCAATTCCGACAGATGTGACGGACGCCCAAGCAGTACAGAAGTTAGTGAGCCATGTGATAGATAAAGCAGGGCGGCTCGACCTAATGGTGAACAATGCCGGTCGCATCGATCCTATCGCACGGATCGCAGATAGCGATCCGTCGGCGTGGAGTGACGTGATCGACGTGAATGTTAAGGGCGTATTCTATGCTCTCCATGCCGCTATTATCGCCATGAGCAAACAAGACAGCGGAGGGACCATCGTAAATATCTCTTCAGGAGCCGCGAACTCTTTCCTTGAAGGGTGGTCTCATTATTGCGCCTCCAAGGCTGCTGTCCAGCGTTTGACCGGTGTCGCGCACAAAGAAGTCCACGGGCTCGGTATAAGGGTCTTTGGACTGAGTCCAGGCACGGTCGCGACAGAGATGCAGGAGCATATCCGTGCGTCTGGGATCAACCCTGTCAGTCAACTCACTTGGGACAGGCATATTTCGCCTGAGTGGGTGGCAAAGGCTGTCGCCTATCTGACCACCGCTAGAGCGGATCGATGGCTCGGATCAGACTTCTCATTGAAGACCGAAGAGGGCCGTGCAGAGATCGGAATGGCGGGGTAGGGCGCCTCTGTGGTATAGGTTGATCTGGTCTCTCCATGTCTAATCGAATGTGTCTCGAATTGCTCTTTCGAGAGGGCAGGTCGCCTTTTTCACTGCGCAGGATGTCCCTATTGAGGACTAACTCGAGAACACCACCACAAGTTACATTCAAGGGGTCAAATATTATAGAAAAGAGATCCTTCGGTGTTTCGTCGCATTCACTCCGCTTTGGTCGGTGCGTTGCTCGCATTGGTCCTGTCCTCCTCTGCGCAGGCAGAGGTCGTAACCATTCCGTTCAATGAGGGCTTTGTCGGGCTTCGCGGCAGCAACAATCAGGATGCCGATACGGTCGTGACCTTTGGCGACCTCGGTTTTGACGCGACGTTTTTTACGCAGGTCAGCGCGACTGGAGTGTTTATTGGGTCTGGCGCTCAGGGCAACGACGTTGCGGGCACATTGCGTTTGCGTCGGGGGAGCACAATTTACAACATCGATGGTCGTATTGGCTGGCAGCTCAAAGAGCAGGGCAATTTGATGCTCTTCGGCTTCTTGCCGAACTCAAATATTTCCACCATCGCGCTGACAACGCCTTCGGGCTACAGCCTGCCCGCCGGAATTATGATGGAAGATGTGGCCGATCTGGATCCCAACAGTTCGGTTTACACCACCGCAGGGGGCGAGACGGTCTACTACATCACCGGAGCGTCAAACTTCGGTGTGACCAAATTCGGACTTTCGCTCTCGGATATTAAGCCGTTGACCAGTTCGCCTCGCGGCATCGACACTGGAGAGGATGTCGGAGGCTCTGCAGACGGGTCGGGCATTTTAGATGCTTTGAACGCCTACTTGGCGACTGCCGCCACCCAGCGTCCGCTCGGGCCAATCACAGTCGATTCCCAAACCACTGCCGATACGACGCCAGTCGTTACCGGTTTGGTCACTCTACAAGCCGGCGAATATCTGGTGATCGTGATCAATGGCGAGGTCTATATGACCGCAGATGGCGTCATTGGGCCCAATGACGACGGGATCGCAGGCGCGTGGAGCATTGAGATTCCTACGGGCAATGATCTGACCGCAGGCAACACCTATGATGTGTCCGCGATGATTTTTAACGCGGCGGGTTGGCTGCTTGATGACAGTACGACCAATGAATTGACAATTTCCAATGGGGTGACCCCCGTTCCCGCGCTCAAAGTGCAGAAAAGCGTGAATGACTCAACTCTGCTGGATGGCGCGGATGTTGGTGACACTCTGACCTATCAAGTGTTGCTGACGAACACGGGAAACGTACCTCTGTACGATTTGGCTTGGACCGATACCTTGTCCAATGGCACAGGCAACAGTCAAACCTTGGTGTTGGGGACACCGGTGAAATCCGGAAGCGGTGCCAGCACTATCGACGGTAGCCTGCTCGAAGTCGGCGATACGCTCACGTTTACCATTTCTTATGCCCTGACACAGGCTGATATTGACAGCGGCGAAATCGGTAACCTTGCCTCTGCCCAGGCGCGTACCAGCGATGGCGACGCAAGCACCGCTTTCGTGGTCGAAAGCTCGCCGACGGGCAATACCACTTCGGGCACCGGCAACGGGAGTGCGACACTACGGACTTTGACCCGTTCGCCAGCGATCACCGTCACCAAATCCGTCGCCCACACCGATAGCGACAATGACGGTGCGGTCAGCCTTGGGGACACGCTCACCTACACCGTGACGGCAGAAAACACCGGCAATGTCACCTTGCAGGGCCTGAGCCTCAGCGACGACTTTCAGCGGGCCGACAACACCGTGCTCAGCGCAACCCTCTCGGCCATTGCCTACAGCACCGGCAGCAGCGACAGCGCCTTCCTGCCCGGCGGCACTGCGTCCGCGACCTTTGCCCATATCATCAATCAGGATGATGTGGATGCGGGCGGGCTCTCGAACGCCGCATCGGGCACGGCATGGATCGACCTGAATGGTGACAGCCAGCGGGCCTCGGACAGCTCCGAAGACGCCACGGACACCACCGACAGCCGTCTCGACACGGCCATCGGCTCGACCGGGGCCATTGCCCTCACCAAGACCGCCAGCCTCAATGACGGCGGCGACGGGGTCGATGCGGGTGACACCATTACCTACAGCTTTACCGTCGAGAACACCGGCGCGGTGAGCCTCTCGAACATCGAGATCACCGACCCCATGGTGACCGTCCAAGGCACTCTGGCGACCCTCGCCGTGGGGGCGTCGGACAGCACCACTTTCACTGCCACCTACACGATCACCCAGGTGGACATCGACGCAGGCACTGTTAGCAACACCGCCACTGTCACCGCAGACAGCCCGTCGGGCACCGATGACGTGACCGACACCTCCAGCGAAACAGGCAGCGGAGACAGCGCGACCGTCACCACCCTGACCCGCGCCCCAGCCATCACCGTCACCAAATCCGTCGCCCACACCGACAGCGACAATGACGGCGCGGTCAGTCTTGGGGATACCCTCACCTACACCGTCACCGCCGAGAACACCGGCAACGTCACCCTGCAGGGCCTGAGCCTCAGCGACGACTTCCAGCGGGCCGACAACACCGTGCTGAGCGCCACCCTCTCGGCCATCGCCTATAGCACCGGCAGCAGCGACAGCGCGTTCCTGTCCGGCGGCACCGCGTCCGCGACCTTTGCCCATATCATCGATCAGGATGATGTGGATGCGGGCGGGCTGTCGAACGCAGCAAGCGGCGCGGCATGGATCGACTTGAACGGCGACAGCCAGCGGGCCTCGGACAGTTCCGAAGACGCCACGGACACCACCGACAGCCGTCTCGACACGGCCATCGGCTCGACTGGTGCCATCGCGTTGACCAAGACCGCCACCCTCAATGACGGCGGTGACGGGGTCGATGCCGGGGACACCATCACCTACAGCTTCACGGTTCAGAACACCGGCGCGGTCAGCCTTTCGAACATCGAGATCACCGACCCCATGGTGATCGTCCAAGGCACTCTGGCGACCCTCTCCGTTGGCGCCACCGACAGCACCACCTTCAGCGCGACCTACACGATCACCCAAGCGGATATCGACACAGGCGAGGTCAGCAACACCGCCACTGTCACCGCTGACAGCCCCTCGGGCACGGACGATGTGACCGACACCTCGAGCGCAACAGGCAGCGGAAACAGCGCGACTGTCACCTCCCTGACCCGTTCGCCTGCGATCACCGTCACCAAATCCGTCGCCCACACCGACAGCGACAATGACGGTGCGGTCAGCCTTGGGGATACCCTCACCTATACTGTGACCGCCGAGAACACCGGCAACGTCACCCTGCAGGGCCTGGCGCTGAGCGACGACTTCCAGCGCGCTGACAGCACCGTGCTGAGCGCTACCCTCTCGGCCATCGCCTATAGCACCGGCAGCAGCGACAGCGCGTTCCTGCCCGGCGGCACCGCGTCCGCGACCTTTGCCCATATCATCGATCAGGATGAAGTGGATGCGGGCGGGCTCTCGAACGCCGCAACTGGCGCGGCATGGATCGACCTGAATGGCGACAGCCAGCGCGCCTCGGACAGTTCCGAAGACGCCACGGACACCACCGACAGCCGTCTCGACACGGCCATCGGCTCGACTGGTGCCATCGCGTTGACCAAGACCGCCACCCTCAATGACGGCGGTGACGGGGTCGATGCCGGGGACACCATCACCTACAGCTTCACGGTTCAGAACACCGGCGCGGTCAGCCTTTCGAACATCGAGATCACCGACCCCATGGTGATCGTCCAAGGCACTCTGGCGACCCTCTCCGTTGGCGCCACCGACAGCACCACCTTCAGCGCGACCTACACGATCACCCAAGCGGATATCGACACAGGCGAGGTCAGCAACACCGCCACTGTCACCGCTGACAGCCCCTCGGGCACGGACGATGTGACCGACACCTCGAGCGCAACAGGCAGCGGAGACAGCGCGACTGTCACCTCCCTGACCCGTTCGCCTGCGATCACCGTCACCAAATCCGTCGCCCACACCGACAGCGACAATGACGGTGCGGTCAGCCTTGGGGATACCCTCACCTACACCGTCTCCGCAGAGAACACCGGCAATGTCACCTTGCAGGGCCTACAGGTTCAAGAAGACTTTGCACGGATGGATGGAACGTCTCTGGCACCGGAGCTTCCCGCGATGGTGTTCAGTGATGGATCGAGTGCAAGTTCAATGCCGCCGGGCGCCGTTGGGGTTCTGTTTTTCTCTCATACTATCTCGCTTGGGGATGTGGATGCGGGGGGTGTCACAAACAGTGCGTCGGTGTCTTCTTGGCAGGATGCCGATCAAAACGGCTCGCGCAATGGCGACGGTTCAGAAGATGTAATTGATACCGTCGAGCAGGCTGTTGCGACGCCGATCAGCGGCTTGCCCGCGATCAGGGTTCGGAAGTCTGGCGTGCTAAATGACGATGACGGCGTTCTGGGGACCTCTTTGGGTGACACCATCACCTATTTGCTTGAGGTTCAGAACACTGGAAATGTGACGCTGACAGATGTTCAAATCAGTGATCCGCTTTTTGGGGGCGTGGTTCCCCAGACAATCCCGTCGCTTGCGCCGGGGGAAACCGATAGCGATACTTTTGCGCTGACTTACCGAGTGACTCGGGCAGATTTGGACCGCGGCTTTGTTTCGAACTTAGCGACAGCAACTGGCGTCGCGGCGTCTGGCACAGTTTCTGATGTTTCTGGGCCGACCTTTGATACAGACAAAGAGGTCGTAACATTCCTAGGCTCGATCTCTGGTCATGTGACGGACGGGCAGGAGGCCAAGTCCGGTGTTGCCGTAGTCTTGATCGACCAGACAACTGGTCAGGAAATCGCACGCGTTACGACCGGCAGTGATGGGGCATATGCCTTTATCCAGTTGGAACAGGGCACCTATGCCATTTGCTTTATCCCGCCTGAAGGGGCGGCAGTGCATTCCTATTCTGACGAAGGCGACCCCCACGGTGATTTGGTCGAAGACATTGTCGTCGCGGCGGGCGCAGACCGAATTGTCACTAATGTGGATGCGATCGTCGTCGACCCGAGCGGTGTTATCTACGACGCGATCACCCGCACGCCGATCCAAGGGGCGACCGTGACCTTGCTGCACAATGGAACGGTGGTGCCGGACAGCTGGCTCGACACCGCGGCGGGCGACGCCAATAACGTCGTCACCGGAGCGAATGGCATGTACGGTTTTCTGCTGCAGTCACCTGCGCAGACAGGCATCTATGCGCTAAGGGTGAGCCATTCGGACTACAGCTTTGTGTCTCGTATCGTGCCGCCCCAAGAGGGAGCTTACCGCACAGAGTTGGGTTTCGGGGTCGAAGAGATCGTGCCCTCGGTCCTTGCACCGGTCGCCGCAGGTGGGGACGAGACCTACTATCTGGAGTTCGACTTTACCTTCGCGGATTGGACCGATCAGAGTACTTTGTCCAAGGGTGTGATCCACAATCATATTGCGATGGACCCTGCCGACATTTCGACCGAACTGCGCGTTACTAAAGTTGCGGATGAGAGCGCCCTGTCCAAGAGCGCGCAGGTTGGAGAGGTGATCGCCTACACGATCACGGTCGAGAATACCGGAGACATGGATTTCGGATCGGTCGCGCTGGATGATCCGCTGACCCTTGACGAGCAGCTGATCCCCGTCGTGGGAACAACCGACGACGGCGTTCTGAACGTTGGTGAAATCTGGACCTATACCGCTCATCACGCGCTGACAGTTGAAGACCTGCGTCGTGGTGAAGTGCAGAACCTTGCCTCGGTTTCCGCAGTCCTAGTGGCCGGGTCCGGCGTGACACCGACGGGAACTGGCGGGGGAGGCACTTACCTGTTCGAAAGCGCACCAGATGGGAACGTGACGGAAGGCGCAGGCAATGGTACGGCGACAGTGACGAAGCTTCACGTCGACCTGATTGACCAGATCAAGGAAGATCTGATCACGATTATCGAGGACGACATCCGAGTGACCATGCAACGTCAGACCGAAATGGTCTCTGGTTGGCGGGCAGGTGCGCTTGAGCGTATGAAAACAGCGATCGCGGACGGGTCAGCTTTGCGGTCATACGAGACCACGGACCCGATCAGCGGCGGCGTTGAGGCGTCGGCAGGGTCGTTCTCGCTCGACACTCGTTATGAAAAAGAGCGGTTCGATGCGCCGAGCCGGACGTGGACAATCAATACTGCCGATCTGACCTTTAGCGAGGACGAAGCGTTGGGTACGCAGTTTATGCTGACCTTCAACCATCGCAGGGAAAAACTGCATGACAGTGATCGTCTCACGGGTCGGTACATCGGAGGCTACATGACGCGCACGACGGTCGATACGCGCGCCGAAGGGGAGATCAACGGGTTTGGTCTGAATGCGGGCCTATACGGCGCAATGCGCCCCTATCAGCAGTTGTTCCTCGATTATCACCTTGGTGCGGTTGCGGGAAAACACAGCTATGATCTGGACTTCGCGCGGGATCTGACGATCAACGCGACAGGTGACTTCACCTATCTGGGTGTGACCGGTGGCGTGGCAGTGTCCGGCGAGATTGCGGCAGGTGATACGATCATCGCGCCTCGGATCGGGGTCGACGGGTTCTATACTCCACAAACCACGAGCGACGTGACTGCGCGCAGTGGCCCCTATACCGAGGAGGCCACTCTAGAGATCGGAAGCGTGTCGAGCGGTCGTATGTTCATTGAGACGCGATTCAGCAATGATCTGGCCCAAGCTCATGATGGCAAGGGTATGTGGGAAGGTCTGGATGCTGAGCTCGCTCTGACTCTCCGTGCATTCTGTGACGTCTTTGACGAATTGGATACGCGCTGCGGATTTGGGGCAGGCTTGGAATACGCAAGCGATGCCAAAGACAAGGCAAGCCAGAAGAAACTGACACTCGGCTTCGATAAATCCGGAGATCATATGGCCGCGCGTTTCGGGGTCATGTTGGAAAAGCACTTTGCGCGAGAAGCGGGCACCAGTCGACTGAACCTGAGCGCCGATCAGGCAGGGGAGCCTTCACTTCAACTCGAGGTCGGTCTCCAGTTTTAAACAAGTTCATACGCCATCGGAACAAAAGTCTATGATGGCGTACTAGGGCAGGGAAGTCCAAAGCGCTCACGGAATTGCGATGGGCTGTGACTATCTCTTGTTACAGACTGTCCGTAGACTGAGAAAATCAGGTCTGGTGACGGGTTGCATTGCTCGCCGGTGACCTTGCAGCCTCTGAGAATTACCCAGAGATTTTTTTGGACAACCTACGGATATTAGCCATGTACAAGCTTCTATTGACCACCGCCACGATTGGCGCGCTCGCCACCACAGCTTTGGCCCAGTCCGCCGCTGATACGGCGAAGGCCCGCCGCGCGTTTTTCAGCCTGATCGGTTATGAGATGGGGACGCTCGGCGCGATGGCGCAGGGCAAGATGGATTATGACGCCGAGGCTGCTTCGGCCGCGGCCACCGACATGGTGGCTCTGACCAAATATACCATGTCGGATCTTTTTGCTCCCGGGACGTCCACCGAAGACGTTTCCGGAGAAACCCGTGCACTGCCTGCCATCTGGGAGGATATGTCCGGCTTCCAAGCCAAGGGCGAAGATTTCACCGCAGCTTTGATGGAGCTAAATGCCGTTGCGGGCGACGGATTAGACGCTCTGCGCCCCGCTGTTGGTAAGCTTGGCGGGACGTGCAAAGCCTGCCACGATGATTACCGCGCAAAGAGCTTCTAAGCCAATCTGCGAACCAGAAGGAGCGTGGCGATGTCGGAGCCTTTGCAGAGAACTTATGTTTGGGACCCGGTTGTCCGGATTTTGCACTGGTCCCTAGTGATCGCTTTCGCGACCGCTTGGGGCTTGGGAAAGTTTGGACCGGACATCATGACGTTTCACTTCTATGCCGGATACACAGTCGCGGGAATTGTAGTCCTGCGGGTTCTGTGGGGGTTTTTTGGCACTTACACCGCGCGTTTCCGAAACTTTGTGCGGGGCCCTTCAGCGGTCTTGGAATACGCTAGTTCTTTGCCCTCGACCAAGCCGTCTTACCGATATGGGCACAATCCTGTCGGGGCACTCTTTGTGGTCGGCGTTCTGCTGGTTCTGTCGATGCAGATTGCGTCAGGTTTGCTCTCCGATCCAGAAGATTACATCAACGCGGGGCCCTTGGCGCAGTATGTTTCTTCTGATGTGGCAAGAAAGGCTTTGTCTTTGCACGAGCCTTTGTCGACGCTTCTTCTGCTGATGGTTCTCGCTCATGTCGGTGCAGTCGCCTATTACAAACGGCGTAAAGGCGAGAACCTGATCGAGCCAATGGTGACCGGCTATGCGGATTTGCCTGCGAACGCCAAGGGGCTTCCTGAGCAAAAAGGCTAACCCCTCGTTAAAAGCGAGATGTGGGCTGCACTAAGAGACCAGTGCAGCCTTTTTTCGTCGCTCTCGGTTTCATGAACATGATCACGCACGCCCGGATATGCGAGAGCAAGCGGTTAATGTCCCAAGGGCTTTCCTCGTCGGAGGTCGCGGTTGCATGTGGCTTCAGTTCACATAGCCATTTCACTAGGGCGTTTCGGGTTGCCACGGGGAACTCACCAAGCATTTTGCGAGATTGTGCGATTCAACATAATTCGCATTATGGGCGGAGATCCAGTGCGGTGTGTAGTTGCGCAACATCTTTGCGGATAAGTGTGTCAGGCCTTATTTTCTTGACATGCTGAGCGCAATTTAGTTCACTTGTGATATTAATTCTCAACGGCATTTCTGAAGAGTTTGGAAAAATCCAAAGTCTCTTTTCCTCTCTATTTTGATTTGACGCGTTCCCTCTTTATACCCGATATTTCAACGAGGCATTTGTGAAACGTATTGTTCTACTCTGCGATGGGACTTGGAATTCCGCCGACAGTCGCTACCCAACTAATGTGGTAAAGACCGCGCAATGTCTCAAGCCCGCGGGCCCAGATGGTGTATGTCAGGTGCCCATATACATTCCGGGCGTCGGGACAGGCAAAGGTGTGACTGCGCTGTCGCGATTTGCTGACAAAACTCTGGGTGGAGCGCTCGGTTGGGGGCTGCTCGATAATATCGCCGAAGCCTATCGCCATTTGGTGTTTACCTATGAACCCGGTGATGAGATCTACATCTTCGGATTTTCTCGAGGAGCCTACACCGCGCGGTCGCTTGCAGGAATGATCCGATCCACTGGGATTATCCCTCGAGACAGGTTGGACTACATTCCTCGCGCGGTCTTGCGCTACAAAACCTTCGGTGATCCCACCACCAAGCCAGGCAGCGAAGAAAGCCATAAATTCCGTGCAGAAGTCTCTCCGGGTGTCGCGACCAGCGATGCCGAGGTGGCTTGGCGCACCGAACAAGGTCTGAATACCCCTTATCTCCTGCGGATCACCTATGTCGGGATTTGGGACACGGTCGGGGCGTTGGGTGTTCCGTCCAATCTGTCGATTGCGAGGGTGTTTAACCGCGACAAGTACGGGTTCCACGATCTGGAACTCTCTAGCAGTGTTCACTCAGCGCGGCACGCGGTTGCACTCGATGAAAGACGCTCGACCTTTCCGCCGACGCTTTGGTCGAATTTTGACGAACTCAACCATCGCAATCCAGCTCAGGTCGATAATTACCAACAGCTCTATTTCGCGGGTGATCATGGGTCTGTTGGCGGCGGCGGCGATCTCACCCATCTCTCCAATATCGCTTTGCGTTGGGTGCTCGAAGGCGCGCGTCTGAATGGTCTGGCGTTTGATCCGCAGCATCTAGAAGCGATCGAACGCGAGACAGATCTCATGGGCCCGCTCAGCAATACGAGCACTCCACCGGACGGAATTTTTCAGAAAGTTTTGCGGAAATCCCAGGTGGATCGCGAGGGGCCGATAGATACGATCGAGATGCATGAGGCCCCACTCACCAGATGGCTCGACGATCCGAATTACCGTCCTGGCAGCCTCAAGAGGATCGAACTGAAGCTGTCAGCCTTGGCCAAAGAGCAGTCTCGAAAGTTTGCATAGTCCTACGCAAGCGACGATCACAACTCCGCCATAGCGTGTGAACAAAACTTGTTCGGACCGCGCTGCGTCCACATCTTTGTGACAAATTGAGTTGGAGGCGATGTCATGGATGTAGCGAAACTGGTCGAGAGTTTTCTGGGAAGTCAAAGGGACCCAAACACAGGCAAGACTACGGGCGGCCAAAATGGTCTCCCATCGGGGCTTGTCGGAGGGGCAGCAGCCGGTGGTCTGATTGCTCTTATTGCTGGCAATAAGAAGGCCCGTAAACTCGGCGGCAAGGCAATCAAATACGGCGGCATGGCGGCCGTCGCGGGTCTTGCATACAAAGCTTATAGCGACTGGCAGCAGCAGAAGCCCTCGGGCACGGAGCCCTCGCCCAAAGCATTGCCCAAGCCGACACCCGGATCGGGCTTTGATGTCGAGAATGACCAAGACGCAACAGGCCGTGATCTGCGCCTCGGATTGATGCGCGCAATGATCTCCGCGGCAAATTGTGACAATCATATCGATAGCGACGAACATAAACGCATTCGCGCGCAGGTGGATGCCTTGGGGCTCGGAGCAGATGAGAAAGCCATGCTCTACGAGTACTTCGGAGAGCCTTCGGACCCTGCGGCGATTGCTGCTCTGGCGCGCACGACCGAACAAAAGGCAGAGCTCTATTTGGCCTCCTGTCTGTCCATTGATCCCGACACCGCTGAAGAGCAGTCCTATCTGAACGCGCTCGCTGATCACATGGCCCTGCCCCAAGGCTTGCGCGGTCACCTGGATGCTGAGGCTGCTGCTGTGCGCACTGAAGTCGACTAGTTGGTTGGCCCCCTATGGGGCCATCTGCGCTCCGCGCCGAAATTGTGAAACTGGCGCAAAGGGCGGCAAGCTGCTCCGATTGGGGCCGAGCCGCTTCGCAATCGTACACATGTCGTCGACCCCTTGAGAAAAGAGCGGATTTCTTATCTTGACTAAAACAGTCGTGTAAATTATCGCTCACGAAATCAGCCCGCAGTTCTCAGCCAGCGTCAAAGATCACCTTGAAGAAAGAGGGTACAATGACGCGTGGCTCATTGATGAGAACCACAGTCCTGAGTGGGATGTGGGTAACGCTGGCGGCTGGTGCAGGTATTGCGCAAGACAGCACCGACCTAGGTACAATTGAACTTGAGAGCAGCCGCCGCGGCATTCAGACGGACACCGCAGCCTCGACAACGGTCGTGACTGACGAGGAGATAGAAGCGCGTCAGGCAAGCACATTGGTCGAGCTTCTGGACACCACACCGAACGTTAGCCTTGTCAATGGATCGAGCCCTCAGGGCGCTGCAGTGTCAATCCGCGGTCTGGGGACCTATGCCGGCACTTACGGGACGGACGGCAAAGTTTCTGTCATTGTCGACGGTGTCAGCAGCGGTGCCGAAGAGATCTATCGCAATGGTTCGATGCTCTCTCTGGAACCGGAACTTTTCCGCGAAGTGACCGTAACACGCGGTCCGGGTGAGAGCTTTGGCTATGCCTCGGGCGCAATGGGCGGCACGATCGAAGCCGAAACCAAAGATGCCAGCGACTTCTTAGAGGTTGGAGACGCCTTTGCTCTGCGCCAGAAGCTTGGCACGGAAAGCAACGGAGAAGGTTGGCTCAGCTCGACCATTCTGGCCTTTGCGCCAGACGAAACCTTCGACGCTTTGGTCTTCTACGGCAAGCGCTCGGTTGGAGATCGGACCGACGGCGACGGAAACACTCTGGATGCATCAGGCTTTGATGCGCCCTCGGCCTTGGTCAAGCTGAACTATCATGTGAACGACGCCAGCACCCTGACGTTTGGCTACAGTTACAACGAGATCCCCCAGTCCGATGTCCCCTACGATGTCTACAATCCCGACTGGAGCGATGTGCTGGTCGACCGCTACACCAAGGACACCACGGCCTATTTGGCATACCGCTTCAACCCTGTGGACAATACGCTGCTGAACCTTGAGGCCCGCCTAACCTACAAGTTCGAAGATATGGAGATTTCTTCGGACACGGTATCGAGCAATCTTTACAACACCCATCATACGACCGAGACGCGTGGCCTGCGCCTCGAAAACGAAGCTCTTTTTGCAACCGGTGTTGTGAACCACACTCTGACGACTGGTGTCGAAGTCAAAAAGCGTCGTCGCGCCAGCACGATTAGTACAGGGACTTATCAGGGCGATAACGATTCCAGTGCGCCGGGTGGGACAGACGAGAGCTATGCCATTTATCTGGCAGACCGGATGGAATTCGGGCAGAGACTTTCTCTAACTCCGCAGATCCGCTTTGAAAAACAAAAGTTGACGTCTGAGAACAACAACGACTCGCAGACTTGCTATGGCCCGACCTATTGCGTGACGACGCCTGCTATCGAAGACGGGACAAACTGGGAAAGCGAGGCGTGGACCGGTGCGTTGTCAGGCCGCTATGCCTTCTCGAACGATCTCGCGGTCTTTGGCTCCGTAGCGTATAACGAGAACCTACCTATCCTCGATGACTTGCGGAACGAAGACTACGGCGAACAGTCAGAAAAAGGGGTGACCCAAGAAGTCGGCCTGTCATTTGACCGGATGGATGCTTTCACGGGTGGCGATACGCTTCGCTTCAAGCTTACCGCTTTCCAGACTCGGATCTGGGACGGGACCACGTATTCTGGCATCGAGAAAGTGGACCTGAGCGGCGTCGAATTCGAAGCATCTTATGCCCACCCGGCTTTCTATGCCGATTTTAACGCGGCCATGACGCGCGGGACGATCAACAGCACCGATGATGACTTCAACTATGCCCCTGCCGATACGGCGCAGCTCACTCTGGGCAAGCGTCTGTTTGATGATCAACTCGATCTGAGTTTCGAGGCCAAGCACGCTTGGGGGAATGACCGGACGAGCGGAAGCAGCGGAGCGATCGCGCCGTCCGACGATTGGACAACATATGGCGTTGCGGCCGCCTATACTCCCAATCGAGGCGCTCTGGCGGGCTTTGAGTTTCGAGCGTCGGTCGAGAACCTGACGGACGAGACCTATCGCCCCTATCTGACCGACGCGTCTCGCTACGCTACCGGTCGAAACCTGAAGCTATCGATTGCCAAAACATTCTAAGCAACCAGTCCCGGCCTGTGTCACCACGCGGGCCGGACAGTGTTGAGTTTCCATCAAGGAAGAATTGCAATGACCAAACTTGATCCGGCCGCGATCCGTGCCGCGCGTGCTGAAAATCCAAACGCAAGAGATCGAGATTTTGCGGAGTCTCTTGGCCTGACTGAAGCAGAGCTTTTGGCCGCTCATGTGGGGCATGGCGTGACACGCATTGCATCGCATCCTGACGATCTGATGCCCCAAATTTCTCGGCTCGGTGAGGTGATGGCTCTGACGCGAAATGCCTCTGCTGTCCATGAGCGTGTGGGCACCTATGGCGAGTATCGGGCTGGCCCCCATGCTTCGATGGTTCTGGGTGACGAAATCGACCTTCGGATTTTCCCGCGCCATTGGGTTTATGGGTTTGCTATCGATCAAGAGACTGACAAAGGCCGACGCAGAAGTATGCAGGTGTTCGATGCGGCGGGGGATGCGGTCCATAAGGTGTTCTTGCGAGAGACTTCGAATTTGACCGAGTGGATCGACGTGGTCGCGACCTTGATGATCGACGATACGGCGCAGACACTCGATGTGTCAGAACGTGCGGCTGTCGAAGCCGCCAGAACAAATCCGGCGAAACTGGAAGTTTTGCTGGATGAGTGGGCCAAGCTGACCGACACCCATCAGTTTCTCCGACTGACCTCGAAGCTCGGGATGAACCGGCTTGGGGCCTATCGTATGACCGCTGGGGGCCGCTGGGTACGGCCCTTGGTTGTTGATGCGGTCGATCGCTTGCTCGGAACTGTCAGCGCGGCGGGGGTAGAGACTATCCTGTTTGTTGGCAATCAGGGAAACATCCAGATCCATTGGGGCAGGCTCGAGACCGTCAAGGCGATGGGCCCTTGGATGAATGTGCTTGACCCGCGCTTTAATCTACATCTGCGCAGCGATCACGTGGCTGAAGTCTACGCGATTGAAAAGCCGACCAAACGAGGGCCGGCGATCAGCGTCGAGGCCTTTGACGCTGAGGGCGCTTTGATCCTGCAAGTGTTCGGTCGCAAGACCGACAGTGACCCAGACGGGCAGAAATGGGCTGAGCTTGTGTCCGCCCTGCCCGCTCTTTCGGAGGCGGTCTCGTGCGCGGTTTAACTTTTTCTATCCTTCTGCTCAGCGGGGCAGCGTCTCTTGGTTTTACATCATCTCCTGTCGGCGCTCAGGATGCTGTGGTCTCTGTGGGCGGTCCGATCACCGAAATCATCTACGCTTTGGAAGAACAGGATCGTTTGATTGCTCGTGACACGACCTCGGTCTATCCTCCGGACGTCCTCAGCCTGCCCGATGTCGGATATATGAGGCGTCTGTCAGCAGAAGGTGTTTTGTCCGTCGGGCCGGACCTGATCATCGCGCGGGACACCTCTGGTCCGCCCGAGGTTTTGAAGCAACTTCAGGCTGCGAGGATTCCAGTCGTACTGGTGCATGATGCTTTTGATCCAGAGGCCATCCTGTCTGCAATCGATACCGTCGGAGCAGCACTGAATGTGCCAGAAAAAGCCGCGGCTTTGTCAGCCTCTGTCGAGGCAGATCTCGATACTCTTTCCGAGAGAAGAGCCGGTCTGCATGAAAAGAAGCGCGTGATCTTTGTACTTTCTGCCGATGCGGGGCGTTTGGACGTCGCAGGTCGCGGCACCGGGGCAGACGGTCTGATCACTATGGCAGGTGGGGTCAATGCCGTGGGCGATGGGTTCAACGGCTACAAACTGATGAACAACGAAGCCCTCTTGGCCGCCAATCCCGATGTGGTTTTAATGCTTGCTCCGCGACCTGGAACGGATCATTCTCTGACGCCCGAAGAACTTCAGGACCACCCCGGCCTGCTACCGACTTCAGGGGGTGCGCCCAAAGTGATCCAACAAGTGCCCGCGGCGGCTCTGGGTTTTGGTCCGCGCACTCCGGCGCTCGCCCTCGCACTTTTTGAGGACCTGTACGGGGGCACGCCTTAAATGGTGGCCCTCGACCGATCCGAGAGGGCCCTGTGGGGCGTTCTGCAGACGATCAGAACGAGGGTCGCTGCAGGAGATCGCAGAGCCGTCGCGGTGGTCTTACGGTTGATTTTAGGCGGGGTTCTGTTCTTCTCCATGGCGGTTTCGTTGGGATGGGGGGCGGCAGACGGGGTGGAGGTCATGCCTGCCCTCCTTGGCAAGTTCGGAGCGTCAGGGGCCAATCTACGCGACACCGTGATCGTCTGGGACATCCGCTTGCCAAGAGTTCTGACCGCGACGCTGGTCGGTGCAGCGCTGGCCGTATCTGGGGCAGTGATGCAGGGGCTGTTTCGCAACCCTCTTGCGGATCCGGGCCTGATCGGGGTGAGCGCAGGTGCAGGGTTGGGCGCCGTACTCGCGATTGTCTTCGCGGGTGTTTTGCCTGTGGGGATCGCTGGCGTATTCGGCCGATGGATGGTTCCCGCATTCGCCTTTGTGGGGGGATGGGGGGCGACCCTCTTGCTGTTTGCTCTGGCCACCCGAGGCGGGCGCACCTCGGTTGCGACCATGCTGCTGGCCGGGATCGCTTTGGGAGCCCTGACTGGAGCTTTGACAGGGATCGTCGTTTACTACGCAACTGATGACCAACTGCGTGATCTGACCTTCTGGAGTATGGGGTCTGTCGCGGGCGCAAGTTGGCAGCAATTGCTTGTCGCCGCGCCGATGATGCTTGCAGCCCTGTGTACTGCCCCCTTTTTGGCACGGGCACTGAACGCAATGGCGCTTGGAGAAGCCGCGGCACTTCATCTTGGGGTTGACACTCAGGCCACCAAACGCATCGCTATTCTGACCGTTGCCGGTGCCACAGGCGCGGCGGTTGCCATCACGGGGGGCATTGGCTTTGTCGGAATAGTGGTTCCGCATCTTCTGCGCTTGGTGCAGGGGCCTGATCATAGAGGCCTCTTTGTGAATGCGGCGCTTTTGGGGGCTATCCTTCTGCTCTGGGCCGACATGTTGGCTCGCACCTTCATTGAACCGGCAGAGTTACCTATCGGGATAGTGACTGCGGCCCTTGGCGGCCCGTTCTTTCTGATGGTGCTGATGCGCAACCGGCACCTGCTTTGAGGAGACGGTCGAATGAATCTGAGTACACAAAACCTCTCGTTGGATATCGGGGGGCGGCGCATCTTGGACGGGCTATGTATACAGGCAAAGGCAGCCGAGGTCACCGTGATTGTCGGGCCGAACGGGTCGGGCAAGACCTCGTTGCTGAAGTGCTTGACGGGGGAACTTCGATACTCCGGTGGGATCAGCCTGAACGGTGCGGATATCTCAAGCTTTTCTCCAGCTGAATTGGCGTTGTGGCGTGCGGTCTTGCCCCAAGCCATTGAGCTGTCATTCCCGTTCACCGTGCACGAAGTGGTCAGCTTGGGGCTTACAACTGGACTGGCCAGCGAAACGGGTTGTTCTTTCGACAAACTGGTTCCGCAGGCGCTGGAGCGTGTAGGCCTCGTGGGCTATGCGCCCCGTCCCTATCAGACCCTCTCAGGGGGGGAACAGCAAAGGGCCCAGTTGGCGCGTGTGTTGCTCCAGGTATGGGAGCCGACGTTGTATGACATGCCTCGCTGGCTTTTTCTGGATGAACCGGTTTCAGCGCTTGATATTGCCCATCAGTTAATGGTGAGAGCTATGAGTGAATCTGGTGTTCGGGCGATTTGAATGACGGCGGTGCATCTGGTTGGTTTGTTGTTGCGACACAAGCCACCGACCAAAGGAGCACCACCATCATGGACGACACTACCATCATT
>JAUILL010000088.1 GCA_030433335.1 Alphaproteobacteria bacterium | reverse complement strand
CGGTCGTGCGGTCGGCAAGCGCCAGGATCGGCACACGGTGTGTGGCGACAATCGCGGTGCGGTGCTCAAGCCAGGTGTCCAGCCGCGAGATCAGCGCCTTTTCCAACGTCTGGTCCAGCGCTGCCGTCGGCTCGTCCAGCAGGCACACATCGGGATCTTGCAACCACAGCCGCGCCCAGCCGATGGATTGCCGCTGCCCGACGGACAGCCCTTCTCCGCCATCGCGGATCGGCAGGTCCAGCCCTTGCGGATGGCCTTTGACGAACGGCCCCAGCCCGGCGAAATCCAGCGCCTCGTAAAGACGGTCGTCGTCGCGCTCCATCATGTTGAGGTTCAGGTTGTCGCGCAGCGTGCCGTGGAACAGGCGCACGTCCTGCCCCAGGTACCCCACCGCCCGGCGCAGGTCGCGCATGTCGATCTGGCCCATCTCGGCCCCGTCCACCAGGACAGAGCCTGAGGTCGGTGCATAAAGCCCCGCCAGCAGCTTGAGCAGGGTCGATTTGCCCGACCCGTTGGTGCCAAGAATGGCCAGCGTCTGCCCCGGCTGGATCACGAGGCTGGGAATATCGAGCACCGCCGGGCTTTCGGCGTCATATCGAAAGGTGACCTCTCGCAGCTCAAACCGCCCCTCAATCCGGTCGCGGCGCAGGTATTTGCGCGTGGCGCTGCGGTCCTGCGGCAGATCGGCGATCCCGTCCAGCGCATCCAGCGCCGCCTTGACGTTGCCCCACCGCGCCATGATGCCCGAAAGCTGCGTCAGCGGCGCCAGCGTGCGCGAGGTCAGGATGCCCACGGCAATGATCGACCCGACGGTGAATTCCCCCGCAAACACAAGGTAGGTGCCCGCGATCACGGCTCCCACATAGGTGGCCTGCTGTACGCCCTGGCTCCAGAAAGTCAGCGCAGCGGCAAGGCGGCGTTGTTCCGAGGATTTCAGCGCCTGTACGCTGGTCAGTTCTTCCCAGTAACGCGCGAACCGGTCCTCGGCGCGCTGGGTCTTGATGGTGTCCAGTTCTGTCACGGCCTCATTCAGGAGCCGCGATTGCCGGGTCGATGCGCCCTGCATTTCCTGCGTCAGCCGGATCATCTTGCGTTGCAGGAAAAAGCCCGGGATCACCATCAGGACAGCCCCCGCGATCAGCACCCAGACCACGCTGCCCGCAATCGACCAGACCATCAGCAGGAACAGCACGATGAACGGAATATCCGCCAGCGCACCCACGGTGCCTGCGGTGAAGAACTCGCGCACCGAGGAAAACTCGCGCATGGCCGCGAACAACTGCGAGGGCGACCGCCCGGCGGTGTCGGATCGCATCCCCAACAGCCGGTTCAGCAGGGTCTGTTGCACGCCGGTTTCGATCTGCCGCCCGGCCCCATCCAGCAGGGCAGAGCGCGCGACCTTGAGAAACGCCTCCAGCATCAGCGCCATTCCCGCGCCGATGGCCAGCACCCAAAGCGTTGCCGTGGATTGATGCGGGATCACCCGGTCATAGACCTGAAGCGAAAAGAGCGCCACCGACACGGCCAGCACGTTCGCCACGAAAGATCCCAGCGCCACTTCGCCGAACTGCCGCGTGTGGTTGGAAAAACTGCCCCAGAACCAATGCGCCTTGCGCCCGGTATCCGTATGCGCGTCAACAAGGCTCTGAACCGGTGCTTCGCCCCGAACAAGGATGCCGCTGAAGAAGGGGGCGAACTCGGCGATGTCCACGCGCTCGGTCTTGTCCGGCGCGCCGTCGTCCCAAAGGGTCAGTGTGCTGGTGTCCTGCGACAGGACAAGCACCGCCTGCCCGTTGTTCATCAGGGCAATCGCGGGCCAGTGCCCGGGCGTCGGGTGCGGGACGTCCAGCCGCTGTGCCAGCAGACCCGCCGCCTTGATCCCGGCGATCAGGGCCTCTGCCCCCACCGCGCCGCTTGCGTCCTGATGCAGGCGGATGGCGTCCTGGATATCGGTGGCCACCGTGGTCAGCCCCAGCCGCCCGGCATAGGTGCGGATCAGGTCTGTTCGCGCGACCACCCGGTCGGAATAGCGCGGGGCGCGCGCGGGTTCATTTGCCGGGGCATGCGGTTTGGGCACCATGCGCAGAACCGCGTTTTTCGCACGGCCCGTCAACAGGGTGATGTTGCCTGCACCGCTCAAATCCGTGCTCCATCCGCCAACACGCCAAGGCGTCTGGCGGCATCAAGTTGCGCCCGCGCCGCGCGGAATTTGAGATCGAGTTCCTGTTCCAGCGCCCGCAGGAAGCTTTCGTAAACGCCGACCACTTCCATCACCTGCCGCGTCCCCGCCTCGTATTGGCGCTGGAACAGATCAAGGTTCTGTTTGGCCTGCCGGGTCAGGGCCTCGGCCTCGGTCGCTTGCCGCGTCAGCGCCGCAATCTCGCGCTGGTCGGCTTCGATGGCGCGTGCAGCGATGTCGCGCGCTTCGCTCACCTTGCGATCCGCCGTGACCCGCGCGGCCTCAATGGCCTTGAGCGATGCGCCCGTGCCCAGACCCAGCGGCGCATCGGACCCACCGGTCAGGGCAATGTTGCGGCCTCCGTCGCGCAGGCTGCCTCCGACGGAAAGCCCCGGCAGATGCTGGGCGCGTTCGACGCGCGCCTGTGCCAGTTGACGGTCGCGTTCAACCATCGCGCGCAGAACGGTCAAGGCTGTCCCGGCAGAGGGCGCCTCCATCCCGCGCAGCCCACGCACACCCGAGAGCGGCGTTGCAGACATCGCATTCAGTTCGCCCATGGCACGGCTGGTCTTTTCACGCGCCGCCGCATCGCGCGCCCGCAAATCCGCCAGTTTCTGGCGAAGCACATTCAGGTCCGAAACATCCGACACACCCCCCTGGACGCGTTCGTTCATGACCCATTCGAAATGCGCCATGTCGGTGAGCGCCTGACCATACAGATCGGCAGCCGCGCGTCCTTCTTCGGCCTGAAGGTACAACACCAGACCATCATAAACGCGGTTGTTGCTGCTTTCCGACAGGGCAACGGCGGCCAGTTCCACATCGGCCTTGGCAAGATCACGTTCGGCTTTCTTGCGGCCATTGTCGAACACTACCTGCTGTATCACGAGATCGGCAACGGCATCTCCGAGCGAGGTGAGCGACACCCGGGGCGACAGCGTGGGCCACCAGTTCTTGGACGATGCCTGGGCACGCAGTTGCGCCACCTGCAATTCCGCCTCGGCCACCCGCGCATCTGCCGCCAGCACACCGGCGGCCACCTCGGCATAGGCCGATCCGGAGGTCAGAACAGACTGGCGCGACGCCAGATCGCCGATCACGGCAGACGGCGCACCATCCGCACTTTCTGCCGGAGCGGCTGTTTCGGTTGCCTAGGGCATCGCGGGCGCGCCATCGGGCAGGGCCTGCAGCAACCGCGATACGGCCCCTGTGCCGATATCCTGCATCATGCATCCCGAAAGAGCCGTCACGGCAAGCACTGCACCCGCCATCGCCCGTTTTGATTGCCTCATCTAAGTCGAGCCCCCGCCTGTGGCTTTTTGTTTTGTCGGGGCCCGGGCCGCAGTCACGCGCGACCCGAACCTCGCTACGCTTTACACTGTGGACACGCTGGTGATTTCGTCCTCGATCAGGATCGTGGCCTGGCCCAACTCGTAGGCGCTGTAGCCGGTGCCGTCCTCGGTCACCGATCCGGTGCGCGTCGCACCCGTGATGCGGACGCTGTCATCGCTGTTGCCCAGAACCTTGACCGTGTTCTCTTCGCCCGTTATCGCCACGATCTGCGCCTCGGTAAGAGTCAGCGTCGCATCTTCCATGAATTCAAGGTCGATCACGTTGATCTCGCACTCGCCGATGTTGCTGGCTACAGTGGTGCTGGCCTGATCAATTTCTGGTCCAGATAGCACTACATAAGTACCGGACCGGTTACCAGCTGCATCACTTGCCGTCACAACTAGATGGGAACCATCTGGTACTGGAGCATCGAAGGCAAGGATGACACCGGCAGAATTTGGGAGCGGTATTGTGTCGTAATCTACTCCTACGAACTCAGCGTCTTCGACAAGACTAATGTAATCTACAGAAACATCTGACAAATCATCACGAAGCTGCACACCTTCTAATGACCTTTCATCTGTTCTGAGTACTGTCTTAATATCCGGGACTGGTGGTGAAACCAAATCAACTGTAATCGCCTCGACGACAGATCTATGGTTCCCAGAACTATCCGTGCCTGTTACTCGCACTTCAACCACACCGTCGTTAACCATTGGTATTGCGCTTTCCGGGATCTCAACCCACCAATTACCGCTGTTGTCTACGGTAGCATTGATGTTTTGTCCACTGATAGCGATTACAACTTCCGATCCGGGCTCCACATTCCCAGTAAGCCTGACACCCTCTGCGGCTTCAGATTTATTGATTATTCCGTCGGCACCTCCGATATTTTGATCCGTATCCAGAACACTTACCAAAGTGTCGATCTCAAATTCACCGACTGCCTGCGCTTCTTTATTATCTTTGGTTAGAGCAAACGCTTTAACTTGCATGCGTTGGTCACCGGAAGGAACCTCGTTGCTGCGGAACTCCGCTGACCAGTTGCCATTTTGATCTACATTTGCCAACCTTCTTACGCCACCAAGTTCAACCTCTACCGTTGCGCCAGGATTGGTTTCCCCTGTGACAGTCAGACCAGAGGAGCGTTCGCTGGCATTCACAACGCCATCGCCGCCAATGCGTTTTTCATAAATCACTACACGCGCATCCTCGGGCTCGTCATCAGACGCATTGCCAGCAGCAACGCCTAGTGCGGCCAGCGCTAAACCGCCAGCACCCAAAACATATGGAGCACTGCTGCCCGGCGCTACTGTTTGCTCGCCTTCAAAAGCCAACACTAATTCTGAGTTGAACAAATAAAAGTCATTAATTGTGGTCTGACGACCGTCCTTCAGAACGATGATGAGGTCATCACCTCGTCTTACCAAATCAGCGACGTCCCCTCTCTCGAATGGGAGCAAGATATCAAGGGGCATCCCCGAGACCCGAACCTCTCCACCAATCTCCGCTTTGATATCCTGCGCGTCAGATCGAAGAATGCTGCGACCTGACCATAGCATGTCCATGCTTGACATATTTCACCCGTGTTTCTGCCATTTACGTTATTTTTTATTTAATGTTTAGGCAAATACGGCCATTCGATCAAATTTATTTTCGCTCAATCAAGGATTCTGTCAATAAACTTTACTATCTACGGTTTTCTTTTTTATCAAAAGAACTATCTCTATTCTAGAGATAGGAGTCCACAACCAATAGATAAAGGTCGCAGTGAGGGCGCAGGCCGAGAGGTACAGGATCGGGCAGCGGTCGTAGCGGGTGGCGATGCGCCGCCAGTCCTTGAGGCGGGCGAACATGTTCTCGATCTTGTG
>JAUILL010000038.1 GCA_030433335.1 Alphaproteobacteria bacterium | reverse complement strand
CACACCCTCTAGGGAAAGAGCCTCCAAAGACCACGGAGACAAAGCTCGACAGCACCAAGAGCAATGCCCCACAACAGAACACATTCGAACGCCAACCGAGGGTCCGGAAAGCCTCACCCCGCCTCAGCGCACGTCGGAAAACAGAACACTATACTTCAATAGACTGAGGTTTATCATCGGTCTTGCCATATTGACTGCGCTGCCCACCGCTCCATGCCATAAGGACCAGCTATGAAACTAACTAGGTATTCTGACTACGCTTTGCGGGTAAGCCTCTATCTCGCCATTCATCAGACACGCCTCGTTCAAATTTCAGAAATCATAGAGGCCTATGACCTGCCGCGCAGCAATATCATGAAATTGATCACCGACCTCGTTGGGGCCGGTTTCATTGAGTCCGTTCGCGGGCGCTCTGGGGGTATTCGCCTCGCACGGCCACTTGAAGAGATCACGATTGGCGAAATCGTTCGGCACACCGAACGAGACCAACCTATGGTCGACTGTTCAAACTGCATCCTTGCTCCGGAATGCGGGCTCATCTGTATTTTGAAGGAAGCAAAGAACGCCTTCTTCACGGTGTTGGATGGCTACACTTTGGAACATGTCGCGAAAAACAATCCCGCCGCTTTCATGAAATTGAACGGTATCTCTGTGGCCTGAACGCTTCGCACACGCGCCCGGATTCGCGGTTCATACGGCCCGACGCCCTCCCATCCACGTTTTCACTTCGCCCAAAACTTAACCATTCATCCAAAATGAATGTTTATAAACTCAGCGCGACGATCCCACGCTGGGTTACAAACAGATTTTGGCCAGCTGCACCGCAGAAAGATGTTCACGGTCACGTTTCCTCGTGCAACCCTAAGGGTGCGCCGACAACGAGGTTGGCCGCTTCCGAGACAACGTTCGTCCCGAACCAGAGTTGATCCTGATTGCGCCTAAGTGCGCCAGAAGCGGCGTGGATTTGCCACGACCTCAGTTTTCGCGAGTGAAATGCCAGCACAGCCAGCCCTCACCGAGACAGTTTTAGAGATATCACCCGAACAACCTCGGATTGTTGTGATCGGCGGGGGACCTGTGGGTGCGCGCGCTGCGACTCTTCTGGCGCAACGCGGGCTCGAGGTAACGGTTCTGTCCACGGAACGGTTCGAGCCGTATAACCGTGTAAAGCTGACCCCTTTGCTCGCCGGCGCTGTTCAGTTCGGGGAAATTGTCACTCCGGGATTTGACGAGCCGGATCAAGATTTGCGCCTGCTCACCGGTATGCGCGCTAAGTCGATCAACCGTGCGCAGCGCTTTGTGACCACGGCGGACGGACAGATCTGGCCCTATGACAAGCTGATCATCGCCACCGGATCGCGGGCCTTTATCCCCGGTGTGCCGGGGCGCGACCTGCCCGGCGTGTTTACCTTCCGCTCGGCCGAGGATGCCTCTGCCCTGATGGCCCGCAGCATCAGCGCCCGCCGTGTCGTGGTGATCGGGGGAGGTCTATTGGGCCTTGAGGCCGCGCGCGGCATGCAGCAACGCCAAGCCCAAGTCACCGTGGTCGAACATGAAAACCGCCTAATGCCCCGTCAACTGGACGAAGAAGGCGGCGCGGTTCTGGCCGAGAAAATCGTCGAACTTGGGGTCAAGCTCCACGCCAGTGTCGCGGTTCGAGCGATTGAGGGCGAGCATCGGGTCGAGGGCGTTCGGCTTGCGGATGGCACCGTCTTGCCCTGCGATACAGTCATTATCTGTACTGGCGTTCGCGCGCGGACCGATCTGGCGCAGGCCGCAGAAATCAGCTTTAGCCGCGGGATCGCCGTTGATGACGCCATGCGGACCTCGGACCCCGACATCTACGCGATCGGCGAATGCGCCGAGCACAAGGGCATCGTGCACGGACTGGTCGGCCCGGGCTACGAGCAAGCCGACGCCGCGGTCGCGGATATTCTGGGGGAACACGGCCACTACGCTGGCTCGACCCCGACCACGAAACTGAAGGTCATTGGCGCGGACGTTTTCTCTGTCGGTCAGATTGAACAGCTAGAAGTCGCAGCGGACGTGAGCAGCCGCGTCTGGCGCGATGAGACCGGGTATCGCCGGATTTTCCTACGCGGCGGACGGCTGGTCGGTGCGCTGGCCGTCGGAAGTTGGCCTCAGGCCAGCCGCGTTCAGAGTGCGATCCAGCACGAGGCCCTGATCTTCCCATGGATGATCGGGCGGTTCTTGCGTGGTGGGTCGCTCTGGGTCGAAGAGGATGGCGATATTTCGCAGCTGCCGAATGCAGCGACCGTGTGCAACTGCACCGGCGTGACATGCGGACGGCTACGCGACGCAATGGCAGGCGGGGCCAACACGCCCGAAGCCCTGAGCGCAGCGACCGGCGCGGGCACGGTCTGCGGCACCTGCGTTCCCCTGCTCGACGAGATGGTGAACAGCGGCGCAGCGCCCAAGCCCGTCCGCTGGTATCGCCCCATCCTGATCTTGTCCGCGCTAGCTGCCTTGGCCGCGCTGGTCGTGGCGTTCGTACCACGCATCCCCTACCCCGAAAGTTTCGATGCAGAGAGCCTGCGCGTTTGGCTTTGGCGGGACAATATTGTGCGCCAATGGACGGGCTTTATCCTGCTGGGGTTCACGCTGGCCGCGATGTTCATCGGCCTGCGCAAACGTCTGCGGTCCATGGACAAGCTCGGGGCCTATGATGGCTGGCGGCTGGTCCATCTGGGGATCGGCGCCTTTGCCGCGATCGGGTTGATTGTGCACACCGGCCTGCGTCCGGGGGACAATCTGAACTTCATGCTCTTTGTGAGCTTTTCTGCGACGTTGGTGTTTGGCGCGGCAGCCGGTCTGGCAACGGGCGGCGATCACGAACTGCGCGCGCGGCGCATCGGATCAGCCCGCAAACCCGCCCGCCGGTGGCCAACTTGGGCCCATATCGTGATGATCTGGCCGCTGCCACTGCTGATCCTCGCCCACGTTTTAACAAGTTACGCGTTCTAAGGAGGGCCACAGATGTCACGCAACGCCCTTCTTTGGATCCTCTGGAGTCTGCTGACCTTTGTCGGCGCAGGCGCGGTTCTCGCGGCGCTCTATATCGGCGGCGACCGGACGGTCCTGCTGCCGGGTCAAACGGCTGGGGCCCACCACCAGCTCGAGATCGCCTGCGAAACCTGCCACACCTCGGACCCTTTCGACAGTCAGGCCACGATCAAGAAAGACATCAACAAGACCTGCACGACCTGCCATAAGGACGAGCTCAAAGAAGCCGACGACAGTCACCCGAAGAAGAAGTTCACCAACCCGCGTATGGCGAGCTACTGGGAAACGATCGACGGGCGGTTCTGCACATCCTGCCATTCCGAGCACCAGCCGGAAATTACGCTGCCGATGATGGTCACGCTGCAGGGCGACTACTGCGTCGCCTGCCACTCCGAAGGGGATCAGGACATCCGCAAGGACCGCGAGAGCCACGAGAACCTGACCTTCGACACTTGCGCCTCGTCGGGTTGCCATAACTACCATGACAACCGCGCGCTTTATGAGGATTTCCTCGTGAAGCATGCAGGCGCACCGTGGCTGATGATGGACGAGCCTGTGGTAGCCGCTGCCGCCCTGCCCCAATTGCCCCGCGCCAGCAGCACGGAAGAGATTGAGACCTATTTGGCCTCGCTCGACGCGCCGGTTCAGGACGACGAAATCGCCCACGATTGGGCGGGCACTGCGCACGCTGCGGCGGATGTGACCTGCACCAGCTGTCACGCCCCCGAAGAGCAAGCGTGGACCGACTACCCCGACGAGGGCATCTGTTCGGACTGTCACAAGCCCGCCGCCAAGAGCTTCTCCTTGGGCCGTCACGGAATGCGCCAACACTCGAAAATCTCGAAGCCTCGGGACGCGGGCAAGCAGCTGAAATCCCTTGGCTGGAAAGACGCACCCGAAGAGCTGGTGACCGCGCTCAACGCCTATCTGAACGACCCTGCCCCACCGCCGATGATGAGCACGGACGAAGCCTTGGTCGATCTGTCGGATGACGCACACGGTCAGGGGATGACCTGTACCTCGTGCCATTCGCCGCACAAGGAAGAACCGCAACAAACCGCTGTCACAGCTTGCCTTAGCTGCCACAATGACGATCACAGCCAAAGCTACGAGCAAAGCCCGCACTTTGCCCTGTGGCAGGCGGAAACCACCGGCAATGCCCCAGCAGGAACCGGCGTGACCTGCGCAACCTGCCACATGCCGCAGTCCGAGAAAAAGGGCTTTGCCGTCACCAACCACAACCAGAACGACAACCTTCGCCCGAACGAGAAGATGATCCGCTCTGTCTGCCTAGACTGTCATGGACTGAGCTTTGCGATTGATGCCCTCGCCGACCCTGCGCTGATCGCAAACAACTTCAAGGGCCAACCATCCCGCCACATCGAAAGCATCGATTGGGCGACAAGCCGCGTAGAACCGTCCGACCAAGGCGCCAACCAATGAACGCACGGTCCTACGCAAACCCCTGCCAATCATAATCCAACAGGAGAGATACATATGACCAGCTACGGAACAAAAATCAAAGCAGTCCTTCTCTGCGGCGCGATGGCGTTCGGCGGCAGCACCGCCGTCCACGCTGAAATGGAAGAGCAAGAGGTCGCGGATCTGCTGCACCTGGTGATGTCTTCGGACCGCACCGTCTACACCCGCATGATCGTCAACCGTCTGGCGGTCAAAGAGAAAGTGATCACTGCGTCCGAGCACTTCGAAGATGAAAAAGCGCTGGTTCTGCCCGCACAGATGTTCCGCTTTGGCGCGGAAATGGTGGCCGAAGAGACCGATGCCTTCTCGTACTCGCTGCTGTCGCTCTGGCCGATCAACAAGCAGAACGCCCCTGCAACCGATCTGGAAAAAGAGGGCCTGCAGTATCTGGTCGATAACCCCGGTGAGAACTTCTACGGCGAAGAAGAGCTGGGGGGTCAGAACTACTTCACCGCGTTCTATGCCGACGTTGCGGTGGCCGAAGCCTGCACCTCTTGCCACAACGACCACAAGGATTCGCCCAAGACCGACTTCGAAGGCGGCGATGTGATGGGTGGTGTGGTTATCCGCATCCCCGTGGATTGATCCCATGCTGCGTGCGGTGACCTGCGCCGCGCTCCTTGTGGGCGCCCCTGCGACGGCAGAAGTGGCCCTCTCTGACGTGTTGTCCGCCCGTGGGCTGGACGGCTTCGTCAGTGCCGACCGGCTGCCCGAACCAGACGACCCAACACTGGTTCAGGGCAAAGGTGTCTGGGAGGGCACCTGCATGGCCTGCCACGGCGGCAACAAAGCCACCGGAGCCCCCAAGATCACCGCAACTAAGAAATGGCAGCCCCGCATCGCGCAAGGGCTGCCGACCCTGATTGACCACGCCACCCAAGGCTTTGTGGGCAAGACCTACACCGAAATGCCCGCCCGTGGCGGCAACCCCGACCTAAGCGACAAAGAGATCGCAGCAGCCGTGGCCTTTATGGTTTGGGCCAGCGGCGGCGAGGCCGAAGCCCTCGCCTTTATCGAACAAAACAAGGAGTGAGAGACATGACCCCCGAGAAAATCGCCCTCGTGCAAGACAGCTTCAAAAAGGTCGCCCCGATCGCCGGCCCCGCTGCTGACATCTTCTACGACAAACTCTTCGAACTCGCGCCCCAAGTGCGCCCGCTGTTCCCCGAAGACATGTCGGAGCAGAAGAAGAAGCTGATGCAGATGCTGGCTATCGCAGTTAACGGCCTGACCAAGCTGGACGAAATCCTGCCCGCCGTTCAGGATCTTGGCCGCCGCCACAACGGCTACGACGTAACCCCCGAGCACTACGGCTTTGTCGGCGAAGCGCTGCTGTTCACTCTGGGCAAAGGCCTCGGCGATGACTTCACACCCGAAGTCAAAGAAGCCTGGGCCGAAACCTATGGCGTTCTGGCCGGCGTGATGATCGAAGCGCAGAACGAAGCCGCAGCCTGATCTCTCTTGGCCGAACGACACCGTTCGGCCCCCTTCATTCAAGTTCCCCCAACCGATCTCGCAGGTCTTCGACATCCTGCATATACCGATGACCTTCGGCTCCGAGGGCCCGTCCGACTGCGACCACGATCATTCGCAGCAGCGCCAGCCCCCCAACATAGCTATCCGCAAATTGAGGCGTATCGACCACACAATCGAGCGTCCATGTTGCGTGCGCCGGCGCGCCCCGGATCGTCTCGTCCGCGATCAACAAGAGAGGCGTTCCGCGCTGCACGATCGCTTCGACCATACGATTGAAGCCCTCCGGCCGCCTGCGCAAACCCACCACGATCGCCAGATCTTTCGGGCCAAGGGATGACATGCCTTCGCTCTCGGTCTGACCGGGCATTAACAGGGGCGCCACGCCGGGACGCATCATGGCGATCTGAGCGGTTAGGTACTGCGCCAGAAAATGGCTGTTCCGGTAGCCCAAGGTACGGATGCGGGGGGCGGCTTTGATCGCGGCCCCGATTTCTCTCAGAACGAGCGGATTGACCCGTGACAGGGTGGACTCAATGATCACGGTCTCTTGGTGGATCAGGTCAGAGATCGGGTCGCCCTTGGTCCGCCCACCCTGACCGGAATAGAGCGGTGATCCGGTGGCGCGCAGCCGTCGCGCTTCTTGGCGGGCCTCGTCAAAAGTTGTGTAGCCAAGCCGACGGAACAGGCGCGTGACCGTGGCGTTCGACACCTCGGCTTGCGTTGCAATTTCGATGGCGTTGCGCACGGCCAACTCCGCAGGGTCGGCCAGCAGGACATCCGCCACCTTGCGCTCTCCTTCGGGCAGCTTGGGATAGCTTTCGTGAATTCTCTGAACGATAGGCTTGCTTGGGGCCATTGCTGCATTTTGAGGCACCTGTAATCGCTCCTTGCTTGAAATCACGTTTTCTACTTTTCAAGCTATATGAAAATACGTTTTCACTCAGAAGACAAGTGTTTTCAGCAGGAGATTCGCCGAATGGCCGATCTGTCCGCCAAGGCTAAGAGTTTGAGCCTCAAGGTTAATTGGCTCGTGGAACGTGTGTGTGTGGTCCTGCTGCTGGTTTTGGTGCTGGACGTATGGCTTGGCGTGCTGGTGCGCTATGTGATTCCCCTGCCCCTGACCTTTACCGAGGAATTGGCCCGCTACCTGATGATCTGGATGGCCCTTTTGGCGGTGTCTTCGGGCATTGCCTATCGTGAGCACATTGGGGTCGAGTTCATCTTTGGTCGCCTTCCTGCGCCTGTGCGGCGTTGGTTGGCCGTGGCCTTTGACGTGATCGCCTTTGCCTTCTTCTTTGCCCTGTTCTGGTACGGGATTGGCTTCGCGGCCAAGGGCTTTAGTCGCTTCACCATGATTTACGGCATCCCCAAGGGTTACCCCTTCATGGGCGTGCCCCTCGCCGCAGCGATGGCCTGCGTGCAACTGGCCCTGACCGGAATCCACGACTTTTTCGCCAAAGAGGCACCGACATCCACGGGTGTGTCCGAGGCCACCATGGCTCTGCGGGAGGACAACTGATGGGTGCTCTATTCGTCGCAATCGCGTTTTTCGGACTGATGGCTTTGGGCATGCCGGTGGGGTTTGCCATCGGAGTGTCGGGCATGATCGGTATCCTCGAAATGGGCCCGCGCTTTATGCAGATGGCACCGGATCGGGTATTTGCGGGGCTGGACCTGTTCCCGTTCCTCGCCATGCCGTTCTTCATCTTGGCGGGCGAAATCATGAACCGGTCCGGCATCACGCTGGGACTGGTGCGACTGGCGGATGCCTTGGTCGGCTGGATGCGCGGTGGGATGGCTCATTCGAACATGGTGGCCTCTGTGATGTTCGCTGGGATCACCGGATCGGCGACCGCAGATGCTGCGGCCTTTGGCAACACACTGGTCCCCGCGATGGAAAAGGCTGGGTACACGCGCCCCTACGCCGCGGCAGTTACCGCCGCGGGTTCGATCATAGGGCCGACCATTCCGCCCTCTACCCTCGCGATTATCTATGGCTCGATCATGGGCGTCTCTATTGCGGGGCTGTTTGCAGCGGGCATCCTGCCCGGCCTCTTGATCTGCGGCATCTGTATGCTGGTCATCGCCCTGCACGCGAAAAAGAAGAACCTGCCCAAAGGCGAAGGCCGCCCCAGCTTTGCCATCGTGATCAAAGCCCTGCGCGAAGGGTTCCTTGCCGCCTTGCTGCCGCTCTTCATCCTTGGTTCGATCCTTGGCGGGTTCGCCACCCCGACCGAGGCTGCCGCAATCGCCGTCGCCTATGCTCTGTTCGTCGGTGGCGTGGTCTACCGCGCTCTGACATGGCAGGACCTGTACGAGATCGCTGTGCGGACGACGCGGATCACTGGCGTCATCTTCCTGATCATTGCGTCGGCGACGATCCTTGGCTGGTGGATGACGTTCAACCGCATTCCGCAGGCAATCGCGACCGGCCTTCTGTCGATCTCTGATAATCCGCAGATCATCATCGCCCTGATCCTGCTGCTTTTGCTGGTGATCGGTCTTGTGATGGACATCAACGCGACGCTCATCATCCTCGCACCCGTTCTCGCCCCCCTTACCGCCCAAATAGGGATGGAGCCTGTGCACGCTGGGATCATGATCATCCTCGCTCTGAATATCTCACTTATGACGCCACCGGTGGGGGCCTGCCTCTTCGTGCTGGCCTCTGTCACTGGCGAAAAGGTCGAGAGCATCACCAAAGAACTCTGGCCCTTCATTCTGGCCGAAGTCGGCATCCTGCTCGTGATCGCCTTCTGGTCTGACCTGACGCTTTTCATCCCCCGACTGCTAGGCCTGTGAATCTGGCAGCACCCCAACAGGAAAGGATACTACCATGCGCTTCTTGAAAGCTACCGCGACAGCCGTGGCTGCGCTTTGCCTCGCCGCCCAAGCCTATGCGGCAGACACCACCATCCGCCTTGCGCACCTGAACCCCGAAGATCCTTTTGCCAGCCACTCGGGTGCCATGGCTGCGGTGTTCAAAAGCCTCGTGGAGTCGAATTCCAACGGCCGCATCGAGGTGCAGCTGTTCGCCAATGGCCAACTTGGCAAAGATAACGAGGTCATCGAACAGGTGCGTTCGGGCCTTGTGGAAACCGTGATCTCGTCCTCGGGCGGCATGGCGCAGCACTACCCGCTTGTTGGCGTTTTCGACATTCCCTTTGCCTTCCCGAACATCGGGGTCGCGTCTGAAGTGATCGACATGGACAGCGAGTTTGGTGCGAAATTCTCGGCTGACCTCGAAGAGAAAACCGGCCTTAAAGTGCTGGGTCTACTCGACTCCGGCGGCTTCTTTGCCTTCACCTCGTCCAAAGGCCCGATTGCCTCGGTCGAGGATATGGACGGCCAGCGCATCCGGACCATGACCCTGCCCACCCACGAAGCGATCATCTCCAGCCTTGGGGGCCAGCCGACCGCTCTGCCGTGGGCCGAAGTGTACACTGCCCTGCAAACTGGAGTGGCCGACGGCCAGATGAACCCTGTGCCGATCATTGCCTTTGCCAAATTTGACGAAGTGCAGAAGTACCTGTCGATCACCAACCACCTGATCACGCCCTACATCTGGACCATGAACTCGGAATTTCTCGAGTCCCTGTCCGAAGAAGATCAGTACCTGATCTCGTGGGCGGCTGATGTGGCCACCGATGCGGGCCGTTCCATGTCGCGCGTGATCGAAGCCTCGGAAAAGGGTCTGCCTGCGCTGCAAGGCAAGCTGGACGTGAACGTTGTCACCCCCGAAGAGCAGGCGAAATTCGCGGAAGCGGCCCAACCCGCCGTACGTGCTCTGATCGAGGAAAGCTATGGCGCCGAGGGCACCGAGATGCTGGACTCGATGCTCAGCTCCATCGAAGCGGCGAAATAAGCGGCATCACAAAGGGTCGGGCGGCGCATTCGCCCGATCCTCTTGCCCTGCAAGATCCCCGAGGAAGACATGACCCCCACACTCACGCGCCATGCTGGCACTCCGTCGGCGTTTACGCTCACCCTGAACCAGATGGCCGCGAAGACCCATCCTTGGACTGATGAACAGAACGCGATCCTGTCTGACGCAGGCCTAAGCGCCGCCCGAGATACCATTTCTGACTGGCCTGGCTATGCGCCGACGCCACTGGTGTCCCTGCCCGCGCTAGCGGCTGAACTGGGGATCGCGGCCCTGCACTACAAAGACGAAGGCGGGCGCTTTGGTCTGGGCAGCTTCAAAGCCCTTGGCGGTGCCTACGCCGTCGCGCGCCTACTGCAAGCCAAGGTGTCCGAAGCCCTTGGCCAGCTCGTGCCCATGTCCGACATCACCGGCCGTGCCCATGATGATCTGGTCTCGCAAATCACCGTCTGCTGCGCGACGGACGGTAACCATGGGCGCTCTGTGGCATGGGGCGCGCAGACCTTCGGCTGCAACTGTACGATCTTTATCCACGCCACTGTGTCCGAAGGCCGTAAGGCCGCCATCGAAGCATATGGTGCCAAGGTCATCCGGTGCGCAGGAAACTACGACGATAGCGTTCGTGATGCGCAAGAGATGGCGACGAAAGAAGGCTGGTTCGTGGTCTCTGACACCTCCTACCCCGGCTATATGGAAGTGCCCAAGGACGTCATGCAAGGCTACGAGTTGATGGCCGCCGAAGCGATTGACGCGCTGGAGAGGCCCCCGACACACATCTTCCTACAGACTGGTGTCGGTGGCATGGCTGCCGCTGTGACCGCCCACGTGGTCCGCCGATTTGGCGCGGATCGCCCGACCGTCGTCCTCTGCGACCCCGACAAGTCCGCCTGCGTTCTCGAGTCCATCCAAGCTGGTGAACTGACAGCAGTCGGAGGCGATCTCGACACCCTAATGGCGGGTCTGGCGTGCGGTGAAGTCTCTGCGCTCGCATGGGAAATCCTGCGCGAACATGGCGATGCAGTGATGGCCGTCACTGACCAGGCCGCTGTGGCCGCGATGAAGGTCCTCGCCTATCCCAAAACCGGCGATACCCCGATCGTCGCGGGCGAGTCCGCCGTTGCTGGCCTCGCTGGGTTGACGGCTGCGCTGTCCGACCCAGAGACGACTGCGCTCCTTGGCCTGTCTGCGTCCTCTCGGGTGTTGGTTTTCGGGACCGAAGGCGACACCGACGCTGCCCTCTATGCAGAGCTTGTTGGCGAGACCGGCGACCAAGTGCGGGCCCGCGCATGACACCGGAGATTTCGATTGAGCGCCTGATGGCCTCTGTCCACGAGCTTGGCCAGATCGGCGCGCTCGAAGGCGGCGGCGTCTGCCGACTGGTCCTGACCGACGCGGACAAAGCTGGACGTGATTGGTTCGTTGAGCGGCTTCGCTCTTTGGACTGCGAAGTGTTCATCGACGCCATTGGCAATATTTGGGGCATTCGTGCTGGCCGGACGGATGGCGCGCCGGTGATGATCGGATCGCACATCGACACGGTCGCCACGGGCGGTCTCTATGACGGAGCGCTCGGCGTTCTGGCGGGCCTCGAAGTCATCGCTGCATTGAACACCAGCCAAACCGAAACAGACCTGCCCATCGCAGTCGCCGCATTCACCAACGAAGAAGGTGCGCGCTTCGCGCCTGATATGATGGGATCAGGCGTGCACCAAGGCGCGCTCGCATTGGACGACATGCTCGCTACCCGTGCCACTAGCGGCGATGCTTTGGTAGGGGAGGAGTTGCGGCGGATTGGCTACGCGGGTCAGGATGTGCCCATCACGCCCTCGGCCTACCTCGAACTGCATATCGAACAAGGCCCCGTGCTCGAGGCTGAGGGCCTGAAAATCGGCGCTGTTACAGGTGTGCAAGGCATCCACTGGACTGAGTTCACCGTGAGGGGCCAGACCAATCACGCAGGCACGACGCCCATGAGTATGCGGCGCGATGCGGGTCAGGTTGGGTTTGCGATTGCGCGGCTCGCAGATGAAATGGCGCAGGAGCTTGGCGAACCTCAGGTTGCCACCGTGGGCGTTTTCGAAGTCTCACCCTGCCTCGTGAACGTGGTCCCCGACCGTGCAAGGCTGACTGTGGATATGCGAAACACGGACGGAAACGTTCTGACAGAGGCGACGGATCGCCTTCTTAGGAAGGCCCAAGAGATCGCAGGTGCAGCAGGCTGCAGTTTGGACATCCGTCCTCTCGCCCGTTTCGCCCCTGTCGTCTTTGACGATGCGCTGGTCTCGCGGATCGAAACCGCAGCGCAATCGCGTCAATTGTCGGTCAAACGCATGCCCTCTGGCGCGGGGCATGACGCGCAGATGTTTGCCCCGAATTGCCCGACCGCCATGATCTTTGTCCCCTCGCGCAAGGGGTTGAGCCACAACATCAATGAACACACCGATGCCACGGATATCGAGGCAGGCGCTCAAGTCTTGCTCGACGTGGTGTTGGACCTGACAGGAGGCCTGAAATGAGCCGCAAATTCATCGTCGCGGGCGCGCAGCTTGGCCCGATTACACGAAACGAAAGCCGAGCCTCTGCCGTGGCCCGCATGTGTGCCCTGATGCGTGAGGCCAAAGCCCGCGGCGCGCGGCTTGTCGTGTTTCCCGAACTGGCGCTGACGACCTTCTTCCCGCGCTGGTATTTCACCGACCCTACCGAGATCGACCAGTGGTTCGAGACTGAAATGCCGAATGCCGACACCCAGCCGCTCTTCAATCTGTCGCGTGAACTCGGGATCGGGTTTCACCTGGGCTATGCGGAGCTGACGCCCGATGGACACCACTTCAACACGGCGATCATGGTGAACGAAGCCGGAGAAATCGTCGGGAAATACCGCAAGATCCACCTGCCCGGTCACTTCGACTTCGAAGACTGGCGCCCCTTTCAGCACCTTGAAAAGTACTACTTCGAGAAAGGCGACATGGGCTTTCATGCCTTTGATGCGTTCGACGGCAAGGCGGGCATGTGCATCTGCAATGACCGACGTTGGCCAGAGACGTGGAGGTCCTTGGGACTCGCGGGTGCTGAGTTGGTTGTACTTGGGTACAACACGCCCCTGCACTACCCGCCCGCGCCAGAGCATGATCATCTTCAGTACTTCCACAATGAATTGTCGGTGCAAGCGGGTTGCTATCAGAACGGCCTCTGGGCCGTTGGGGTGGCTAAAGCGGGGAACGAAGAAGGCTGCGATCTGATCGGCGGGAGCATCATCGTCGCCCCCACCGGTGAGATCATTGCCAAGGCTCAGGGCGTTGGCGACGAAGTCATCACGGCAAAAGTAGACCTAGACCGCTGCACCGAAATCCGCGCGAACATCTTCAACTTCGCCATGCACCGCGAGCCTGCGGACTACCACCGGATTTGCGCACCAAAACGTTGACCGAGAGGATCGGTCAACGCGTCTTCTCAGAAGGATATTCCAAACAAGTCGACACGACGCTCAGCGCTTGAACAACTTGCTTCTTGCGGGGCGCTGACCGTCGTGAAAGCTCTGCGTTTGCGGCTGATAGAATGGACCGCTGCTGGCCATTTCAGCCCCTGCAACAGTTACTTTCAAACCGATCAGAGCATCAGACTCATCGACGCCGGCAATCTCGACGGCTGTTCCAACCTCTTTACAGAAGCCTGCTCGCTCGTAGAGCGCTTCTACTTCAAGACGTTGGTCACGCTTGGGTCCATCAATCCAGATTTCAAGTCCAGTCAAAGGACGCGCTCGACCTCGCGAGCCCAGAAATTGACCAGGATGCGCTACCTGACCAGTGTTCGCATCGCGTACGACGATATTCACATTATTCTCTGCTGGCAGCAGAAGACCTTCGATCGGCTGGTTTGCGCCGTTGCCTCGGGCCCAATCACCGGTTTTGACAGAAACGTCTCCAACATTGGCGATATGGGCGACGAAACGGTCGTCGTACGAGGGCTCGCTTCGATATTGGCTCGCCACGGCATTGCGGTCCCGATAGTCGATGCGCTTGGCCGCCGACTGAGCATTCCACTTCTGCACAGATTTCTCACCAAGGTACTCTACCATCACACCAGCACGCGCAGGCTCGCTTGGATGTGTGGATTCGATTTCGAGCGTCAAAACCGCCGGTCGCTGGCACCGCACAACCCAACAGTCACCAGGTTCGGCGAGCACATCGCCTTTTGCATTGGGGTCAGTGATCAAGGTCAACTTATCGCGGGACTGCGGCGGGATATGGGCCCGAATGATCGCATTGGAGCGCCCGCCCTTTGCTTCGTACCGAATTAAAGCGAGGCCGGTGGTAAGCTTAATATCCTCAATCATCGATTTGCTTTCTAAAAAATTATTCTTCGCGCATCGCACTTTCCCAGCGCCGCAGAATAGGCGCGAGAACGTATTCCAATGCAGTTCTCTCTCCGGTTGGCAGAATGACAGAGACCGTCATACCAGCAACCAGTTTGTCCTTAATTTCATCAGGCACAGTCTCTGAAAGCATGTGCACCTCGGCCTCATAATAACTTTCATCCGAGGCTGAATCGACGATTCTATCCCGAGAAACAGAGAAAAGCTCGCCCTTGGCTGGTGCCATCTCGATACTCGCAAACGCAGGAAAGGTGATCTGCGCCTCGATCCCCGGGAGGATGTTCTCGATATCATTCGGCGATATTTTGGCCGAGATCACGTAATCTGCCGTGTTCGGTGCGATCTTCATGATCGTCTCGCCCGATCCGATGACGGCCCCAACGTTGCTCAGGATGCTCTCCTGCACGGTCCCCGAAACGGGGGCCCTGACCTCAATCCGTTTCAAAGAGTCGCTGCTGACGATCAAATCTCGTTCCAACGCACGGATCTCAGTATTTACCGTGTCCAAGTCTTGCGCAGCGGTTTGCCTATAGGTTTCTACCGACTGCCTAATCTGCAGTTCCAGACCTGAAATTGACTGTTTGGTCCGAGCGATATCGATTTCGGCCTGAGCAATCTTTTCCTCGAGGTCTAACTGCTCTCGTAGCAGGGTGAGTACGGCGGCCTGATTGGTGAGACCACGATCAAAGAGGCTTTGCTGATTTTTTAGATCGCCCTCGACAAGTTCTAGCGCACGTTGCGCAATACTGCGGCCAAGTTCGAGACCTTTGATCTCTTCGCGGTACTGCTCAATCTGTGTGCGAAAGAGCTCTTCGTTTTGCTCGAGGGTCGTCTTCGCCAAAGAGAACTGGCGCATTTCATCATTGAGCTGCTTTTGAAATGCAGGGCTAGTCTGCGCAGCCATCAAGAGATCTTCAGGAAATACCAAATTGTCCCCAAGGTCGATTTCCGTCTCCAACCGAACACGCTTCGCTTGTGAGCCAAGTAGCTGTGTATTGTAGAGCTCAGCAGTGGCTTCACCGGTGGTGGGATCGAGGCGCAGCAGGATATCACCTTGCTCAACCTCCTGCCCATCGCGCACCAGGATTTGGGAGACGATCCCGCCTTCCAGGTGCTGGATGATCTGGGTGTTGGCAGCGTTTTCGATCACACCAGTAGCAACTGCCGCGCTATCCAAACGCGCAGTGTACATCCAGTAGCCTAATCCACCGAAAAAGACGACGATCAAGAAGATGCTGTTGCGAATTGCACGCTGCAAAATGCGATCAGTTTGCTCGAGTTCTGGTTGTTTTGGAGCTTCGGGAGCGGGGAGAGCGTTCGTATTAACCATGTAACTGCCCTTTCGGGGCATCAGTGTCGTCGTTGGTCGCGAGCAACCGATTTCCCGACTGCTCAAGCCGTCCGATCATGTCATCTTTGGAGCTAAACGAGTGCATGTAGCCGTCTTTGATCACCAAAACAAAATCACTGATCTGGAGCATGTTAGTTTTGTGTGTGCTGAAAACGGTTGTCGCCCCAGCACGCTTCATCTCGAGAATCCCATAGGCAAGGTTCTTTTCGCCTTCGGAGTCCAGAGCTGAATCTGGTTCATCCATGATCAAGATCCTAGGCGAATTGTAGTAGGCTCGAGCCAGACCAATCCGCTGCTTTTGACCGCCAGACAAGGGTGCGCCATCTGGTGCGAGGATGAAATTCAGACCGCGTTCCAGCCCTTGGACCATCTCAAGCGCGCCGGCACGGCCAAGTGCTTCGAAAATTTTGTTGTTATCAGGCTGACTTGGATCGAACCGGGAAACGTTTTGGGCGACGGTCCCGGGCAAGAGGTCCACAGTCTGCGGCAGATAGCCAATCGAAGCACCACGCTGAGCCTCTGGCCACTGTGCCATAGGGAAACCGTCAATTTTCACATTACCCGCACTGACTTGTTCTGCCCCAGAAAGCAATCGAAGTAGAGTTGATTTACCTGCTCCACTCGGTCCAATAACGGCAACCACAGACCCTGCGGGGACACTGAAATGAATTCCAGACAGCAGGCTTTTTCCTGCCTTCGTTCGGTAGCCAACGTGTGCGCAGGTAAGATGACCGACCATTGTCGGGAGAGCCGCTTTCTTTACTTCACGATTCTGCTCAAGAACCACGTTAAGACGTTGCATCGCGTCGCGGGTTTCCTGCACAACCGACCAGTTCTTTGCAATGGCTACTGCTGGCGCTACACCACGCATCATCACGATGAACGCCGCAAAACCTGTTTCTGCAGTCACTTCGTCTAGCAGGAACAAGACTGCCGCGACACCAAGAACCAGCGGCATCTCAGAGCGGTTCATCATGCTGATATAGGTTTCCACGTGTCGTGCCGACATTTTGCCCGTCATCAGCTTTTCTGATGCGTCAGCTTGCAGCTTCCCCCACTGATGTCGAACACCACCAAGGAACCCCATCGCACGGACGACATCTGACTTCGCAGCAGTCGACAAGCCGAAGGCATAGGCTTCATCCTCCAACGGTTTTGCTGCTTTGCGGGCATTCTTCCATATTTTTCGAGCTTGAAAGCTAAGCAGCGCAATCAAACCGATAAACACAATCGACAACCAGCCGAAAACAGGGTGCAAAAGGAAGAGGACGCCGACGAAGAGTGGCGTCAGAGTGGCATCCATTAGATTTGCAGTGAAGCTTCCTGTCACCCCGTCCCGGAAAGTGGCGATATCAGCGTAAGAGCGAAAGGCATCTTTCTGACCGCTACGATTAACCGCATCAAAAACTTGTGACCGAAGGTCATTATCGATTTTGAAACCTATGGCAGACAGGCCATTGTCGCGGTAGTAGCCCATAGCACCCCAGACAATCATCACAAAGGCAATCAGCGCTGATAAGAACCCCAACGTCTCCCAGCTGTAACTCACATAAACGCGCGAGCTTATTTGCATCATGTAAACAAAGGGGCTCAGCGCCAAAATCGACACAAAAAGGCTAACAAACCATAGCGTGAGATATTGAGAGCTATATTGCTTTAAAAGATTTGCTATATTCATTATCTGTCCAATGCCCGTAGAATTCAGGGCCTACCAAAAAGGTCTCCCAACTTGTATCAATCTTTCATTCCTCTTCAAGAGCTTTGGGATACGGCTCACAGGATCTTTGATCCATTTTCATACAAGCCAACACTATGCGAGAGGTTTGTACCAATATGCATGGAAGAGAGCTTTGATCTGAGTAGTCACTACCCGATTGTCTGGCGACGCAACGATGTAGGCGGCCTCGAGCTGGTTGCTGTCCGCACCTTGCTGAGAGATGCTGAAATTCCGGGCATTCGGCGGGTGGGGCTGGATACGCTGCCTGTACTTTTGCAAGCTTACCCCTTCAGACACAAAAATCACTTGCTTGGCGATTTTGACATTGGCTTAGATCGCGCTGCACCCGCTTCAGAGCGGAACGCAGGCTCCTACATCTATGACCATCTCGGGAACATGAGCGCTGGGGCCGAGCTAAAACTGAAAAAACTAGAGCTGTTTACACGCACTTTTGACTGGGAAAAATCTCTCACTTCGGCACTGGTCAGGCATGATATGCTTGAACCCATCGAACTGCCACGGGACATTCAAGAGCGATTTGAGGTTCCTGAGTTTTTCACCGCGATTCTTGAGATTAACCACCCCATTTTGCTTTCTGGCATTCAGGAAGAGAGTTGGAAACTAGCACTGTCTTTTCTGACAGCTCAAAGGCTTTCGCTATTCCGCATGGGTCAGATTATCAGACGAAACGAACGAGAAATTGAAATCTCATGACTGAGTGGTACGAACGCCTGCCTGGAAATCCTAGGCCAGATCCGATCAGCGGAAAGCATCTGGCGGCATGGCCAGAGAATGAACGGCCGAATTTTGGCACTTTTCTCGATTTTTGCCCTGTAGCATACAGCGAACTTCACATGATCGCTTACCACCTTCCAATCGCAGCGATCGCGGGTCGTGAGGGGCCTGAAATTATGCTGGATCTCCGGCGAGATCGCCTTGTGTCTCCACCGACTAACACGGCTGGTGAATGGACGCTGCCATATGTGCCATTGGCTCTGCGCATGCTGCCCTTCAACGCAACTGCATCCGGCAAGGAAGAAAGGCTGCTACACCTACAAATCGGCGAAGACAAACCACGAATTCCCGAAAACCAAGCGGCCTTGAAGAGAGTACTTGTCGGATTTGCTCAGGGCAGAAAACGCTTGACGGCGTCAGCGCGTGTCCTAGTCGAAGAGGGCTTTCTAAAAAACGGTATGAATTCTACTGTATATGAGATCGATCAGAACAACCTCATCGAAAAAAACCTGCAGCGCCCCCACGCACAAGCATTCCGTCTATTGATGGTGATGTTATTTTCACATCGAAACTATGTGACCGCGCAAAGTTTCTCTGCTTTTGCCCTGCAACAGTCTCCAAACGATATTAAAGAAAAAAAAGCAGGACTGGATATCTCACAGTTTCTCTCATCTAGCAGCTCAATACAGTTTTGATTCCGGTCGCACATCCGGAAAATGGCAAAGATATGAAGGCCACTAAGGTAGTAGATGATCTACTATTTCATCCACCGCGTTCCAGACTTCTCTTTCACGCGCCTTCCTGAAGAACAATATCGCTTTTCTTGACTTTTTCCCAAAAATTTGCCCCGTTTCAATTTGGTACTCTTGATGCCAAGACTTCATATCTTCCGCAGGAAGCATCGAGATTCTTCCGGATATCTTCCGAAGCTTCTCGATCTTCTTTTCTGAAAAAAACTGGCTTGCTTTCAAAGATTGTTCATTCTCGATCGAAGTCTCCACCGCATGGAGCAGCTCATTCTCCATAAGAGGACGCTGAAAAAACTCTGCATCGAGAGCCCGTGCATCATCGCGAAAGCGCACGTACATTTTTTCGGCATTCCGCTTATCTAGAAGAAGCTTGGTCCAAAGCCTATTTGATTTTTTGCTAAGCTGCCTAGCGACCGCGGCTCCTATAGGCAGACGCAGGTGCTTGGGAACCCCGCCTTGAATGAGACCTTCTTGGACGATCAAAAGACCAGCCAATTCCTCGAGAGAAAGGCTCTCATTCGATGGCTCAACAGTTTGCAGCGTATACTCTTCTCCACATAACACCTGTGAGAAAAAGTCGTCAACGATATCGCCTGACTTTAACTCATTGCGAGTAAATGGACGCAAAATGAACCGATCGTGAAGTAATTTCTTCCAACGGAAAAACCTAGGGTAATACTGTAGAAGCGTTCCAGCGCACATCTTATCGGTGCACTCACTGAGATCGCCAATAAAAGCCCCTGTTTTGATGCGTTGTGCATATCCAGAGATCAGTCGGCTCGAATGAGGTCTGACGTAAGCAATTGCACGGACGTCCGGCACATATTCTGGCAAGTACTCCTTGAGGGCAGCATCAAATTGCTCGGGAGCGACTCTTTCAAAAAACTCTGCAGAAATGAGCCCGATATCAGCTTTGTGGCTTTCGCACCATTCTCGTTTTTCTAGAAGTTGGTTTTTAATACGCTGTTGGTTGCTTCTTGCCATCACGTTGGCAAGCGCGCTTGCGTTGAATTCCCGTTGGCTCACAAGCGTCGTTCTCGCTGGGACACATGCATTCTTCTGCATCGCAGCTTGAATCGCGGTCGACCCACATTTGGGATCACCGATGTGAAACACGAGCTTTTTAATCACGGACAATTCTCCCGCGGAAGAGGTGGCGCCAAGCTATAGATAGAATCTCAGTTTTCACTGAGACTTTTCGCACGAGTTTGAATACGCAAATCTTCGAAATGACGGACCCACGGCTCGCCCTGTTTTTCGAATGCGCTCGCGAACATCTCTGAAAAGAGTGTGAGTGTTCGCATCTCAGAGTCTGAAAAGTACTCTTCAGGCGCAATTGACTGTGGCACTTCACATGCCGAGCGAACAGCGTCTTCCAATGCGGCAGTCAAAAACGGCGTTTCGGAAAAAAAGTCTCGGTCCATCAATTTGGCATCTTCGAGAAATCTCTTCTGCGCTGTCTTCGCTAGTTCCTTGTGAATTTGGACTTTCGTCTTTGGAGCGGCTTTCTTCCCATCGCGACCTTGCATCAAACCAATTACCCTATGGACTTCCCAACCAAGGTGATGGCGAAAAATCCAGGGCTTATGCTCCACGAATTCGTGCAAAAACGAAATCCGGATCAGGTCCTCGAGACCAAGGGATACGTTGCTCCGGTCAAGTAGCTCCAAGTCTGCAATCTTATAGTTGTCAGCGCCAAAGGCTGTTTCGGCAAAGTCGGAAATCACCGATTGGGAAACGAGAAGCTGTCTGGAAAAAGGTCGCACAACAAGCGCGTCTCCAAACACACTTTGCCATTCTTTGAAGCGTGCGTGATACGGGAAAATATTATCACGCTTCATGCGACTATTATAGAAGGTCTCGAGATCGCCTTTGAAGTTTCCGATCTTCAGGCTTTCACCAAAGGTCGCCAGAATCCAAGAAATATGCGGCCTGACGTAAGCGATAATCTTCAGTTCCGCCACGTGCGGCGCGAAGAACTCGTCATAGATCTTCTTGAAGCGGCTCGCAGAAATGTCGGCGAGGAGTTCCGCAGAAATCACACAGACATCAGACTTCGAATTGGCGATTCCATTCGCCATCTTAGTCAGCGCCGTTTTCGCTTGTTCTTTGCTTTCAGGCTTTTCACCTTCGTAGTTGCGAATGTGCTTGACGATCACGTTATGGGCGAGCTTGGAGTTGTAAAAGGGGAGCTGTCCATTCACTGAAATTCGGTTCGTCGCGAGCGCGTCTTGAATTGCAGTTGATCCAGTTTTGGGGTCGCCGATGTGAAGAACCAGAGTTTTCTTACTCGAAATAGTCATCTTACTACGCCCCGTCATTCAATGCGTATTCGTCGTGCGTCGGATGGCCTCGTTTTCCTAGCCACCCTACCCTTTAGTGCGCGCACTTAGCCAACAATCGCAGGGGGGTGCAAGACCTGAGCCCTTAGCGGGCATTGTCTGGCAGCAAACCGCGACATTTTGAGCATCACGACGAACGGTTAATGCAAAATATTCTCTCACACAGGAGCGACGAAAAATGCGGGAACCTTGGCGCCTGCCGCCCGCGCCGCTACGAACCCGCGCGCAGTATCCAGGGCCTCGCGAATTGTGACGTCCATGTCGAGGTAGCGATAGGTCCCCAGTCGTCCAACGAATGTGACGCCAGACGCTGCGTTAGCCAGTTCAACATATTCAGAGAGAAGAGCTTTCTCTTCGACCTGTCGGATCGGGTAATAAGGGATATCTGCGGGTTCAGCTGAACGAGAAAACTCACGGTAGCACACTGATTTCTCGTGGCTTTCCCACGGTGCGAAGTGCTTGTGTTCGGTAATGCGGGTGTAGGGCACATCGACTTCGCCGTAGTTCATGACGGCGCAGCCTTGATAGTCGCCTTCGTAGGTGAACCGCTCGAAATCCAAGGTCCGGTAACCAAGGCGCCCGAGCTTGTAATCGAAATAGCCGTCCAAGGGACCAGCATAGAAAACGTGGTCGTAGCCTTCGGCCATGTCCGTGGTGAATGTCGTGTTCAGCTGAACGTCGATGCCCGAGCAATCCAACATGCGCTCGATCATGACGGTGTAGCCGTTTTCAGGCATCCCTTGGAATTTGTGAAAGAAATAGTTGTCATCGTAGTTAAAGCGAACGGGCAAACGCTTCAGGATCGAGGCCGGCAACTCGCTGGGATGGCAGCCCCACTGCTTCATCGTATAGCCTTTGAAGAACGCTTCATACAGGTCCTTGCCTACGAAACGCATGGCCTGTTCTTCGAAAGTTTGCGGATCATCGATTGACGTATCTGCCTGTTCCTCGGTGATGAACTGACGCGCCTCGTCGGGGCGCATGGTCTTGCCGAAGAACTGGTTGATAGTGTGCAGGTTCACTGGCAGGGAGAAGACTTGCCCTTTGGACGTTGTTTTAACGCGATTTTTGTAGGGCATGAATGTCTCGAAACTGTTCACATAGTTCCAGACTTCTTCGTCATCCGTGTGAAAGATGTGGGGACCGTAGATGTGAACCATGACGCCGGAATCCGCGTCCCGCTCGGTATGACAATTGCCGCCAATGTGGTCACGGCTGTCAACGATGGTGACCGCATATCCATCTTGCGCAAGGTGACGGCCAATCACCGCACCGGACAATCCTGCCCCAACGATCAGAATTTTACCCTTAGGCGCAGAAGAAGTGGTCATTATCAAAGTCCCGTACCAAAAATTCAGCGCCGTTAAATCTGATCTGTCCGTCAGGAACAACCGTTATCAATGTGTCCTTAGAAAAAGCGCGGATATGTGCTCTGCTGCCCCAGAAAAAAGGTGCCAATGGGCCACATGATTCCAACGATCTGCTTCGAAAAATCGCCGATCACAGGCGCGCTCGGGTCACCGCTCAACTCTTACAAGGTCAGACATAGTGCCTCAGGCTGCTGAAATTGAGCGCTTTTGCTCGACTTTTTGGCGCAAGGACCGTAATGCGAGACCCAACCACTTGCCACGCAATTTCGTTTGGTATACATCCGCATACAATTAAGCTTGCCGCCGCTCGCCAACATATATTTTGCCGTTCGGCACCCAAGCTTGCCCCACCACTGAACCGCAGGGATCGCCATGAGCTTGTACACTGCCTATCTTGAAGAAATCGAAACCCGCAAAGGCCAGGGCCTGCACCCCAAGCCGATCGACGACGGCGCGCTGGTTGCTGAACTGATCGCGCAGATCGAGGACACAGCGAACGAGCACCGCGAAGACTCGCTGAACTTCTTCATCTACAACACCCTGCCCGGCACCACGAGCGCCGCAGGTGTGAAGGCAGCGTTCCTGAAAAAGATCATCCTTGGCGAAGCGACCGTTGCAGAAATCACCCCCGATTTCGCATTCGAACTGCTGTCGCACATGAAGGGTGGCCCCTCGATCGAGGTTCTGCTGGATCTGGCTCTGGGTGACGACGCAGAGATCGCTGGCAAAGCTGCTGACGTCCTGAAAACTCAGGTCTTCCTCTATGAGGCAGACATGGAGCGTCTGGCCGCTGCGTTCAAAGACGGCAACGCCATCGCCAAAGACATTCTGGAAAGCTACGCGAAGGCCGAATTCTTCACCAAGCTTCCCGAAGTGGACGAAGAGGTCAAAGTTGTGACCTACATCGCCGCCGAAGGCGATATCTCGACCGACCTTCTGTCGCCCGGCAACCAGGCGCACTCGCGTTCGGACCGCGAACTGCACGGCAAGTGCATGATCAGCCCCGAAGCGCAGAAAGAAATCCAAGACCTGCAGGCACAGCACCCCGACGCACGCGTCATGCTGATCGCTGAAAAAGGCACCATGGGTGTGGGCTCGTCGCGTATGTCCGGTGTGAACAACGTCGCGCTGTGGACCGGTAAAAAAGCCAGCCCCTATGTTCCCTTCGTGAACATCGCCCCCGTTGTGGCCGGCACCAACGGCATTTCGCCGATCTTCCTGACCACCGTTGGCGTGACCGGCGGCATCGGTCTGGACCTGAAAAACTGGGTCAAGAAGCTGGACGAGAACGGCAAGCCGATCCTGAACAACGATGGCAACCCCGTTCTGGACCAGAAATACTCGGTCGAGACGGGCACCGTCCTGACCATCAACACCAAAGACAAGAAGCTCTACAGCGACTCCGGCGAAGAGCTGGTAGACGTGTCCTCTGCCTTCACCCCGCAGAAGGTCGAGTTCATGAAGGCCGGCGGTTCCTACGCTGTTGTCTTCGGCAAAAAGCTGCAGACATTCGCCGCTGAAACTCTGGGTGTCGAAGCCCCCGCCGTCTATGCGCCTTCGAAAGAAGTCACCGTTGCCGATCAGGGCCTGACCGCTGTTGAGAAAATCTTCAACGCGAACGCTGTTGGCGTTGAAAAGGGCAAAGTTCTGCACGCAGGCTCGGACGTCCGCGTCAAAGTGAACATCGTTGGCTCGCAGGACACCACCGGCCTGATGACCAGCCAGGAACTCGAAGCTATGGCGGCGACCACCATTTCGCCGACCGTTGACGGCGCGTACCAGTCGGGCTGTCACACTGCTTCGGTTTGGGACAAGAAGGCGCAGGCCAACATCCCCCGTCTGATGAAGTTCATGAACGACTTCGGTCTGATCACCGCGCGCGACCCCAAGGGCGAATACCACGCGATGACCGACGTGATCCACAAAGTGCTGAACGACATCACCGTCAGCGACTGGGACATCATCATCGGCGGCGACAGCCACACCCGTATGTCCAAGGGCGTTGCCTTTGGTGCGGACTCGGGCACCGTTGCTCTGGCGCTGGCCACCGGCGAAGCCACCATGCCCATCCCCGAGTCGGTCAAAGTGACCTTCAAGGGCCAGATGGCGGACCACATGGACTTCCGCGATGTGGTGCACGCAACTCAGGCGCAGATGCTCAAGCAGTGCGGCGACAACGTATTCCAAGGCCGCATCATCGAAGTGCACATCGGCACCCTGCTGGCGGACCAAGCGTTCACCTTCACCGACTGGACCGCAGAGATGAAGGCGAAAGCCTCGATCTGTATCTCCAACGATGAAACCCTGATCGGTTCGCTGGAACTGGCCAAAGGCCGTATCCAGACCATGATCGACAAGGGCATGGATAACGAAGCCAAGACCCTGCAGGGTCTGATCGACAAAGCGGACAAGCGTATCGCGGAAATCAAGTCGGGCGAAAAGCCTGCCCTGACCCCCGACGCAAATGCCAAGTACTTTGCCGAAGTCGTAGTTGATCTGGACCTGATCGACGAGCCCATGATCGCCGACCCCGACGTGAACAACGCCGATCCGTCGCGCCGTTACACCCACGACACCATCCGCCCTGTTTCGTACTACGGCGGCGACAAGAAGGTGGATCTGGGCTTTGTCGGCTCGTGCATGGTGCACAAGGGTGACATCAAGATCGTCGCGCAGATGCTCAAGAACCTCGAAGAAGCCAACGGCAAGGTCGAGTTCAAAGCACCTCTGGTTGTGGCAGCACCGACCTACAACATCATCGACGAGCTGAAAGAAGAAGGCGACTGGGACATCCTGCAGAAATACTCGGGCTTTGAGTTCGACGATCTGTTCCCCAAAGCCAACGCCCGCACCGAGTACGAGAACATCCTGTACCTCGAGCGTCCCGGCTGTAACCTCTGCATGGGCAACCAGGAAAAGGCCGCCAAAGGCGACACCGTTCTTGCGACCTCGACTCGCCTGTTCCAAGGCCGCGTCGTGGAAGACAGCGCCGAGAAGAAGGGTGAATCGCTCTTGGCTTCGACCCCCGTGGTTGTTCTGTCGGCGATCCTTGGCCGTACGCCCAACAACGACGAGTACAAGGCAGCGGTCAAAGGCATCAACCTGACCAAGTTCGCACCGCCGCAGGAAATCCCCGGCACCTCGCGCTCGGTTCACTTCTGATCTCGCGATCACCGACAAACTTTCATGGCCGCCCCCCTTGGGCGGCCATTTTCGTTTCGACCCGAAACCGGCAAAGCGCCTAGCTCTAGCCCACGGGCCGCGGATAACCTTCAGCGCCAACTAGAGGCCGCTGAAACACATCCAACACACAAGTGATGATCGGCACTCTTCCCGATCCCGCGCTTCATGGTAATGGCAGCGCATGGACATCGTTATTATCACCACGATCATTGCATCTTTCTTTGTTGTCATCGGCTTCGCAGAGCCTCTGGCTGCGCGGTTGCGTCTGCCCTACAGTGTGATCCTCGCTGTTCTGGGGACACTGATCGGCGTCGGCGCGATCTTCTTCCTTCAGACCGAACTCACGGACGCTCTGAACCCAGTGGCAGAGGCGATCCTCGGGCTGCCCATCCGATCAAATGTCTTCCTATATGTATTCCTACCCACACTCCTGTTTCAGGCCACTCTGGGCATGAATCTGCGGCGAATGCTTGACGACTGGGTGCCAATCTTGTTGCTGGCGGTTGTTGCCGTGGTCGTCGCGACACTCAGCGTGGGATACGCCCTCTCTGCGGTCAGCACCCTGCCCCTTGCGGCTTGTCTTCTGGTCGGCGCGATTGTCTCGACCACGGACCCTTCGGCGGTTGTCTCGATCTTCCGGTCGATCTCTGCGCCGCAACGTCTCGCCCGCATCATCGAGGGCGAAAGCCTATTGAACGACGCCGCCGCGATTGCGCTCTTTGGCCTTTTCATGGGCTTTGTGATGCTTGGTGTGCCTGACCCTGAACTCGGAGAAGCATTGGGTCGGTTCCCGATGCTCATCGCGGGCGGAGCCCTGTGCGGGTGGATTCTGGCGCGGATCGCTGTGCGGGTGATGTCCCTCTTCAGTCACCACGAACTAGCTCAGCTGACGATCTCTGTAGCCCTTCCCTATCTGGCCTATATCGGTGCGGAACAGACCATCGGTGCCTCGGGCGTCATCGCGGTCGTTGCGGCGGGTCTTACGCTGAACCTTGCCGCTCCGGGACGGTTGCAGCCCCAGACATGGACCAACATGCGCGAGCTTTGGGATGTTCTGGCGCATTGGGCCGGAGCGCTGATCTTTATTCTCGCCGCTTTGCTGATCCCTCGCCTCATGGACGGCGTCCGCCTGTCCGACCTCGCGCTGATCGGCGTGGTGATCGGTGCTGCCGTTCTGGCGCGTGCGGTGATCCTCTTTGGCCTGCTGCCGCTGCTGACGTTCCTACGGGCATCTCCTGCGGTCGAGCGCCCCTACCGGACTGCCATCCTTTGGGGTGGCCTACGCGGTGCGGTAACGCTGGCACTGGCCCTCGCTGTCACCGAGAGCTTTCGCGTGCCAGCAGAGACCAAGCGAATGGTCGGCATCCTTGCGACCGGATTTACGCTCTTTACCCTCATCGCCCAAGGGACGACCCTGCGCTGGATCATCGGCCGTCTTGGCCTCGATCGCCTGTCGGTGATCGACGAAGCGCTCTCGCGGCAGGTCGTTGCCGTTGCCCTCCAGAACGTCCGTGAAGAGATGTCCCGCACGACCGACGACTACGACCTCAGCCACGAGATCGTCCGATCAGAAGCCAAGGGCTTCGGTCAACGTCTGGATGACGCTGTACGCACCGCAGAGACCGGCGTGGGCATCAAGAACCGTGACCGCATTACACTTGGCCTCATCTCTCTGGCAGGGCACGAGCGCGACACCATTCTGTCCCGCCTGAACGAGCGGACCGTTTCCGCACGCATGGCCGAGCAACTCTTGTCAGAAGCCGACCGGCTCCTCGAAGGGGCGCGAACCCAAGGCCGCAGCGGGTACAATCGCGCAGCCAAACGCGGCATCACCTACGGCTTCTGGTTCCGTCTGAGCGTCAAGTTGCACAACCGGATCGGGCTGTCGGGCTTTCTGGCTCGAATGACCGCGGACCGGTTCGAATTCATGCTGTCCCAACAGCTGATCCTACGCGACCTTGGTAAATTCATCGACGGGCGCATCAGACGTATCCATGGGCGACGCGTGGCAGAGCTGCTGCAGGAAATGTTGGCACGACGGACGGAACAAGTAGAAACCGCTCTGGACGGCCTTCGTCTTCAATATCCCGGCTACGCCGAAGAGCTTGAGCGCCGCTTCATCCGTCGCGCGGCCCTCCGACTGGAAGAGCGCGAATACCACGCCATGCACGAGGATGGGCTGATCGGTGCAGAGGTCTTCACCACGCTGATGCAGGATCTCGCCGCGCGCCGCGCGTCCGAGGAGCGTCGCCCAAAGCTGGACATTGCGCTTCAACGGACGGAACTGGTGCGCCGCCTACCCCTCTTTGCGGAGCTGGACACTGCCGCGATCAAACGCCTGAGCCGCGCCCTGAAAACCCGCTACGTGGACGCTGGGGAAATCCTGACCCGCAAAAACCATCCCGCGAAAAGCGTCTATTTCATCGAGTCCGGCGCCGTTCAGGTTGAGATTGCCAATCAGGAATGGCGCCTCGGTCGCGGCGAGATGTTCGGACAAATGGGCATTTTGACCAGCAAAACCTATCGCGCAGACGTCCGCGCCATCGCCCCTACGACGGTCTTGGTCCTCAATGAGCAGGCCTTCTTGCGTCTCCTGCGCCGGAGCAAAGCCATTCAAGAAGCAGTCCGCGCCGCAGCGATCCAGCGCGGTGTTGATCCGGATACGCTTCTGCCTAAGCCCGCTCTGCGCGGAAAGAAGCTTGAGGCTGCCGAATAGATCAAATGGCTTGATGCCCGATTAGCAAAGAGCCCGGCAAATATCCGGGCTCTTTGTTTTAAATCACACGATTTCTTGGGTTTATGCCAACAGCAATGCGCTTTCGATCAGCGCAGCATCAGTGATGCCCTTCAATGTCAGCGTATTCCCGTCAACTTCGATGACGTAGTCTCCGTTTACCTCGGCGCCGTATGCCGCAAGGAACGCGCCCGCATCCGTCTCGTCAGAGACTCCTTCGAATTGCAAGATATCCTGTCCTTTGAAGTCAACGATGACATCCGAGCCGAAGCCCTCACCGAAAACGAAGGTATCCGCGCCCGAGCCGCCGCTCAACGTGTCATTGCCCGCACCCCCTGTCAGAGTGTCCGCGCCACCGAGGCCGAACAAGCGATCATCACCCTCTAGCCCGTCCAGAGCGTTGTCCTTCTTGCTGCCACGGATCCAGTCATCCTCGGTGCTGCCAATCGCGTTTTCGATTTTGATCAGCTTGTCACGGTCGCCGAAACCGTCCACACCGAAACGCTTGCCCAAGTTGATCTTCACGCCAGCGTCGCCGCCCCAATCGGCATCCAGCGCATAACTCACTGTGTCCGTGCCTTTGAGACCGTTCAGCACGTCTTTTCCCTCGTGACCGGTCAGCACGTTGTCTTTGCCGTTGCCAAAGAGCTTGTCATTGTAGCTTGAGCCGAACAGATTCTCGAAGTTTTTGAACAGGTCCACGTCGCCATCGCCGCTCTTGGCAGAGCCTTTGCCAAGACGCACAATCACAGAAGAAGAACTGCTAAAGTATGCCAGCCAGTCCTCTCCTGTACCGCCATCCAGGGTGTCGTTGCCGTCGCCACCATCAATGGAGTCATCGCCAGCGGCACCCTTGATCAGGTCGTCGCCACCATAGCTTAAGAGCCGGTTGTCCCCTGAATCCGCCGCAATGGTATCATCGAAATTGCCAGTCACGACTTCTTCGAACCCCGAGATGAAGTCGGTATTTCCCCATCCATCGATGGCAATTCCAGCACTTAGATCAACCGTCACACCGCTGGTCGCGCCGTAGTAATCTTCGCTCCAAAAACTCAGGCGATCGATCCCTTCGCCGCCATTCAGCGTATCCGAGCCATTCAAACCAGCGATAATGTTATTGCCATCATCGCCAACGACTTTATCTCCTTCCAAAGATCCCTGCACGTTTTCAATGCCTTCGAAGGAATCGACTATTCCGTCAGCATCCGAAGCAATGCCGGTCACCATGTCGACTGTTACACCGCTCATGTCGGCATAAGAGAGCTCGTCATCTCCTTCACCGCCCTTGATCGTGTCTGCACCTTCGCCCGGACGAATGTAGTCGTCCCCTGCCCCGCCTTCTAAAAGATCGTCGCCGTTTTTCCCATAAAGTTTGTCATCGCCGTCGAGACCACGCGCGGTATCGTCTCCGCCGGAGAGCCAAAAGTTATTATCTCCGGCGTCGCCTGTGACTCGGTCATTTGCCCCCCCGGTATCGACGTTTTCGAAGTTTGAAATCGTGTCGCGGGTTCCCCACCCGTCATATGCAAAGCCTTGCGCTAGATTTACAATAATCCCAAGAGTGCCGCCGATGTCATCATCAATGTCGTAGCGCAGCCAATCGACGCCACCACCACCATCAATCGTATCGTTGCCTTTGTAGCCCGCAAAAGTGTTGTTCTGATCATTCCCAACAAGCGTGTCGCTGAAAAGCGAGCCGCTCACGGATTCGATGCTCTTCAAAACGTCTTTAACACCATTGCCATCGATCGCTACACCTACTGACAGATCGACCGTTACTGCAGCCGGATCGTAATAATGGCTAATGCGATCATAGCCTTCGCCCCCATCGAGAGTATCTTGCCCATCTTCTCCGTTCAGGTAATCGTCGCCAGCCCCGCCTTGCAACAGATCGTCGCCATACCAGCCGTATAGCATGTCATCACCGCCTTGCCCGACGATCGTTTCATCTTCGGTAGTACCGTAGAGCTCTTCGCCGACATCGGTACCATTAATGGTCTTGTATTGGGTTGAGGAACGGGCAGAGAAAATGATCGCCATCTACTGAACTCGCTAGAAATTGAACTGACACACACGCGCAACAGCCCAAGACCGCTGCAATATTGCATCTACACAATTACAAGTAATACTTACAATTGAAAACTATCTAACCGTCCAACTCAATCCTTGCGAAAGGCCAATCAGGATTCGACGCAGAAGCGCGAGGATACGACCTTGGTCGAATCAAAGCCATTCCGCTTCGGAAATCTCTTTATTCTTTAACCAAGAGAGCATCCGAAATTGCTTGACGGTCCTCGTCAGTGACCTCGCACAAGTAGAGGACCTGCTCCTGAACGCCGGGCAGCACGATCGGAGACTGGAGCGACGCGGCAGCCACCGCATGGAATTCTTCATTCAGAGGTGCAAAGTAGCTCACCCATTCCGCAATCTGATCTTTCGTGTAGAGCGAGGTTTTCACTTTTCCCGGATGCCGCGCGCGCAGAACTGAAGCAACTTGCTCGATCTGCTCATCAGACGGCTGCGCGCCGTTCAGAAGTTCGCGGCCCAGATAGTAGCCCAACGGATCCTCAGACACATTAACCCTTAAGAACTCCTTTAATCCCTCAACATGACCAAAACCGATGTGATCTACAAACGACCCAACAACACCCAAGGGATGACAACCGAAGCGGTCGTAGTTAAGGTATGAGATTGTCTCGGGCTTAAAAGCACTGAGCAGAAATTCATGTAACTCGCAGTAATTAAAAAATAATCCTGGATTGTGAGGATTCTCAAGCGCGCTCTTCACCCACTCTGGGAAAACCGTTAGGCGATTGTGGCCACGTATCTGCAAGAAGACCGACTGCAGGAAAGTCACCTGATCTCGCAACACGACGACGATCTCATGACTATCAAAGTTCGGTGTCATCTGGACCAGTTGCTGGAAATCAACTCTCTGAGGCGCTTTGCGGCTAAATTCCTCACTGCTCACGACGACAGTCACCGCCCCGTCAGGAGCCACTTCGTTCAGAGTGCGCCAGTCGCCCTCGTAGGTCGTGTAGGGCTGATAGCTGCGCAGTTGTGCATTCCAGAAGGCTACCAGTTCGTGCTGCGCAAACCCCCTCGGTGGCAACGGGTAAACAACTCCGGCCTCTGCCAAGGCTTTGCGGTTCATGTAGAGACCATACTGCAGTGAACTGGATGCTGTCTTATGCAGCCCTGCATGAATAATGATGCGTCGGTTCTTGTCGTTCATCTTTACTACTTCGGCAGTCCGAGCCCGACCTGCAATAGAAAACTACCCTCAGAGCGCGGCAGAGACACGCAGACCCAAATTTTTTGCAACAATAAATTCTGCGAAGGCCCTAGCGAAAAGCCATGGACTAGGGAAGTGACAACGGCCGTCTCGCTTCGATTTCTTCTACCTTTTTCTGCGTCCCAGCACACAAAAGCCCATAAATTAAAGGCACCGTAGCGAAACTTAAACATCAGGAAAACAACCATCCACAACCCAAGCAGCATCGCTCAGGCGAACTTACCATTGCAGGTCGCATGGGGAGAATTATGGCATTGCATTTATATCAATCTACAACAATGCAATTAACCCTATGAGCAACTATACATTCGCGCACGGACAATAACTGCCGCTTTTTTTGCAGCGCAGCATCCCGTCAAGCTACTGATTTTTCTA
>JAUILL010000037.1 GCA_030433335.1 Alphaproteobacteria bacterium | reverse complement strand
CAGTTTCGCTCGCCTCAAGGATTGGCGGCGGGTCGCAACACGCTACGACAGGTGTCCGAAGGTCTTCCTGTCAGCATGCGCATTAGCGGCAGTCGTCATGTTCTGGTTATGAATCCTGACCCTAGGTTCAGCTCGATCGTGATCGCCCCGTGCCGCGCGGCGTCCTGCACGAAGGCCGCCGCCGGATAGACATTCCCGCTGGTCCCGATGGCGACAAAATAGTCGCAGTTGCGCAGGTGGTCCCAAATCTGCTCCATGTCATAGGGCATTTCGCCAAACCAGACGATGTCGGGGCGCGTGGCAACCTCTTTGCATTTGGGGCAGCGGTCGGTGATCTTCATATTCAGGGGCGCGGGCCAACGGTGGCCGCAACCGGCGCAGAGCGCCCCTTCGAGGAAGCCATGCATGTGCAAGACATTCCGGCTGCCCGCGCGTTCATGCAACCCGTCCACGTTCTGGGTGACGATGATGACCTCGCCCGTGAACTCTTGCTCTAGCTTGGCCAAAGCATAGTGCGCAGCGTTGGGTTCGGCCTTACGGGCTTGGGCGCGGCGCATGTTGTAGAAGTTTTGAACCAGCTTGGGATCGCGGGCAAAGCCTTCGGGGGTGGCGACATCTTCGATCCGGTGCGCGGCCCACAAGCCGCCTTCGTCGCGGAACGTTCCCAGCCCGCTTTCGGCCGAAATCCCTGCGCCCGTCAGAATCACGATCTTTTCCATTGCCCTGCCCTCTGTTAGCCCGTTTTTATTCAACCCTGACAAAGGAAACCCGCCATGACCAGCATCCTCTTCGTCTGCCTTGGAAACATCTGCCGCTCGCCGTCGGCAGAGGGCGTTGTGCGGGCAATGGCAGGGAATTTGGCGCTTACATTAGACAGCGCGGGGACAGGTCCGTGGCATGTGGGCGAAGCTCCTTACGGGCCCATGCAAACCGCCGCCAATGCGCGGGGCTATGACCTAAGCGACCTGCGGGCCCGCCAGATCACGCGAGGGGATTTCGACCGGTTTGACCTGATCATCACGATGGACAAGAACAACCAGCGCGACGTTCAGGCCATGCGGCCTAAAGGAAACGATACGCCGGTGCGGATGTTGTCTGACTACAGCAAAAAGCCCGGCACAGATGTACCGGACCCGTATTACAGCCGCGATTTCGACGGCACTCTGGATATGATCGAGGATGCTGCGCGCGGCCTGATCGCCGCGCTGCGCGATCAGGAGCAGTAAAGCTCTGCGGTTTGGCCGAAACGCTTGTAACGGTCCCAGAATTCCTTGTGGCTACGGCGGTCCGACATTTTGACCTCCTGCGCCTTGTCCGAATCCTTGAAGAAGTCGGCGGCCTGACGCTGGTCAGCGCGCGACAAAGTCTGGTCGGCGACACGGCCAATGCAGCCGCACAGCGCGGCCGAGGCCTGCGGGCGGTCAGATTGGCGGCACGCACGCTCGACAGGGCCTGCCAGAGTGGCGGTTGCGGTGGCCAACAGACCTGCGGTGCACAGAAGTGTAACGGTTTTGCGGATCATCACTGCTCGTCCCTAGCTATAAGCTGCTATTTGCAAGGAGCATGCCGTAAGCGTCGCTTTCTTTCAACAAACACAGGCTAAATGTTCCATGGATTTGTTGTGATCGGCATTGATTTGCCGATCCATCCATCCGTTCGGACAGAGAAACCATCTGGTTTTGCCCACCTTCGACCGGCCTCTGTCTAGCCCATAGCAGGTGCCGCGAATCTGTTAGACGCCGCCCCGCGATCAAATTCATGCAAAACAGGGGCTCTGGCCCCACCGAGTCGCTTGACCAAACCCGTTTTCCACAGCATATCGCCCTGCATGACAGAGCTCTCGAACATCCGCAATTTCTCGATCGTTGCCCACATCGACCACGGTAAATCCACCCTGGCCGACCGGCTGATTCAATTGACTGGCACCGTCGCCGAACGTGACATGAAGGCCCAGCTTCTGGACTCCATGGACATCGAGCGCGAGCGCGGGATCACCATCAAGGCGAACACCGTCCGGATCGACTATCCGGCCAAGGACGGTCAGACCTATGTGCTGAACCTGATCGACACCCCCGGCCACGTGGACTTCTCCTACGAAGTCAGCCGCTCGATGCAGGCGGTCGAGGGATCGCTCTTGGTGGTCGACTCGACCCAAGGCGTCGAGGCGCAGACTCTGGCGAACGTCTATCAGGCGATCGACGCGGACCACGAGATCGTGCCCGTCTTGAACAAGGTCGACCTGCCCGCATCCGATTGCGAGCGTGTGGCAGAGCAGATCGAGGATGTGATCGGCATCGACGCGTCGAACTCGATCCACATCTCGGCCAAGACCGGCATCGGCATCCCCGATGTCCTCGAGGCAATCGTCACCCGCCTGCCCGCCCCCAAGGGCGACCGCAATGCGCCGCTGAAGGCCATGCTGGTGGACAGCTACTATGATGCCTACCTCGGCGTTGTGGTCATCATCCGCGTCATCGACGGCGTCATCAAAAAGGGCGACCGGATCAAGATGATGAAAACCGGCGGCCAGTACCCTGTTGAAAAGCTGGGTGTCTTCCGTCCGCAGATGCAAGACATCGCGGAACTCGGGCCGGGCGAGATTGGCTTCTTGACCGCATCGATCAAACAGGTTCGCGACACACGCGTCGGTGACACCATCACCACCGAGAAAAAGGGTTGCGAGACCCCGCTTCCGGGCTTCAAACCATCAATCCCCGTGGTCTTCTGCGGTCTGTTCCCCGTGGACAGCGCTGAATTCGACGACCTGCGCAACGCGATCGAGAAGCTTGCCCTGAACGATGCGTCGTTCAGCTACGAGATGGAAAGCTCGGCGGCGCTTGGCTTCGGTTTCCGCTGCGGCTTCCTTGGTCTCTTGCACCTAGAGGTGATCCGCGACCGGATCGAGCGCGAGTACAACATCGAGCTGATCACCACTGCGCCAAGCGTAGTCTACCACATCTACATGCGTGGCGGTGAGCTGATCGAGCTGCACAACCCTGCCGACATGCCCGACCCGTCCAAGGTCGAGCGGATCGAAGAGCCCCGCATCAAAGCGACCATCATGGTGCCCGACGAGTACCTTGGTGACGTGCTGAAGCTCTGTCAGGATCGTCGCGGAATCCAAGAAGATCTGACCTACGCCGGCACTCGCGCGATGGCTGTCTATGACCTGCCGCTGAACGAGGTTGTCTTTGACTTCTACGACCGCCTGAAATCGGTGACCAAGGGCTATGCGTCCTTTGACTACCAGATGACCGGCTACCGCGAAGACACGCTGGTGAAGATGCAGATCCTCGTGAACGACGAGCCTGTGGACGCGCTGTCAATCATGGTGCACCGCACCCGCGCCGAAACCCGTGGCCGCGCCATGTGCGAGAAGCTCAAAGAGCTGATCCCCCGTCACATGTTCAAGATCCCGATTCAGGCGGCGATCGGCGGCAAAGTGATTGCCCGCGAAACACTGGCCGCTTTGCGTAAGGACGTGACCGCGAAATGTTACGGCGGTGACGCCACTCGTAAGCGGAAGCTGCTGGAAAAGCAGAAGGCCGGTAAGAAGAAGATGCGCCAGTTTGGCCGCGTCGAAATCCCGCAAGAGGCGTTTATCAACGCCCTCAAGATGGACGACTAAGTCAGAAGCGCCTTCGGGCGCTTTTGTTTTGAGCGCGTCTTGGGGGCGCTGCCCCCGCCCGCGTGCCGCGGACTCCCCCGGAGTATTTGGGCAAAGATGAAAAGCATGGGCGAGATGCAGGTTTTCGCCCCGCGCGCGTTGGCCTATGGGAAGGCAACAGTATCCAACCGGAAAGTTTGCCGATGCCCTGCGCCCTGTGTTCTGCCGAAACCGAGACCTCTGCCTACGCCGTCACCGGCGGTCCCGAAGGCGCCACCACCGAAATTTGCGATGTCTGTGCTGCCCAGATCGCCGAGACCACAGAGCCCGATCACTGGCGCTGCCTCGGCTCTGCGATGTGGTCCGAGGATGCGGCCACTCAGGTTCTGGCCGTGCGCCTGCTAGAGCGCCTGTCAGACCATGACTGGGCCCGCGATCTGAGCGAACAGGTGTGGCTGGACGATGAGCGCCGCGCTTGGGTCGAGAACGAGATCAAAGAGACCGTTCACCGCGATTCCAATGGTGTACAGCTGGCTCAGGGTGACACGGTTGTTCTGATCAAAGACCTGCCCGTCAAAGGTGGCGGCTTCACCGCCAAGCGCGGAACCGCTGTACCCCGCATTTCGCTAGTTCCTGACAACGCAGAGCACATCGAAGGCCGCGTCGAAGGCCAGCGCATCGTGATCCTGACCAAGTATGTGAAGAAACGCTGATCCAGATCAAGGATCACATTCTGCATTCAGAATACGAATCTCCTCGGGTAACGCGCAACTGCCCGAGGAGGCCACGATGTTCCGACTAGCCACAACTCTGTTTTCCCTGATTTCCACAACCCTCATGGGCTCGTTCATCGTGGTGGTACTGGTGATGGGCTATGACACCCTGCTGCCAATCCTGATCGCCGCTGCTGTCGGATTTGTCGTCGCACTGCCGATCAGCTGGTTCGTCGCCAAGCAGATTTACGAGAACGCCTGAGCATCAATCCACGTGCGCACGGCCGCTTCGAACTCGCGCGGCTTCTCGGCGTGCAGCCAGTGGCCTGCGCCGGGGATTTTAAAGAACTTGGCTGCGGGGAAATATTCCTTTGTGGCCTCGCGCCCTTCGGTGGTGACATAGTCGCTGTTTGCCCCGGCGAGTGACAGGACAGGACCAATATATGAGCGCCCCTCCACGTCGCTATGGGGCCAGCCGGTGATGCCCTTCATCTCGGCGCCAAGCACATCCAGATTGAGCCGCCACCGCTTTTCTTTGACGTCAAGCGACTGAAGGAGGAATGCGCGCACCCCCTCTTCGGGAACAACGTCAGAGAGCGCGCGGTTCGCGTCCCCGCGCGTCTCGATCGACGACAGGTCCAGCCCGCGCATTGCGTCCACATATTGGATTTGCGAGTGAGCGTAGGTCACGGGCGCAATGTCCGCGACAACCAATCCTTTGATCAACTCTGGTCGCGTCAGAGCCAAGGTCATGGCCGCTTTGCCCCCCATCGAGTGCCCCAGAACGATCGCGCCATCCGGCATTTCGGCTTCGATGACCTCTGCCAGATCTTGCGCCATATCGAGATACCCGTGCGCCTCGAACCACGGGCTGTCCCCGTGGTTCCGCTGATCGACAGCGATCACGCGGCGACTGTCCGACAGCCTGCGGGAAATGACACCCCAGTTCCGTGCCGACCCGTAGAGCCCGTGAACAATCATCAATGCAGGATCACCGGCGCCATAGGTGTCAAAATTCAACATTTTTGTGTAATCTTTCTCTGCTCAATTGCATTCACGTCTCTTCCGCGCCCTGATAAGCCATCTTACGACCGGATGGCGAGAAGGAAGACCCATGACCCCGAACGAGATCGCCTCCATCGAAACCGAACTTTCGGGGCTGATGCAATCCCGATTGGGGGTCAAAGGCACATCCTTGGACACCCAGACCGCGCGGGCCGGTCGCAAGCTGCCCCGTAAAATTCGCCGCGCCGCCGAAGAGTTCAATCAGACGTCTGCTCTGGCGCGTCACCCCAAACTTGCGCTTCAGATCGATACCAAGACGGCAGAACAGAATGCCAAGATCCTGCGCAAACACCTGTTGCGACAGGCCGATCCAAACCGGCGGAAAAAGCGCCTTCACCTGGTCGCAGATATTCTATTGAAGGTGTTTGCCGTGATTGTCCTTTTGGGCGCGGTGATCTACTGGCGCGGGCTTCTCTAACAAAAAGCCGCCCGTGTTCGGGGCGGCTTTTCTTGAGAAACTCGGTGATCTTACATTCCGTGGCCGGCCCAAGGACCGTGCAGACCGGTCTCATCGCTGTCCACACGCTCGAACCCGTGGGCACCGAAATAGTCGCGCTGCGCTTGGATCAGGTTCGTGGTTCCGCGGCTGTGGCGCATGGTGTCGATGAACGACAGCGCACTGGCCAATGCGGGGACGGGTTGACCCGAGATCGCCGCTGCGGCCACGACGCGGCGCAGAGCGGGCAGACCGCCGGTAACTTTCTGCAGCAGACCCTCCGCCAAGTAGAGCTGGCCGCTCGGCAGACCCGCGCGGTGCGCGCTGCTGATCTCGTCCAGCAACACGCTGCGGATGATGCAGCCTGCGCGCCAGATTTCGGCCACTCGGGCCATGTCCAGATCCCACTCATAGGTATCCGACGCTGCCTGCAGCACACGGAAGCCCTGCGCGTAGGCCAGAATTCGAGCCGCGAGGAAGGCGTTCTTCAGATCTTCGGGCTCGACGACGACAGCCTCGGTACCAGCAGGGACCAGCGATGCTTCGCCTGCATTGCGGACGTCGGGCTCTGCCGACCAAGATCGCGCCGCAACGGCTGCTTCGATGGTGCTGGCGGACTGGCCGAGTTTCAGTGCCTCGATGACGGTCCAACGACCCGTACCCTTCTGGCCCGCCTTGTCCGCGATGACGTCGACCATGGCCGCGCCGCTTTCAGGGTCGGTGGCGGTCAGGACGGCCTCGGTGACTTCGACTAGATAGGAACCCAGATCGCCCTTGCCCCAATCGGCAAAGAGTTCGCCGATCTTGGAGGCTTCCCAGCCGGCGTCGCGCAGTAGGCCGTAGACCTCGGCGATCATCTGCATGTCGGCATATTCGATGCCGTTGTGCACGGTTTTCACAAAGTGACCGGCACCGTCAGGGCCCAGATGCGCGGCGCAAGGAGCGCCCTCAAACTTGGCCGAGATCGCTTCGATGATGGCTTTCACAGGCGCGTAGGCGTCCTCGGTGCCGCCGACCATGATGCTGGGTCCGTGGCGTGCGCCCTCTTCGCCGCCCGACACGCCCATGCCAAGGAACTTGAAGCCAGCGGCCTCCATGTCCGCAGTGCGGCGGCGGGTGTCGTGGAAATCAGAGTTGCCCGCGTCGATCAGCGTGTCGCCCTGCGCCAGCAAGGGCTTCAGGTCTTCGATCATCGCGTCGGTCGGACCGCCTGCGGGCGTCATCAGGATGATGAACCGCGGCTGGGGCAGACGGTTGACCAGATCGGCCAGATCGCCTGCACCTTCGAGGTTCGAGGCCAGATCGCCAGCCTCGGAGATGAATTCGGGAACGCGGGCGTGGGTCCGGTTCTGCACGACGACGTGCGCGCCTTTCTCTGCCAAGTTCAGCGCCAGCGCGCTGCCCATGGTTCCCAAGCCGATCAAACCGATCTTCTGTGCCTCAGCCATCCGTCACTCCTATCATAACTGGTGTGACATCTAACGGTGTTAGCGTGAACATCAAGCGCTTTTAAGCGAAGACGGGATGTGCAGAGGCGCAGAATCTCAGAGGCCGAGGCACCAGCGCACGACCGCTTTTTGGGCGTGCAGACGGTTTTCCGCCTCGTCGAAAATCACGCTTTTGGGGCCATCCATGACGCTGCTGGTCACTTCTTCGCCGCGATGTGCGGGCAGGCAGTGCATGAACAGGGCGTCGTCTTTGGCGGCGGCCATCAGGTCGTCATTCACCTGATAGGGGCGCAGCAGATTATGGCGGCGTTCCTTGGTGGACTGGCTGTCATGCATAGAGACCCACGTGTCGGTCACGATCAAATCCGCACCTTCGACCGCCTTGTAGGGGTCGCGCTCAATCGAGACCTGCACACCTTTGGAGCGGGCGTAGCCGATAAATTCTGCCTCGGGATCCAGCTTTTCAGGGCCGGTGAAGGTAAAATCGAAGCCGAACTGCCCCGCCGCGTGCAGGAAAGACGCGCAGACGTTGTTGCCGTCGCCAGACCAGACCACCTTCTTGCCCGCGATGTCGCCACGGTGCTCTTGGTAGGTCAGCAGGTCCGCCATGATCTGGCAGGGGTGGGTGCGGTCGGTCAGGCCGTTGATCACAGGCACGTCCGAGTATTCCGCCAGTTCCAGCAGAACCGATTCGTCAAACGTCCGAATCATGATCGCATCGACATAGCGCGACAGAACCCGCGCGGTGTCCGCGATCGTTTCCCCGTGACCCAGCTGCATATCCTTGCCCGAAAGCAGCATGGTCTGACCACCCATCTGACGGATACCGACATCAAAGCTGACGCGGGTGCGGGTTGAAGGCTTCTCGAAAATCAGGGCGACCATACGGCCGTCGAGCGCCTTGTCCGCGTCCAGCATACCTTTTGGATGACCCGCACGATCCGCTTTCATGCGAGCAGCAAGGTCGATCATATTGTGAAGGTCAGCTTGGTCCGTTTTGTGGATGTCGAGGAAGTGATTCATATCGGTGTCTTTCTTTGGGGCCGGGGTCCGGGGGGCGCTGCCCCCGTCCGCCGAAGGCGGACTCCCCCGGAGTATTTTCACAAAGATGAAGTCAGGAAGGTTGCAATTCGGTTGCGACCTTCTCGAAGCGGTTCAGGGCTTCGGTGATGTCTTCGTCGGGGATATTCAGGGCGGGCAGAAGGCGCACGACGTTGTCCCCTGCGGGCACGGTCAGCAGGCCTGCGTCGTAGGCCGCCTTGACCACGTCGAGGTTGGTGACCTTGCATTTGATGCCCAGCATCAGGCCGAGGCCGCGCACGGACTCGAACACCTCGGGGAAACGGGCCACGAGGGACTCGAGCCCCTGACGCAACAGGCCAGCCTTGCGGTTCACCTCGTCGAGGAAGGCGGGATCGCTGACGATTTCCATGACCTTGTTGCCCACAGCGCAGCCCAGAGGGTTGCCGCCGTAGGTCGAGCCATGGGTGCCCGCGGTCATACCGCTGGCCGCGTCCTCGGTCGCCAGAACCGCGCCGAGGGGGAAGCCGCCGCCGATGCCCTTGGCCACCATCATGATGTCCGGGGTCACGCCTGCCCATTCATGGGCAAAGAGCTTGCCGGTCCGCGAGACGCCGCATTGCACTTCGTCCAGTATCATCAGGGCGCCGGTTTCATCGCACAGGGCGCGGATGCCCTTGAGGCAGACATCGGGGAGCGGGCGAATGCCGCCCTCGCCCTGCACAGGCTCGATCAGGATGCCAGCCACGTCGGGCTGCTTCATCGCCTTTTTGATCGCGTCATGATCGCCGAAAGGCAGATGGCGGAAACCGGGCAGCAAGGGCGCGAAGCCTTTGGTCATTTTCTCGCTGCCTGCGGCGGCGATACCGGCCGAGGAGCGGCCATGGAAGCTGCCCTCGAAGGTTATGATCACATGCCGCTCGGGCTGGCCTTTGTCATACCAGTATTTGCGCGCCATCTTGACCGCGAGCTCACAGCTTTCGGTGCCCGAGTTGGTAAAGAACACGGTGTCAGCAAAGGTGGCGTCGACTAGCTTGTCCGCCAGCTGTTGCTGCTGCGGGATCTGATAGAGGTTCGACACATGCCACAGGTTCTGCGCCTGTGTGGTCAGCGCCTCGGTCAGGTCAGGGTTGGCATGGCCAAGGGCGTTCACTGCGATCCCCGCACCGAGGTCGAGAAAACGTCGGCCGTCAGCCTCGATCAACCAGCTGCCTTCGCCTTTGACGAAAGATAGCGGAGCGCGATTGTAAGTGGGCAGAACCGAAGGGATCATGGCATTCTTCCTTGTGGATGAAGGCTTTGGTGGCCTGACAGGCCGCTCAAGTCAACGATTACGGGTATTTTGCAAAAAGAGGCGTGCGAGAAAAGCACAAGATGACAGCTGTCGTTACGCGAAATAGGCGCGTCGACGTCGCAGGGCTGTTGCAGCTCGTGTGATCTGCTTGGTCATCATGCCCTGCGCATAGCGTGGCGCAGGGCAAAAATAAAGAAGATTCGTTCAGGCTTTGAGGCGGTAGCCCGTGCGGAACATCCACCATGCCAGTATGTTGACGAGAACTGCGGCGGTCAGGCCAAAGAAGAAGCCAAAGACCGGATTGCTGTCCGACACCCCGAGCACGGACCAGCGCACCCCGTCAATAAAATAGAAAATCGGGTTCAGGTGGGTGATCTGATAGAGGCCGACGGGCATCGCCTCGACCGAGTAAAAGGTGCCCGACAGGAACGCGAGCGGCGTGACGACGAAGTTTGTGATCGCGGCAATTTGATCAAACTTCTGCGCATAGACGGCTGCGACCATGCCCAAACCACCCATGAAGGCCGAGCCGACGATGATAAAGGCCAGCGCCGAGAGCGGATGTTTGAGGCCCGTGCCGAGGAACAAGAGAATCGCTAGGGCGATCACGATCGCCACTAGCACGCCGCGTACGATCCCGCCTGCCAGATATCCCAGCACCATTTCGCCCGCCGAGAGGGGCGGCATCAGTGTGTCGACGATGTTACCCTGCACTTTGGCACTCACGATTGAGGAGGACACATTGGCAAAGGCGTTCTGGATCACGGTCATCATTAGGATGCCTGGCGCGATGAAGTTCACAAAGGGCACGCCCATCACGTCGCCACGGGTTGGGCCGATTGCAATCGCGAAAATCGTTAGAAATAGGCCTGCGGTGACGATGGGCGCGGCCAACGTCTGGTTCCAGACCGCCAGAAACCGGCGGCATTCGCGTTCGGCCAGTGTCATCAGGCCCAGCCAGTTCACGCGTCCGAAGCGTCTTTCGCCCATATCGTTCATGTGTGACATCGTCCGAATTCCCTAGAATGCTTTGCGTGCCTTGTAACGCGCCACGGGATGATTAGAATAGGGCCTCGACCAAATTCTATAAGGCTGTCCCCCTCTGGACGCCTGTGACCATCAAGGAAAGCTGTATGTCCTGGACCGACGAACGCGTTGAGCTTCTGAAAAAGATGTGGGGCGAAGGCCAATCGGCAAGCCAGATCGCCAAGGAGCTTGGTGGCGTGACCCGTAACGCGGTGATCGGCAAAGTGCACCGTCTGGGTCTGTCGAACCGCAACGCGGGCGCCTCTGCCGCGTCGGCGCCCGCTGCGGCTGCAGAGCCCAAGCCCGCGCCCAAGCCCAAGGCGGAAGCCAAGCCCAAACCCGCGCCCAAGCCCGAGCCCGCTCCTGCGGCGGCAGCCCCCGCGCCCGAAGCGCGCCCTGTGCCGGTGACCACCCCTGCCCGCAAGGCGATCATCCCCGCGGGCCAGCCCCTGCCCCCGCAGCCTTCGGCGAACGAGATCCCCGCCGAGGCGCTGGCCAAGGTGAGCGAAGTCGAGAAGAAGGCGAAGAAACTGTCGCTGATGGAACTGACCGAGCGGACCTGCAAATGGCCTGTGGGCGATCCGGCGACTCCGGACTTCTGGTTCTGCGGTCACCCTGTGCAGCAGGGCAAACCCTATTGCGAGGCCCATGTGGGCGTGGCGTTCCAGCCTGTGAACAACAAGCGGGACCGTCGCCGCTGATCATCGCGCGTCGGTGCCCTGTGGGTGGCGGCGTGTTAATGAGTATTTAGAGCAAAAAGAAGCAGGGGGCTGGATCAGGCCCCTTTCGTCGTTTTTGGTTGCAAGGTCGTGATGCCTTGTGGCCGCTAGCCGGTGGACCAACCATGAGCCAGAACCCCCCGAACCTGCGACCCGACATTGCCCCCCGCGCGCAGATCCGCGACGAGGCCCGCCCCGGCCAGCCGACCATCGGCATGGTGTCCTTGGGCTGTCCCAAGGCCCTAGTGGACAGTGAACGCATTTTGACCCGCCTGCGGGCCGAAGGCTATGCGATCAGCCCTGATTATTCGGGCGCAGATGCCGTGATCGTGAACACCTGCGGATTCCTGGACTCGGCCAAGGCAGAGTCTTTGGAAGCGATCGGCGAGGCGCTGAACGAAAACGGCCGCGTGATCGTGACCGGGTGTCTGGGGGCAGAGCCCGAGTATATCACCGGTCACCACCCCAAGGTTTTGGCCGTCACGGGCCCTCACCAATACGAGCAGGTGTTGGACGCTGTCCACGGGGCCGTTCCCCCTAGCCCCGATCCGTTCATCGATCTGCTGCCGGCCAGCGGAGTTAGCCTGACGCCGCGCCACTACAGCTATCTCAAGATTTCCGAGGGCTGTAACCACAAGTGCAAATTCTGCATCATTCCCGACATGCGCGGTCGCTTAGTCAGCCGCCCTGCCCATGCCATCGTCCGCGAGGCGGAAAAGCTGGTCGAAAATGGGGTCAAGGAACTGCTGGTGATCAGCCAAGACACCAGCGCCTATGGCGTCGACATCAAGCACGCCGAGGAGCGCGGCCACCGCGCCCACATCACCGATCTGGCCCGTGATCTAGGGTCGCTTGGCGCTTGGGTGCGGTTGCACTACGTGTACCCCTACCCCCATGTGCGCAACCTGATCCCGCTGATGGCCGAGGGGCTTATCCTGCCCTATCTGGACATCCCCTTCCAGCACGCGCATCCCGACACGCTGAAGCGGATGGCGCGCCCTGCAGCTGCCGCGAAAACGCTGGACGAAATCAACGCATGGCGCGACGTGTGCCCCGACATCACTCTGCGTTCGACCTTTATCGTCGGCTACCCCGGCGAGACCGAAGAGGAGTTCCAAACTCTGCTCGATTGGTTAGACGAAGCGCAATTGGATCGGGTCGGCTGCTTCCAATACGAAAACGTGGATGGGGCACGGTCCAACGAATTGCCGGACCACGTTCCGGACGAAATCAAGCAGGATCGTTGGGAACGCTTCATGCAGCAATCCCAAGCGATTTCAGAGGCCAAGCTTGAAGCGAAAGTCGGCAAAACCCTTGAGGTGATTATTGACGACATTGACGAAGATGGCATCGCGACCTGCCGCACATGGGCTGACGCTCCTGAAATCGATGGCAACCTGTTCATCGACGAAGGCGCAGAAGGCCTGTCGGTTGGCGATATCGTCAAAGTCGACGTCGATGAAGCCGGTGAATATGACCTTTGGGGAAAAATATCGGGCTGAGAGGCACTTACCCCACCCTTTGATTCCTCGAACAGCGGCGCTTCGGCGCTGCTTTTCATTTTAAACCGTTAGTATTTCTGCATTTGAGATTTACGGGCCACTGTTTCCACATCGGAGACAAGCAAAACTACAAATTAGCCCCTCACTTTAATTCAAAACCCTGATGTTTTTCCCTTTGCTTTCAGGGCGATGCCACAGAAATTAAAATCCCCCAATCGGGAATACGCTAAAAAATCCTAAATTATTAAAATTCCGTGAAGACGCGCCAAGAAATAATGGCACAATAGATTGGTCCTGAAATGCACGGGGCGTTCCAATTTGAGGATTTAATTATGCTAAAGTTTCTGAGTGCAGCTGGAATGTGCCTGGCTATGGCCACCGGCGCGCAGGCGGCGACCGTGAGCTTCGCGGGTCCCTACGGGTCGACAGGTACATTCGATGATGGCGGCGGCAGCGGGTATTACGTCGACAATTCCGCGCTGGCACCTGCTTTCGATTTTTTCTACAAACTCGTCGGCTCTGACTCCGACACCGGCAGCAGCATCGTCACTTCGATGACCTTTACCGGTTTCGAAGGAATCGTGAAGTTTGCAACCACTTGGGCCTACAACAGCTATGACGTTGATGGTCCCTTTTTTGACCCGTTCGGCCTGATCCTGAACGGCACGGAAATCCAGCTGACTGACAATGGCGACGACAATGCGCAGGGCGGCCAGTACGAATTCACCGTATCGCCCTCCGACAGCTTTGCTTTCTATATCGACGCAATCGACGACACCCTTGGCAAAGCCGAAGCGTGGATCTTTGGCGAAGGCGATCTGGCCCCCGTCCCGCTGCCCGCGGCACTGCCCATGGCGGCTGCAGGCCTGATGGTTCTGGGTGGCATGGCGAGCCGCCGCAAAAAGCGCAAATTCGCAGCCTAATCTGCGCACTTGCATCGTGGCGATCCGGCCCCCACCGGATCGCCTATGCTTTGAACTGGTCGATCCACGCTCTGACGCAGGTTTGCACGTGGCGGAACCGGTCTCCTCCTAGATGCTTGCCGCCGTACCAGCGCGTCACCACGACCACGGTGTCTCGCACATCGTCGCGCTCCAGCATTCGCAGGATCACCATGCCTGCGCCGCTCTCTCCGTCATCATTTTTCAAGGGTTCGCCAGAGGACGGCAAAAGCGCCCAGGTGTTGTGGGTCGCCTTTGCGTACTTCTTGCTGCGCTTCAGCTCTTTGAGCAGCGCATCCGCTTCTTCTTTGGTGCGAGCGGGACCGCCAGAGACCGCGTATTTCGACCCGCGGTCTGTCACGACATTTTCCAGTTGTTCCATGCCTCTGCCTTATCAGGCAAAGCGGATGAACCCTAGCCTTTCATCAACTCGAACGCCTGCGCGTTGCGGCAATAGTTCGGAGCAACTTCCGAGCCCGCCGCATTCGCAACCAGCCAGTCCGCGCAGTCACAGGGGCTGGTGCAGCCCGTGCACTTGTGCACCATCTGGCGCAGGTCTTCGCCGTCCAGCTCTCCGCGTTGCATTTGCTCTAGCAGATCCACACCCAGCGTATCCGCCATGTGGGCAACCAATTTTGCGTGGTGGTCGTAGCGTTCGGAAACAGACATTTCTCAGGCCTCCAGTCTATGGGTTGGCCTGAGTGCATCATTAGTTGCACCCGTCTACGTTGATGCAGATCAATACCCGAGTTCGCCGGCGGCTTCTCGCACAACCTGCAAACGTTGGGCATTGGGCGGGTGAGAGCCTAGGAACCTGTCGCCCGGATCCGGAATACGCGTAAAGAACTGTGCCCCGCGGATCGGATTGTACCCTGCCTCAACCGTGATCAGGGTGCCCAACCGATCGGCCTCGAGTTCATAGCGTTTGGCGTAGTAACGCGACCCCACCATTGCGCCAAGATTGACTGCTTCTTCAAGGGCTTCGTTCTGCAGCCCGCTCGCACTGGCTAGGTTGCCAAAGATCACCGCCCCCGCCTTGGCGCCTTCGGTGCTCTTCTTGATGTGCCCCAGCAAGTGGTGCGAGGCCTCGTGCCCCAAGACAAAGGCCAGTTCATCCTCGTTCCGCGCGTCTGCAATCAGGGCGACGGTGAAAATGATGATGGGGCGCCCCCACCGATCTTGCGTCTGATAGGCGTTGGCGGGCGAGTCCGGGTCGGGATCAACCATGATATGGAAGTCACAAAGCAACCGCTCGGTCTCTTCTCGGCAGATTGATTCGGCCACCGGTTCGACACGGTCCACTACCCGCACAAAGCGGTTCGCGATCTCGTCAGCGCGGGCCGAGATCTCGGGACTTACGGAAGAAACGCCCGTATTTCTTGGGGGCGTCTGGTCAACGGGAACAGCGCATGCGGCCAACAGAGCCAGCGCAGCAAGCAAAACAAAGTGTCTCATGTCACAGGGAGAATGCGCCCAACGCCGAAGTAGTTCCAGCGCCTTTCGACTTACCGATACTTTTGAACCAGTTGGTCAATGAACCGAAAATTAATGAAAAATTCATCTTTACAGCAAACAGTTGCATCCCCGCCGCAGGCAAGCACCACTACATAAACGCAAAAGCAGAATTTCCACTGCATGCCAAAGGGTTAGGCAAACGCGCCCAATGTATCAGCGAAGTGTGAACACACTTCGTTCATCAAATTGTCATGCGGGACTTGAAAGCATTCCGAGGCGCGGTAGCATTACCCCATGTTTTCGATTGAGCACGAGTTTGACGCAACTGTTGTAACCTTGGTCGACGAGGGCCCCTCCCCCCTTGCCGAGGATATCACAATCAACGCCTTCGAGGATTGCGTCACACTAGAACAATATGACCAGCGAACTGATCAGGTGATGAAAGTCACCTTCAGCCTGAGCCAACTGCGCGACCTTGGAGCCGCGCTCGACCTACCCGAAGGGGTCTATACGTTGCGCCGGGCCGAGGCCTGATCAAAGGACGCGAAAGACCTTGTCGCGGCTGGTATGCCCCCTTACCAGCTCCAGCCGAGATTTAGGTACGCCAACCGCTTTGGAGAGCAACTTCACCACAGCGGCATTCGCCTTGCCGTCTTCCGGCACGGTGGTCACATAGACTCGCAACGCGCCATCTTCGGATTTGATCGCGTTGCGGGATGCCTTGGGCGTCACACGCACAGGGATTTCGGTGCCTACTTGGGCCAGATGGGTCAGGTCGGGATCAGCCATATTTGCCCTCTAGCACTCTGCAGCGCCCCCGCCTAGTCTGACCGAAATTTTCAGGGGTTAGACCGATGGCGACAGGATTTTTCTGGGACGAAGCATGTTTCTGGCACGGGGGCGGGCACTATGCCTTTACCCATCCGGTCGGCGGCTGGGTGCAGCCGCTCGTCGCGGGTGGTCTGCCCGAGGCCCCCGAAACCAAACGTCGTCTGAAGAACCTGCTCGATCGCTCGGGCCTGTCCCGCGAACTGCGCGTGTCTGGGGCCGAGCCTGTCTCATGGTCAGAAATGCGCCATGTGCACCCCGAACACTTCTTGCAGGAATTCAAACGCCTGTCCGACACCGGCGGCGGCGAGCTTGGCGATCAGGCCCCCTTTGGCCCCGGCGGCTTTGAAATCTGCGCGCAGTCCGCAGGTCTGGTCCGCGGCGCGCTGTTCTCGGTCCTCACCGGCCAGACCGCCAACGCCTATGCCCTGTCGCGTCCGCCGGGTCACCACGCGCTGCCCGATCACCCCAACGGTTTCTGCATCTTGGCCAACGTCGCCATCGCCACCGAATGCGCCATCGCCGAAGGGTTGGCCGGCCGCGTCGCGATCATCGACTGGGACGTGCATCACGGCAACGGGACCGAGGCGATCTTCTACGACCGCCCCGATGTGTTGACTATCAGCCTCCACCAGGACCGCAACTACCCCGAGGACACCGGCGCCTATACCGATCGCGGTGCAGGCCCCGGCGAAGGGTTCAACATCAACATCCCCCTGCCCCCCGGCACCGGCCATTATGGTTACCTCTATGCCTTCGAGCAGATCGTCCGCCCTGCACTGGATGATTTCCGCCCCGACGTGATCATCGTCGCCTGCGGGTTTGATGCGGCCATCGTGGATCCTTTGTCGCGCATGATGTGCACCGCTGAAACCTACCGCCTGATGACCCGCAGCCTGATGGAAGCCGCCGAAGAGCATTGCGAAGGCCGCCTCGTGATGGCACACGAAGGGGGCTACTCGGAATTCTACGTCCCCTTCTGCGGCCATGCCGTGCTTGAGGAGATGTCAGGCAGCCAGATCACCGTTCCCGACCCCTTGGCCGAAACCTATGACGCCCGCCAGCCCGGCCCGCGACATGATGCCATGGTCGAAGCGGAAATTAACGATATCGCCGCGCACGTTCTGCCCTAAAGGGTTGAACTGACGCGCCCCACTGCCGACATAGGCCCTAGCTATTTTAGGACGACCGATGACCGAAAAGAACCAAGCCGCCCTCGATTTCCTGCTGTCCCGCCGCAGCACGCCCATCCCCGCGCTTAAGGCTCCCGCGCCGACCCGCGACGAGCTGACCACCATTCTAACCGCCGCCGCCCGCAGCCCCGACCACGGCAAGCTGGAGCCCTGGCGCTTTGTCGTGCTGGAAAAGCCCGCGCTGGAGCGTGTGGCCCAAGCCATCGCCAAGCGCGGCCCCGAATTGGGGATCGAGCAAGCCAAGATCGACAAGCCCGTCGGCGTCTACGGCAACAGCCCCCTTGCGGTCGTTGTGGTCCAGACCACCAAAGAAAGCGACAAGGTCCCCGCGATCGAGCAGACCTATTCGGCTGGCGCTGTCTGCCTGTCGCTGGTGAACGCCGCGATGGCTATGGGTTTTGGCGCAAACTGGGTGTCCAACTGGTTCAGCCACGACAAACAGTTCCGCGAAGAGGTGTTCGGCCTGACCGCAGACGAAACCGTCGCGGGGATCATTCACCTTGGCACCCCCTCGGCGGACACACCCGACCGCCCGCGCCCCGATCTGGACCAGATCACCACTTGGGTTGCTGAATGACCCAGATCCTCAAGGCCCTGTCGCTGAGCCTCGCACAGCTCAGCGATCCGCGCTTCCGGTCGGTCCTCCTCAAGGGGATCGGCCTCGCCATCGCCCTGCTGGCGGGCATCTACGCCATCGTCATGTGGATCGTCGGCTGGCTGCTGGGGGACTCGGTGACGCTGCCGTTTGTTGGCGAGGTCACTTGGGTCGACAACGTGGTGTCCTGGGGCTCGATCCCGCTGATGCTGCTGCTCTCGACGTTCCTGATGGTGCCCGTGGCCTCGGCCATGACCGGCATTTTTCTGGACGATGTCGCTGACGCGGTCGAGGACAAGCACTACACCGGCCTGCCCGCCGCCAAGCGTATCTCTCTGGCGACCAACATCACAGACTCGTTCCGCTTTCTTGGCGTGATCGTGGTCGCGAACCTGCTGGCGCTGGTGCTCTATCTGATCTTTGCGCCCTTTGCGCCGCTGATCTTCTGGGCCCTGAACGGCTTCTTGCTGGCGCGGGAATATTTCCAGATGGTCGCAATCCGCCGCACCGACCGCGCAGGTGTCAAAAAGCGGCGTCGCCGCAATGCCCTGACCCTGTGGATCGCGGGCGGTCTGATGGCCCTGCCCCTGTCGATCCCCTTGGTGAACCTACTGGTTCCGGTGGTGGGCTGCGCGATGTTCACCCACCTGTATCATCGTCTGCCGCGCTAACCGCGGCAGACCGACTGCTTATTTGTCCGTCAGGATGGGCTGAGGACGCATATTCTTCCACGGGTCCATCTCGCGGATGGACAGCCCACCGAACAAAATCACCGCCGCAATGATCGCCCAGATCAAAGTGCCCCAGATGGTCACGATGATCGCCACGCGCTTGGGTTTGAAATCCGCAGGCGCCCCAGCGGGGGTGCCGGGAACGACCTCACCCTCGTCCCCTTGGGTCCGCAGACGCAAAGGCAGGGTGATAAACAGGGTCATAAACCAACAGATCGCGTAAAGGACGATGGCTGCGGTGATTGTCATCAGACTTGCTCCAGTTCCACGAGGCAGCCGTTAAAGTCCTTGGGGTGCAAGAACAGGACGGGCTTGCCATGGGCGCCGATCTTGGGCTCGCCCGAACCCAGAACACGTGCGCCGGTTGCTTTCAGGTGATCGCGGGCTGCGATAATGTCGTCCACCTCATAGCAGACATGGTGGATGCCGCCAGAGGGGTTCTTTTCCAGAAAGCCGTTGATCGGGCTCTCATCGCCCAGCGGGTAGAGTAGTTCGATCTTGGTGTTCGGCAATTCGATAAAGATCACGGTCACGCCGTGGTCGGGCTCGTCCTGCGGCTCGCCCACTTTGGCCCCCAGCGCGGTACGGTACTGTTCGGCGGCGGCCTGCAAATCGGGCACTGCAATAGCGACGTGGTTCAAACGTCCGATCATGATGTCGTCTCCTCCTGAAATGGTTGCGCCCTTTATCGCGCCGCAGTGCAGCGCATTGCAAGCGCCGCCAAGGTCGCAGGCCATTAACCATGCGTTATCCATGCGGTCGGTATTCTGAACAGGACCCGCCCGAGTCGAGGAGAAGCCCGATGAACGACGATGACCTGACCTACCGCATGACCCGCCCCACCCCGACGCGTCCCCTGACCGGCTTGAGCTTGCTGCTGGTCGAGGACAGCCGCTTTACCTGCGAGGCGCTGCGCCTGATGTGCATGCGCTCTGGCGCCCGCATCCGCCGCGCTGATTCCCTGCGATCCGCCCGCAGACACCTGAGCATCTATCGCCCCGACTGCCTGATGGTGGATCTGGGCCTGCCCGACGGGAACGGCTGCGATCTGATCAACGAGCTGACCGAAACCGCCATGCGCCCGCCTGTCCTGATCGCGATCAGCGGGGACCAAGGGCTCGAAGGCCCCGCGCTACAAGCTGGCGCCGACGCGTTCCTCGCCAAACCCCTGCGCTCCTTGTCGGTATTTCAGGAAACCATTCTGGCGTTTTTGCCCGTAAACCGGCATCCCACCGGCCCCCGCATGATCAACGAAGAGCGGATCAACCCCGACCAGTTGGCTTATTACGATGACCTCAGCCATGTGGTGCACATGCTGGACGAAGACCGCGACCAGACCTGCTCGAAACTGACCTACGCCCTGCAATTCCTGCGCGGCGTGGCAATCAGCGCCGACGACACCAGTGTGATGGACGCGGTTGAGGCTCTGTCCAAAGCCATCCAAGGCGGCCAGGCCGCTGCTGCCGCGCGCGCCAATCTGGCCGCCCTGCTGCAACAGCGGATGAACGCGCTGGCCGTCGCCTGATTACAGCACCAGCCGCGGATCGCCACCCATGTCGAGACCGGGGAAAACCTTGGTCTCGAGCACGGATTGATCGATCCCGAACAGTGACCGCAGCGTCCACGCCGCATGGGCGCGCACATCGCGGGTCGGCATCAGGTCGCGCTTGGCATAGAGATCCGCCTCGGCCAAGCCCGGCCAATCAGACCACACCTGCCCGCCGCGCAACGCTCCGCCAGCCATCACCATGGCACTGCCCGTCCCGTGATCGGTCCCCGCAGAGCCATTGATCCGCGCGGTCCGCCCGAACTCGGTCATCGCCAGCACAACCGTCTTGCCCCAGATCTCGGGGCCCAGATTGTCATGCAGCCCGCCAATCACCTCGGCCAACTGCGCGCCTGCACGGTTGATCGCGTTTTTCTGCCCTTTGTGAGTGTCCCAACCGTTCAGCGAAAAGGCCGCAATCCGCGCTTCTTCCTTCAGGCGCGCGGCGGCAAAGTCCGCCAACAGCATGTGGCCATTCGCGGCGTCTTTGCGATTGTCCTTCATCCGCTGACTCACCATGTCCTGCGCGTCCAGCGCCGTCTCCGGCACGTCGATCAGACCAAGGCTCTCGGCAATATGGATCGCATCCGTCACCGCCCCGCTAAACAGCGGGTCATCATGGCTCACCATCTCTAGCAACAGACGCGCCTGCGGGCTCAGGTTCAGGTCCGACTCAGGCGCCCAAGTGCTGACCGGCGCATCGCCCCGCATCAGCAGCATCCGGTCCCGCCCAAGGGCAAAGGACGTCTCGCCGCTCACCCCCGGAACGCACTGCAGCAAGCGGTTCAACCAGCCATCCCGCGACCGGCCTTGATCGAGCCCAACCGTTCCTGCCTCGAGCAGATCCTGCCCGTCAAAGTGACTGCGCTGATCGCGATACGGCGTGCTGACCGCATGGGCAAAGCCCAGCGACCCCTGCTGCCACAGCGGACGCAACGGCTCCATCGACGGATGCAAGGCATAGAACCCGTTCAGGTCCGCTTCGCCTACACCTCCGCCCGTCAGCCCGCCGCGCAGCGCCGAATAGTCGGGGTCGCCATAGGGGCGCACCATGTCCAGCCCGTCCATCGCGCCGCGCAGGATGATCACCACCAACCGCGCATCCCAAGGCGCCGAGGCCAAAGCCACTGGCGTCATGAACGGCGATGCCGCAGCCGAACAGCCCAGTAGCGCAGACCGAATCAGGAAATCACGTCTTTTCATCGCCTTATCTCCTCTGGAACGCAGGGGACGACAGGATAAGCCCCACCCCTTCCCACTCGGTTTCCGCAGCTTTGGCTGCAAATTTCACGGTCTCAGGCGCGCGATCAGCCAACGCTGTCACGACAAAATCACGGGGGTCGGGCAAACGGGTCAACAACGCTTGGGGCGCGGTCATGGACCACTGGATGCGCTCGGCCAACCCCTGGGGACTGACCCAGCGGTCATCGGCCTCGGGCAGTCCATCGGGTCCGCCCGGGTTCATCCAGCTTTGCCCCATCAGCGACATCGGCACGAGGAATTTCGACTGGACGTTGCCGTCTTTCATCCTCTCGATCATCGCGGGGTGCACGTCCAAAGCGCGGCAGGCAGACACGACGAAATCCAGCGGCGGCTTCACATTCGACGGCGCAGGGTCCCAAGCGGCGGGATGCTCGATCATCGCGCGGTACCCCGCCATCAGATCGCCATTCGATCCGATCAGAGCCGAGGCCATATGCTCCACCAGCCCCTCGTCCGGCATATCGGCCACGAAATACACCGCCAGCTTCCGTGCCAGATGGCGCAGAGTGACGGGGTTCACGGCCAGAGCTTCGATAAACGCACGTAAATCCGCCTCGCGCGTTTTGGTCTCGCCGCCCCAATACTGACCTAGGATCATGAATGGACCGGGTTCAGCCGTCCGAGCCTTAAAGACAGTCTGGGTAAATTTCTCGATCTGCAGTCCAGTGAGCAACCCCGCGAGGCCCGTCACATCTGCTTGGGAATAGCCCCCGCCCACACCCAGTGTGTGCAGTTCAAGCATTTCCCGCGCCAGATTCTCGTTCAGACCTAGCTGCTTTTTCGACTTCTGTGCCGCGACGCTGTTGGGGCCAAAGTTGCGCTGCTGATCCAGATAGACCTGCATGATCGGATGGATCTCTGCCGCCCAAAGCAGGTCCGCAAACCGCCCTGCCACATTCGGGCGAATCGCATCCTCGGCATAGGACGCAAGGTTCGCCCTAAGCTGCTGGTTCCGCGGGCCGATGGTGAAATGGTCGGACCAGAACCAGACCAGTCGTTCGCGAAACCCGTCTTCGGACATTATCCCGCGCAGCAGGATATTCCGGGCGTTGCGCATCTCGGTCTTCTTCATCTTGCGACGCTGCGCGACCAGCTCTTTGCGGGCAGCCTCTTCGTCCTTGGTGCCGCGTGCCTTATTCCGGGCACGCAAAAGCTCGTTGTACAGACGGACCTCTACACCGCCCTCTCCGAACAGGCTGGGGATTGGATAGGTTTGCGCAGCAGTATCCGGGCCGGACAAGCGACGCAAAAGATCCTCTGATCCATTTGGCAAAGAGCGCTGCGCAGACAGACCCGTTCCAAAACGGATCTCTGCCAAGACGGGGTCGAACGCCATGGGGGCGCCTCCGAAGTTGTCGAAAAACACAGGTCCACAATGAACAAAGGCAGCGCGATTCGCATCGCACTGCCTCGTGAACGTTTCCAAATTCGGCGCAATAACGCCGGAATTGCCTTATTCTTGCGGAATAACGCGCAGGTTCAGCTCCATCAGCTGCTCTGCGGTGGGTTCCGACGGTGCATCCATCATCAGGTCTTCGGCGCGCTGGTTCATCGGGAACATGATGACCTCGCGGATGTTCTGCTCTTCGGCCAGCAACATCACGATACGGTCGATACCCGCAGCACAGCCACCGTGGGGCGGTGCGCCGTATTTGAACGCGTTAACCATACCACCGAAACGCTTGTTCACCTCGTCCGCACCGTAACCGGCGATTTCGAACGCTTTGTACATGATCTCGGGTTTGTGGTTCCGGATCGCGCCCGACACCAGCTCGTAGCCGTTGCACGCCAGATCGTACTGGAAGCCCATGACCTTCAGCGGATCGCCATTCAGCGCGTCCATACCGCCCTGCGGCATCGAGAAGGGGTTGTGTTCAAAGTCGATCTTGCCGGTCTCTTCGTCCTGCTCGTAGATCGGGAAGTCCACGATCCAAGCGAACGCGAAGCGGTCCTTGTCGGTCAGGTTCAGCTCTTCGCCAATCACATCGCGCGCCTTACCCGCCACACGCTGGAACGACGCGGGCTTGCCACCAAGGAAGAACGCCGCATCGCCGACGCCCAGACCCAGCTGCTGGCGGATCGCCTCGGTGCGCTCGGGGCCGATGTTTTTGGCCAAGGGACCTGCGGCTTCCATGCCATCCGCACCCTCGCGCCAGAAGATGTAGCCCATGCCGGGCAGACCCTCTTTCTGGGCGAACGCATTCATGCGGTCACAGAACTTGCGGCTGCCGCCGGTGGGTGCGGGGATCGCGCGGATCTCGGTGCCTTCCTGCTCCAGCAGCTTGGCAAAAATCGCGAAGCCCGAGCCGGCAAAGTGCTCGGACACGGTCTGCATCTTGATCGGGTTGCGCAGGTCGGGCTTGTCTGTGCCGTACCACAGGGCCGCATCGCGATAGCTGATCTGCGCCCACTCGGCAGGCGCGTCCACTTTCTTGCCCTTGCCGAACTCTTCAAAGATGCCAGCAATCACGGGCGAGATGGTGTCGAACACATCCTGCTGGGTGACGAACGACATTTCCATGTCGAGCTGGTAGAAGTCGGTGGGCGAACGGTCAGCGCGGGGGTCCTCGTCGCGGAAACAGGGCGCGATCTGGAAGTATTTATCAAAGCCCGACACCATGATCAGCTGCTTGAACTGCTGAGGTGCCTGCGGCAGCGCGTAGAACTTGCCGGGGTGCAGACGCGACGGGACAAGGAAGTCGCGCGCGCCTTCGGGGCTCGATGCGGTGATAATCGGGGTCTGGTACTCGCGGAAGCCCTTGTCCCACATACGACGGCGGATCGACGCAACGACGTCCGAGCGCATCGTCATGTTGCGCTGTAGCTTCTCGCGGCGCAGGTCGAGGTAGCGGTACCGCAAACGGGTTTCCTCGGGGTATTCCTGCTCGCCGAACACCATCAGCGGCAGTTCGTCGGCTTTGCCCAGAAATTCGATGTCACGAACAAAGACTTCGACTTCGCCAGTCGGGATCTTGGCGTTCACCAACTCGGGGTCACGCGCTTTGACGTTGCCGTCGATGCGGATACACCACTCGCTGCGGACCTTCTCGACGTCCTTGAAAACAGGGCTATCAGGGTCGCACAGAACCTGAGTCACGCCAAAGTGGTCGCGCAGGTCGATAAACAGAATGCCGCCGTGGTCGCGGACACGGTGCACCCAGCCCGACAGGCGGACGGTTTCACCAACGTTGTCTTTGTTCAGGTCAGCGCAGGTGTGGCTGCGATAGGTGTGCATCAGGCTCTCCCGGACGGGTGGTATCAAGTTGCAGCCGATACACATGCCCACGCCCCAGAAGTCAAGAGAAGCCGCCACTTTCACGCCCGAAGGCCCCCGTGGCGACCCCGTTTCACCCGTTGATCGGGGTTCCGATCGCCTGCGCCCAGCTTTGGGCGGTGATCGTGTAGCACTTATAAGGGGCCACGCCCGTGCCCAGATCCAGATCGGCATTATACTGATGGACCGCGCCAACGCGCCCGCTGGCAATCTGAGAGCGCATGTTATCCGGCGCAATGTGCAGCCAAACCGCGGGGCGGCTTTTCAGCACATGGCCCACCATCAGCGCCTTCATCCGCCGGTTCCACGCCCCGCCCCAGTACGGGCAGCCTAAGAAGGTAAACCCGATCGCAATGCCATCCTCTTGGTCCGGCACCGGATAGAAGCGCGAGCAGCCCATGATCGCACCCGACGCGGCATCAACCGCGACAAGCGTGCCCACCGCCCCCAGCAAGAAGTCGAAATAGGGATCGAATTTCTCGCGCAGGTGCCGGTCCTTGGCCGGGTGCTGCGCCCAAGTCGCCGGATCAGAGGCCGCCAGATACAGCCCCTCGCGGTCGCTCTCTTGCAAGGGGCGCATCTCCAGCACCCCATCGCTCAACGTCACATCCCACTCAAAATCCCGCATGAGAGGTCCTTTCCATAGCGAAACTAACAGGCCAAGCCTCTATGCCCCGCCAGCCCTGCGCGCCATATCCACATTTCCCTGAATGCGCAGGTCCAATCGGGCGTGAAATGCCTTCACACAACCCTCACGAGAAGGTGACGGAAACTTACTCGTAGTCTTGCGTTATACTCCCAGATCGACTGGCGCGCGCAGACTCGCCACTCGCAAGAAGTGTCACCGCGGCCCCACCGGCTGCCCTTAAATAGGACCCGTCAGCCAGACCTGATTTGATCTGTCCCTGACCATTGCGCCGACGTATCGGCACCAGAACGGAGAATTGAGAATGCTCCAGACGACCACACGCGAAATTGCCCAGTCCTGGTTCACCACCAGCCCCGAGGCAACCGAACCCCGCGCTATCGCCATCATCGCAGGAACCGACGACACCCCGCCCCTGCCCGCCCATGTCCTCGAGCTGATCTCGGACAGGCTGGAGGCACCGGTTCAACTCTATTTCTCATCCGTCCGGCACCTGCGCACATTCCAAGCGTCCAAAGCGGACAGTGCCCAGATCGCCCTGGTCATCACCGACACCCCGCTCACCGGCGCCCTCAGCAAACTGCCCACGCTTTGCGCCACCGATGTGACCGCTGGCATTCCGATGCAAACGCTCCTGCGCCAGATCGATATGCTGAGCCACCCCGAGGAACCCCAACGGGCTGCCTGAACCTAGCCCGAGCCTCAACTCACAGCGCCTTCTTTCGCGGAACGGCGCTGCTTTTTATGTCCGGATTTGAGTATTTTTAGCAAAAAAGAAGCCTCTTTCTGCTTTGCAAAAATACTCACGGCGCGCCCTATCCAAGGACGCGCCATTTCACTGTCTTCCACTGCCGTGAAAAAAGGGGGCCGCTGCCCCCTGATCCATTATGAGAAGTCTTCGCGGACGATTGCCTTTTCCGGCACGCCCAGATTTTTCAGCGTGGTCTCTAGCTCGTCGACCATTTCATCCGGCCCGCACAGATAGAACGGGGCGTGTTTCGGGCTGGCGTAGTCACACAGGAAGTCTTTGTTGATCGCGCCGCCATACATGCCATGGGGGATGTTGCCCTGATCGGTCAGGACGAACACGGTCTTCAGGCCGGGCATCTCTTCGAACTCTTCGCGCAGGATGATGTCCTCTTCGGTCTTGTTCGAGAAGATCAGCGTCGCGCCGCCCATGGTGCCTTTGTCATGGACGCGCTGGCGCATGATCGCGATGAAAGGCGTAATACCCGCGCCGCCCGCGATAAATGTGCCGGGGCCTTCGTCGTGGATCGCCCCCCAAGGGTCCGAAATCTCGACCTGCTCACCTTCTTTGAGCGAGCGGATCTGATCTGTCACGCCGTCATGTTCGGGATAGGTCTTGATCACAAACTCGATCTTCGAGGCGTCCTCGGTCATCACAGGGGTGAAGGGGCGGGCCTCGTCGCGCCAGCCCTCGCGCATCAGGGTCAGGTCGACCGCTTGGCCGGGCTCAATGTCGAAATCTTCGGGGCGGCTGAACACCAGATGACGGGTGTCGTGCGTGACTTCTTCGTTCTTTTCCAACGTCAGGATCGTACCCATAACTCGCAATTCCTTTCCTAAATCTCTTTGGAAAGGCAACGCGAATAGGCCCCCTGTCGTTCCCTATTGGCCTTGTAAAACAGCCGTTATCAGCCCGCGCAGGGAATTTCCGACGTAAAGCGCCCGCGCATTCAGCAGATCATCCAGCGTCAGATGCTGGATCCGCACCTTGCCCGCGCAAATCAGGCCGGACCGCAGCACACCGGGCAGCAGCCCGTCCGAGATGGGCGGCGTCACCAGCCCTTGGCCCAGATCGGCAAAGACATTGGTGATCGTGCCCTCGCAGACATGACCTGCCTCGTTCAGGTAGATTAGCTCGTCGATGCCCGCAGCCATCGCAGCGCGGTCGCGGTCATAAAGGGCGCGCTCGGTGGTCTTAACCCCAAGCCAAGGATCATCCGCCTGCAACCGCGTCTCTGCCACCGCCAGTCGCCACAGTGTGCCCTCGGGCAGCGGGGCAAAGGACGCGTGGGTTATCTCGGCCCGACCGCCTGCATCCACAGTCAGCCGTACACGCTGCGGCCCATCCGCGCTGAACACCTCTAGCGCCGCATCGACACCAACAGGCGCAATCCCCAGCTGCCGCGCGGCAAAGGCCAGACGTTTCCGGTGTACATCCCCGCGCTGGAAGCCACCCTCGGGCGTCCAGAGCATGGTTTCGATCAGGCGGAAGTCCGGATCGGCAGGCGGGCGTAGCGGGCTTTCCATAGGGCTTCCTCGTATTCGCTGTCGGCGGTGGAATCCCACACGACCCCGCCCCCCACGTTCAAGGTCACATCCGCGCCATCCACCAGCAAGGTCCGGATCGCCACGTTGAACTCGGACCGCCCGTCAGGGGCCATCCAGCCGATCGACCCGCAATAGTTGTCGCGGGGGCCGTGTTCGAGTTCGTGGATAATCTCCATTGCTCGGACCTTGGGCGCGCCGGTGATCGACCCACACGGGAACAGCGCCGCCATGATATCGGCAAAGCCAACACCCTCGGCCAGCTCTGCCCGCACAAGCGAGGTCATCTGGTGGACCGTCGCATAACTTTCGACATGGAACAGCTCGGGTACCTTGACAGAACCGGGCACAGCCACGCGGCTCACGTCATTGCGCAGGAGGTCCACGATCATCAGGTTCTCGGCGCGGTTCTTTTCATCCTGCGCCAGCCACGCCTTGCGTCGCGCATCCTCGGCGGCATCATCGCTGCGGGGCTGGGTGCCCTTCATCGGGCGAGTCTCGATCACGCCATCGGCGGATGTGCGGAAAAACAGCTCGGGACTGCGCGACAGCATCGCGGGCAGCCCATCCTGCAGGACCAAAGCGCCATGCTTCACCGGCTGCACCCGCGCCAGTTCGGCGTACAAAGCCTCGGGCGATCCGGCGCACCGCGCTGTCATGGGAAAGGTCAGGTTCACCTGATAAATGTCGCCCGCGCCGATATAGTCGTGCAGCCGCCCGAACGCCTCGGCATAGCGATCCGCCGACCACACAGGGGCCACATCGGACAGCTCCGCCTCGCCCCCGCGCAGATCGCGCACGGCAGGCGCGTCATACACGCCGAACCGCAACAGGGGCACTCGGCGCGCCTCAGGCATCAGTGGCAACAGCCGCGGCTCCAAAGCATAACCCAGCTCGTAACTTGCATAGCCAGCAACCCAAGCGCCGCCCGCCAAAGCCGCGTCCACCGCAGCCAAAGCCGCAGAAACCTGATCCGCAGACCACGCCTCGATCACACGTGCAGCATCCCGAAAACAGGTGCCTTCGCCCATCGGGCCATGATCGAAACGAATCTCCAAAACGGTCTCCTGTGCCATCCGTAGGCGGGACTTAGGGGATTATACGCGCAAGGACAGAAAAGAAAACGCCCCCTCCGCGATTTTTTCCGTCCTTTTGCCGGATAACTGCGGCTGCGCGGCCACGTGCTCTTTACCGAGGCCACTCTTAGGCCCTATCCCCCCTTGCGAATGGGTCGCCGATGTCTATAACGCACGACAATTTGCGCACCCTCCGCGCCCGAACTGCCAGCCTGGGGATTACCGATATGCCGAAAAGAACCGATATCAACTCGATCATGATCATCGGAGCCGGACCGATCATCATCGGTCAGGCCTGCGAGTTCGACTACTCTGGCGCACAAGCCTGTAAGGCCCTGCGCGAAGAAGGCTACCGCGTCATTCTGGTGAACTCGAACCCCGCGACGATCATGACCGACCCCGGTCTGGCCGACGCCACCTATATCGAGCCCATCACCCCCGAGGTCGTTGCCAAGATCATCGAAAAAGAGAAGCCCGACGCCCTGCTGCCCACCATGGGCGGTCAGACCGGCCTGAACACCGCCCTCGCGCTCGCCGACATGGGTGTTCTCGAAGAATTCGGTGTCGAGCTGATCGGTGCAAACCGCGAAGCCATTGAAAAGGCAGAAGACCGCGCCCTGTTCCGCGTTGCGATGGAAAAGATCGGTCTGGAAAACCCCCGCGCGACCATCGTCACCGCGCCCAAGGATGCCAAAGGCCACTACGATCTGGAAGCGGGCGTTGCCGAAGCGCTCGAAGCGCTGGAAGACATCGGCCTGCCCGCGATCATCCGTCCTGCCTTTACCCTTGGCGGCACCGGCGGCGGCGTGGCGTACAACCGCGAAGACTACATCCACTACTGCCGCACCGGCATGGACGCGTCCCCCGTGGGCCAGATCCTTGTCGATGAATCGCTGCTGGGCTGGAAAGAATACGAAATGGAAGTGGTCCGCGACAAAGCGGATAACGCCATCATCGTCTGCTCGATCGAAAACGTCGATCCCATGGGCGTGCACACCGGCGACTCGATCACCGTGGCCCCTGCGCTGACCCTGACCGACAAAGAATACCAGATGATGCGCACCGCCTCGATCGCGGTTCTGCGCGAGATCGGCGTTGAAACCGGCGGCTCGAACGTCCAGTGGGCCGTGAACCCCAAGGACGGCCGTATGGTCGTTATCGAAATGAACCCCCGCGTGTCGCGCTCCTCGGCTCTGGCGTCCAAGGCCACCGGCTTCCCCATCGCGAAAATCGCGGCCAAGCTGGCCGTCGGCTACACGCTGGACGAGCTGGACAACGACATCACCAAGGTGACCCCCGCGTCGTTCGAACCCACCATCGACTACGTCGTCACCAAGATCCCGCGCTTTGCCTTTGAAAAGTTCGCAGGCTCCGAGCCGCACCTGACCACCGCGATGAAGTCGGTTGGTGAGGCGATGGCCATCGGCCGCACCATCCACGAGTCGATGCAGAAAGCACTGGCCTCGCTGGAAACCGGCCTGACCGGCTTTGACGAGATCGAAATCCCCGGCGCGCCTGATGTCGCCGCTGTGACCAAGAAACTGGCCGAACAGACCCCCGACCGGATCCGCGTCATCGCGCAGGCCATGCGCGAAGGTCTGACCAACGACCAGATCCAAGCTGCAACCGCCTTTGATCCTTGGTTCCTCGACCGTATCCGCGAAATCGTGGACGTCGAGAACGAATTGAAGAAAGACGGCCTGCCCGTCACCGAAGAAGGCCTGCGCCGCGTCAAGATGTACGGCTTCTCGGATGCCCGTCTGGCCAAGCTGACCGGCCGTGACGAAGCCCAAGTGCGCCGCGCCCGCCGCAACCTGAACGTTGTCGCGCAATTCAAGCGCATCGATACCTGCGCCGCGGAATTCGAAGCACAGACCCCCTACATGTACTCGACCTACGAGACCCCCGTCATGGGCGATCCCGAGTGCGAAGCGCGTCCCAGCGACCGCAAAAAGGTCGTGATCCTTGGCGGTGGCCCCAACCGGATCGGTCAGGGCATCGAATTCGACTACTGCTGCTGTCACGCGTGCTACGCGCTGACCGACGCAGGTTTCGAAACCATCATGATCAACTGCAACCCCGAGACCGTGTCGACCGACTACGACACCTCGGACCGTCTGTATTTCGAGCCCCTGACACTGGAGCACGTGCTGGAAATCCTGCGCGTTGAAATGTCGAACGGCACACTGCAGGGCGTCATCGTTCAGTTCGGCGGACAGACCCCGCTGAAGCTGGCCAACGCGCTGGAAGAAGAAGGCATCCCGATCCTCGGCACTTCGCCCGACGCGATCGACCTTGCCGAAGACCGCGAGCGTTTCCAGGATCTGGTCAACCGCCTCGGCCTCAAGCAGCCCCACAACGGCATCGCATCCACCGACGAAGAAGCCTTCAAGATCGCAGAAGAGATCGGCTACCCGCTGGTGATCCGCCCCTCCTATGTTCTGGGGGGCCGCGCCATGGAAATCGTCCGCGACCTGCCCCAGCTCGAGCGCTACATCGCCGAAGCCGTGGTTGTGTCCGGCGACAGCCCCGTCCTCTTGGACAGCTACCTCTCCGGCGCGACCGAGATCGACGTTGACGCCCTGTCCGACGGCAAGGACGTGCACGTCACCGGCATCATGCAGCACATCGAAGAGGCTGGCGTTCACTCGGGCGACTCCGCCTGTTCGCTGCCCCCCTACTCGCTGCCCAAAGACATCATCGAAGAGATCAAGCGCCAGACCGTCGCGCTCGCCCTCGAACTGAATGTCGTCGGCCTGATGAACGTCCAGTTCGCGGTCAAGGACGGCGAGGTCTACCTGATCGAGGTGAACCCCCGCGCCTCCCGCACCGTGCCCTTCGTGGCCAAGGCAACCGACAGCGCCATCGCCTCCATCGCGGCCCGCGTCATGTCCGGCGAGCCCCTCTCGAACTTCCCGCTCCGCCCCTCCTACCCCGAAGGCTCGGACATGGACACCGAGATGCCCATCGCCGACCCCATGACCCTCGCGGACCCGAACATGCCGTGGTTCTCGGTCAAAGAGGCCGTGCTGCCCTTCGCCCGCTTCCCCGGTGTGGACACCATCCTCGGGCCGGAAATGCGCTCGACCGGCGAAGTCATGGGCTGGGATCGCAGCTTCCCCCGCGCCTTCCTCAAGGCCCAGCTGGGCGCAGGCACCATCCTGCCCCGCGAAGGCCGCGTCTTTGTCTCCATCAAGACCGAGGACAAGACCGCCCAAATGCTCGAAGCCGCCCAGCTTCTGGCCAAAATGGGCTTCGAGATTGTCGCGACCAAAGGCACCGCAGAGTGGCTCACCGGCCATGACGTGCCCGCCACCTTGGTGAACAAGGTCTACGAGGGCCGCCCGAACATCGTCGACATCATGAAGGACGGCGGCATCGATCTGGTCTTCAACACCACCGAAGGCGCGCAGTCCGTGGCCGACAGCCGCGAAATCCGCTCGGTGGCGCTCTATGACAAGATCCCCTACTTCACCACCGCCGCCGGCGCCCACGCCGCCGTACTGGCCATGCAGGCCCGCGAAGAAGGCGATATCGAAGTGAGATCGCTTCAGGG
>JAUILL010000087.1 GCA_030433335.1 Alphaproteobacteria bacterium | reverse complement strand
GGAAAAAAGGTTCAAGCTTGGCCATCTGCGTATCGCTTAACCAGTATAGATCACTCATGTCACCGCTCCGTTTTCCGAGCCGTGAATCACGCAGCACAACGGAAATCAATGCGTCCTGACCCTAAGAACGCTGCATTTCCCAAAGGTCTCACAGATCCCGACTTGGTGGACCTTTATCCCCATGCCATTGCTCGAATGGTCGAAGACGTCGATGCAATGATTAACCTCGTCGCGGAAAAGGAATTTCAGCGCGCGTGCTTCACTGCCTTTAAACTACACGGGATCGCTGCCCTGTTCCGCATGGACGAATTCTCCGAAGCACTCACCGCGATCATTGAGGCGCTTGAGAACAAAGACGGCCATGCACATGTCTTGCTCGAGGATCTAGGGGCAAAGGCACGCCTCCAATTGCGCGCAAAACGAAACTAGACGCCGCGCTTCCAGACAAGATCAAGGGGGATCCTGATGACAAAGCGGGCTCCCCTGCCCTGCTCTACCGGCGACTCTGCGTGTATGGTCCCGCCCCACTCTTCGACAAGTCGGCGTACCATCGCGAGGCCCATGCCGACGCCCTTGTGCTCCTTGTTGTCTGAGTAGGTTCGGAAAAGTTCAAAGATCATCTCGTGGCGCCCCTCGGGAATGCCTGGCCCGTCATCTGTCACGGAAATTTCCAATGCATCGATCTGTACGCTCGATGAGATGACGATGTTGATCGTGTCACTGTCGTGGTGGCTGATGGCGTTGGCCAACAAATTATTCAGGACACGCACCAGACCGTCGTACTCGTATTGAATGCGCAGATCTGCAGGTTGGAATTTCGTTTGAACCGTGATGTTGGGCGCACGATACAGGTTTGCAGCGGCGTTGATGGCTGCGCTCAACGGAAGGCTCTCGATCTGGCTTTCGCGGTTCTCAAGTCGTGCAAGGTCTAGAATGCCTTCGATCAAACGGCTCAGATGCTGGATCCGAGAATTGATCATCCCGAGATAGCGGTTGGGTGCCTCGATATCGCCAGCTTCCAAGTCATCACGCGCCCATTCAGACAACTGCTCGATCCCTCTCAGAGGCGCGCGCAGATCATGTGCTGCGGCATAGACGAAACGGCGTGTATAGAATTGGCGGATCGAGAGTTGTCGCGAAGCCTCCAGAAACTGGACATGGGTGCGCTGGCTGATCTGGGCCATGACAAAAACCCCAAGGATAGACAGCAGCAAGAGCACCGTCATAGCGAAGGTCGCGGTTTTGATGCGATTTCCGCGGAAGTCATATGGCTGAAAGCCCGTCTCGGTTAAGTAGGCGTCGAAACTCTCGATGGCGGTAGCGTAATCCATGCCCTGCGGAAGTGAACTTATCCACTGGTAAAAGTCGACATCTGCCAACTGATCGACATTCACCAGTTCAAGGCGCAAATAGTCTCTGAGTTCCACAGCAAGATCCAGCATGAGGACATAGATCGCACCGTTCTGTGGCTGCACATTGCTGGTCACGGAGCGGAACAAACGGCAGCGCGTTTCGCTCTCGCAGTGCTGCAAAATAGCTCCAGATGAAGTGGGGTTCGTTCTGAGCCATCGTTTTTCGTGGAGATCGGCAAGGTATAAGTAGATGCTCCCGCCCGGACTTGGTCGGTCAAGTCCATAGGCGCAATCAACTTGGTGAATACGGTTTTCAAGCACCTCGAAGCTAAAGACAAAAGTCCCGCGATCAGCGCGGCAAACGCGAACGTCATTCCTTGCATGGGTCTCGTCGTCGTGTCGCCCGAGACTGACCAATTTAGTGGTCTCCTTGAAGCTAGAGGTCGCTACAACAGCGCTCGCGTCAATGAATCGTTGCATTCGTTCCGTGTTCGGCACATTGAGCGCGATTGGCGCTGTGAGGGAAAGAACTCCATAGAACAAAATGACCCCCGCGATGGTCCCCGTGGCGGCGACCTCTGCCAGATCAATAATCCTGAGCGGCAGTCCGTTTTCATCGGTGCTCGCAGCCAGTTCAGCAAAGATGAGCAGAAGCAAAGAGAACGCGGTCAGTGGGCCTGTATCTGTGGGATTTGCGCTCCAAGAAATGGGCGGCGGGTTGGCATAGATCATGCCAAGCATCGAAATGACCACCCCGAGCAGTGCAACGTTGGCGGCCTGGCTTAGAACAGATAATGGCGCGCACCCTTTGATGAGGCGCACAAAAATCCCGTAGCCAGACGTCGCCAAGAGCAGGAGTGACGTGTTCACCGACATCTGTCCCGGGCGCGCGCCAGCTTCCAGTGTTTCTACCGGAACAAGCATATTGATGATATTGGCCCACTCGACCCAGTGCGACGCGAGAGAGACCCCAGCGATTATCATCACCGCGAGGTATGGCAGCAGTCCTGCAATCGGCTTTTGCAGGTGTCCTCTAAGAGCAGTCGGCATCGCGCCTAGAAAGAGGCAGAGTGCTGTCGTTGCCTGGGTTGGAGAAGCGTTCGGAATGGGCTTGATGAGAGCCAGTATCCCTAGGGCCCATCCCAGCAAAGCCACAAATGCCATCGCTAGAACGATGACGGAAAGCGCGACTGATATTTTTGGAGCGTATCTAAAGCTCGCGATACGATGCACCATCTTGTTTCCCAAAGAGCGGGGAAACTCGAAAACACCTACTCAGCACTGGCCCGCGGTAAAAGCGTGAATGCCAGAATTATGCCCCGTAAAGGGGCATAGTCGCAAGCAATATCCGGTCTTATGAATGTGTGCGAAGGAATACCTTGGGGCGATCTTCCCCGTGGGGAAGATCAGACTTGGGCGTTAGGTCCAGGGACCTTTGCCGTGGCGGCTGCGTCCGGATTTCGGGATGCTCGTCGTCGCGACCATGGGTTCGGTATGTGTCTCGGATGTCTTATTTACAGTCATCTGACGCAGCGCTGCGACCCTGCTTTCTGTCGCTGGGTGGGTCGCGAACAAATTGTCCATCCGTCTCCCGTGCAGCGGGTTGATGATGAACATGTGCGCCGTGGCTGGATTGCGCTCTGCCGTGATGTTGTCGACCTGTGCAGCGCCTCTCTGAATGTTTTCGAGTGCTGATGCCAGCCAGAGCGGATTTCCGCAAATCTCGGCCCCAATGCGGTCAGCCTCGTATTCCCGCGTCCGGCTGATCGCCATTTGAACGAGCGCCGCCGCGATAGGAGCGAGAAACATCATTGCCAAAGTGCCTACGATCCCAAGGCCGCCGTTGCCTTCTTCATCGCGATTTCCACCAAAGAAGAGCGCGAAGTTCGCAAGCATCGAGATCGCTCCGGCAAAGGTCGCGGTCACTGTCATGATCGCGGTGTCATGGTTTTTGATATGGGCCAATTCATGCGCGATCACGCCAGCCAATTCCTCTCGACTCAATACGCGGAGGATGCCAGACGTCACTGCCACAGCGGCATTCTCGGGGTTCCGGCCCGTGGCAAAGGCGTTGGGCTGCGGTGTATCGATTAGGTAGACTGAGGGGACAGGCATATCTGCGTTTCGTGCCAGATCCGCGACCATCTGCTGTATCCCCATCCGGTCGCCAGAGGTCAGAAGCTGCGCGTTGTGCATGCGCAGGACCATTTTGTCAGAATTCCACCAAGTGAAAATGTTCATGCCCGCAGCGACGATCAAGGCGATCAACATACCGCCTGTGCCAGCAAGCAAATACCCCAGCCCCATAAACAGAGCTGTCATCGCGGCCATTAAAAGTGCTGTTTTCAGATATCCCATAGAAACCCTCTGATGCGGCAGTTGCCGTGTACACCAGAGATATAGGAAGTCACCGCCCGCTCGCCAACGGGAGCAGGGCGGTGCGATGGCGCGTCACGTCCAGCTTCGCGCGCATTCGATGTCGTCCTGGATGCTGCATTTCAGCAGCCGCGGGACACCGCAGGCTTCGGCGAACTCGGGCCAGCGGCCGAGGGCCTCATCGACTTGCGAAACCATATCCCAAACCGTTTCGCGCTCGATCCCGATTGCGCGGGCAACATCATGGAAGTGCATGCGCCCCGGTTGGTGTCGATTGCCAGCAATCCCCAATGCATGGAGCCCACCGCGGCCGTAGCTGTAGCTCAGGTCATATGCGGGGGCCAAAGCCCATCTTCCGCGTTCATCCATAAGGAAGGCGTGGTTCTTGAGATGGTCGTCTCTGTTCACCGCGCGAACGTTGAAGATCATCCGCAACATCATCTCTTCGACTTGCGTAGGGTTCCTTGTGATCGCCCGCGTCAGTTTGAGCAGGTCGATATAGTCGAGTTCAGCCGTCCTGAAGTCTGCGCCAAACAATGCAGCTGCGGTCTGTACGTGCAGGCGCTTGTTGCCGGGGCGGTCAAATCGTTGGGTGACAAAATACTGTTCGCGCGTAATCGAGCCCATCATGCCCATCCATGTCGTCCGTAGTCCGGCAGCACGCGCCATCAGGCCGTAAGCGACTTCGGCTTCGACCGCGCCATTTCGGTCGTTGCGGCTGCGGCGCTTGATTAGGACGTGTTTCCAGCCTTGGGGCAGGGGCGCGCGATGGTTCCGTAGGGTTTCCCCGTCAGGAGAGAGTTGCGCCAGAAACTTTGGCTTCTGCCCGTGGGTGCCACCAGAAGCATTGTTTAGCCGCGTGAGGTCGTCCATTTTCACGCATTCGCCCACATCCGCAGCAAGGCCAGCGAACCATTCGAGCGAGACCTCTTGAGGCTCTGTGAGCGGGTAGGCGGGCCTGTATGTCAACGCGCCAATTCCGTGCAACCCAACCAAGGAGAGGCGGGTGAGGGGACTGGTGCCTTCGGGGCTGCCGCCGCTCGCTCGAATTTCGTAGTCCGCGAGCAATCTGGCCCAGCCATCTGGAAGGCTATCGCCGACCAAGGCTGGGGCGCCTTCGAAGGCCCACCCTCGACGTGGCTTTAGGCTGCCCTCATGCTTACGCACGAGCACAGGAGAGAGCGGCAACGGGTCGGCCTCGAATCGGGCATCCCATCGCAGAACCGCCTGACGGCGGGTGTCATCCCAGTCGAGAGTGCCGACAGGACGGGGGGCGAATCCTGCACCGAAATCCAGCGCAACCTCGAGAGATCGAGGGTCTGAGCGCAGGAAAGCGCGGGGGCAGGGCATCGCTTGATCAAAGTTGTGCTGTATATCGGTCATGCGGTTTCTCTAGCCAAAAGCGTGCCAAGCTGTCCTGTGGCTGGGATTTTTCGTGAAAACCTACCTGTCAGGATAGGAATTGTAGCAAATGATGCGATCAGGGCTTTTCAAAATAGTTGATCGGTGTGTATACACCTATATTATTTCGAATACGTCCAATAGATATTTGTATAAACACCTTTGCAATAATGGCCGTTTGTATCAGGTACATGTTGCGCGATAGTTGTTTTTAGAAGCGCACACTCTTTTTAGAAGCGCGCAAACAAGAAGGCTTGGTACCATGGTTTTGGAACGCCCGATTCAGAGTATAGAGTTTGCTGAACGTGTTATTCCCAAACTGGGAGGACATGACCTTACAGATGCACGCGAATATGCGCAGCGCGCCGAACGGCAGCGCATCATGGGCGAATTGGCCTCTGATGTTGTGCATGACATCAATAACCTGCTCGCCGCGGTAGAGGCGATCTCCCGTCTGCTCGAAATGCAGATCGAGGATGACGCGCTTAGGGTCAGGACGCATTGATTTCCGTTGTGCTGCGTGATTCACGGCTCGGAAAACGGAGCGGTGACATGAGTGATCTATACTGGTTAAGCGATACGCAGATGGCCAAGCTTGAACCTTTTTTC
>JAUILL010000036.1 GCA_030433335.1 Alphaproteobacteria bacterium | reverse complement strand
GAACAGTTTCGCTCGCCTCAAGGATTGGCGGCGGGTCGCAACACGCTACGACAGGTGTCCGAAGGTCTTCCTGTCAGCATGCGCATTAGCGGCAGTCGTCATGTTCTGGTTATGAATCCTGACCCTACTCTGTCGCGCCCTCGACCACGCCCTGAAAGTTCGTGAAAAATTGATCGGCCATCTTTTTGGCAAAGCCGTCGATCACGCGGCTCCCAAGCTGCGCGAGTTTACCGCCGACCTTGGCCTCGACATCATAGGTCAAGGCTGTGCCGGTTTCCGATGGCGCAAGACTCACAGTTGCTTCGCCCTTGGCAAAACCCGCAGCGCCACCCTTGCCCTCGCCGCCCAGAGTGACCGAGCGCGGCGGGTCCATATCTCTCAATGTGACTTTGCCAGAGAATTTTGCCTTCACCGGCCCGACCTTCTGGACAACGGTCGCGTCAAATCCATCTGCGGGGTTGCCCTCCATGGCCTCGCAGCCCGGAATGCACTGTTTCAGAACTTCGGGATCAAGGATCGCAGCCCAGACAACTTCGGGGCTAGCGGCAATTTCGCGGGTGTCGGTCATCTGCACGGTGGTGATCCTCCCTTGGGTTCATGATCAGGGCCAGACCTGACCCTGATTTGACATATAAGTCAAAGAGAGGATTTTACCGCATCTTACCGGACAGGCTCCTGATGGGTCAGTCCGTAATCAGCATAAATCTGCGCAATGCGGCCATCGGCCAAAGCGGCGATGATCGCGTCGTCCACCATGTAGCTCAGCGCCTTGTAACTGAAGTGCACAGCGGTTCCCAAAGTCCATTTCGATACGGCAAATCCGGCCAGTGACGGCTGGTGAATGCCGATGGCATCGGTCGCGCCGTATTCCAGTTGGCCCATCGGCCCCATTGAGGCTTTGACCTCGTGGTTTTCGAGCGCGTCCATGGCGCCTTCCATCGTGGGGAAGCGCACAATGTTGGTCATCATCTGACCGCCAGCCATGCCGCCCAGATAGAAATCGGAAATCGAGTCATTCTCGACCGAGACCTTGTCGAACCGGAAATAGGCCGGCACGGGCAGATCCTCGGGATAGCTCGCTTTGTCATAGGCGATGGCGATGCTTTCGGCCGCGTACTGGCCGGTAAACGTCACCTGCTCGACCCGACATTTGAATTTCGAATCGTAGGGGATGCGCATCATCACGTTGGCGACGCGTCCGCCCAGGGTAGACCCTTTCCAGATGTTGACCCGCAGGTCTGCTTCCAGATTTTCGCCGGACATCACGAAATTGAACTTGGGCTCGACGCCGATGTACTCGGCAATCAGCTTGGCAATCTCGATATCAACGCCCTTGGGCTGGCCGTTTTCCATCCAGCTGTAGGGCGGATAATCCTCGTACACGGCAAAGAGCATGGAGCCTTGGTCCATGATCGTATCCAGATCCTGCCCGACGATATCGCGGCTGGCATTCTGGGGTTTCGCCTGAGGGGTGTAGTCCGCGCATGGGTCTTCGGCGTGGGCAGCGGTGACGCCGCCCACGACCAAAGAGAGAACAAGAGCGGGGAGAGAGAGGGCTCTTGTCCGCTGCATCTTAGTGTGCCGACGACAGGCCGATGGTCAGGGTCTCGGCGGCCTTGTGGAAGGCATTGTCTCCACCCTTTTCGAGAATGTGCGCCGCGCGGCTGGCTACGCTGTCTGCGACAGGCGCGCCCGATAGGGTCTCGATGCCGCCAGCGATTTCTGCCAGCTCGTCGTGGATCGCGTCTGCATCGCCCTCGCCGCCTTCGGCCATGGCTGCCAGCTTGTCACGGATGGCCAGCAGCTCGGGGGTCAGCTCGTCGATCTGGTCCTGATCGGGACGGGTTTCGATGTAGGTCCGGATCGCCCAAGCGGCTTCTTGGCCCAGCAGTTCACCGAACGCGGGCATCTTGGTGATGCCGTTCTGGGTGTAACCGAACTGGAAACGCTCGACGTACCATTCGTCACCGTATTCCTCGGCCTCAAGGAAACGCAGGTCGGGGGCCAGACCTCCTGAGACCACACCCAGACCGTGGCAGCGCGCACAGTTCTGGTTGTAGCCAGAGTCGCCAATCGCGATCGCCTTTTCCCAGACTTCTTTGCCCGCAGCGTCCTCGCGGTAGGGGTTTTCGCTCAGCCACTCTTCACCCACAGCCGGCAGGCCTTCGGTGTTGACGGCTTGGGGGGTCACATCGCCATGAGCCAGCGCGAGTGTCGCGGTCAGGGCCAGCGCCGCGCCACCAAGGGCGAGGGTCGAAATTGTCTTGGGCATTGGGGGTCTCCTCCGTGGTGCCGTGTTCGCGTCTTTTTGTTTTGTTATAAATGCAGGGTCGCAGAGCGGTATTAGACCTTGGTTGGGGGACGCGACTATCTAACGGGTATAGGCGTTGGACCTTGGTCGTAGAGGGTGCCCGCCCCAGCCTTTTTGCTATCGGCCTACACACTGATTCCGACCTTTGTGGCAGTCTTCAGGCTGCACGATCCCCTTGCCCGCGCTGCGCCTTTGCGTGCAATCTGATCCGGCGCGAGGCGCAAGGCACAGAAACCAATCGGGTCTTTGGCTTTGCCGGTCCGCCGCACATCAGGGGGAGGACAGCACCGCATGACCGTAGGCTTGCAGGTCGATAATCTGCGCTATCGCTATGGCGCCAAAGAGGCGTTGAAGGGCGTGTCCTTTACCTTAGAGGCTGGCGCGTTCGGCGCACTGCTCGGACCAAACGGCGCAGGGAAATCTACCTTGTACGGCTTGCTGACGCGGCTTTTCACCACCTCCGAGGGGCGGATCGAGATCGCGGGTCATGATCTAAAAGCGCAGCCGCGCGCGGCGCTTGCCCGCATGGGGGTGGTGTTCCAGAACCAGACGCTCGATCTGGACCTGAGCGTCCGCCAAAACCTGTCTTATTTCGCCAGCCTGCATGGGCTATCCGGTCGCGATGCCGCTACGAGGATTGATGCCGCGCTTGACCGCCTGAATATGCGTGAACGCGCCGGGGAAAAGGCCCGCGCCCTGAACGGGGGCCACCGTCGCCGCACCGAGATCGCCCGCGCCCTGATCCATAAACCGGATGTGCTGCTGCTGGACGAGCCGACCGTGGGCCTTGATGCCGCCGCCCGCCGCAGCATCACCGACCACGTGCACCAACTCTGTGCCGAGGATGGGCTGACCGTCCTGTGGGCCACGCACCTGACGGACGAGGTCCACGATCCCGACCGCCTGATCGTCATCCACCAAGGGGAAAAGCTGGCGGACGGACACGCAGGCGATCTGCGCGGAGGCGCCGACCTGTCCGACTATTTCCTGTCCCTGACCGGAGCGCAGGCATGAACATCTACCTCACCGCCCTGAGCGCCATCGTCAAACGCGAGGCCCTGCGCTTTGTCCACCAGCGTGAACGCTTCATCGCCGCCATGGTGCGTCCGCTGATGTGGCTATTGGTGTTCGCGGCCGGTTTCCGCGCCGCATTAGGTCTGTCGATCATCCCGCCCTACCAAACCTACATCACCTACGAGACCTACATCGTCCCCGGTCTCTGCGGGATGATCCTGCTGTTCAACGGAATGCAGAGCAGCCTGTCGCTGGTATATGACCGCGAAATGGGATCGATGCGGCTGCTGCTGACCGCGCCCTTACCGCGCTGGTGGCTGCTGTTTTCCAAGCTCTGCGGGTCCACGGCGATCTCTATCCTGCAGGTCTACACATTCCTTGCCGTCGCAGCACTATTCGATATCACGGTCGAACCGTGGGGCTATGTCGCTGCCCTGCCCGCCTTGCTGATCGCGGGATTGATGCTGGGTGCTTTAGGCCTCGCACTCTCCAGCTTTATCAAACAGCTCGAGAACTTTGCAGGCGTGATGAACTTCGTGATCTTCCCGATGTTCTTCCTGTCTTCGGCGCTCTACCCGCTGTGGAAAATGGCCGAAAGTTCCCCGCTCCTGCGGGACATCTGCGCGATGAACCCCTTTACCCACGCGGTCGAACTGATCCGCTTTGCACTCTACCTGCGGCTAGAGCCAATGGCGCTGCTCTGGACGGTCCTCGCGCTGGTCGCATTCATGCTTCTGGCGATATGGGGCTACGACCCCGAACGGGGCATGACCCGCCGCAAGGGCTGATCTACGACCATAGCGACCGTGAAAAATATGGCCTCCTGTGCTAGGAACAGCGCGGGAGGATTTTTTATGCGTTTGACTTTGGCCCTGATCGCCGCCGTTTTTGCGGCCCCTGCAACCGCCGCCGAATACGGCCCCGAGGATGGCACGCTCAACCCCGAAGAGCTGACGTGGCAGAACAACCTGAGGAAAGCCGAAGAGGGCAAAGTGGACATGATGGTCTGCGCCTCTGGTTATCTGATGACCAAGTCCGGCGACCACGACACCGCCCGCAAAATCTTCGAAGCCTGCGCCGAGGCGGGATACACCGCCGCCATGACCTGGATGAGCTACATGGAGAACAACGGCTTTGGCGGCGAGTACAATCCCGACGCCGCCGCACAGTGGGACCAGCGCGCGGCAGAGCTTGGCGATCCGGTGGGCAAGTTCAACCACGGCATCAACCTGATGCGCGGGCATGGGATCACCCAGAACGCAGAGCTTGGTCGTCAGTATGTGGATGAAGCAGCCAAAGACGGCCTGCCCGTCGCGCGCCGACTGCAAGGGGCTGACTACGATCTGGACGAGGTCACGCCCGATGCGGACAATTGGCGCTACGCGCCGCTGTTCTAAATCAGCTTAGCCTCGTGCGATCCGCGCGGGGTTCCCCTCGAGCCGGAGGATGCGATCCGCGAGGCGTGTCGCCTCTTCGGCCGAATGAGTGACAATCAAGGTTGCGATGTCGCGGCGTTTCCGAAGGTCTTCGAACAGCGACATCATTTCTGCCGCCAAGCTCGGATCAAGCGACACAAAGGGTTCGTCGAGCAACAGTAAGGCCGGCGCACCAGAGAACGCACGCGCCAGCGCCAAGCGGCGCTGTTGACCCAGAGAGAGCTGGCGGGGAAATTCCGAACCGCGCCCATCTAGCCCGACCTCTTCCAAAGCCTTGTCGGCACCTGCGTCAGAGACGCCAGTCGTCAGGGTCAGGTTCTCGCGATTGCTGCGCCAAGGCATCAATGTCGGCTCTTGAAAGACCATCCCAATCTGTTCAGGGCGCACGACCTCGCCGCGATAACGGGTCTCGAGGCCCGCGATGATGCGGACCAGAGTGGATTTTCCTATCCCCGACGGACCGGTCAGCGCGAGCGTTTCGCCCGCGCCCAATTTCAGCGACAACTCTCCCAGCACCGGACGACTGCCATAGGCCATGCCGTCCAGCTCAACGGACAGAACAGGAGGCTTCTCAGCCTCCTGCCTGAATTCACCGTTCGATGCCACGAGCCTGAGTCCCATGACCTACGCCTTAGCTGCCGGGCTGGACGAACACGCCTTCGGGCAGCGTGGTGGCATTGCCGATCAGGTCAGAGCCGCCAAGCTCGGCCATCAGAGCAAGCATCTTGGCGGCAGCGGCTTCATCCACTGCACCCTCGGCGGGGATGCCAGCGCGATAGCCCGCCACCAGTGCGTCAAACTGCGTGTCATTCTTGACATTCATGCGGTCGCGCAGACGCTCCCATGCGGCGGCATCTTCGGCCAGCAGGTTCTTGGCCGATCGCGACGACGCGGCAAAGCCCTCTAAAATCTCGGGGTGATCGCGCAGCATCTCGCCCTTGAAAACGTACCCAAGCAGAGGCGTTTCCGGATCAAGGCCCAGCGCCAGAGCAGCGTCCGAAACCGAGACCAGTTGGCGCATGCCCGCCGCTTCCATCTTGGCCATGAAATGCCAGAAGTTGATGGCGCCCTGGGTCTCGCCCTGCAACGCAGTTTTGAAAACCAGCGGAGGCGCGCCAAAGACCTGCTCGGTCTCGGCTGCCAGATCCATTCCGTATTCCTGCTGGGCATAGGCCTGCAGAATCAGCCAGCTTTTGTCCAAGGGTCCACCGGCGATTCCGATCTTCTGGCCTTTGAGGTCCTGAAGGGTCTGTGCGGGGCTGTCGCCCGCCACCATAACGCCGCCCACGGCTTTCGAATACGGGACGAACACATAGTCATGACCGTCTGCACGCTGGCGTGCGACCCAGAGCCAGTCAGAAACGATCACATCAGCCTCGCCGCCCTGAAACGCGACTTGCGCCGCAGATCCGCCCGCAACGCCTTGAACGGACAGCTCATATCCGTTCTCGGTGTCCATGCCGTAGTGTTTGATCGTGTCCAGTTCCCAGTTCACCGTGCCGAACTCCAGCACCGCCGCGCGTACGACGGGGGTCTCGGCCATCGCCGCGCCTGCACCTAGAATCAGTGCAGCGCAGGCGGTGCTCAGCGCCTTTGCAAAAGTCATCGTGATGTCCTCCCTGACAATTGGCGCAAGGCTAGCAAGTAAGTTGTCCCGAGCAATTACGACTAAAGGACGAGGTATCCCCCATACTTCCGTTGACCTGTATCAAACCACGGCTAACAGCAGACTTCTAGCCTTGGGGCGCACAACCCAAGGAGGGAAAAATGCAACGTATCTGTTCCATTGTTAGCGCCGCTGTCATCGGCCTGTCTGCTGCCCCTGTCGTCGCCGCAGAGAGCACGTTCGAAGAGGTCAAGATCACCGCAGGCGAAACCCTGTTTCAGGCCGAGTGCCGCCGCTGCCATTCACCCGATGCCGACCACGACTCTTACGGTCCTCCGCTCGAAAATATCGTGGGCCGCGCTGCAGGAAGCTATCAGGATTACGATTATTCTACCGCACTCGAGGCTTCGGGGATCGTCTGGACGCCTGCCGCCCTGCGCGCGTGGATGGAAGATAATGACGGTTTCATGCCCGGCACCAAGATGCGCCATGTGGGTATCGAGGACCGGACCGTCCAGGATTTCATTCTGGCCTACCTGACGTCGATCACCACGCAGGACAACACCGCGATCTCGAAATAAACCCAAGCGCGAAATCGGGGCCGGACGTTTTGGTTCGACCCCGCATCCTCCCTAGCGCTCTGACGACTCACGAACGCGTGAACTGGTATCCTCCGAACAGTGTCAAGTCTCTAGGGGTCGTAAGACTAAGGCCGGATACCTATCAAACCGCGCGTCCGTATACTGATGTTCGGGACAGCTCCGCCATTCCTGTTCAAGGAGCTGAACTGACCGTCTAGGGAGGACATAATGAAGAAACTTCTAGCCGCAATGTCGGTGAGCGCGCTGGCTATGACCGCCGCGCATGCGCAAGTCACCGAGGAGATGCTGGCCAACGACCGCATGGACACATCGAACGTTGTGACCAACGGCATGGGCCGCGACCTTCAGCGTTACTCGCCGCTGGAAACCCTGAACAAAGATAACGTCAAGAACCTCGTTCCGGCATGGGCTTTCTCCATGGGCGGCGAGAAGCAGCGCGGTCAAGAGACCCAGCCGCTGATCTATGACGGCATCATGTATGTGACCGGTTCGTATTCGCGTCTCTACGCGATCGACGTGAAGACCGGCGAAGAGCTGTGGCAGTACGACGCCCGCCTGCCCGAAGGCATCCTGCCCTGCTGTGACGTGATCAACCGCGGTGCGGCGATCTACGGCGACAAAATCTTCTTTGGTACTCTGGACGCACGCATCGTTGCGCTGGACCTGAAGACTGGCGACGTTGTCTGGCGTGACAAGATCGCCGACTACAAGGCTGGCTACAGTTACACCGCAGCACCGCTGATCGTTGACGGTCTGGTTGTGACCGGCAACTCGGGTGGTGAATTCGGTATCGTTGGCGAGGTTCAGGCCCGCAACGCGGACACCGGTGACATCGTCTGGACCCGTCCGATGATCGAAGGCCACATGGGCACCCTGAATGGCGAAGAATCGACCATGACCGGCACCCTGAACGCGACCTGGCCCGGCGATCTGTGGAAAACCGGCGGCGGCGCGACCTGGCTGGGTGGTTCCTATGACATCGAGACCGACACTCTGGTCTTTGGCGCAGGTAACCCCGCCCCCTGGAACAGCTGGCTGCGCGGCGCAGGCGAGCCCACCGACGACAACTCGGGCGACAACCTGTATGCAGCAAGCCGCGTCGGCATCGACCCCAAGACCGGCGACATCAAGTGGCACTTCCAGACCACCCCCCGCGAAGGCTGGGACTATGACGGTGTGAATGAAGTCGTCGCCTACACCGACCGCGAAGGCAACAAGCGTTTCGCAACTGCTGACCGTAACGGCTACTTCTATGTTCTGAACCGCGAAGACGGTGCCTTTGTTTCGGCAGCGCCCTTCGTCAAGGACATCACTTGGGCAAACGGCATCGACGAGACCGGTCGTCCGATCTTTAACGAACCCAACCGCCCCGGCAACCCCGCGAACGCGGCTGACGGTGGCAAAGGCGAAGTCGTCTTCTCGTCGCCCTCGTTCCTGGGTGGCAAGAACTGGATGCCCATGGCGTTCAGCCAGAACACCGGCAACTTCTACGTTCCCTCGAACGAGTGGGGCATGGACATCTGGAACGAGCCTGTGACCTACAAGAAAGGCGCGGCATACTTGGGTTCGGGCTTCACCATCAAGCCGAACTACGAAGACCACATCGGCTCGCTCAAGGCGATCGACCCCGACACCGGCGAATGGGTCTGGGAATACAAGAACGACGCACCCCTCTGGGGCGGCGTGATGACCACCGCTGGCGGTCTGGTGTTCTTTGGTACCCCCGAAGGCAAGTTCATCGCTCTGGATGACGCGACCGGCGAAGAGCTGTGGTCGTTCCAGACCGGCTCGGGCATCGTGGGCCAGCCTGTCACCTGGGAAATGGAAGGCGAGCAGTACGTTTCGGTCGTCTCCGGCTGGGGTGGCGCGGTTCCGCTCTGGGGTGGTGAAGTGGCCAAGAAGGTCAACTACCTGAACCAGGGTGGCATGGTCTGGACATTCAAACTGCCCAAGCAGATGGCGTCCGCCAACTAATTCCTCTCCCAAGAGGCATGTCCAGGGCGTCCGGTTTCGACCGGGCGCCTTTCTTTTTGTTGCTCGCACTTGGTCTTGGTACAATTTTCCTTGCGCTATTAGACCTTTTGGTAACAGAAGCGGCCTGCGAAATACGACTATCCTCAAGAGAGGAACCAGAGGACAAGATTCATGCAGGAACGCGCCATATCTCAGATTGCAGTCGGCAACGCGCTGGTCGTCGATGACCACCCGCTCTTTTGCGATGCGTTGACCCTGACCTTGCGGTCGATCGCCAGTTTCAGCGAAATCCACACCGCAGGAACGCTCGAACAAGCGCTCGAGGCCGTGACACGCGATCCCAAGATCGAGATGATCATCCTTGACCTGAACCTGCCCGATGTGAATGGCCTCGACGGGTTGATCCGGCTGCGCAACGCCACCCCCAGAGCCGCGATCGTCATCGCCTCGTCCATGTCGGACAACCGCATGATCAGCCGCGCTCTGCAGGCAGGGGCAAACGGGTTCGTGCCCAAGCAAGCGCAGCGGGCCGTGTTCCAGATGGCTTACGACACCGTCAAGGCAGGACAGCCCTTTGTTCCCGAAGGCTACATCGATCCCAACGGCCAAAATGGTGAAGGCAGCAACCAAGAAGACGCGCTACAACGCCTTTCTACGCTAACAAATCAGCAAGCCCGCATTCTGAACCTGATCTGCGAAGGCAAGCTGAACAAACAAATTGCCTATGACCTGTCCATCGCCGAGACCACGGTGAAGGCCCATGTCACTGCAATCATGCGAAAACTCGGCGTTCATAGCCGGACTCAGGCGGTCCTGATCGCCCAAGAGGCCAACTTCAACAGGGTCTTGCCATCCCTCGAGTAATCGCACATCCTCGTGTAACTAATTAGAGGACACCGGTCGAGTGAACGGAGCGCAACCACGCTCCGCCAGGGAGGAGACCGCTGACAAGAAAGCGATGCGTGTTGCGCAAGTGCCGTGCGACCAACCCGATTTGATAGAGGAGATCAAATCGCAGTTGGGAGACGAGCCATTTGCGCTTGTGTGCTTGTTTGCTGCTCCCTGTGCGGATTTTAAACAGTTGATCGAGGATGCCTCCGGTGTCTTCGAGGGTGCCGATGTTTTGGGGTGCACCACCGCCGGCGAGTTAGGCGCGCAAGGCTATGAAGAGGGGCAGATCATCTGCGTCGGCTTCCCTGCCCGATACTTCACCTCTGTGACTTATGCGCTGGACCTGTTGAATCTGGCAGATGACCAGCAGATCATCGATACACTGATCCAGCAGCGCATTGCGCTGGCCCAGTCCGTGCCAGATCGTCCTCACGAGTTCGCAATGCTCTTGGTCGACGGCCTATCAATGAGCGAAGAGAACCTGACCACCACCCTCGCCTCTGGGCTTGGGCCCATGCCGCTGTTCGGCGGCTCTGCAGGCGATGGCGTGAATTTCCGGCAGACATGGCTCAGCTACAACGGGCAGATCTTGGAGAACCATGCTGTTCTCGCGCTCGTCCGCAGCGCCTGCCCTGTCAAAGTGTTCAGCCACGACAATCTGGCCCCGACCGAGATGCGCATGGTGGTCACTGCCGCCAACCCCGAAGCCCGCACGGTCCAAGAGATCAACGCCGAACCCGCCGCCGCTGAATATGCGCGGCTCTTGGGCAAAGACCCGAACCAACTCGACCCATTTACCTTTGCCGAACATCCCGTGGTCGTGCGCCTTGGCGACAGCCACCACGTCCGTGCCATCCAGCGCGTGAACGAGCATGGGGAACTGGTGTTCTTTTCCGCGATCAACGAAGGCATGGTTTTGACGCTGGCAGAGCATCGTGACATCGTCGAGCATCTGCAAGACGGTCTCGCGGCCCTGAGTGTCGAGCAGAAACCTGATCTGATCCTTGGCTGTGATTGTGTGTTGCGCCGCATCGCCGCCGACCAGCGCCAGAAAACCCGCGAAGTCTCGGCGCTGCTCGCGGCGAATGATGTGGTTGGCTTTTCGACCTATGGCGAGCAGTTCGGTGCGCTACACGTGAACCAGACGCTGACCGGCGTCGCGATCTATCCCCCGACCGACAACGAGGTTGCCTGATGTCGCTGATCAATCCTGCGGACACTCTGGAACGCCAGAATGAAAAGCTGATGAAGATCACGCAGGCTCTGATGAGCCGTGTCGAGTACGGAACGGCCCAGTCAAACGCGGCCTATGCCCAGTTCGAACGCGCTGCCCTGTTGGAAAAGCGGGTGCGCGAACGGACGCTCGAACTGGAAAGCACGTTGGAGCTTTTGCACGACTCCAACGCAGCTCTGGCCAAGGCACACACGGAAACAGAAGCCGCGCGCCGCAACCTTGCCGATGCGATCGAAACCGTGTCCGAAGGCTTTGCCCTGTTCGACCCCGAAGACAATCTGGTCATGTCGAACTCGCGATTTTGTCGTGATTTCAGGAATATGCAAGAGTTTCTGAAACCCGGATTGTCCTTTGACGAATATGTCCGGCACATCGCGGAGTCAGCTCAACTGGCTCTGCCGCCCGAGGAAACAGCGGACACGTGGTGCGCCCGCCGCATTCGGCGCCATAAAGATCGGCATGTCATGTTCAATGTCGAACTCACAGGCGACCGCTGGCTGCAGGTGTCCGAACACCGGACCAGCAACGGCGGCACCGTGGTTCTGCAAACCGACGTGACCGACATCATGCGGATGGAGCGTCAGGAACGCGCCCGCCTCAAGGACAAGCAGACCCGCATGATCCGCGCGACGCTGGATCACCTGAACCAAGGGGTCTGCGTATTTGACGAGAATGCGCAGCTTGTGGGCTGGAACCAGAAGATCAGCCACCTGCTCTCCGTGCCCGTCCGCCGGTTGACCATCGGCGCATCCTTTGACGGTCTGCTAGAGCGGCTCGGGGATGATGTCAGATTCAGTCGCGGCATGGACCGTACAGGCTTCCTGCGGTGGGCCATGGCCAAGGGCCCGAAATACCCGATCTCTTTCGAAGTGAAGCGGGACAATCTGATCCTGCAGATTTTCGGACGCGGGATGCCGGACCAAGGCTTCGTTATCTCTTGCACCGACGTGACTGCCGAACGAGAAGCGGCCCAAAAACTGTATGAACTGAACGAAATCCTCGAACAGCGCGTGATGGAGCGCACGCTGGAGCTTGAGGACGCCCTGTCCGCAGCCGAACGCGCGAATGCGTCGAAGTCCCGCTTTGTCGCCGCGGCCAGCCACGATCTGTTGCAACCTCTCTCCGCGGCCAAGCTGTTTATCTCTTCTCTGGCGGACAAAGCGACCGACCAGAATGACATGGCCGTCCTGTCCAAAGCGGAAACCGCATTATCAGGCGCCGAGCAGATCATCGACGCGCTGCTCGACATTTCGAAGCTGGAGTCCGACGGCCTCAGCTTTGACATCCGCCGTTTTGCCCTGCGGGAAATCCTGTCGCCTTTGCGGGACGAAATGACGATCCACGCGAACAGCAAGGGACTGGAGCTGTGCATCGTTGACAGCAATCTGATGGTCGAGAGCGATCCGTCCTATCTGCGCCGTATCGTGCGCAATTTGATCTCTAACGCCATTCGCTACACGCCCAAAGGCCGCGTGCTGGTCGGCGTCCGCCGTAACGGCGGATCGGCTCGGATCGAGGTCTGGGATACCGGCGTCGGCATTCCCGAAGAGGACCAGTGCTCGATTTTCGAGGAGTTCAAACGCCTCGACACCAAGGCCAGCGCGAACGAAGGCCTCGGCCTTGGCCTCGCGATCGTAGAACGCGCCTGTACCCGTCTGGGGCACCCTCTGGGCCTGTGGTCGGAGGTGGACAAAGGCAGCTGCTTTATGGTGAACGTTCCCGTCGCGGGCAAAGCAGAGCCTGCAGTGACCCCGTCCATGCGGCCCAGCCGCCCTGTCGGGCTCGCCAAATCGGGATTGATCGTCATGTTGGTCGAGAACGATCCGCAGTTGCGACGGGCGATCTCTATTCTGGTCGAAAGCTGGGGTGTCAACGTCATCGAGGCCGAAGACGCGCCCTCTGCCCTCGACCTGTTGTCGGTTCTACAGATTTCGCCCGACGTACTCTTGCTGGACTATCAACTCGGGCCGGGTATGTCCGGAACAGAGCTGTATGCCGCCGTCCGTGATAGTCTGGGGCCAATCCCCTGCTCGATCATCTCGGCAGATCGCTCGCCGGATTTGCGTCAAACCTGTAAGCGGTTGGACATCGAACTGATGCTGAAGCCGCTGGATCGCCAAAAGCTGGCGCAGTTCCTGGACGGAGTCGCGCGGGCTCTATCGCTCTAGAACGAACAAAGTCACAAACAAGCAGCAAACAAACCCGCAAAGGCACAGCCTCTGCGGGTTATTCTTTTCCCTCACCCAACCCTCAGGCATCGCGAACGCAGAAATTTCAAGCAATCGCCACACAAAAGTCTCAATCTGTAACTTTTTACTACCCCAAAAGGGTAGGTTAATGTATCGTTAAGCTTACATATCAGGCCGATTGGCCGATAGAACCGACGTTTGTGTATTGGCCGGCCTCATGGAATTGCCGGCCCGCTTTGGAGGGAAACATGTCCAAGCCCGTAGCAGCTACCGCCACCACCGCTGTGGTACACTCGAACAACCTGGGCAAAGATAACCAAGAATTCTGCATGAGCATGTGGGCCGCATGGCGTCTGCGCACCATCGTAGAAGCGCACGCCAAGAAGCCCGCGGCTCGCAACGCCTGATCAGAACCGCGGTTGCTTGCGCGCCATCCAAGGGATGAGCGCCATCAGGAACGCGATCCGGCAGAGGTGATGTAGCGCCACGTAGGCGCCGTCGAAATCGAGCGCGAGGCCGATCGCTGCCATCGCCTCGACTCCGCCGGGGGCATAGGCCACCCAGACCTGTCCGAACGGCAGGCCCGTCACCGCCGCAACCGCAGCGGCGAACCCCATAGAGATCAATGCAGCCGCCCCCACGCTGGTCGCGGACGCCTTGAGAAATCGCAGGATGTCCGCCAGCTTCAACCCGGTGAAGCGGACCCCCATGACAGACCCCGTCACACAGAACCCCGCGAACAGAAGCCATGCGGGCGGCGTGCCGTGCACCAGATCGCTGACGTGACTGACGGCGCTCACCAGAAGTCCACCAAGAAGGTAAGCTGCAGGGAAGCCTCGGCGGGCGATCAACCACGACACAAGTGCACCGACCGCCAGAACGCCGATCAGGGGCAGCGGATCCAAGCGATTGGCAGCTGCGCCCGCATTTCCGGCCTCGACCCCCAACAACACCATCCCCAAGGGCAAAACGGCCGACAGGATCAACAGGCGCATACACTGAAGCACCAGCACCGTCGTCGCATCCCCGCGCCCACTGACAGCCATCGATAGAGCCAGAGACAGCGTGCCCGGTGCGCTCGCGAGCAGAGCCGTTTCCCGATCCTGACCGTACCAGCGCATCAGAACAAAACGGCTGATCACCACCGTCGCATAAATTGACAGGCACAACACCAGAAGGCTCAGGCCCCAACCGCCGATCTGCCCCAGCAACTCGTTTCGAAACCCAGACCCGAGCGATACGCCGATCACCAAAAACCCCGCATCGCGCAGCCGGTTCGGCAGGCTCAGGCGCATGCCACCCCATGCCAGCGCCGTTGTCGCGAGCGCCGCCCCGACCAAGGGCGCTGCCGGAAAGCCGACCAGTGAAAGCGCTGCGGCGCCGGTCGTTCCGGCGATCAGAGTGACGAGACTACGGGAAACGGGGTGATCAAACATGGTGGGTCTATTCGGTATACTATTGTATGCAGTACATCTTTAGCACGGGTTACTGCTGCTCTACCAGCCCACATTTCTGCATCTCTGATCGTGCTGCGCTGACTGGCGCTCCTACTGGCCACCAAGCGCATATCTCCGCGCCGGATCAATGGCGCTCAAAATATCGCTCTCTTGCCCCTCAAAGGCATCGAGAAACAGGTCGGCGGAGGCTGGCCCCTTGGTAAACCCGAGATGCCCATGGCCGAAATGGCACCACAGGCCCTTGTGCCGTGGAGCTTTACCAACGACGGGCAGCATATCCGGCATGAAAGGCCGCGTGCCAAACCATTGTGGTTCCTCGACGCGCGGGCCTAGTTCGACCAGATCCGAGACCCCTTTGACGCCCCTGTCGATCTGGCGGGTATCGGGCGGCGCGGACATGTCAACCAGAGCGGCCCCTGTGGCCAATCGCATTCTTTTGGTCATGCTGGTCAGCACCACCGCATTGTCACAATCGATGATCGAGGCATCGAGACCTCGGGGCGCGTCGAAATGAGCATGGTAGCCGCGCTTGTAGATCATCGGCACATGGTAGCCAAAACGCTCCAACAGTTTAGGCGACCACGCCCCCAAAGCGACGACCACATGCTCAGCGGTCAATGGTCCCTCTGCGCTGTCCACCTGCCAGCCTGCGCCCTGCTGGCGGAGCGTAGAAGCATCCCCCGTTGCCCAACGCCCTCCCCGATTGCGAAAGAGCGCTGCATATCCTTGTACCAGCGCGCCCGGATCGGCGCTCAGCCACGTGTCTGGCCACCACACCGCGCCTGCGACGCCTGCTCTGATTGCCGGTTCGCGGCGGGTCAACTCTGCGCCGTCAATGATGTCTGGCCGCAGCCCGAAGTCCTGTGCACTCTTCAAAGCCGCTACAGCATTGGCCTCGGCTTTGCGCGGATCCCGGTTGATCTCATAGGCACCGCTTTTGCGGATCAGGTTGCCCAGACCGGCAGCCTCGATCAGGCGCTGATGCGCGGCGGTCGACCGCTTGGACATCTCTGCGTAGATCCGCGCTTGGCGCTCCAAGCGATCCGGACGGCAGTGCCGGAAATACTGCCAGAGCGCCGGCGCCATTCGAAGCACTGCCCGAATGTCATAAGTGACATCGTTTCGAAGGCCGAGACCAAAGGCCGCCAAAGTCCCGGCATCGCGCGGCAGAGGAAAAGGCTCTGAGCTGTCGCCACTGATGTGGCCCGCGTTGCCATAGCTGGCCTCAAGACCCGGATCGCGGCGGTCCAGCAACGTGACAGAGTGCCCTCGCTCCTGAAAGGCGAGCGCCGTCGACACCCCGATCATCCCTGCCCCGAGAACCAGAATTTCGGCCATCGCCTGCTCCCTATGCAAACCGCTCTACTCTGGCAGACTGAACGCCTGTCGCCATCAGAAAGCAAGCCTTGGTTCACGTGCCCCCCTTGCCTTGGGCAAGGCCTTCGCGCATCACTGGAAACGGCGCTAACAGCCCGATTGCCAAAGGTTTCCCCTAAGATGATGAGCATTCTCGCAATCACGACCCCGATCTACACCCTGATCGCGACAGGGTTCATCGCCTTGAAATCGGGATACCTGATGCGCGATGTGCCCAAAGCGCTCGGCTCTTTTGTCATTCGTATCTGTATGCCCGTCATGATTATGGGCGCGGTCAACCGCCAAGGGGGCGCGGCGCTGAACTGGCATTTCATGATGGTTTATGGCGGTGCCTCGCTTGTCTTGCTGCTGGGTGGCATGTGGGTGATGCGGCATTTCCGCAAGAATTCCATCACCGAGAGCGCCCTGTATGGTCTGGGCATGTCGAACTCCAACAGCGGCTTTATGGGCTACCCCATCGCGGCGCTTGTGGTTGGCGAAGTGGCCTTCGACATTCTGGCTTGGGCGCTGATCGTCGAGAATATTCTGATGATCCCGCTTGCGATTGCTCTGGCAGACGCAGGGGCCTATCCCGATGAACGGTTTACAAGTGCCTTTGGCAAAGCGCTCAAGGGGCTCTACAAAAACCCGATCTTCGCCGGTCTGGTCATCGGCTTGGTTGTGCGCTTTACAGGCCTGCCCATCCCCGAGGTTTTGTGGACCGTCATCGGCTATTTCACTGCGACAGCGCCTGTGGTCGCCCTGTTCGTCGTTGGCGCGACGGTGGCCAGTTTCCCAGTCAAAGCGATCTCTGTGGAGACCGCAATGATCGCCACCGGCAAGCTGGTGGTGCACCCCGTTCTCGTGACCGCAGGGATGCTGGCCTTCCCGATGGCAGACCCCAGTTACATGCTTGGCGCGGCACTCTTTGCGGCGGTGCCGATGCTGTCGATCTTTCCGATTTTTGGCCAACGCTACGGGATCGAGAGCATCACCGCGACCACACTGGTGTTCACGACAACGCTTTCGTTTTTCACAGTTAGTTCGCTGATTTACCTAATGGGTTAACGGGCCAGCGACAGAAGGCCGTCTACATCCAGATGCGCCTCCATATGGTCGGCGAGCGCATCGAGGGTCTGTTCGACCACCTGCCCGTAATTCAGTTGACCGGACTGAACGCCAAAGCCCTTGAGAAAAGCGCTGCGGAAGGCATTGTCCGTGAACATCCCGTGCAAGTAGCTGCCGATGACCCGACCGTCTGCCGACATGGCGCCTTCGGGCTGGCCATCGAGGATGGCAAAGGGCCGTGCACGGTCTGCGCCGTCCGTGCGGCCAATATGGATTTCGTAGCCATCAAGCTCGATCCCGCTGGCAGCGTGGGTCGCACGCACTTGGGTCAGGCGTTTGTCGCCGGTCATCTCGGTGGTAACGTCCAGCAAGCCTAAGCCCGCATCTTCGCCCGCCGCACCTTCGACACCCATCGGGTCGCGGACCACCTGCCCCAGCATCTGATAGCCCCCACAAATCCCCAGCACGTAGCCGCCGCGCCGCACATGGGCCTGCAGGTCAATGTCCCAGCCTTGCGCACGTAGATAGGCCAAGTCGCCCCGCGTGGATTTGCTGCCTGGGATGATCACCAGATCGGTGTCGCCGGGGATGGCTTGCCCTGCGCGTAGGACAGTTAAATCGACGCCCTCTTCCTGCGCGAGCGGATCGAGATCGTCGAAATTGGCGATGCGGGACAGACCAAGGCACACCACCTTGAACCCACGCCCGCTGGAGCGGGTCGGCAGGTCGAGCGCATCTTCGGCGGGCAGTTTCGATGCATCCGGGAAGTACGGCAGCACGCCGAACCCCTGCCATCCCGTGCGGTCGGCGATCATTTTGTAGCCGTCATCAAAGAGGCTCACATCTCCGCGGAATTTGTTGATCAAGAAGCCCGCGATCTGCGCGTTATCTTGATCGGGCAGCACGGCCTGCGTACCCACCATCTGTGCGAGCACGCCGCCTCTGTCGATATCTCCAGCAAGGATCACGGGCACATCTGCGGCACAGGCGAAACCCATATTGGCGATGTCCCCTGCCCGTAGATTGACTTCCGCCGGACTGCCCGCACCTTCGACGATGACCAGATCATGGGCAGCCTTGAGGCGCTCGAAACTCTCAAGCACGCTCGTCATAAGCTGGGGTTTGAGCTTGGCGTAGTCCCGCGCCTTGACCGTTGCGATGCGTTTGCCTTGGACCACGACCTGAGCCCCTACGTCGGTCTCGGGTTTCAGCAGTACAGGGTTCATATCGGTGTGCAGCGGGATCCCGCAGGCGACGGCCTGCAACGCTTGAGCGCGCCCGATCTCTCCGCCATCCGAGGTCACGGCCGCGTTGTTCGACATGTTCTGCGGCTTGAACGGAGCAACTGACAGCCCACGGCGGCGTGCAGCGCGGCAAAGGCCCGCAACCAAGAGAGACTTGCCGACATTGGAGCCAGCTCCCTGAATCATAATCGCAGTCATCGGGTGTCTCCTGTTGCAGGCCGCGCCGGTCGGCGCGGTGCCTTCGGCGAGGGTATTTGGGCCAAGATGAAGCCGGCTGAGTTCGTTTTACAGACCCAGGGATTTGCGCAGCATGTTGCCTGCGACCAGAAGAAGGAACATTGCGAACACCCGCTTGAGCGGCTTGGGGTTTAGCGAATGGGCGATCTTGGCACCGATCGGGGCGGTGATCATGGTCATGCAGACGACGACGGCAAAGGCCCCCAGATTGACCGCACCGATGGTCAGCGGCGGACGCACCTCTGCCGAGATCGGCACAAAAAGAAATGCCACGACCGAAGGGATCGCGATCAGCGCGCCAAAACCTGCGGCGGTCGCCACGGCGCGGTGGATCGGGGTCCCATACAGGGTCATGAGCGGGACGCCGAAGCTGCCTCCTCCGATCCCCATCAGCACCGATAGGAAACCGACAATCGGAGAAAGAACCATGCGCGTTGGCGGCGATGGCATCTGATCTCCGATGCGCCACTCGGATTTGCTAAAGGCCATCCACAGGCCGATAAAAATGCCCAGAACCCCGAAAATCCCCTGCAACGCCGAAGAGCGCAATTGCGCGACAGCCAAAACGCCGACAATCGCACCGATGCCGATGCCCGGAGCCCAGGTCTTGAGAATCTCCCAATCCACAGCGCCTTTTTTGTTATGGCTGTGCACGGACCGCGCAGAGGTCACGATGATTGTGGCGAGGGATGTCGCAAGGCAGATGCGCATCAGTTCGTCGCTGCCGTAACCGAGGTGCGAGAAGGTATAGAAGAACGCCGGCACGAGCACGATCCCGCCTCCGACCCCAAGGAGCCCTGCCAGAATACCAGCAAAGGCACCGATGCCCAAAAGTAGCGCAAGAAGCGGAAGAAGTATCTCGGCCTGCATAACTCTCTCCTCCTGAGATGCTCTTTCAGCCCTAGCGATCGTTAGCGCCAGAGACAAGAGCTCAGGCAGCGTCAGGGATGCGTTTCAGGGCCTCGATGAGCGTTTCGGGGCCCGCATCCGAAACATGGGCGTTTTCAGACAGGTAGCGCCGCCATTGGCGTGCGCCAGGTTGGCCAGCAAACAGGCCCAGCATGTGGCGTGTGATCTGGTTCAGTTTGCCGCCATTGGTCAGGTGGGCTTCGATGTAGGGCAGCATCTGTTCGACAATGATGGCGCGGGTTGGCGCAGGTGCGCCGCCATAGACGCGCTGATCCGCCGTCCCGAGGATATCGTAGGGTTGATGATAAGCTGCGCGGCCAATCATCACCCCGTCGAGCCCTTGTTCCAGGTGGGGCATTGCCTCGTCCAGCGTCGCGATCCCGCCATTGATCGAGAGATGCAGGTGTGGATAGGCAGCCTTCACCTTGTGAACCAGCGGATAGTCGAGCGGCGGAATATCGCGGTTTTCTTTGGGACTCAGACCTTCGAGCCAAGCCTTGCGGGCGTGGATCGTGAACCGGGTGACGCCTGCCGCCGCGACCGTTTCAATGAAGGCGGGGAGCACTTCCTCTGGGATCTGCTCGTCCACACCAATACGGCACTTAACGGTGACTTCGGCGCTGCACTCGGCTTGCATATGGCTAACGCAGTCGGCGACCAATTCGGGACGTGTCATAAGGATTGCGCCGAAACAGCCGGACTGCACGCGGTCCGAAGGACAGCCAACATTCAGGTTGACCTCATCATAGCCCGCCTCTGCCCCCATTCGGGCGGCTTGGCGCAGTTCAGCAGGATCAGAGCCCCCAAGCTGAAGCGCGACGGGATGCTCTTCGGGCGAATAGTCCAACAGATGAAGCGCGCCGCCGCGAACCAATGCGGGGGCTGTGACCATTTCAGTGTAGAGCAAGGTCTCGCCACTGATCAGCCGGTGAAAATAGCGACAGTGGCGGTCGGTCCAGTCCATCATCGGGGCCACGCTCAGACGGGCAGATCGAGAGATATCCTTATCCACTTGAATTCCTATTCTTTTTTTCGACCGATCCATGCTGCCAGACCACCGATATATCGAAGACAGCCCTGCATTATTGGGCAGGCCTGCCCCGAAAAGCAGCGGCTACGCCAGTTGTGAGGAAGGCATGCTCTGCCAACCATATAAGGCGGGCCGAGCATATGGCACAAATCTAGGTGCGAGAAAAGGCTCGTGGAACGAGGTGTTCTGTGACCGAACGCTTCGTCCATCTAACCCCCTTAGTTGGCCAGCTTTGATGCGCGGGATGCGATCAAAGGACCAAGATCGCAGCGCGGTTGGTCGACCTTGCTCGCCTTGGCGGGCAGAGACGGCAATCAATCCATGTATCGCCCAAAGCCATTCAAAATGTGCCGCACTTATGCCCGCCGCTTAAAGCGCTCCGCGTCAAAGGTGTTTAGCGACAGATCATACAGACTGCGGGGCAGCTCTTTGAAGCGGGCAAAGGGCATGGCGGTCGCACCATAGGCCTTAGGCGCCTCCATCTGCTTCAGGTCGGGGAACAGGTGCAGGATTTCGCGGCGGCATGCGGGCGCCAGCCCCGACAAGCCCCACTTGCCAGGATAGAAACTCTCGGACGCGATGCCGTTGCCAAAGATCACCTGATGCTCTTCGAACATCAGATGGACATAGGTCACGCTGGTCACCCCATGGGCGATCCGCACTTTGCCGCCATGAAGTCGCGCCAAATGCGTGGCGCGGATCAACTGGTCAGTACCACCACGGGCGCTGCCACGGGCATACATCCCGTGCTGCGGCGACACGAGCAGTCCGCGCGGCCCCGCCCATTCACCGGGGTTGATCCGCACGGGGCGCAACTCAGGATGATCGGCCAGTTCTTGGCTGTTCAGGTGGCGCGCACCCGACCAGATCAGAGGCTGGGGTCCATTGTCCCGTGTCACCACCAGATCACCGGGGCGCAGGGTTTCGATCGGCACCTCGCCCGCCGGGGTCAGGATCATCGTCCCCACGGTAAAGCATGGCACACCCATGCTGACCAGAGCAGCCTGATTGTTCACCGTCGCGGGCGCGACCCCCTGCAGGATCATCTGTTCGCCGTTGGGGAAAGTCAGAACCGCATTCCCGCTACCGTCGTCAGTGACGGTCACATCATCCCAGCGGACAGGGTTGCCTTGGGCATCGGTCAGGTTGCTGACATCGATCTGGGTATTGGTGCGCCCGTCCGCATCATCATCGTTCAGGTCAAATAGATAGATATTGTCAGAGCCACTGCTGGCGACAATCGTATCATAGCCATCGCCAACGATGATGTAGTCGTTACCCGCACCGCCGTCGATGACGTCGTTGCCTGCATCCCCCCACAGGACGTCAACGCCTTCGCCACCTTCGATGGTGTCGTCGCCCTGATCGCCGTGGATTGAGTCATCACCCGTGCCGCCAATGATCGTGTCCGAGCCATAACCGGCCCAAACCGTATCATTGCCCGTTCCGCCGTCGATGTAGTTGTCGCCAACCAGACCGTCTCCGGGGCGGTCATCGATGCTATCGTTGCCGTCGCCGCCATATACCGTGTCATCGCCAGAGCCGAACCAGATGGTGTCGTCGCCCGCATCGCCAGACAAGAAGTCTGCGCCGTCATCACCGTAGATGATGTCGTTGTCGTTGCCGCCCCAGATCTCGTCATTGCCAGCGCCGCCGATCAGGCTGTCATTGCCGTCACCGCCAAAGAGCGTGTCGTTTTCTGTGCCGCCATCGAGCGTATCGTGCCCCCACTCCCCGTAGATGGCATCAGCACCTTGTTCACCGTAGATCACGTCGTTGTCGTTGCCGGTGTAGATGGTATCGTTGCCATCCCCACCGTGAACGGTGTTTGCGCCGTTCAGCTGCGTCCCGGGCTGGTCGTCGATATAGTCATCGCCCGCACCACCATAGACCACGTCCAGACCATCGCCATAAAGGATGGTGTCGTTGCCTGCCCCGCCGTCAATGGTGTCGGTGCCCGCACCACTGTCGATGTAGTCGGCGCCATCGTTGCCTTGAATGCTGTCGTTGCCGTTTCCGCCATAAATGGTGTCGTTGCCGCCACCCGCCGAAATCGTGTCATTTCCGTCACCGGCGACTATGGAGTCATTCCCGTTGGTGATCCGATCGCCTTCGGCGTCGGTGTAGCCAACTCCCATCGAGTCATTGCCAGACGTGCCGTTGACTGGCGCGGAGAATCCGTTTGCGACGCGACTCGCCGCCATATCTCCATTGGAGTCACCCGTTGAAGACGAAACACTGTTCAGCGTCAGAGACTGGATCGGCTTGGCCGAGAGCGCCGCTTGATCTTCGGTATTGCTCGTGTCTGGCGCTAGAAAGGTCGCCCCAGATGCTTCCTGGAACACCAGAGCGGTGGCATTCGCTGTTGTGCCGTCCGAGTAAGTGAGGGTGATGACATAGCGCGCAACCGCATCGAACTGCAGGTTGGAGTAAGTGGTCCCTCTGTAGTTCAGATTAAAGGTGTCGTAGCCGCCCGTATTCGAGCTCGCATATGTCGTGCTCGGCCCCTGTGTCTGGGAATTGGGGCTGACGGTTGCAATGTAATCGTAAAGTGGTGCCCCAGCGCTGCCGTAAGTCCCGAGAATCCCGGCCGCATTTTCCGCGATTTTGTTTGTCTGATCCGTATCAATCTGGCTCAGCTGCCCAAGATACAGGACTTCAAAGGTCGTCGCCATCACACAACTCCGGATACACACACTGCGTCGAACACAGTTTTGGCTACCGAGCGACTAAGGCAAAATTAAGGTGAAGTTTCATAAAACAGCCTGAAAGCTCTCCGCTTGCACGCAAAGACTGACCAACAGTCACATATTTATCTGCTGCTTATGGAAAATATGAGCGCGAGACTCCCTTGAGTAATTGTAATTATCACACTACGGCGCTCGACCTCTAGCGATCCGCAGCGAAGGCCCCTTTCGGGCCCCCAGTGAGATCGATCTGAACCACACCAAAGCTACCAGACGCAGACCCTTGAGAACGAAATCTGTGCACGACCGCTCTGACCTAGGGTGTCGATCCAGTTCTGGACCACGGCCAGTTTGCACTTTGGCGAGCGCGTCTTGGGCACGGCTCAACGCAAAGGTCATTTTAGTAAGGCCTTGGGACAGCAGCATCATTGCGCCAAATGCTTCGCTTTACTGGATTGATGCATAGGTCAGGCAGGGCAAAAATTTCGAATAGACAACCAATTCATGCGAAAACGTATGGATCAGGGGAGATCGCTGATCAGGCCCACCTCGGCTGGATTTCTCATCAACTTCCCCACACAAGCCTCTGATAAAAAACAAATAAGCGGGCCAGAGACCCGCTTATTCAAATTCGTATAGACGCCTGAATTAGCCGATGATGGCGTTCAAGGTCGCGCTCGGGCGCATGATCGCAGCAACCTTAGCGGCGTCCAGCAGATAGTATCCGCCCATGTCGCCGGGCTTGCCGTCGACTTCCGCGATCTCTGCCAGAATGGCCTCTTCTTTGTCCGCCAGTTCTTTGGCAACCGGAGCAAAGGCCGCTGCCAGATCTGCATCTTCGGACTGAGCGGCCAGAGCCTCTGCCCAATACTTGGCGAAGTAGTAGTGGCTGCCACGGTTGTCGATCTGACCAACGCGGCCCTTGGGCGACTTATCGTTTTCCAGAACCTTCTGGGTTGCGACTTCGACCGCATCACCCAGAACGCCAGCTTTTGCATCGCCCTTGCCCGCGAGGAACTTGAACGATTCACCCAGTGCGCAGAACTCGCCAAGGCTGTCCCAACGCAGGTGGCTCTCTTCGATGACCTGCTGGACGTGCTTGGGTGCGGTACCGCCGGCACCGGTTTCGAACAGACCACCGCCCTGCATCAGCGACACGATCGACAGCATCTTGGCCGAGGTGCCCAGTTCCAGAATGGGGAACAGGTCGGTCAGGTAGTCGCGCAGAACGTTGCCGGTGATGGTGACAACGTCTTTGCCCTGAACCATGTTCTCGAGGGTAAAGCGGGTCGCTTCACGGGGCGCCATGATCGGGATTTCGATACCGGCTTCTTTCAGCGCAGGCTCGACGTATTTGATCAGCTCTGCATCGTGAGCGCGGTTTGCATCCAGCCAGAAGGCCGCCAGACCGGTCGCTTTGGTGCGGTTGATGCCCAGCTTGATCCAGTCGAGGATCGGCTCTTTCTTTGCGGTGCACGAACGCCAGATGTCGCCGGTGTCCACTTTGTGCTCGATGATGACCTCGCCGCTGTCCAGAACGATCTGAACGGTGCCGGGGGCGTCCATTTCAAAGGTGGTGGGGTGCGAGCCGTACTCTTCGGCTTTCTGAGCCATCAGACCACAGTTCGACACGGCGCCACAGGTGGTGACGTCCAGCTTGCCGTTCTGTTTGAAGAACTCGATGGTCTCGTCATAGACACCGGCGTAGCAGTTGTCGGGGATACAGCACTTGGTCGGTGCAGGCTTGCCATCGGGGCCCCAGCCGATACCGCCAGCGCGGATTACTGCAGGCATCGAGGCGTCGATGATCACGTCCGACGACACGTGCAGGTTGGTGATACCCTTGTCCGAGTTCACCATGTACATGTCGGGCTTCGCGGCCATCGCAGCTTTGTAGTCTGCTTCCAGCTCTTCGTTGCCAGCGATCTTGGCTTCCAGATCACCCAGACCTTGGTTCGGGTTGAAGCCCAGTTCTTTCAGCTTATCGCCGTGCTTGGCGATGAAGTCTTCCAGATAGCCTTTGACGAAATGGCCAAAGATGATGGGGTCCGAGACCTTCATCATGGTGGCTTTCAGGTGCACCGAGAACAGAACGCCGGGTTCCATCGAGGCGATTTCCTGCTTCACGAAGGCGCTCAGAGCGGACGCCGACAGGAAGGTTCCGTCAACGATGGTGCCCTCTTCGTAGGACAGGCCGTCCTTCAGAACTTTGGTGCTGCCATCTTCGCCGGTGAAGACGATCTTCGCGCCACCTGCCTGAGCGGCAGTGATGGTGGTCGCCTTTTCGTTGGCATAGAAATCATCGCCGTCCATGGACGCGACGATGGTTTTGCTGTCAGCCGACCAGTCGCCCATCGAGTGGGGGTTGGCTTTGGCGAATTCTTTGACGGCTTTGGCTGAACGACGGTCCGAGTTGCCCTCACGCAGAACGGGGTTCACGGCCGAACCTTTGATCGCGTCGTAGCGCTTCTGGATTTCTTTTTCTTCGTCGGTCTGGGGATCGTTGGGGTAGCTGGGGACAGCGTAGCCCTTGTCCTGCAATTCTTTGATCGCGGCGTTCAGCTGCGGCATCGAGGCCGAGATGTTCGGCAGCTTGATAACGTTGGCTTCGGGGGTCTTTACCAGTTCACCCAGAGCGGCCAGATCGTCGCTGATGCGCTGCTCTTCGGTCAGGTATTCGGGGAACACAGCCAGAATACGGCCCGCCACCGAGATGTTCCGGGTTTCGACGCTAATGTCTGCCTTGCTCGCAAACGAGCGGATGATCGGCAGCAGCGATGCGCTGGCCAGCTCGGGCGCTTCGTCAACGATGGTATAAATGATGTCGGGGGTATCGCTTTTTGTCATGGCTTCGTTTCTCCGAAATCTGACGCCGTGGGCGACGGGCAGTATGCGCGCCGCTTAGTCGCCTCTGCCTTAGATCGGACGGACAACCAAGTCAATGTGTGCCATTGTATACCGAAACGAAAAACGCCAAAAAATGACCATTTGCCCCTATTTTAGCAGGCAACAGCGGCAGGAAGTCGCGGATGATTTCAGAACAAATGCAGTTGCACGGGGATCGGCGCATAGCCTTTGCGGCAGGTTTCGCGCTTCATTTCCTCGATTGCTTCATAGGCCTCTTGCCAGCTGCTGACGTATTCTACGCTCTGCTGGCCGCCGTGCGATCCGATCCGCCCTGTTTCGCGTTGCACGAACCACTCTCCAAAGAGCGTCTGCCCCGAGGAAATCACGCAATACCGGCGCTGGCGGCGGATGTGGTTGACCTTTTCAAGACGAATGTGCACGGCACGGTACCAAATGGATGGAACGGGTGACGATCTGTATGCCCCCGTCCGGTTGATTTGCCTAGATATTCTTTGTTCACTTTTGCGAATTCCGCTGTGGATTTGGCGGATTTGCATCACCCTTGGGCGGGGCCGACCAAAGTCGCAGCACAATCATGGGTAGTATTCTGCGTCATAATTCCTACATATTTCGTGTGAAAGCGGGGGCAAACAGGCGCAGCCGACATTGACCCTGCACGAAACACCTGTAGAAGAAGGCCTCGTTTTATCTCGCCTGCCGGTAAAGGAATTGCGCCGGCCCGCATCCGCCAGACAGAACGACTGGCCCCGGGTCTCGCGCACTAGGAGGATCCTGAAGTGCTCGATATGAACACCGTCCGCTCGGAGTTGTCCGAGATCTATGACCTGCGTCCCTCGGCCGAGCTGGCAGAGAGCCTGTCCGACATCTATAAGAAGATGGACCGTGTCGTCACGCCGCCGGACTTCCTGAAGGCCGCACCGTTTATCAAGGCGATCAATGACCTGAAGCGCGAGCGCAACGCGGTCATACTGGCACATAACTACATGACGCCGGATATCTTTCACGGCATCTCGGACGTTGTTGGCGACAGCCTGCAGTTGGCGATTGAGGCCGCGAAGGTCGAAGCAGACGTGATCGTTCAGGGCGGCGTGCACTTCATGGCCGAGACCTCGAAAATCCTGTCTCCCCAGAAAACTGTTCTGATGCCTGACATGGAGGCTGGCTGCTCGCTGGCCGAAAGCATCACCCCCGCTGGCATCGAACAGATGCGCAAGCAGTTCCCCGGCGCGCCCGTGGTCACCTATGTGAACACCACCGCCGAGGTGAAGGCCGCGTCTGACATCTGCTGCACCAGCTCGAACGCGATCCAGATCGTCGAGGCACTGGAGGCGGACACCGTCATCATGACCCCCGACCAGTATCTGGCGCAAAACGTGGCCCAGAAGGTCAAGAACAAGCGCATCGTCTGGTGGGAAGGTTCGTGCATCGTCCACGAGCAGTACACCGCCAAGGACATCAACGAGTTCCGCGAATGGAACCCCGGTACTGTGGTCATCGCCCACCCCGAATGCCCGCCTTCGGTGGTCGAGGCTTCGGACTTCAGCGGCTCGACCAGCGGGATCATCAAGTACGTCACCGATCACAAGCCCGAAAAGGCGATGCTGGTGACCGAATGCTCGATGGCCTCGAACATTGCGGATGCCTTGCCCGAGGTCGATTTCGTCGGCCCCTGCAACATGTGTCCGTACATGAAGATGATCACTCTCGAGAAAGTCCTCTGGAGCCTGCACACCATGACCACCCAGATCGAGGTCGATCCCGCGGTGGCCGAGGGCGCGCGTCTGGCCGTGCAGCGCATGATCGATATGTCCAAGAAACTGGGGCTCTGATCCTATCATGACCAGTGTGACCACCGAACGGGTGGTGATCGTCGGGGCGGGCCTCGGCGCGCTTTATGCGGCGCTGACCCTTGCCCCCTACCCCGTGTTGATGATCTCGCCCGAGGTCTTGGGCGAAGGCGCAAGTTCTGCGTGGGCCCAAGGCGGCGTGGCGGCGGCAATGGACGCCCGCGACACGCCCGAAGATCACGCCCGTGACACGGTTCTGGCAGGTGCGGGTACGGTGGACGCTCACGTAGCAACCGCAGTCTGCGACGAAGCCCGCGAGCACATCCTGAACCTGACGACCCTCGGCACGCCCTTCGACCGGACGGACGACGGTGGCTACGTGATGAGCCGCGAAGCCGCCCATAGCTTTGCCCGTGTTGTTCGCGTGCGCGGCGATCAGGCGGGTGCCGAGATCATGAAGGCCTTGATCGCAACCGTGCGGGACACCCCGTCGGTGCAGGTGCTCGAAGGACATCTGGCAACAGGTCTCGATGTGGTCGATGGCCGCGTGACTGGCGTCTGGGTTTCCCAATCCGGCGACGAGCGTGCAGCGCCCGTGCTGGTACAGGGCGCGGCGCATTTGTTGGCCGGTGGTGGCTCAGGTGGCCTGTACAAACTGACGACCAACCCTCCCCGCATTCGCGGTCAGGTAATCGGCATGGCCGCCCGCGCGGGCGCCGAGATTGCTGATGCCGAGTTTGTCCAATTCCACCCCACCGCCATTGCGTGCGGCGAAGACCCTGCCCCCTTGGCAACCGAAGCCCTGCGCGGCGAAGGGGCGATCCTGATTAACAAGCAGGGCAAGCGCTTTATGGAGCGCCTGCATCCTGACGCCGAACTGGCCCCCCGCGACATCGTCGCCCGTGGCATCTATGCTCAGACTCAGGCGGGCTATGAACCGGCGCTGGACACCCGCGAAGCCATCGGCCCCGAGATCATGACCCAGTACCCCGCCGTGGCCGAAGCCTGCTTGCGGTCCGGCATTGATCCTGTCACCCAGCCGATCCCCGTTGCCGCCGCCGCCCACTACCACATGGGCGGGATCAAGGTGGATGACGAAGGGCGCGCCTCGTTGAACGGGCTCTGGTGCTGCGGCGAATGTGCGTCGACCGGATTGCACGGCGCGAACCGTCTGGCGTCGAATGGCCTGCTTGAGGCTTTGGTTTACGCCCGCCGAGCGGCCAAATCGATCATGGCAGGCCTAGGCGACGCGGCGCCGGCGCCCGACGTCCATGTGGAAACCCAAGGCACCATCGCCGCCCCACGCGAAGATCTTGTGGCGGACCTGCGCCAGATCATGACCGACAAGGTCGGAGTCGTCCGCAATGGCGCTGACCTGAAGGACGCGCTGGCCCGCATCTACCTGATCGAATTCAGCCAGCCGAATTGCGACGCCCTGAAAAACATGACTGCGACCGCAACGCTGATTGCCGCCGCCGCTTTGATACGCGAAGAAAGTCGGGGAGCGCATTTCCGCTCTGACTTCCCGCAGACCAACCCGACCGGCGAGAGGTCCATCATGACACTGGCCGAAGCCATGGATATCCGCGCCCGCTACGCCAAGGAGTAAGCGATGAATTCCCCCCTGCCCGATCTGGTTCTGGAACCTGTGATCCGCAACGCGCTGGCCGAGGACCTTGGCACCTATGGCGACATTACCACGCGCACGGTGATCCCAGCAGATGTGACCTATACAGCGCGGCTAAACGCGCGCGAGGCGGGTGTCGTCTCTGGCATGCAGATCGCACGGATCGCGTTTCATCTGGTGGACCCTACGCTGAAAATCGAGACTCTGATTGCCGATGGCCAGCCCTGCGCCAAGGGTGATGTGCTGATGACCATCGAAGGCAGCGCGGCGTCAATTCTGTCGGGCGAGCGGGTCGCTTTGAACTTTGCGGGGCGACTGACCGGCATCGCGACCATGACCGCGCGCTATGTGGCCGAGACCAAAGGCACCGACTGCCGCATCACCTGCACCCGCAAGACCACACCCGGTCTGCGCTTGGTGGAAAAGCAAGCGGTTCTGCACGGAGGCGGGTTCAACCATCGCTTCAGCCTGTCCGACGCGATCCTGATCAAGGACAACCACATCGCGGCGGCGGGCGGCATTGCGCCCGTCCTTGAGGCCGTGAAGGCTCAGGCTAGCCACATGATGCGGGTCGAGATTGAGGTCGATACGCTGGAACAGCTGGAGCAAGTGCTCGAGATCGGTGGCGCGGATGTGGTGCTGCTGGACAACATGGACACCCCGACCTTGGAGAAAGCCGTAGCCATGAACGCGGGCAAACTGGTGCTGGAAGCCTCTGGCAACATGACCTTGCCCCGCGTCGCAGAGGTGGCAGCGACCGGCGTGAACTATATCAGCTCGGGCGCCCTGACCCACTCTGCCAAGACACTGGATCTAGGGCTGGACTTTTAAGACCGGCCCTTTGGACGCCAATTCGAATGTCGTGACGGCCCATTTTTGTTGGCGCAGCCCGTTTCGGGCCAGCCATCCTACGGTGCCGTCCACATCGACCTTGCACCAGATTCCATCACTCGCAGTCAGGCACTCTAGCGCCGAGACTTGCGTAAGACGATCGAGCACCAGCGCAACCGCAGCATCGCGCCGCGGCTGATTGCGCAGGTTCAGCCGCGCCGCCGTTTCCAATGGCACAGAGGCATCTGCTTTCGCCGCCAGAAGTTCGGCCACATCAGCCTTATCCGAGCAATCGGCGGTATAGCCGACATAGAGGCAACTCTGGTTGCGGATCGCTTGCTGGAGGGTAATGACAAACCCACTGGGCTGCCGACGCTCCAGGATCAGGCTCCGACCCGAAGCCAGATCGTCGCCGGTCATGCGGGTCTGATTGCCGCCGAGGACCCCGAGGGTCCGCTGGTCTTCGGTCAAGAGCACGATCTGGCCGTCGGCAATTCCCCAAGCACCAAGCAAGTCCATCGCAGCGCCGCAACTTTCAGACCGCGCGACAAAGACGTTCCCAAGCTTCTCTGCTGTCAGATCGATCTTGCAAACACCGCCATTCTGGGAGCGGACGCGATCAAACGAATACCACTCGCCAGAAAAGGCCGAGATCAGATCACTAAGTGTCTGCCCCTGCGCCAGACTGCTAAAGACAGTCAACGCGGCCGCCAGAGCCGCAGTGCGAAACCCTTTCATGACCCGTTTCCATTCCCGTTGCCGTTCCCGTTATTCCCGTCGGTATTCCCGTTATTGCCGTTGCCATTTCCGTTGTTTCCGTTGCCATTCCCGTTCCCGATGTTTCCGTTCCCGTTGCCGTTTCCATTGCCCCAAAGATTGCGCTGCGTGACGGAAATATCGCGATTGAATGTATAGATGCGTAGGGGCGCGCCTGGATTATACAGGCCATTCCCCTCCATTTTATATCTGACATAGCTATTGTAGGCTTCGACCTCGAGGCGCCCGTACAGATCGGTACCAGTTTGCGTGAGGGACACGGTTGCATTGTCCCCTACAGCCACCAGAGTTCCAGTAAGCTGGCTTCCTTCTTGGATCAGATTGCCGTCAAGATTCACGCCGCCTAGACCGATTGTTCCGCTGTTCTCGGTGCCCGTCTGCTCCAACCGAGCGTTCGCGCCATTGTAGGCAAGTATAACACCCTGATTTCCAACAGCATTTTTCGCTTCCTGTGATAGCGCAACCTGCGAGCCAGTTCCTTCCACCATGATCTGGGCTGCGTTTGCAAAGCCCTCTTGGACCAAGGGCGTCTCCTCGCTTCCCAGTTCGGAATAGAGGGAATTGGATTGGTCCACCTCGATCTGGTTCCCCTCGGCGATCCCTTGGGTCGGAGAATTTTGAAGCAGATAGAGCTTGTTCCCGTCTGCAACAGCAGACAGGGGCGCGCACAAAAGACCGGTAAGCAGAAGTGTCGTGTGTTTCATGCACCTCATGACGATCTCCGAGGTGAAAAGGTTTCAATGCCCCTGAAACAACACCAGTGAATTGCCGATTCCGGCTTGGTGGATGCTGGCGAATTCGCCGACCGCAGTCTGCTCGATCAGAACATGGCAATCCGAACCAGCAACAGTCAGATGCGCCTCGTGCCCAGAACCAATTTGGTGCAGTTGGATGTCATTGTGCGTGCCGGTCACCGACAGATCGGCAACAAGCGGACGATCAAAGAGCGAAGGGTCATCAAGCGATGGCTCGGTCTGCACCTGAATGATCTGGATTGTGTTTGTCCCTGCATGGGCTGCCCCCAAGGGAACCCCACAGACAAGAGCGCTCAGACAGATATGTTTCAGGAAGTGACTCATGGCTCAGACAAGGAAATGATCTTTGATCTCCTTGAAGTGCCATGATGTGACGTGGGGTAACAGGCCTCCTTTCCGTGAATTGCATATGTCTTTCGCCTCCTTCAAACCTGAAGGGAGGCACCGTTTGATAGCCTACCCCAGAACTTCGTCCGAAGACGGATCAACAGGAGGGGCGACCCCTTCGTTTTGAGGTGTGATGATCGGAGCGGATACCACTTCGGGTTCAGGTTTCGCAGGGACGGTCCGCGGGATGAACAAACCGCGCTTCGTGCGCGCCGAGACCGGCTCGACCGGCGCAGCCCCCTGCCCGTATTTCTCGCGGCGGTATGCGTCCAAGAAAGCTTTGCCTCCAGCCGGATCGGCAAAAGCCCAAAGCCCCACATCCACGCCCTCTGCAATCAGGGTCAGTACGGCCTTCTGAACGGCAGCTTCTATCGCGACTTGCTTGGGTTCGTTCATTGCGACACCCAGCTCGCTTTCCAGGATTTCATCCAAAGCCACATAGCGGAACACGTTCCCCTGCGTCGAAATCGACGCGATGGGCTTGCGGACCATTACAGCGGCAAGAACCTCGCCAGAGCCCGTGGAGACCGCACGCAAGCTGACCGTCACCACGTCAAGCTTGTACCGTCGGTTTGCACCGATCCCCAGATACTGCGCGCCGATGCCGCCCGAGACGATATTCGAGTCATACCCCACAATGGCGCCTTGGATCATGATGCCCGCATGATCCATCGGTCTCAGCGCAGTTGGGTCGACCTCTGTCTCGCCACGGTAGATGCGGCGCATTTCGGTGACGATCTGGCGTTCTTTGAGAAGGCTGTCCAAGGCCGCACGATCCAGAACACTGAACCAGCGACGTCCTCCGGCTTCGACCAGAGATTTGATCAGAATGTCCGCCGCGCCCTGCGTGACCGCGCGTGACAGGTTCTGACCGGTTGTTGTCTCTTTGTACTGACCACTTAGATCCGGCATCTCAAAGACCGACACGGTCAGCTTTTGCGCTGGCGCCGGGACATTCAAAAGCGCCTGCGATTGATCCGTTGTCTGTGGTTGCTCTGCCGCAAATTTTGCGTTGTCCAGATCACGGTAGAAGCCCGGAAGGTTCGCATCGCATGCAGATAGGCCAAGCGCGGCAACACCGGCCGCAGCGGTTCTCGCCCACCAAGCCATCAGTTTACGACCAACTGTGGCACCGAAATCTCGGTCACCGTTCCGTCGACCGTATCGGTGAGCGTCAGGTCAATCGAGTCGATGCCGCGGTCAAAGGTGATCTCGGTGGTACCAAACACGACTTTGCCGCTTTCCTGTGGATCATCCCCGAAAATGGCCTCGACCACTTCGCTCGACAGCGACGACAAAAGACGGCTCTGCAGCTGTCGGGCAAAGAGCTCTGCCTGCGAGAGCCCCGTGGACGCGCTGCTGAAAGAGCTGGAGGACTGCGGCTCTTCGTAATCCCATGCGGTCGCGTTGCGCTGCGCGCTCGCGATAGAAAGGAGATGCCCGGAGTTTAAGGGGCTGCCCCCAAAACTCGGGTTCACGGGCTGATAAACTAAGTCCTGCGATGCGGCCTGCCCCGCCGCAAGCGACAGCGCTGCGACCAGCACAAGAGTGATTCGACCTGCCATGTGCCTGCTTCCTTTTTCGGAGCGATTATTTTGCAAACAATAATTACAGATATTTTAACAAGTTGCACCCGTAAATTAATTACAGTCTCTAGGGTCAGGATTCATAACCAGAACATGACGACTGCCGCTAATGCGCATGCTGACAGGAAGACCTTCGGACACCTGTCGTAGCGTGTTGCGACCCGCCGCCAATCCTTGAGGCGAGCGAAACT